>NZ_AUCK01000014.1 GCF_000429725.1 Alkalicoccus chagannorensis DSM 18086 | reverse complement strand
AGGGTCAACGAGGGCGTGTTCAGGTCCAGATGGACCGCAGACCACCCGGTAACATCCGATCCGTTGAACGCATCCAGGACTTCCGGGCAGAAGGTGCTGACGTTTCGATGAAACGTCCGCTGGCTGTAATCTTTCGTTTCTACCCAATCTGCCAGACTCATCCCGCTTTCCTGGTAAGCAGCGCCTTCGGCTCTCCACCAGGAAGCGCGGTCCTCCTGCCCATAAGTAACGTTACTCATACCTTGTGCCTCCTTATCTACTGGCTTGCTTTCAGTATAGATAAAGCGCACGTGTCTCGACAGGTACGTATTCTTTGACGCTTACCACGCCACCCTGTCGACTCAAGCCGAAACCCCGACGCCAAGAAGTTCTTTCTTCCTCCGCTCTACTATGCGAGCAGCGGCACAAGACTGCGCCGCCTCCATAAATGAGAACATTTCCATTCTTATCACATTAGAAATTATCCTTTTCGATTGAAACATCAAGAACATACGGGCTGTTTGGGATACGGCTGCCAGCGGAAAAAGCTTCTTCGGACCGGGAAGAAACCGTTCCATAACAAAAACCAGCAGCTGCCGTGAGTCGTGATCACTGGCAGCCGCTGGTTCAGGATGGATCGTTGTTGATCGGTTCGATGCCGCACCAGGAGATAATCATGTTCGTGTACACTTTTGTTACCTGCTTGAGGCTTTCCAAATCCACCCACTCATCAATTTCATGAAAACACCCGCCGGTCGGACCATAGCAGACTGTGTCAATATCGTAATAGAGCTGGAAGAAACGGGCATCTGTCGTCGACGGCAGCGAACGTCGCTGCGCGGCCTCGCCGACCACCGTTTCATGGGCCGTATCAAGTGCCTGAAAGATCGGCGCCTCGTCATCGCTGACCGTTGCCTCGGCATGAAAGCCGTAAAATTCAATTTCCGGCGGCTGCAGACGGAACCACTCATCGTCCTGCAGCTCTTCTGCCAGAAGCTGCTGCATCTGCTGCTGCCGTTCCTTCACCGTTTCTCCCGGCAGCACTCCGATGCGGCCCTCCATCTTCGCCGTGACCGGTTCGTTGGATTCAAAGTCCCCGGACTGTATTTTTCCGATATTGAGTTCGATCGGCTCCCGCATTTCCGCGAATGCCGGGTGGGTGACGTTTTTGTTCAGCCGATCCACAAAGGCATGAAGGCGGCTGATAATCACCTGGGATTTCTCGATGGCATTTGTCTGCACATGGCCGTCTTCTGTGCGTTTGATCGTATCCCACTTCACCCGGAACCAGAGGCTGCCCACCTGTGCATTCGCCGGGAACATGCCGAATGGTTCCGGTATGAGGGCAGCTTTCGCCGTGTACCCTTCATGCAGGGCGGCGAGGGCCCCATTGCCGGTGCGCTCCTCATCGGGTACGAACTGCATCATCAGATTCGACTTTGGCTGCCATCCAGCTTTGTACAGGGCACGGTAGGCAAACAGGAAAGCGGTCAGTCCCGCCTTCATGTCCGCGGCGCCCCGGCCGTAGAGCCGCCCGTTTTCCTCCCAGGGATCATACGGATCCTGCTTCCACAAGTGCGACGGCTCCGGGCTGACGACGTCGGTGTGCCCCTGGAAAATCAGGCTGTTGGCCTCTCCTTCCGATCCCTCGTGTTTCCCTACGACAATCGAGCTGTTCTCGTACGTCCACTCTACCGGCGAATATCCCGGCAGGTTCTTGATCTTGTCGATATCCAGTCCGAATGTATCTACCTGCAGATGCAGCTCCTTCTCTAAAAAAGAGGCGATATGACGGTGCACGTCCGCTTCCTGTCCACTTAACGAAGGGAACCGGGTGATTTCTTTGAGGAATTCCACCTGCTCCTCCCAGTCAGCGTCTACCATGTCGTGCAGCTGCGCTTGTACATCCTGCTTTATCTCTGTCACGGAAATCTTCCTTTCTTTATCCTTGTTAAAGGAGAATATTCCCGGTACAACCGTACATATAAACCTGCTGCCGTTGATTTCTTCGTGCTCGTTCAGGAATCGAGGTGCTTGAGGACACGCGCTGGATTTCCGCCTACGACGGTGTTTGGGGGAACTTCTTTCGTCACCACTGCGCCGGAAGCAACCACAGCTCCAGTACCGATCATCACTCCGGGATTGATGACTGCCGCACCGCCGATCCAGACATTATCTCCAATCGTAATAGGAATAGCAAATTCGCTGCCGGAGTTCCGTTCCTCGGCCCCGAGTGGATGCGAAGCGGTATACAAATGCACCCCCGGGCCGAGCATGCAGTTGTCTCCGATACGTATTTCCGCAACGTCGAGGAACGTGCAGTCAAAGTTTGCGAAGAAATGATCGCCGACATGCATGTTGTATCCGTAGTCGAAGCGGACGTCCGGTTCCATGAAAACCTCCCTGCCTGCAGATCCGAGGATATCACGGAGAGCATCTTCCCGTCCGGCTGCTTCTGCCGGAGAGGACGCATTATACTCCCGGACTTTCCGGCGGACGCGAAGCCGGTCTTCCATCAGCTCCGGATCGGAAGGCTTATACATCAGGCCGGCTGTCATCTTTTCTCGTTCTGTCATGCTGCATCTTCTCCTTCCCATATACAAAAGCGCAAAGCGCCTTTTGGCCTGTCGAAAACCGCATACATGCCTATCCTCTTAAACAACCCCCTGCCAAATCTCTTGTCCGGCAGGGGGCTCGTCGTCCTTAGATGTTTTTCTTTCCGCTGTGACGGTCCTCAAGACGCTGGAGCACGTCATCGATCGGGAGTTTCTGCTCCTGCAGCAGCACAAGCCAGTGGTAGAGAAAGTCTGCGCTTTCCCACGTCAGTTCCTGCTTGTCGCGGTTTTTCGCTGCAATGATGATCTCCGAGGCTTCTTCTCCCACTTTCTTGAGGATTTTATCGACGCCTTCTTCAAAGAGGTACGTCGTATAGGAGCCTTCCGGCATGTCCTGCTCCCGCTGCTGCAGCATCGCTTCGAGTTCACCGAGGATAGCGTACCGGTCCTTCTCCGGCGTATCATCGTTCCGCTGCCAGAGCGTTTCATAGAAGCAGCTGCGTGCACCGGTATGGCACGCCGGTCCGGCCGGCGTTACGAGCACGACGAGCGCATCCTGGTCACAGTCATAGCGAATTTCCTCCACCTGCTGCGTGTTCCCGGATGTTGCTCCTTTATGCCAGAGTTCGCTGCGGGATCTGCTGTAAAAGACGGTTTCTTCTTTTTCCAGCGTCATCTGCAGCGACTCTTCGTTCATGTAGGCGAGCGTCAGCACTTCTTTCGTGGAAGCGTCTTGAACGACCGCGGGAATCAGCCCATTCTCATCGTAGGTCAGGTCAGCTGGGTTCATCGAATAGGCACTCCTTTTTCTTTAAGATACGCCTTGACTTCCGCTACAGAGGTTTCCCTGTAATGAAAGATGGAGGCCGCCAGCGCGGCATCAGCGCCGGACTTCTGGAAGACGGTCTGGAAGTGTTCTTTGCTTCCCGCTCCGCCGGAGGCAATGACCGGTACAGGGACCGCATCGCCGACGGTTTTGGTCAAGGCTTCATCAAACCCGTTTTTCTCCCCGTCCTGGTCCATGCTGGTCAGCAGGATTTCGCCGGCCCCCTGCGCGACGGCTTCCTCTGCCCAGGCCGTCACTTCCTTGTCGACCGGATTTCTTCCCCCGTGTGTATAGACGCGCCAGGACTGCAGCTCGTCGTCCCATTTCGCATCGATAGCGACGACGATACACTGCGTGCCGAAGAAATCAGCGCCTTCCCGTATCAGTTCCGGGCGGAGAAGCGCGGCCGTGTTGAGCGAGACCTTATCTGCACCGGCACGGAGAATGCGCTTCATGTCTTCCAGCGAGTTGATACCTCCGCCAACCGTGAATGGAATCGCCAGCGTACCGGCCACTTCTTCGACGACGTCTACCATCGTGTCCCTGCCTTCGTGCGAAGCAGAAATATCGAGAAAGACGAGTTCATCTGCGCCCTGCTGGTCATAAAACGTCGAAAGTTCCACTGGATCTCCGGCGTCACGAAGGTTGACGAACTGGACACCTTTGACCACCCTGCCGTCCTTCACATCGAGGCAGGGAATGATTCGTTTCGTCAGCATCAGCGCACCTCCACTTCCGCGATGGCATGCTTGATGTCAATCGCATCCGTGTAAAGAGCTTTACCGATAATAGCACCGGAAATGCCCTGTTCAGCAGCCAGCAGCCGAAGGTCTTCCATCGAGCTCACACCGCCCGAGGCAATTACTTCCCGGTTCGTCGCTTGGCCGAGCGAAGCAATCGCCTCGGTATTCGGACCGCTCATCATCCCATCGCGTGAAATATCGGTCATGATGAACGTCTCTGCACCGGCTTCCGCTAATTCCCGGCCGAGCGTCTCCGCTTTAACTTCGGATGTTTCCAGCCAGCCGTGGGTTGCCACAAAGCCATCACGGGCATCGATACCGATCGCAATCCGGTCCCCGCCGTAGCGCTGCAGCATACGGCGGACGAAACCGGGATCGGCGATGGCGGAGCTGCCGAGAATCACTCGGGCGACGCCGGCATCCAGGTAACGGGCGACGTCTTCTTCCGTCCGGATGCCGCCCCCTATCTGAATACGCGCCTGGAGAGAGCCGGCAGCACGAATGACGTGGTCATGGTTGACTGGGGTGCCCTCTTTGGCACCGTCCAGGTCCACCATGTGGATCCAGGAAGCTCCCTTTTCTGCGAAAGCGGCTGCCATGTCGTAAGGCGAATCGCCGTAGACGGTCTCCTGATCATAATCGCCTTGCAGCAGACGGACACATTTGCCGCCGCGCATGTCGATTGCGGGATAGATCGTAAAACTACTCAGCGCGGACGCCCCCTTTCTGATTCACAAAATTACGCAGCAGACTCATGCCGACGTGGCTGCTTTTTTCCGGGTGAAACTGCGTTCCCCAGACACTGCCGGACGCCGTGACTGCTGCCACTTCCACGCCTGCGTACTCGGCGGAAGCGAGAAGAATGTCTTCTGCGGCGTTCACATAGTAGGAGTGAACGAAATAGACATAGCCTTCTTCCACTTGGTAGAGCAGCGGATGCTGCGGCTGCTTGAAGATCAGGTTATTCCAGCCCATGTGTGGAATCTTCGCCGCCCCCTGCGGAAATCGCTCCACGCGGCCGGGCAGCAGTCCAAGGCCTTTCGTTGTACCGAACTCCTCGCTTTCGTCAAAGAGGAGCTGCATGCCGAGGCAGATGCCGAGAATCGGCTTCCCATCGCCGGCCCACTGTTGAATAAAGGTATCCAGCCCCCGTTTCCTCAGCTCTTCCATCCCGTCTTTAAACGCTCCGACGCCAGGAAGAATCAGCAGATCCGCTTCTGCGAGTTTTTCGGCATGACTGGAGAGAAACGGGGTCTCGCCCAGTCGTTCCACCGCTTTCGTGACGCTGTGCAGGTTCCCCATGCCGTAGTCGATAATCCCGATCATGACAGACTTCCTTTCGTTGACGGAACGCCCTTCACCCGCGGATCGATGCTGACAGCTTCGTCCAGAGCGCGGCCGAGCGCTTTGAAGACAGCTTCGATGATGTGATGGGCATTCGTCCCGTAATGCACGTGCACGTGCAGATTCATTCTCGCTTCCAGTGCAAACTTCCAGAGGAATTCCTCCACGAGCTCGGTATCAAACGTGCCGAGCTTGCGGTGTGGAATGTCCCCGCGCAGTTCCATGTGCGGCCGGTTGCTCAAGTCGATGACGACATGAGCAAGGGCATCATCCATCGGAACAAAGGCGGATCCATAGCGGCGGATGCCTTTTTTATCCCCGAGTGCTTCCTGGAGGGCACTGCCGAGAACAATCCCGATATCTTCCGTTGTATGATGATCATCGATGTCTACATCCCCGCGCGCATCCAGCGTCACATCAAACAGCCCGTGCTTCGTGAAGAGGTCGATCATGTGCGTCATAAATGGAACATCCGTATGCAGGTCGGCCTTGCCTTCTCCATCCAGCTGCCATGTCAGCTCTATCTGCGTTTCTTTCGTTTTTCTCGTTACAGACGCCTGCCGATCACTCATGTTCTTCATCCTTTCCGAGTCGTAGTTCCACTGCCCGCGCATGCGCTTCCAGGTCTTCCAGCCGGGCAAAAGCCGCAATTTTCTCTCCGTGTTCGTGCAGTGCCCGTTCACTATAGGAGATGATGCTCGATTTTTTCGTGAAGTCCTCCACGTTCAGGGGACTCGAAAACCGTGCGGTTCCGTTCGTCGGAAGAACGTGATTCGGTCCGGCAAAGTAGTCGCCGACCGGCTCCGAGCTGTTCTCACCGAGGAAAATCGCTCCCGCATGGCGGATGCGGCTCATTACTTCCCACGGCTTGGCTGTATGCAGTTCAAGGTGCTCTGGGGCCAGTTCATTGACCGCCCATACCCCTTCGTCCATGTCCGCCGCTGTATAAATCGCGCTGTGCGTTTCGATCGCTTCCCGTGCAATCGCTTCTTTCGGGAGTGTCTGCAGCTGACGTTCCACTTCTGCCGCGGTCTCCTCTGCCAGCTCGCGGCTCGTCGTTACGAGAACAGCAGACGACATCGGGTCGTGCTCGGCCTGGCTCAGCATGTCCGCTGCGATGAAGTCCCCGTGTCCCGACTCATCGGCAAGGATCACGACTTCACTCGGCCCGGCGATCATGTCGATATCCACCGTTCCGTAAACGAGCTGTTTCGCAAGCGCCACAAAGATGTTGCCCGGACCGGTGATCTTGTCGACAGGAGCGATCGTTTCCGTGCCGTAAGCCAGTGCTGCGACGGCCTGTGCCCCGCCGACTTTGTATATTTCTGTAATACCCAGCTCTGCTGCTGTTGCAAGCACGGTATCATTGAGGCTGCCGTCCGGCTGGGGAGGAGAGACCATCACAATCCGCTCCACGCCGGCAGTCTGTGCCGGAATAACATTCATCAGAATAGAGGAAGGATACGCGGCCCGTCCTCCCGGTACGTAAACCCCGGCTGCATCGAGCGGCGTGACTTTCTGTCCGAGAATCGTGCCGTCCGGTTTTGTCGTGATCCACGTTTCCTGCCGCTGACGTTCATGGAAGTCGCGGACGTTGGCTGCCGCTTCGCGGATAAGTGCCTTCGTTTCTTCTGACACCCGTTCGAGCGCTGCAGCCGTTTCCGCCGCACTGACACGTCTGTCCGCCAGCTCCACGCCGTCAAACTGCTTCGTGTACCGGGCAACCGCTTCGTCTCCCTGTGCTTTCACGTCCGCGAGTATGCTTTCAACCGACCGCCGCTGGTTAGACGTTCCCTGATCCAGCGACCGTTTCAAACTTATATGGCTGCTCAGCGGGGTGACGTTCATGAAACCCCCTCCTCAATCACGGCTGCGAGACGGTCCACCATATCATCAATCACGGCTGCCTTCGTGCGGTAGCTGACGGGGTTGACAATAAAACGAGAAGTGATCGGGATCATCGTTTCCATTTCCACGAGGCCATTTTCTTTCAGCGTCTGGCCTGTCGACACTATATCGACGATCCGGTCCGCGAGGCCGACGATCGGCGCAAGTTCAATCGAGCCGTTCAGTTTGATGATCTCCACCTGTTCGCCCTGCTCCCGGAAATAGTCTGCCGTGAGCTTCGGATACTTGGAGGCGATCTTCGGATTGACGTCTTCCTCCGCCCGGTACGTCGGCAGTGCCGCAACGGCCATGTAACAGGCACTGATCTTCAAATCGAGTACTTCGTAGACATCCCGTTCTTCTTCAATCATGACGTCCTTTCCGGCTACGCCGACATCAGCGACGCCGTGTTCGACATACGTCGGTACGTCCATCGGCTTCGCGAGGATAAACCGCATCCCGGATTCCGGTGCATCAATGATCAGTCTGCGGGAGTCGTCAAATTCCGGCGGCAGGTTATAGCCTGCTTCGCGCAGAAGTCCCACCGCTTCTTCAAAAATCCGGCCTTTCGGCATTGCTACCGTTAATAGTCCGCTCGTCATCATCGAGCCCCTCCATTTCCGTTCGAGCCAATAAAATAAATCACTTCGTGGAACAGTGCGGAATAAGCGTCTACGTCAGCAATCCCGCCGATTTCCTGCATGACAACCGCACGCCCTTCGCGACGCAGATCAGCCGCATGCGTGATCGCTTCCCGTCGGCGCTCCGCACTGAATATGAGGCAGAGGTCTTTTTCGACGCCCTGCTTTGCCCGTCCGAGTGCCTCCGTCAGCCGATCGACCCGCAGGCCGAATCCGGTTGCCGGCTCTCCGTGGTGGAACTGGCCGAGCAGCTGGTCGTAGCGGCCGCCGCCGCCGAGCGGATATCCAAGCCCTTCGCTGTAGGCTTCGAACACCGTTCCTGTGTAATAGCTCATGTGCATCACGAGATTCAAATCAATCATGATATGCTCGTCCATGCCGTAGTCGTGGAGAATGTCCAGCAGCTGACGAAGCTGGGCCAGGGCGGCACGGCCTTCCGTCGATTCAACCAGTTCTGCTGCCTGATCCAGTACTTCCGGTCCGCCTTTCAGACGGAGGAGCTGATGCAGACGACGCTGATCGAGGGAAGACAGCGGCAGTTCGTCCACTGCTTTGCGGAACCCAACGTAGTTCTTCTCATACAGATAGCGGCGGAATTCAAGCGCGCGGGCTTCGTTGCCGAGAACCTCCTGCAGAAGCGCATTCACAAAACCGACGTGACCGACAGCCGCCTGAAACGACTGGATATCAGCCCGCTGCAGCGAAGAGAGCATGAGGGAAATCACTTCCGCATCAGCTCCTGCTGATTCATCGCCGATCAGTTCGACTCCGACTTGTTCGAATTCCGCAGGTCGTCCTCCTTCGTACTGCTGCGCACGAAAGACAGGTGCATCATACGTCAGACGGAGCGGCCGCTGCGCCTGCTTCAGGCTTGATGCAGCAATTCGTGCAATTGGAGCCGTCATATCCGGACGAAGCACCAGTGTGTTCCCCTGCTGGTCGAGCAGTTTGAACAGCTGCTGATCCAGAATCGCAGACGCCCCTCCAACCGTTTCATTGAATTCTACGGTAGGGGTTTCGACAGGTTCGTATCCCCACTGGTGGACTTCGCTGGAGACCGCTCCTTTTACCTGCTCCTTCAATGTATAGAGTTCCGGCAGGGTATCCCGCATCCCCTGTGGCTTTTCAAACATAAATAATTTCGTCATCGTGACATCCTTTCTACGGCTTCACTTTAGTCTGCTAACGTAATAGAGCAATAAAGTTCTGTAATGAGTAGTTTACCGTTCCAGTCTTTCCGCGTCAACAGCGGAGGTACAGCCTGCATTCTCGCAGAGAAAAAGAAGGTTCTCCGTCTCCGCGGCAATGCAGGGCGCGTGGAGCAGCAGGGCTTGAGGCCTGATCGTCGGAACGGCATGCGCGCCGCTGCCGGGTCCGCGCACGCCTTCCTTTCGGAAGAACACAGGCTTTCTTCATGCCGGACCGCAGACCCTCACGCCAGAAGCGCTTCCTTCTGGCGTGAGGGCCACCGGCAGCTGCCCCTGCGGTGGATTCAGCTGTTCTACTGTTCTGTCGTTTCTCTTCCTTCGCGGATAATTTTCATCGGGTTTCCTCCGACAAACGCACCCGGGGGAACATCTTTATGCACCAGGGTCGCCGCAGAGACGACCGCGCCATCCCCGATTGTGACTCCCGGAAGGATGGTCGCATTGGCGCCGATCATTACATTATCGCCGATGTTCACTCGTCCGAGACGATACTCATCGATGAGGTACTCATGCGCCAGGATCGTCGTATTGTACCCGATGACGGAGTTCTTACCAATCGAGATTTTCTCGGGAAACATTACATCCATCATGACCATCAGCGCCACCGCCGCCCGGGGACCGACGTCCATGCCGAGCAGCCTCCGGTACAGCATGTTTTTCACCGGCAGAAACGGCATGTAGCGCGCGACCTGTATGACAATGAAATTTCTCACGACTTTCAGAAAGGGCACCGTGCGGTACACGTGCCAGAGCGAGTTTGCCGTTTTTACTGGATAGCGGTCCGTTCGTCTCGGCATGGTTCTCCTCCTCAGCTTCCGGACGGCTGCCGCAGATAGCCAAGCAGGTCCGGCATCGTTTCAAGCATAACGTCCGGAGCAAAACGCTCCAGGTGTTCGCGACCTTTGATGGACCATGCCACCCCGGCTGCGTAGGCTCCTGCATTTTTCCCGGCGAGAATATCATGCTCGCTGTCTCCGATCATGATGGCCTTTTCCGCCTGTCGACCAAGTTTGTGCAGCGCCTGATCCACTGGTTCCGGGTCCGGTTTCCAGCGCGTAACATCATCCAGCGCGACGACCACCGGAAAGTACTTCTCCATGTTCATCAACTGCAGTCCTTTTCGTGCGGTGTCGTGGCGTTTCGTCGTGACAACCGCCATCGCATAGCCTTCCTCATGCAGCTTCTCCAGCGTATGATCCACGCCATGATACGCCCGTACAAGATCATCGTGATGTTCGTGGTTGAAACGGCGGTATACCTCGATCATTTCTTCGACGTGATCCGGATTCAGGCGCTCGAATGTTTCCGAGAGCGGCGGTCCGATGAAACCTGCGATGTCCTGCCTCGTGTACGTTCCCGGGAAATAGGCATCCAGCGTGTGCTGAAACGACGTCACGATGAGATCCATCGTATCAATGAGGGTGCCATCCAGATCGAAGAGCACCGTATCTATGTTTTTCATGCATCCACTTCCTTTCTACGAGGTGCCCGATCAGGCTGCCTCTGCATCGTCTTTTTGTTTCTGTTCTACTTTCTTCCATACTACTGCAACAGCGATGGTCAGAAGAACGGCTGTCGTAAACCGGACCAGCAGCAGCGGCAGCAGCGGAACCCCGAGCGGGGCGAAAATCAGCGTGTCCTCGATCACCGCGTGGCAGGCAACGAGGAAAATAAAAACAAGGTATAAATCTTTTTTATCCACGCCATCTTCTTTTGCTGCCTGAATCATGACCCCCGCCCCGTAGGCAAGACCGAAAAGCAGCCCGGAAGCAAGGGTCGTGGACGTATTCGGCTTGACGCCGAGAAGCTTTGTCATCGGCGTCATCCACCGAGAGAAAACCGGCAGCCAGCGCAGATCTTTCATCATCTGAACGAAGAGCATGATCGGAATCACGATCGCGGCCAGCTGCAGAATACCAATCACGGCACTCTCCACGCCGTACTGCAGAATCGGCAGCAGCCCTTCGACCTCTGCCGGCCTGGCAGGAACAAATCCATAGCTTGCTTGTTCGCTGCCGCCCTGCCACAGCAGGTGGATCAGCCAGGCAGAGACAAGCGCGAGACCAATCCGGACAGCAAGGACGACACTGATTTTCAATCCAATCTGCTTCGCTACAGCAGACTCAACGAACAAATTATGGGAGAAAGACAGCATCACAGCGAGGATGAAAACTTCTTTTACGGTGAATTCCATCGTCAGCATCGCCCCGATGGCCGCGTACAGATTCAGAAAATTCCCGAGGACGAGCGGCAGTGCCGCTTCCCCGGGAAGGCCGATCCAGCTCATCATCGGTGCAAGCAGCTGCGTCAGCCAGTCCATCACGGCCGTCTGGCTGAGCATGGTGACGATCAGCGTGATGGGAAAGATGATTTTCCCTAGTTTCCAGGTCGTCTGCAGGCCGACGAGAAGCCCCTGCTTCAGCGTCGGCAGCATCCGTTTAATCATCCAGATATCTCTTTTCTGCCAGGCCTGCGCTGCGGCGGTACCAGATCAGCACGGCCCCGCCGACAATGACGAGGATGGAGACCACCTGTGCGGTCCGGAATGTACCGAAGAGGAGCAGGTAGTCAGTGCGGATCCCTTCGATGAAGAGGCGCCCGAGCGAATAGTACATGGCGTACGTGATAAACATTTCACCCCGTCGGAGATTGACCCGCCTCAGATAAAGCAGGAGCGCCACCCCGAGCAGATTCCAAATCGACTCGTACAGAAACGTCGGGTGATAGTAGGCCCCGTTAATGAACATTTGATCGATAATAAAGTCCGGGAGCAGCAGTCCTTCCAGAAAGCTGCGGGACACTTCACCGCCGTACACTTCCTGGTTCATGAAGTTGCCCCAGCGGCCGATGGCCTGACCGAGCAGAATACTCGGAGCGGTAATGTCGGCTACCTTCCAGAAAGAAACTCCGCGGCGCCGGCAGAACCAGAGCGCTGTCAGGACAGCGCCGATCAAGCCTCCGTGGATGGCGAGACCGCCTTCCCAGACAGCCACCGCGGATAACGGGTTGTCCGCAAACTGCTCCCAGCGGAAAATAACATAGTAAAGCCTGGCGCCGATAATCGCCGCCGGCAGGGCGAACAGCAGCAAGTCTGCCAGGAAGTCATCCGGCAGCCCGCGCTTTTTCGCCTCGTGATTCGCCAGCAGGTACCCGAGAAACGCTCCGAGACCAATTAAAATCCCGTACCAGAATACGGTGATGGGTCCGATTTCGAACGCAATCGGGTCCAGTGGCTGTGTCTGCAAAATCATCATCATTTCATCCCTTCTTCAAGCGTGTTACACGTCATGATCGTGATCGCCCTCTTCAATGACCGACGTGAGCCGCTCGGAAAACTGCTCGGCCGCGTTGATTCCCATCCGCTTCAACCGGAAATTCATGGCCGCAACTTCAATAATGACGGCGAGGTTCCGTCCCGGTCTGACCGGAACGGTGATTTTCGGCAGATCGGTATCGAACACCTGCAGATGATCTTCATCGAGTCCGAGGCGGTCGTACTGCTTCTTCTGGTCCCAGGCTTCCAGATCGATGGAGAGGCCGATCCGTTTTTCGTTGCGGACGGACCCCGCACCGAACAGCGTCATCACATTGATAATGCCAAGACCGCGGATTTCGAGCAGGTGCCGGATCAACTCCGGGGACCTGCCTACGAGTACGCCGTCCTGCTCCTGCCGGATTTCCACTGAGTCATCCGCTACCAGCCGGTGTCCGCGGCGAACCAGGTCTAGTGCTGTTTCACTCTTCCCGACGCCGCTGGAACCGGTGATCAGCACCCCGATGCCGTATATATCAATAAGCACACCGTGGAGCGCTGTCATCGGAGCGAGCTTGCTCTCGAGATACATCATGAGCTTGGAACTGAGCCGGGTGGTGGTGATATCGGTGGAAAACACCGGCACCCCGACCTCATTTGCTGCTTCCTTCAGGACATCCGGTGCTTCCATGTCCCGTGACAGGATAATCGCAGGGGTATCGTATGTACAAAGGCGCATCATGCGATCCTGTTTGTGGTCTTCTGACAACTGTTCAAAGAAGGACAGTTCGGTTTTCCCGAGCAGCTGGATCCGCTTCGCCGGATAGTACGTGAAATAGCCGGCCATTTCCATGCCTGGACGGGAAATATCCGACGTCGTGATCGGCCGGTACGTGACGGACTCTTCATCGTTTACCAGCGTCAGATGAAATTGTTCGAGCAGGTCTTTTGCTGTTACTTCTGCCATGAGGAGGGCCCCTTTCTTCTTTCACTTTCCTGCTGTCTATTGTAGCATATGTTATTTCCGCAGGGGCAGATGGAGTTTACCGGATCAGGCGCCTTGTGCAGACGCACGGGCGCCTCCCTGTGCTGCGATCAAAAGCGCCCAGCTCCTTTTGGTCGGAACGGCGTGCATCGTCGCTGCAGGCTTTTCAAGGGAAGAACAAGTTTTTCGTTCTTCCCGCGCAGCATACGATGCCGCTGTCCTCTTGTATGAAAGCTTATACATTCCTATCCCGCAAAAAAATCCTCCCCTTCCCTGACCGGGAAGAAGAGGACGTCTGTTTCAGCTGCTGCGCCCGGCGCAAGGCACCGGGAAGATCCGTTCATGCCGCGGCTGCAGGAAGTCAGCTGTCTCTATTGAAAATCGGATCGACGATGAAGTTCGTGATGACCGCGTTCAGCGCTGCAAAGATGACCGCAGCGAGAACGGCGATCCAGAAGCCGTCAATGACAAAAGCATCGCCCATAAACCAGGCCGTCAGCAGCAGCGTCAACGCATTGATGACGAACAGGAACAGCCCTAGGGACAGGATCGTCGCAGGCAGGGTCAGCACGACCAGGATCGGTTTGACGATCGTATTCACCACGCCAAGTATGAGACTCGCCAGCAGCGCCATCCCGAATCCGCTCAGTTCAATGCTTTGAAACAAATTGGCCAGAATCAAGAGAATGACCGCATTGACGACGAGCTGTATCAGCCATTTCATGGTTCGTTCACTTCCGTATCATTCGGCATCAGAACGATGCCTGCTGCGTAAAGCAGCAGCACAGCCGCGGAAAATGGGATGAGCAGGATGACACTGACAATTCGCACCACCGTCGGGTCCACGTTGAAATACTCTCCGAGGCCGCCGCAGACTCCTCCCAGTTTACGGTCCCTCGTTGTTCTCGTCAGACGCTTCATGGTTCTCTGCCTCCTTTAACATAGCCTGATTATTTAATATGAACAGAACCGGTTGCCGCTTCTGCTTCGATATAGAAATGACCGTCGCCCTGCTTGTTCGCCAGGAAGGTCATCCGCTTGTTCGCAAAGTCTTTCTTTTCTTCAATGATGGACAAATTCGGCAGCTGGGCATGGATCGCGCCGACCGTTGTTTTGATATCCGCTTCGGTCTTGACCCCTTCCGGGACGGCGATGTGAATGCTGCCGGTCGTCGTCTTCACGTATGCTTTCGACTGGGACGCTTCAGCCAGACGGAAATGGACGGTTCCGTTGACAGACTCTGCGTGAATGTTCCCTCTGCCTGCATCGACATTGATGGTTCCATTCATTGTTTTCAGCGTGCCGTCCAGCGAATTGAGGCGGCGCACGTGAATCGGACCATTGAACGTCTCAATGTGAGCTTCCTTGGCATCCACCTGATCCAGCGAAATTTTTCCGTTGACGGCCTTCGCTTTCAGGTAATGTACCGGCAGGTTGTCTCCGCTGATCTTCCCGTTGAACGTATAAAGCTGCACCCGGTCGACGTCATTGGTCGGGAAGTAGACGATCGTGTTGACTTTCATCGACTTTTTCCGGGACTCCAACTGCAGCTTTCCATTGGAGAAACTGAACTGCGCATCCTGAAGAAATTCCCGGCGGGCCGTTTCCTCATCCCGAACGCGGTAGACCTGCACCTGACACTCAATTCGGATATCGTTTTCCTCCCACGGCCGCAGTTCTATACTGCCGTTTTCAATATGGAGGTCCACTTCCCGCAGCAGGACATCCTTATGCTGGAAGACGTGCTCGATCCGCTGGGACGGCCCGAAGTTCCAGTCAAAATCAGCATCTTTCACGCGCTTCACGGCGTCATCGACGAATTCTGAAAAACGGGAGGCAAACGACGTCATCTTTTCTTCCGCGCGGCGGTCCCAGCCGCTGGCACCTTCGGTAAACGGCGGCGGCAGCGGTTCCTCTCGATGCTGCGAGCCGGCAGAAGCGGACTCCTGCTGCTCTTCTTCCTGCGCTTTCTCGTCTTCTTTCAATGATTCGAGCAGGCGCATTCCTTCCTCTGCGGAAATTTTCCCGTCCTCGATCATCTTCAGTATCATTTTGCGTTCTTCCTGCATGCTGTAACGCCCCTTTCTCCTGTATCAGCTTCCTATATGCTAATGCTACGGTTTAAATCAGGAAAAGTTTCATCCATGCTGTGCTTTCGCTGTTCTTGCTTCCAACTGTTTTTCCATTCGTTCCCGTTCCCGTGCCAGAATCGGTTTCAGAAAGCGTCCGGTATGGGAAGCGTCGATGTCCGCCACCGTTTCCGGCGTGCCTTCTGCAACGAGGCCGCCGCCTTTATCGCCGCCCTCTGGACCGAGGTCGATGACATGGTCAACCGTCTTGATGACATCGAGGTTATGCTCGATGACGAGTACGGTATCCCCGTTCTCCACAAGCCGCTGCAGCACCTGCATGAGCCGGGCAATATCCGCCACGTGGAGTCCGGTCGTAGGTTCATCGAGAATATAAAACGTCTTGCCTGTGGAACGGCGGTGCAGCTGGGATGCCAGCTTGACCCGCTGTGCTTCCCCTCCGGAGAGGGTGGTTGCCGGCTGGCCGAGCTTGATGTAGCCGAGTCCGACATCCTTTAAGGTCTGTATTTTCCGCTTGATCCTCGGAATGTTCTCAAAGTAATCCAGTGCTTCGTCCACCGTCATCGCCAGAACGTCAGCGATGTTTTCCCCTTTATACGTGACGTCGAGTGTCTCCCGGTTGTAGCGCTTCCCGTCACACTCTTCGCAGGGAACGTACACATCTGGAAGAAAGTGCATCTCGATTTTAATAATTCCGTCTCCGCGGCAGGCTTCACATCGTCCACCTTTCACGTTGAAGCTGAAGCGCCCTTTTTTGTAGCCGCGGACCTTCGCTTCATTCGTCATCGCGAAAACATCCCGGATATCATCGAACACGCCGGTATAAGTGGCCGGATTCGAACGCGGCGTCCGGCCGATCGGCGACTGGTCAATGTCCACGACTTTCTCCAGATGCTCAATCCCCTTAATCTTTTTCACGCTGCCCGGCTTCTCTTTCGCCGTCGTCAGCTTCTGTGCCAGCGCTTTATGAAGAATGTCATTGATGAGGGTTGATTTTCCAGAACCGGAAACCCCCGTCACGGCAACGAGCAGTCCGAGCGGAATTGAAACGGACAGGTCTTTCAAGTTGTTTTCCGAAGCCCCTTCAATACGCAGCTTCCGCTTATCCGGTTTCCGTCGCTCCTGCGGCAGCGGAATGAATTTTTCTCCGGATAAATAGCTCCCGGTGACCGATGCTTCGTTGTCCATCACTTCTTCGGGTGTACCGACCGCACAGATTTCGCCGCCGTGGACACCCGCTCCCGGTCCGACATCAATCAGATGATCGGCTGCGAGCATCGTATCTTCATCGTGTTCGACGACAATCAACGTATTACCAAGATCCCGCATCCGCTCCAGCGTCCGAATCAGCCGGTGATTGTCCCGCTGATGCAGGCCGATCGAAGGTTCATCCAAAATGTAGAGCACGCCCATCAGCGCTGAGCCGATTTGCGTGGCAAGCCGGATCCGCTGAGCTTCTCCGCCGGAAAGGGTTCCAGCAGCCCGGGACATCGTTAAATACTCCAGCCCGACGCTCAGAAGAAATCCGAGTCTTTCTTCTATTTCCCGCAGAATCATCCGCGCAATCGTCATATCTTTCTCAGAAAGCTCCAGCTGTTCAAAAAACGTCTGCGCCTCTTTGATGGCCATATCCGTCACTTCACCGATATGAAGGCCGTCAATCTTCACCGCCAGCGGTTCCGGCGCCAGCCTGTTTCCGTGACAGGAAGGGCAGGCCTTCTGCGTCATGTACTGCTCCATCTGCTCCCGGATATAGTCCGACCCGGTCTCGTGGTAGCGCCGGGAAATGTTCTGCAGCACGCCTTCGAAATAGAGATGCTTCTCCCGCACCCGACCGAATTCATTTTCGTACCGAAAGTGAATCTTTTCACGGCCGCTGCCGTTTAAGATAATGTTCTTTTCCTTCTTCGTGAGCTTTTTATACGGCTTCGTCATATCGATATTGTAATGCTCGCACACGCTGGCCAGCAGGGAGGGATAGTACTGGGAGCTCGTCGGCTTCCACGCTGCAACAGCGTGGTTCTCCAATGACAGCGAGTCGTCAGGGATGACGAGATCGACATCTACTTCGAGTTTATGGCCGATGCCGTCACACTGGCTGCACGCCCCGAATGGACTGTTGAAGGAAAACATCCGCGGCTCCAGCTCGCCGATGGAAAATCCACAGTGCGGGCAGGCATGATGCTGGTTGAAGAGCAGTTCGTCCCCATCAATCACATCGATTTTCACCATGCCGCCGCCGAGATCGAGCGCCGTCTCGAGCGAGTCGACGAGACGGGATTCAATCCCATCCTTCACCGCGATCCGGTCGACAACCACGTCAATGTCATGCTTTTTGTTTTTGTCCAGCTCGATCTCCTCTGCGGCTTCACGCATCTCACCATTGACCCGGAGCCGAACAAATCCCTGCTTCTTCATGTCATCGAGCGTCTTCTGATGCGTCCCTTTCCTTCCGGATACGACCGGCGCGAGAATCTGCATCTTCGTCCGCGCCTCAAACGCCATGAGCTGATCGGTTATCTGCTGGACCGTCTGGGAGGATATTTCAATCCCATGCTCCGGACAGATCGGCTTCCCGACCCGGGCAAACAACAGCCGCAGATAATCGTAAATTTCCGTGACCGTGCCAACCGTCGAGCGCGGGTTTTTAGAAGTCGTTTTCTGATCGATCGAAATCGCCGGCGAAAGCCCTTCAATCGAATCGACATCCGGCTTGTCCATCTGACCGAGGAACTGCCGCGCATAAGCAGACAGCGACTCGACATAACGGCGCTGGCCTTCCGCATAAATCGTATCGAACGCGAGCGACGACTTCCCGGACCCCGAGAGTCCTGTCATCACCACCAGCTTATCCCTGGGAATCGTGACATCAACATCCTTCAGATTGTGAGAACGCGCGCCTTTAACTACTATATTCTCCAATGCCATTCCAGCATCATCCTTCCGCCTTCAATTCTAAAATCACGTCACGAAGCTCTGCCGCACGCTCGAAATCGAGGTCCTTTGCTGCCTGCTTCATCTCCAGCTCCATTCGCTCGATCACTTTGACCCGTTCCTGTTTCGACATGTTTCCGGAGAACGCCTTCTCCACCGCTTCGTACGTTTCTTCCTCTTCCGCTGCAAAAGTAGCCTGGATGAGCTCCGGAATCGCCTTCTGTATCGTCTGCGGCGTAATGCCGTGTTTGTCGTTATACTCCTTCTGGATCGTACGGCGGCGTTTCGTTTCTTCCATCGCCGTTTCCATGGAGCGCGTGATTTTGTCCGCATACATGACGACATGGCCGTTCGCATTCCGCGCGGCACGTCCCATCGTCTGGATCAGAGAACGTTCTGCCCGGAGAAATCCTTCTTTGTCCGCATCGAGAATCGCCACGAGCGACACTTCGGGAATATCAAGCCCTTCCCGCAGCAGGTTGATCCCGACCAGCACGTCGTATTTCCCCTGACGGAGCTCCCGGATAATCTCGATCCGCTCGAGCGTTTTAATATCAGAGTGCAGGTACTGCACTTTCACACCAACTTCTTTCAGGTAATTCGTCAGATCCTCCGCCATTTTCTTCGTGAGCGTCGTGACGAGTACACGCTCCTGCCGCTCGCGGCGCAGGCGCACTTCTTCAATCAGATCATCAATCTGTCCTTCAATCGGCCGCACATCAATCGTCGGATCGAGCAGCCCTGT
Source organism: Alkalicoccus chagannorensis DSM 18086 (assembly GCF_000429725.1). GTDB lineage: Bacteria > Bacillota > Bacilli > Bacillales > Salisediminibacteriaceae > Alkalicoccus > Alkalicoccus chagannorensis. Next base: position 82,583 of record NZ_AUCK01000014.1, on the reverse strand, counting down.
CGGACGGATGATCTGTTCCACCATCTCCGGTGTTTTATCGAGCTCATACGGTCCCGGTGTCGCTGAGACGAAGACGATCTGGCTGATGTGATGTTCGAATTCTTCAAACGTCAGCGGCCGGTTATCTTTCGCGGAGGGCAGGCGGAACCCGTGGTCGACGAGGACATTTTTTCTCGCCTGGTCCCCATTGTACATCCCCCGCACCTGTGGCAGCGTCACATGGGACTCATCCACGACGATGAGGGAATCCTCCGGAAAATAATCCATGAGCGTATACGGGGTTGCGCCGGCTTCCCGGAACGTGAGATGACGGGAATAGTTCTCGATCCCGGAGCAGTAGCCGAGCTCCTGCATCATCTCAATATCGTACCGCGTCCGCTGTTCGAGGCGCTGTGCTTCCAATACGCGTCCGTTATCATGAAATTGCTTGAGCGTCTTTTCCAATTCCGCCTCGATGTTCACAATCGCTTTTTTCAGCTTCTCTTCCCGCGTGACGAAGTGGGAAGCCGGAAAGACGGCCGCATGTTCGCGCTCGCCCAGTACTTCGCCGGTGAGGGCATCGACTTCGGTAATCCGGTCGATCTCGTCTCCGAAAAATTCCACCCGCAGACAGTGTTCGTCACGGGAAGCAGGAAATATTTCGACAACATCACCGCGCACACGGAACGTTCCGCGCGTAAAGTTAATGTCATTGCGCTCATACTGCACGTCGACGAGCTGCCGCAGCAGGTCATTCCGCTCCCGCTCCATCCCGGTCCGCAGGGAGACGACAAGATCTCGGTACTCTTCCGGCGACCCAAGCCCGTAAATGCAGGAAACACTCGCGACGATGATGACGTCCTGACGTTCAAACAGCGCACTCGTTGCCGAGTGGCGCAGTTTATCGATCTCATCATTAATACTCGCATCTTTTTCAATAAATGTATCGGACTGCGGAATGTAAGCTTCCGGCTGATAATAGTCGTAGTAGCTGACAAAGTACTCCACCCGGTTCTCGGGGAAGTATTCTTTGAACTCGCTGTAAAGCTGGCCCGCCAGCGTTTTATTATGTGCAATCACCAGCGTCGGCTTGTTCACTTCCTTTATCACGTTTGACATCGTGAATGTTTTTCCTGTCCCGGTCGCACCGAGCAGTGTCTGGTAAGTACGGCCTTCCTGTATACCCGCTGTCAGAGCCTCAATGGCTTGAGGCTGATCCCCGGAAGGGCTGTATTTCGACTGGAGCTGAAATGGGACTGCTTCGGTCACTTGAACCATCCTTTCGTGCGTTTCTTCTATTCATATACCCGTTCTGCTCTCGACCTTATCATTATAGCATCACTTTTCTTGCAAAGCGAACATACGCTCCCTGAGAAGCACGTTGTTCTGTCTGCTTCAGAATAAGGAGACAACGCCCGCCTTGTCCTGTAGAAAAAGCAACAGGCTGACCTTCTGCTGTCTGCACCTACTGGCGTATACTTGGCGTGTAGAACAGGTTCCGGTTGCGGCAGATGGATGAGAAACAGGGAGCAGGGAAAGCTGTTTTTACTGGTTGTAACATAAATGTTGGGAGATAGGTTCATGTCCGTGGAATCTGTACTTCCGTTTCAGACGGACGCCTGCCAAGGGGCTGTCCTCAACCATTCTCCTGCGGGGAGGATATTCGGACGGCACTTGATCCCCCCGGCGCCGCTTTTTTATTTTCAAAGCTCTGTTCTTGTTTATTGTTGATAATGACAGAAAACGCCGCTGCAACTCGGCAGGCTTGCCGTGGAGGAAATCTCCAGCTTCCTCGGTCTTACGCCCTGCGGGATCTTCCGATCTCCTTCTTCCACAGGCGTCCGCCGGTCTTCGCTGCGTCCTTCTGAAAGAAAAGAAACTTTTATGAAACGGAGCAAGCCCAGGCTCTTTTTCGAGACGCCTGCGGATAAAGAAAGCGTGAAGATCCTCCCGGAGGTAAGGGAGGGAGAACGGAAGGATGTCTCCGCGGCAAGCGAAGAAAAAAGAGCCGCAGGCGTACTTTTGCTATAACAACACTAGGCTTTAACAGCGCCATTTCCAAAGAGAATCATGGGCCATATGAAAAGCGTCTGAGCGTACCTGCGCCTGTTCAACATGTGAAGGAGAACCTCTTTGTTGTATTAGGATGATTTTTCCATATTTGAAAGAACGCCTCCTGCCGGCATGAGGCAGAAGGCGTTGCGTATACGTTATTCATCGCTGCTTCTATCACGGCGTCGCCGCTTGGGCGCATGTTCTTCCATGAAGGCCTTCATGCCGGCCGCCTGACCGTAGACCAGCTCAGAATCACCGCTTTCCTGCCGGCCGGCCTCTTCCTCGGCCGCCGGAGTGTCGTCCGTTTCCTCATCGGAGCCCAGACGGCGCCGATCTTCATGAATGACCGTAGAAGACCGCAGCCCTCTTCTGGAGAGCGGCTGGTCTTCATTGTCCGGAAGAAATAAACATCCAGCCAGATAGTGATCGTGTTCATAGCGGGAAGCCTGGAGCATCCGCTTTTCCCCCTGATAATCGAGCACTTCGAGCTTCACATAAGTGGCCTGCTCCTGCATAATCCGGTAGAAATCACGCTGCGTCCGAATAAATTTCCCGTTCACGCGAAGGACGACTTCCCCTGTTTCCATACCGAGTTTCTCCGCAGTCGTCCCTGGGATAATCCCCATCAGAACCAGCCCTTTGTTGCGGGGGACATAAACACCGGCCCGGGTACGCTCCCCGGATTCAAACATGGAGAACAGCAGCTCTCTGCCGGCAAGCACAACGCCGGCGAGCACGAGCACGACAATTGGATAAAACCAGCCTGCAGCAAGCAGCACGCCGGCGGACAGAAGCAGCAGCGTCATTCTTCCGGTCAGCCGCCGCTTGGCCGACAGCGGAGTATCGCCGCGGACCGATGCATCGATGCCGAGTACAAGCGGGAGCAGCACAAAGCCGAAACCGCCTGCTTCCAGCAGCGGCCAGGCGCCTGTACCGGACATGCCGCCGACCGGGTACAGCGCGAAGGCGGGCATGATCCACATACGCCGCAGCAGCTGTTCCCCAACCACCTTTCCACGCGGACTTCTCGTCAGAGACGGGGATGGATGCCTCGCCCCATCCATTGCAAGCAGCACCGTCTCGAGAAAGAGCAGTGTTACCAGAAGCACGCCGAGGCTGAACAGGTCGGTTTCCTGGAGCAGGGCCAGCTGGTCATCCAGCCACACTGTCCCAGTTCCTCCGCCCGGCAGCATCGGCAGGATCAGGATCACGACGGAGGTCGTCACGGTGAAGCTGAATGCACGGAGACGACGGAAAGGCAGCTGAAGCAGCCAGATAACGGTCATCATCAGCAGCAGCGCAGAAGACAGTGTCACCCCGGTTCCGACAAGCAGAATCGAAGCAGCCGCCCCTGCCCCCAGACCAAAGGCGGCCTGTGTCAGCAGAACGGTAATCCCGTCGTGGGCCCGTGTATGAAAATGTCGTCGTTCTCTGCGGATTCCTGCAAAAATGGCGAGCAGGAAAACCGCAGCAGCAATATATGTAAGCGGATGTAAAAAGAACCGGCCGGCACCCAGCAGCAGTTCCTGCATCATTTCTCCCAAAGCAGAACCCCTCCAGACTATCTATTCAAACGCAAGGCGCACGTTGCAGCATACATGCTGTACATCGCCGTTCCTCGTCGCATCATATCGGACAAGTGCTCCATATTTCGAAGGGAGCGGACGATGCCGCCACCTCTATCGATGAAAACGGACATTTCCTGTTCATACAAGATAAATGCTTCTCTATTCATTTTATCTCAAATATACGAAAAGAAAAGACTTATTCAACAATTTTCCTGCTGATATCGCACTCCTTAGCCTATTTCCCGTCCAGCGGCTGCAGTCAAACCGTTCTCTCTGTTCGTCACACGGAGAAAGCTCCCTGTTTGCACGGCGGGGAGTGCCGCTGTACGTTCTGAAGCGGCGTCTTCTTGTATGAAAACTTGGTTCTCATTCACATGTATTTTAGAACCTAAAACTGCTACCTTCCTATAATTTAAAAAACCGCGCCAGATATGCCTGGCGCGGTTCGTCCGGAACGAGCCTCCACTCTGAGGAGGCCCTGCCGGAATCCGTTATTCATCGTCTCCAGTCAGTGCATCGAGGGCACGCTGGAATTGTTCATCTTCTTCTTGATCCTGAACGGCGTCGATGACTCTCTCCTGGAGCCGGTCCGCAGTCTCTTCCTCAATGATTCCATCCGCCTCGAGGGATTCATCCTCCTGGAACGATATCACAGCCTCTTCCGTCGATGCGTCAAAGTAACCGTCCGTCCGGTCCACGCTGTAGCCGAGTCCATCCAGCATGATCTGGGCGTTCTCAATATGCTCATTCAGCATATCCAGTTCCAGGGCTTCTTCAGCATCCACGGGCGCTGTATAAAAGTACTCCGGCTGTTCGACTTCCATCGTCGGCTGGACGCCTTCTTCGTCAATGTCATTGCCGTATGCAGTCAGCCAGCGGAACAGCGTCAGCTTCAGCTGACTGCCATCTCCCATCGGCATGGTCTGCTGCACCGTCCCTTTCCCGAAGGTCGGAAGGCCGATCAGCTCAGCACCAGCCGTTTCGTTAACGGCTGCAGCAAGAATTTCCGAAGCAGAGGCACTGCCTTCGTTAATCAGCACAGCCATCGGATACTCTTTATCCTCTTCCAGGCTGGACACGTGACGCATCACGTCCCCATCGCTGTCTTCAATCTGCACGACCGGCTCCCCGCCGGGTACAATTAAGTCTCCAATATCCTCGACACTCTGCAGATAGCCGCCCGGATTACCGCGTACGTCCATCAGCAGACCATCAATGCCTTCTTCTTCGAGTGCCTGCAGTTCTTCTTCAAAACGTTCCGCCGTGTTTTCCGAGAACGAACGAAGCTCCAGGACACCAATAGTATTTCCTTCGTGTTCAACAATGTCGCTGTAGACGGTCTCGATTGGAATTTCATCGCGCACCACATCGACATCCATGGCATCCGAGCTGCCGGGACGGTCAATCGTCAGCGTCACGGTCGAGCCTTTTTCTCCACGGATTTTCAGAACAGCGTCGGTAAGGGACAAGCCTTCAATGTCCTCCCCATCGACTTCCATGATCTGATCGTTCGGACGCAGCCCGGCATCCTCTGCCGGGGAATCACGGAAAGGTGCCACGATGGTCACCTGGCCGTTTTCCATACTCACTTCGGCGCCAATGCCTTCGAACGAAGAATCCAGTGATTCCATAAACTCTGCTGCCGTCGACTCGTTCATATATTCAGAGTAGGGATCATCCAGCTGCTCGATCATGCCGGTAAGTGCCCCTTCCACTAGATCTTCTTCTTCCATGTCATTAATATATGTGCTTTGAATCATCTGCATCGCTTGATTGATCTTATCCATTGAGGCATTCTCATCCGCGCTTTCTGCTTCTTCCTGCGCGTCAGCTTCCGATGATCCTGCCTCGTTCTCGACGCCTGCATGTTCCTGCTGTTCGGGTTGTGCAGTATCCGACATTGTCATCCATGTGTACGTCCCTGCTGCTCCCAGCAGCAGAGCCAGGACGAAAACGACCGGTATGAATACCTTGTTTGTCATTAGTCCACCCCACTTTAATATCTCTTCCCCGTAAAGCGTAAAGCTGCTTACTTATCGTTATCATAACAGACTTTGACTGCCGGGAAAAAGCAGGCGTGTCCCATCACATAAAATTTGAAGCTTTCGGTCTATGGCAGATATGGATTCGGGTTCACCGCAGAACTGCCTCCGCTGTATCCGCCTGGATGTACTTCAAAATGAAGATGGACTCCTGTGGAAACCCCGGTTGTGCCCATTTCGGCAATGACTTCCCCGCGTTCCACCCGGTCTCCCGCCGACACATCCATGGACGCGAGGTGCGCATAAAGCGTGGTGTACTCCTGGCCGCCGATCCGGTGCGAAATCAGGACGGTGTTACCGAATCCGCTCATTCTGGAAGCCGAGATGACCGTGCCGCTCTCCGCAGCATAGATATTCAATCCGCCGTCTCTGCCGTAATCGATCCCCCGGTGCGGTCTAACATCCCCATGAATCGGATGCACACGCTCCGGATTAAAGTCGGAGGTGACTCGTCCATCGGCCGGTCGGTGAAGCACCGGCCCGGCGGTTGTCTCAGAAACATCAGCAGCGCCTGCAGCTTCAGCTTCGGCCGCCTCTTCAACGCGCTCTGCCTCTTCAGCAGCTTCTCTCGCACGGCGCTCCTGTTCTTCCTGGCGCCGCTGTTCCTCCAGCCGCCGCTCTTCTTCCAGACGTTCCTGTTCTTCTTCCCAGTCTGTCAGCTCCTGTCTGGCTGCGTCCTCCTGTGCAGCAAGCAGTTCCCGTTCTTCTTCGAGGCTGAGGAGGTTTTCCTCAAGCATGTATCCTTGTTCATTCAGTTCTTCCAGAAGCACCTGCTTCTCTTCCGTCTGCCGCTCCAAGTCAGCCTGAAGCACTTCCAGCTCTTCTTTCTGCTTCTCCAGCTCTGCCAGCTGATTTTCCAGCGCGGCACGGTGGTCTTCCAGCGAATCCATATCTTCAATGTGAGCATCAATGACTCGGCGGTCCTGCTCGGCAATGTTGTGCAGAATCGAGAGGCGCTCAATCAGATCACCGAAACTCTTCGCCCCGAGAATGACTTCAATGTAGTTCACTCCACCGCTCTGGTGCATCGAACGGACTCGTTCCCGCAGCTGTTCATCCCTGTTCTCGATCGTATCTTCCAGCTGAAGGATGTCGCTTCGGAGCTCGTCCGCGCTGTTCGTCGTGGCTTCGATGTCGGATTCCTGTTCCTGAATCTCATGGCCGGTGTGGATCATGTCGTCATCGATGTCCCTGATTTCGTCCTCTACACCTGCCATTTCTTCTTCCAGTTCACGCAGTTCTTCTTCTGTGCTTTCCGCTTCCTGTTCCGTCTGATACTGTTCGTCCTGATACCGCTCAATGTCACGTTCCAGCTCATCTCCCGTATTTTCAGCCGATACCGCTGTCGTCAACATCAATAGAAATGCCAGGAACATGATGATAAACACCTTCACACTGCCGCCTCCTTTTGACTTATTTCCCGGGAAATAATTGATCATGTTTTAAGAAACTTGCGTACGCTCATAAGGCTGCCCCAGACACCAACGACGGCCCCGACGCTGACAAGCAGCAGCGCCGTCTGCCATAGAAGCGATTCCGGCGGCAGGAACGTGAAAAATTCCAGCTGCGCTGCTCCGGAAACGGCGTCATAAAACCGTTGATAGCCGTATGTCAAAAGCACAATCGGCAGCAGAGACCCGAGTACACCAAGAAGCAGGCCTTCGATAAAAAACGGCCAGCGGATGAAAGCGTTGGTCGCGCCGACCAGCTTCATGATCTGAATTTCTTTCTTCCTTGCGATGATTGTCAGCTTGATGGTATTGGCTATGAGAAAGACGGCGGTAAAAAGCAGTCCGAGAATCAGAATCAGGCCGACGACCCGGACGAAATCCGTGGCAGCAAACAGCTGTTCAAATACCTGCTGGCCGTATTCTGTATTATCGACCATGTCCATCCGGTCGATCTCTTCCGCTACCTGCTCTGTCTGCTGCGGTTCGGAAGCCTGAACAACAAACACATCATTGAGCGGGTTTTCCTCCCGGAGGTTTTCAAAGTACTCCGCTTCATCTCCCATCCCATCGATGAATGTATCGAGTCCTTCTTCCCTCGGTATGTAGTCGACCGCTTCGACGGCCGTCAACGAGGAGATGTCGTCCCCAAGATCGTCCTGATCAGACGCTTCTGCTTCCCGGTCAACGAAGACCCGAATTTCTACATCCGCTTCCAGTTCATCCGCGAAGTGGTTGATGTTTAAAATCAGCATGAGAAAAGCACCGACCACGAGCAGCATCACCGTCACGGCACTGACAGAAGCAAAGGTCATCCAGCCGCTCCTCACAAGGTTACGGCTGCCTTCTCTTGCGTGGCGGGTAAAGGTTCTAGCTTTCATAGCGGTACCCCCCGCGCACGTCATCTCTCGAAATGCGGCCGTTGTCGATCGCGATCACCCGTTTACGCATCGTATTGACGATATCCTTATTGTGCGTTGCCATTAAAATGGTCGTCCCACGGTCATTGATTTCTTCAAGCAGGTGCATGATCTCCCAGGACGTCTCAGGGTCCAGGTTCCCCGTCGGCTCATCGCAGATAACCACACTTGGGTTATTGACGATGGCACGTGCGATAGACACCCGCTGCTGTTCCCCGCCGGAAAGTTCATGCGGCAGAAACCGCGCTTTATTCTTCAGCCGGACGATGTCCAGCACATCCATGACGCTGCGGCGGATCGTGCTTTTACCGGCTTCAAGTACTTCCATTGCAAAAGCAATGTTCTCAAACACGGTCATCGACGGCAGCAGTTTGAAATCCTGAAAAACGACGCCGATGCTGCGCCGAAGAAGCGGAATCTGGCTCTCTTTCATGGTCGCCAGGTTCCAGTTCCCGACCATGATATCCCCTTGTGTCGGTTGTTCTTCACGGTAGATCATCTTTATAAATGTCGATTTGCCGGCCCCGCTTGCACCGACAATATAAACGAACTCACCCTGTTTAATATGTATGGAGATCCCGTTGACTGCCGACACGCCGTTTGGATACATTTTCCACACGTCGTGCATTTGAATCATGTCCATCCCACCTGACTGTTCATCTTCCGTTCACCGGATTTTTCCTGTCCCTGCATTATTATACCATGCAAACGACTGAATAAAAGAGCCCCCTTCTTACAATTCCATTGCAGACGGACACCGTGTAGCGCCTTTCGGTCTGAACGGCGTGTACCGCGCAGTTCGCGAGCAGGAATCGGCTTTATGTTCTTCCGTCGCAGCCTCCTGCAGATGCCTGTTCCTGCAGGAGGAATCGCCGCCGCTCCTGATCAGCAGCGGAGTGATACGCTGTGGAACACAAAATAAGCTCCCTTTACACGTCTCGTCGTAAAAGGAGCTGTTTTACCCTCATGCTGCTGCGTTCCGCATTAGTTCTGGTCTTCTACCCATGCAGCTACGTCTTCTGCATCTTCGCCTTCAACGAGGTCTGCCGGCATGCTGCCAGGACCTTCCTGAATGGCGCTGAGTACTTCATCAAAAGAGTATCCATCGAGAGCTGGGCCTGTTCCGCCGTCGAGGTTTTCCCCGTGGCACGATGCACATTCACCCATGTACATTTCTTCCCCGTTTGCGAGGTCATAGCTGTCGTCTGCGGCTTCGTTGTTGGTGTTGTTGTTGGCGTTGTTGTCTGCCGGATCGTCCGCCGGGTCGTTGTTTCCGTTATCCCCGCAGGCTGCCAGCAGCAGCGCAGTACCAAAAAGTCCTGCTGCGATTTTTTTCATGTGTTTACCTCCCTGCCGAAGCATGTTTTCACAGGATATGTAGAGTCCTGTTTTTCTAGTATAACCTATTTATCGTAATTTGAAACCTTCTCCAAGTACCTCCGATGTGTCTGATACGATGACAAATGCCTCCGGATCAATAGTCTGAACGACTTGTTTCAATTTTGTGACCTCGTTTCTGCTCACGACACACATCAGCACCGGCCTCTCATGATTCGTATAGCCGCCGAAGCCGGCCAGCTTCGTCACACCCCGGTCCACGCGCGTCAGCAGCCCTTGTTTCACTACTTCTTCCTGGGAAGAAATGATCAGTACCATTTTGGAATAACCAAAACCAATCTGCACGACGTCTATCGTCTTGCCGGTGACAAACAGCGCAATCAGTGCATAGAGGGCGAATTCCAGTCCGAACACAAAGGCGGACGTGGTGACGATCAAGCCGTCGATAATAAACACACAGCCGCCGAGCGTCATGCCTGTGTATTTATGGATAATCTGCGCAGCAAGATCCGTCCCCCCTGTAGAAGAATGAGACCGGAAGACGATCCCGAGACCGATTCCTACGCCAACACCACCCATGATCGAGGCAAGAAGAGGATCTGTTGTTCCAGGCTCCCAGTGCTGCGTTAAATACACAACGTATGGAAGAAAGATCGTGCCTGCAAGTGTTTTCGCCCCATAGGTGAAACTCCCCGTCAGGCTGCCCCCTAGCAGAAAGACGCCCGCGGCGAACAGAGGAATGTTCAGTGCCCACTGCGTATAGGCCGGTACGAAGCCGAACATCTCCAGAAACAGCGTGGAAACACCCGCCACGCCGCCGGAAGCTATCTGATTCGGGAGCAGAAACAAATTGAACGTCACGGCAACAATCGCTGCTCCGACCAGCACATGCGCAAACTCCCACGTGATTCTTTTTGCCGGCGTCATCATCACGGCGGTTCCCCGCCGCTGTTGTTTTTTCATCAAATGATCTCCCCCTCTGACAAAAGCGCCCGTATTTGTCGGAACGGCGTACGGCGTCCCAGCAGGTTTTTCGTTCGTCCCTCCTGCTCGCGACGCCGCTCTCTTCTATAAAAGAAACAGCGACCCCTCCGACCGGTCCGCTAAAATCCTTGGTCAGTATATCACCGGGTTGGGGGAATGTAAACGCAGTCTGAGCACCGCTTCACCGTGGCAGAGCAGTCTTCACAGCTTTTGGAGACAGCCCAGCTTGACGGGTTTTCAGAGTCCCCGGCCCGAAATCCAAATCCGCTCTGCTCATCCGCCTTCGGGAAGTCGGTTGATCGGCAGACGGGATGACTGCCGGATGCAGGGGCGGGGCTCCTGCACTGAAAGTCCGCTCCTTCACGCTGAACGTTTGCAGAGCCATGCTGTGTGTTCACCCAGCATCTGAACGTCTGCTTTCCTCCGCTGAGCCTCCGCTTCAGCTATAGAGCGTCGCCGCCTATCGCTGCTTTCATCAAATCACAACATCAAGAACAGAGACACTCATGCAACATCACTGCACCATGATAGATGAAACTCCTATGTTCTATTTTCAAGGCAGCTTTAAATAAAGCTCTGTTCTTGTTTATTGTTGATAATGACAGAAAACGCCACTGCAACTCGGCAGGCTTGCCGTGGAGGAAATCTCCAGCTTCCTCGGTCTTACGCCCTGCGGGACCTTCCGATCTCCTTCTTCCACAGGCGTCCGCCGGTCTTCGCTGCGTCTTTCTGAAAGAAAAGAAGCTTTTATGAAACGGAGCAAGCCCAGGCGATGTTTCGAGACGCCTGCGGAAAAAGGAAACGTGACGATCATCCCGGACGAAAGGAAGGGACAGCGGAAGGATTTCTCCGCTGCAAGCGAAAAAAAGGAGCCGCAGGCGTCCTGTTTATATTAACACCAGCCTTTAACAGAGCTTTTTTAAGTAGAGGAATGTAGATGTTTTCATACAAGAAGACGGCGGCTTCATGCGCTGCATGGGTTGATCCTGAAAAGACAAGCCCTCGGCACGCGATCGTCATGGGAAGAATCAACCCCACTCATACAGAAAGCCCTCACCAAAAATGGTAAGGGCTTCTTTCTATACTGGTTTTGTCCCAGCTTTTCTTTACTCAGATCAGGCGTCCATCTGCGAACGAAGGTAACCATCGATAAACTGAGTGAGGTTGCCGTCCATAACGCTCTGCGTGTTTCCGCTCTCAATGTTGGTCCGGTGGTCTTTTACCATGTTGTACGGATGGAACACGTAGGACCGGATCTGGCTTCCCCATCCGATTTCAGACTGCTCCCCTCGCAGCGCATCTGCTTCCTGCCGCTGCTTTTCCACTTCCTGCTGGAACAGCTTCGCTCGAAGCATCTTCCAGGCCTGCTCCCGGTTCTTCAGCTGCGAGCGCTCCGCCTGACAGCCGACGACCGTGTTTGTCGGCAGGTGCGTGATCCGTACAGCCGAGTCCGTCGTATTGACGTGCTGACCGCCGGCACCGCTTGAACGAAACGTGTCGATACGGACATCTTCCGTATTCACTTCAATTTCAATGTTGTCGTCCAGCTCCGGCATGACGTCACAGGAAGCAAAGGAGGTGTGGCGTCTCCCGGAGGAGTCGAACGGCGAAATCCGCACGAGCCGGTGGACCCCTTTTTCTGCCTTGAGGTACCCGTAGGCATTGTGCCCTTTGATCATGAGCGTCACGCTCTTCACGCCGGCTTCATCCCCTGGCAGGTAGTCAAGTGTCTCGACGCTGAATCCCTGCTGTTCGGCCCACCTGGTATACATCCGCAGCAGCATGGAAGCCCAGTCCTGGGACTCCGTGCCGCCGGCTCCTGGATGCAGCTCCAGAATGGCATTGTTGGCGTCATAAGGGTCGTTAAGAAGCAGCTGCAGCTCGAATTTCTCCAGGCGTTTTTCCACCTCTTGAATGTTGCTTACCAGCTCTTTGCGCAGCTCTTCATCGCTTTCTTCTTTGACGAGCTCATAGGATACTTCCATGTTGTCGATCTGCTCTTCCAGCGTGCGGAATTCTCCCGTCACCGCTTTCAGGGCATTGTTTTCACCGATGACTTTCTGAGCTTTATCCTGATCTTCCCAGAAAACAGGGTCGGCCATCCGTTCTTCCAGTTCCGCGGTGCGGGTCTCTTTTTCTTCTAAGTCAAAGAGACCCCCTGAAGTCCGCTAGTGTTGCAGCCATATTATCGAGCTTTTGTTTGATTTCTGCCATTTCCATATGCTCACCTCATGTTGAAATTTTTAACCTGCGGATTAGGAAACATCCTGCCCACAGCAGTTTTTGTATTTTTTTCCGGATCCACATGGACACGGGTCGTTCCGGCCAATCGTTTCCCCTTTGACAAACGGCTCTGCTTTCGATTCGTCCGCCTGCTGTTCCTGCGACTGCTCGGCACTCCGGTGCACCGCCTTGCCCTCTGCCACCTGCTCGCGCTTCAGGTTCTGCTGGATCTGCGCCTTCATGACATAGCGGGAGACTTCTTCTTCAATCGATGCCACCATCGTTTCGAACATTTCATAGCCTTCGAACTTGTACTCCCGGAGCGGGTCGTTCTGGGCGTAGGCGCGGAGATGAATGCCTTGACGCAGCTGGTCCATCTGGTCAATATGCGCCGTCCATTTCTGGTCGACCGTACGCAGGAGGATGACGCGTTCAAACTCACGCATCTGCTCGGAGGTGAATTCCTCTTCGCGTTCGTCGTAATCCGCCTGGACTTTCTCCATGATTAGTTCGTTCATTTCCTCCGGATCCAGGCCATCTACTTCCTGCTTCGTCAGTTCGCGCTTGGAAAGAACCGTCATGTTCATGTATTCAACCATACCGTCGAGGTTCCAATCTTCCGGTACATCTTCTTCCGGAGTGTAGGAATCGACAACGCGCTTGACGGTGGATTCAATCATCTGCTCCACGACCGGACGGAGGTTTTCTGATTCGAGCACTTCATCCCGCTGCTCATAAATCACGTCCCGCTGTTCCCGCATGACATCGTCATACTGCAGCAGCTGCTTCCGTGCATCGAAGTTGTTTCCTTCCACCCGCTTCTGTGCCTGCTCGACCGCTTTCGTGATAATGCGGCTTTCAATCGGCTGATCTTCTTCCATTCCGAGCCGTTCCATCATTTTGCTCATGTTCTCCGACCCGAACCGGCGCATGAGCGGATCTTCCAGAGACAGGAAGAACAGCGACTCCCCCGGGTCCCCCTGCCGGCCGGAACGTCCGCGCAGCTGGTTGTCGATACGGCGGGATTCGTGCCGCTCCGTCCCGAGCACGAACAGGCCGCCGAGATCGGCTACGCCGTCTCCGAGTTTGATGTCGGTTCCGCGGCCCGCCATGTTGGTAGCAATCGTCACCACGCCGCGCTGTCCGGCGTTTTCGATGATTTCTGCTTCCTGGGCGTGGTTCTTTGCGTTCAGAACGTTGTGCGGAATTTTCCGCTTTTTCAGCAGCTTGGAAATCAATTCAGAATTATCAACGCTGACGGTACCGACGAGCACCGGCTGCCCTTTCTCGTGCAGTTCGGCGATTTTTTCCACAATCGCACGCTGCTTGCTCTCGAGTGTTTTATAGATCAGATCCGACTGGTCGACACGGACGATCGGCACGTTGGTCGGTACGGAATAGACGTTCATGTTGTAAATGTTCGTGAACTCTTCTTCTTCCGTTTTCGCTGTACCGGTCATACCGGACAGCTTCTCGTACATACGGAAGTAGTTCTGGAACGTAATGGAGGCCATCGTCATGCTCTCCCGCTTGATCTTGACGCCTTCTTTCGCTTCAATTGCCTGGTGCAGCCCGTCGCTGAAGCGGCGTCCTTTCATGAGGCGTCCCGTGAACTGGTCGACAATCGCGACCTGGCCGTCTTCCACGACGTAATCCTCATCGCGCATCATCACTTTATGCGCCTTGAGCGCCTGATTGATATGGTGGTTCAACTGGACGTGCTCGGAATCGAACAAGTTATCAATATTGAAGACCCGCTCTGCTTTCGCCACGCCCGCTTCCGCCAGCTGGACCGTTTTCGCCTTCTCATCCAGCGTATAGTCCTGATCCTCTTTCAGCATGCGCACGAACGAGTTCGCCGCCCCGTAGAGTTCCGACGTCCGGTTCGCTGCTCCTGAAATGATCAGCGGTGTCCGTGCTTCATCAATCAGAATGGAGTCCACTTCGTCGACAATGGCAAAATGCAGTCCGCGCTGGACCATCTGGGATTTGTAGGTGACCATGTTGTCCCGGAGGTAGTCGAAACCGAACTCGTTGTTCGTTCCGTACGTAATGTCCGCTGCGTATGCCTCTCGTTTCTCTTCTTTAGAGAGGCCGGCTACGTTCAACCCGGTCGTCAAACCAAGGAACCCGTAAAGGCGTCCCATGTCTTCTGCGTCCCGGCGGGCAAGGTAGTCGTTGACGGTGATGACGTGCACCCCTTTTCCTGTGAGCGCGTTTAAATACACCGGCATCGTAGCTACCAGCGTTTTTCCTTCCCCGGTTTTCATTTCCGCTATATCGCCTTTATGAAGGACCACACCACCGGAGAGCTGCACCCGAAAGTGCGTCATACCGAGCACCCGCGTCGATGCTTCCCGGACGACGGCGAACGCTTCCGGAACGAGATCGTCCAATTTCTCTCCCTCTTCATATCGTTTCTTAAATTCATCCGTCTTGGCACGGAGACCATCGTCGCTTAACTTTTTCATTTCATCGCTTCGTTCTTCTATCTGGTTGACGATCTTATCCAGTTTCTTCAGATAACGCGCATCTGAATCGCCAATGACCTTTTTCAGCATACCTATCATCGGACATTGCTCCCTTTATTCTTATTTTCAGCCGGGCGGAAAGCGTGCATTCCACAGAAAAAGCAGCCGTCAGCTGCTGATGGCGAAACGGTCTCAGCCTATATGCTTTCATTATTTTATCAGTTTGCCCGTGTGCTTACAAGGAGAGGCCTCCATCTCCCCGCTGGGAAAAAGCGGTCGTTGAAACCGGTTCCCCTATCATGCATAATAAGCAGAGCAGTCAGAGAACAGAGAGCGGTTCCCTTTTTCAGCCGGTGCGCCGGGCGGATGCCGTCTCATCAGGTAAAGAAACGGTCCTTTCTGTATCTCCAACGAGAACGTATGGCTTTCCTACACTGATTAGAAAGGAGGTGACCGCTTTGATTCTCGTCGTGAAAGTGTTGAATAACAATGTCATTATCGCATCGCATCCGGAACACGGGGAGGTTGTGCTGATCGGGAAAGGGCTCGGTTTCGGCAAGAAAGAAGGCGATGCCGTCGCCGATGGCCAGGCAGAAAAGTTTTTTGTCCTCCGCAGCGGAGAAGAACAGCAGCAGTATAAGGAGCTCATGACCTACGTAGACGAATCGTTTGTCGGTATCATGAACGAGGAGATGGAAAAACTGGAGAGTCACTTCCAGTCCGCATTGAATGAGCACATCCACGTAGGACTGACCGATCACCTTTATTTTGCGGTGAAACGGATTCAGCAGGGCCACGGCATTAAAAATCCTTTTCTGCAGGAAACCGAGCTTGCCTATCCGCAGGAGTATCAAGCGGCCGCCGCCATGGCCGAACGATTCAATCAGGAACTCGGCATCCGTATCCCAGAGGGAGAAATCGGCTTCATCACGCTTCACATCCACAGCGCGCTGACGAACCGCGACCTGGCCCAGATCAACCGCCATACCCAGCTCGTCAGCAGTCTCGTCAAGATGATCGAGACGTATTTTGATCTCGACGTGGATAAAGAAGACTTGAACTACCTGCGGCTCGTCCGACACCTCCACCATGCCATCGAGCGCGTCACAACCGGGCATTACGCTGAGCAGCAGGATACATTACTTCTAGTGTTGCAGAAAGAATATCCTCTGTGCTATAATCTGAGTTGGAAGTTGATGAAAGTCATGCAGCAGGAGCTCGGCTGCCGTGTTCCCGATGCGGAAGCGGTCTATCTGACCCTGCACATTCAGCGGCTCATCAGCGCAGAGCAGACAACTTAACAAGTAAAAGCGGTATTTCTTTTCCGTGTTACTGGTCATGCAGGCATGAGAGAAAAGAAGGTGCCATAGAACAAGCGTCCTGCCCGACGTGTATGTTCTGTGCTGCCTTTTCTTCTCTCATGCCTTTTTTGTTGTCTGCCACACTATTTCATAACAGGAGGATGATGAACATGGGAGGTAGTGTCTTCGGTACACTCCAGAAAATCGGGCGGTCCCTCATGCTTCCGGTTGCACTGCTGCCGGCAGCCGGAATCCTGCTCGCCTTCGGGGATGCCATGCAGAACCCCGATATGATTGAACGATTTGCCTTTCTAGAAACACCCGTCATCGCAATGATTGCTACGATGATGCAGGAAGCCGGCGGGGTTGTCTTTGATAACCTGGCGCTCTTATTTGCGGTCGGTGTGGCCATCGGTCTTGCCGATGGAGACGGCGTTGCCGGTCTTGCCGCACTGATCGGGTATATGATTATCAATATCACAATGGGTGTGCTCGAAGGTGTCGACGCCTCGATGATCGGGGAAGACACCCCGGAGTATGCGATGGTGCTCGGGATACCGACTCTTGCCACCGGAGTGTTCGGCGGGATAATCGCCGGTCTGCTCGGGGCCTATATGTACAAGAAATTCTATAACATCGAACTGCCGTCCTACCTCGGCTTTTTCGCCGGGAAGCGGTTCGTGCCGATCGTCACAGCAGGTTCTTCCCTGCTCGTCGGGGCACTCCTATTCTTTATCTGGCCCTTCATTCAGGACGGCCTGAACACCTTCTCGATTTTCATGACCGAATCCAATCGGACGCTGTCCACCTTTGTCTTCGGTGTGATTGAACGATCCCTCATTCCGTTCGGCCTGCACCACATCTTCTACTCGCCGTTCTGGTTTGAATTCGGTACTTACACGAGTGATGCCGGCGAAGTCATCCGCGGTGACCAGCAGATTTTCTTCCAGCAGATCCGGGACGGCGCTGAGCTTACCGCCGGTGCCTACATGACAGGGAAATTCCCGTTCATGATGTTCGGTCTGCCTGCTGCCGCGCTTGCGATTTACCACTGTGCACGTCCAGAGCATAAAAAAGTGACGGCCGGCATCATGGGCTCTGCTGCCCTGACGTCGTTCCTGACAGGCATCACGGAGCCGATTGAATTCAGCTTCCTGTTTGTGGCCCCACTTCTCTTTGCCGTGCACGCCGTTTTTGCAGGACTCTCGTTTATGACGATGCATCTGCTTGACGTACAGATCGGACAGACGTTCTCCGGCGGTGCCATCGATTTCTTCCTTTATGGCATACTACCCGGGAGAACCGAATGGTGGCTCGTGATTCCAGTCGGCCTCGTGTTCGCTGTCATCTATTACTTCGGTTTCCGCTTTGCGATTCAGAAATTCAACCTGATGACACCAGGGCGTGAACAGCCGGAAGAAGATGCCGACGGACAGACAGGCGGCAAAGCCGGGAACGACGAACTTCCATATGAAGTACTAAAAGCGTTCGGCGGGCAGGAGAACTTGACGTACCTGGACGCCTGCATCACCAGGCTGCGAATCAGCGTCAACGATGTCGAGTCGGTGGATAAAGATCGACTGAAGAAACTCGGCGCCTCCGGTGTCATGCAGATCAACAACAACATTCAGGCGATTTTCGGTCCTCGTTCCGAAACCATCAAAGGACAGATGCAGGACATCATCAAAGGCAAAGCACCAGCAGCTCCAGCAAAAGAACCGGAAGAAGCAAGCGGTCCTGTGAAAAGCAGTATCACGATCGCCATGCCGCTGCAGGGCGAGGTAAAGCCGCTGGAAGATGTCCCGGACACCATGTTCTCAGAAAAAATGATGGGCGATGGCTTTGCGATCGAACCGAGTGACGGGCGCGTCGTCTCTCCAGTCGACGGGAAAGTCGTACAGCTCTTCCACACGAAGCATGCCATCGGGCTGGAAGCAGAAGACGGCACCGAAATTCTCATTCATATCGGTATCGACACCGTTAATATGAAGGGAGAAGGATTCGAAGCGTTCGTACAGCAGGGCGACACCGTATCGATCGGCGACCCGCTGATCACGTTCGACCTGGATAAAGTCCGTGCGGAAGCGAAAGCCTCCATCACGCCTGTTATCTACACGAACCTGGAAGAAGGACAAACCGTCTCCATTGAACAAGGACACGTGGACCGCGGCGACACCGATGCCGTCCGCGTCAGTTAAAACGCCGTTCCTCCGTAAAATGCGCCCTTAGACGAACACGTTCGTATCAGCCAACCGTTTGGAGCGCTCGGATAAGCAGAATAGAAAGAAGCCTTCACCATGTCGGTGAGGGCTTTCTGTATGAAAGGGGTTGATCCTTCCAATGACAATCGCCTGCCTGAGGGCTTCCGCTAATCTTCTCAAAAAACGGTTCTAACATAAATGTCGGGGTGGCATCTTTTCTTCTGTTTCAGGCGGACGCCTGCTAAGGGGGCGCTGCACTCCATTCCTGAGAAGGGTTCGTTTTTGTTTTTTCTTATCAAAGAGAATCAGAGGTGCTATTTGAAAAGCGTCTATTCCTGAGTCTGTTCAACATGTGAGCGACAGGGCATCTTCAGCCCTCGCTTTTCCCGCGGGGTGCCGTCCCCCTCAATAAACACCTATACATGCTGAACAATGAAAAGGGTATCCACGTCAAACAGGAGTGCGTTTTTTGATTGTGCTTTACGAATTAAGCGCTCTCGACGGTCCACCTCGGATCATCGAAAGCGCTTTTCACCTGCTGGAGACGAGGTTGTCCCAGCCTCTTTGTGTAAGCAGCCGAGAGCCGCAATGCACGAGCCGGGGTTTTCTTCCTTCTTTGCTGACAGATCGAGTTTCAGCGCCGGCCCTTGAGCCTCATTTCACTCGTACATTCACGCTGGTTAAAAAGAGTATTTTTTTTACAAGAATTACGCGTCTCCTATTGCAAATATATAGAATGAAGATATGATAGAAGTAAGACAATGGATGTACGATGCTCATAGATTTTAACATTTTAGTCCCGACTATCGGCGCTTTGATACAGGTCCATTTCCGTACGGAAGGGAGGCGTTTCCCATGAAAAGCAGCGACATTTTTACCGGGAGCACGGTGGCCGAAGCTGCTGCGTCAGCGGCGGAAGCGTTCGGGGTCTCGGTTGACCACCTGGAATTTGAAGTCATTCAAGAAGGTAAGGACAACACGTCGTTTTTCAAATTCCAGCGTGCCAGAGCGAAAATCCGGATCACCCGGAAGCCGCAGAAAGAAAAAGAAGCATGGGAAAAAATACTCGATGAGCAGCTCAATACCACTGCAGACGACCCGCAGACAACAGCCGAGCAGACCCCGACAGAAGGAAGAGCCTGGATTCAGGAAGGCCGTCTTTATTATCACGTATCCGAGGAGAAAAATCCGGTATTGCGTATTCCTGCGGAGATGACGGTGACCCGCAACGGGGAGACCGTAGAAAAACAAACCGTGATTCGAGAGGGCGATACGTTCGAATTTGATGTCTCGACCGAAGCAAAAGAAACCAACTGGTCGCTTCGAATCGACAAGGATAAACAAATCGTGACGCTTCATGTAGAGCCCGGGGCCGCTTTTACGGCCCATATGGAGGACCAGCCTCCGGCAGAAGAACTGCACCTCCGCTATCAGCTGACGGAAACGCCGGTCAATCAATTGTCCCCGGCTGCCGTAAAGGACCAGCTTGGATCTATGGAAGTCGTGCACGGCATCGACGACAACGCTATTGAAGAAGCCGCCAGCGCCCTGGATAGCACTACGGTCACGGTGGCCCGGGGAGAACTCCCCGTGCACGGACAGCATGGCCGTGTCGATTTCACGATTGATCTCGAACCGAAAAAGACCGAGTTCCACGAGCGGCATGACGGTACCGTCGATTTTCGGGACTCGATCTACATCCCTACCATCGAATCGGGCATCCGGATGGCTTCCATTATTGAACCGACGCCGGGCGAAGACGGAATCAGTCTTTTCGGTGAAATGCTCAAAGCCCGCCCGGGGAAACCGATCCGGCTGACAGCCGGAGAAGGCATTGAGCTCGACGACACGAATGGCGACATCCTCACTTCGCTGAGCGGAAGACCGATGGTAGAGCAGCGCGGCCAGACCATCCGCCTCTCCATCCTCCCTCTCCTGCAGCACCGCGGGAATGTCGATTTAAAAAACGGCAACATCCGCTTCATCGGGGATGTCGAAATCGGCGGTTCCGTCACCCAGCAGATGATGGTCGAAGCCGCCGGCGATATCTGGGTGCAGGAAACAGTCGAAGACGGCTATATCCAGGCGAGAGGGTCGATCATGGTGGGCAAGTCAGCACTGAATGCCCGCTTATCAGCAGGCAGAAGCAGCGCACTTTATCAAGAGCTTTTCCAGTACCTGCGCCACTTCCTCACCGTGTTCCGCCCGTTCAAAACCGCTTTTCAGCAGGTGATCGAATCCGACTCGTTCCGCGCCTCCTATTCGGCCGGCCAAGGTTGGGGTCCGCTCGTCCGGGCGATGCAGGAGAAAAAGTTTCCTGACGTTTACCCAAGGGCCGAAAAACTGAAGGAGTACATCGTACGGAACGGCCATGTCCTGGACGATTCGTGGCGCCGGTTTGCGGACGATCTGCATACCGCGCTTCTGAGTTTTCACCATAAGGAAAGGCCCGAGGAAGATTTGATGGTATCGATCGAGAGACGGGCCAATCAGAGCTATGACATGCTGCGGATGCCGTCCAGCGGTTCCTCCCGGATCGCCATCCGTTACGCCGCCAACAGCGAGCTGTATTCCGATGGGGAAATCGACGTCCTCGGCAAAGGGGTCATGCACAGCACCCTCTTTGCTGACGGGAATGTGACCATCCATCAAAAATGCATCGGGGGCCACGTGCACGGAGACGAAAGCGTCACCATCAAAGAGGCCGGATCCAGCGGGGGCGTGAAAACGTTCGTGAAAACCGGCAGCGCCGGGTATATTCGCATCGACTATGCGCATGCTGATGTAGTACTGGAAATCGGCGAGCAGCGGAAACTGCTGGACCGGGACTATGACTATCTGTATGCATTCATGAACAAAGACGGCCTGCTGGAAATAAAGGAACGCTAAGCAGCAGTACGCGTGAACCCGGAACAGTGGAACGCTGCTCGGGAAGAAGAAGATCAGCTTCCTATCGCAAAAAGGGGGTTCTCATTCACATGTTGAACAGGCTCAGGAATGCGCAGACGTTTTTCAAATAGCGCACCTAGGATTTTCTTTAAAAAGAAAAACAAAACGAAACCTTTTCAGGAGTGAAGGGCGGCGACGCCAGAGGGATTAAGCGTCGTCCGAAAATCCTCCTCGTAACGCGAGGAGAGTGGAGGGCAAGCGCCTTGGCAAGCGTCCGCCTGAAACGGAAGAAAAGATGCCACGGAAATGAACCTCAACCCCAACATTTATTTTAGAAACAAAAAGGGCGCCTCCACACACGGGAGACGCCCTTTCTTCGTATTGTTTTGATGTGGATCAGGATTCTGGTTCAATCAGCCCGTAGCGGCCGTCTTTCCGACGGTACACGACGTTGGTATCTCCGTTGATGGAGTTGGAGAAAACGAAGAAGCTGTGGCCAAGCATATCCATCTGCAGGATCGCTTCTTCTGCATCCATCGGTTTAAGATCAAACCGCTTCGTACGGACAATTTCCAACTCGTCATCATCCTGCACGTTTTCTTCCGCCACCGGCTCCAGTTCATTTTTGAACATATATTTCAAACTGTTGTCTCCACGGAATTTACGGTTCACTTTCGTTTTATGCTTACGGATCTGACGCTCCAGTTTTTCTACGACAAGGTCCACTGCCGCGTACATATCCGCATGCTTCTCTTCTGCTCGAAGCAGTAGTTTAGGCATCGGGATGGTGATTTCCACCTTTTGATCCTGACTGAGAACGCTCATCTTTACGTGAACGTCCGACGAAGGAGTAGAATCGAAATAGCGCTCCAGCTTGCCTACCTTTTTGTAGACATGGTCCTTCAACGCATCCGTAATCTCCATGTTCTCGCCACGAATGTTAAAATTCATAAGCTAACAACTCCTTTCGGTTATACGTACACTATTCTACGTACCCTTTCCGGAATCCTGCAAAAACATTCATTTTCTTCATGAAAAATTAATATACGTGTTGATCCCCTGCTGCCGATCCACTTCCTCCTCCTGCAGCTGATTACGGGACCTAAGCGCGGAGCACACTTTTGGTCAACACGGCCTGCAGCGCCCGAAGCCGCCGTCTTCCTGGACGAAAACGTATCTATTCTGATCAAAAGGAACAAAAGCACTTAGAACGTTTGTTGTGCACGGCGTTCTACGCTGCTGAAGGCACTCCGAAGAAGAACAAGATGCACCTGCTTTCTGTGCCGAAACAAACGAATGCTTCCTCTTTCTAATGAGAGTTCGTGCCTATACGTACTGGGTAAAAAACGTCCCGGGGCACACGCATGCCCGGGACGCTGAATGGATACGTTATTTTTTCATCACGTTGGAAGCCTGCGGGCCTCTTGCCCCTTCCACGATGTCGAATTCGACCTCCTGCCCTTCATCCAGAGATTTGTATCCTTCTTCATCAATGGCGGAGTAGTGAACAAACACATCCTCCTGGCCTTCTACCTCAATAAATCCGAAGCCCTTCTCTGCATTGAACCATTTTACTTTTCCGAGCATAGAGATCGTCAACTCCTTCGACATGGAATAAGTAGTCACGTTCACTATACCAGCCAGGGATACAGGAAGTCAATGAATTATCTGATAATTCTAACTTGACCTCTTTTTCACAAGTTAGGTATTTGTACTCATTTTTTATCCCGTCTTTTAGATTAATATATATTTGTAACCGCAAACAAGAAGTAATTTACATTTTTGACGTCCACAACGTTCAAAACATACGTTCTTGTTCCGTCGGTGATGAACTTGGGGAGGAGGACTTTACTGCACGATTGGATCATATAAAATAAAATGGAGCGAGGAGCAGAAAACATGTTTAATCAGTTCATTTTTGTAGGACGTATTGCCAAGAACCCCCATTTGGTCACAACAAATTCAGGTACCCCATTAACACGTTTCACCCTTGCCGTACAGCGTCCTTACCGTACGAAGAAAGGGACAGTCAATACCGACTTCGTCCAGATCTGCTGCTGGAATCAGCTCGCAGAGCGTGTAGCAGAATACTGCGGTACCGGCTCGATGATTACTGTGAAAGGACGCGTACAGACACGGGAACTCCACATGGACAACGAAAAAAAGATGACTGTACCAGACCTCACGGCTGATTCAGTCACCTTTCTGAAAATCAATAAAGTGACAGAACAGGAAGAGCGGATCTCCCTTGATGAGGACCGTCAGCTGGTGGAGGACGAAGTGCATGAATGAGAAAGAACTCATTCAAGCTGTGATACGCAAATTGAATACGATAGAATATCAGACTGCGAAACAAGATGATGTACTGGATTTAGTCGAGCAGCTCCAGGAGACGACAGATGCCATACAGTATCTGCATGTCACCGTAGCTGAGCTGAAGAGTCTTGTAGATACCCACTACATAGAAAACATGAATGCTGATGACATGATTATGCGCTCCTTTGTTGAATCAATGGAAAAATAACCACTACCCGCTTCATCCGGGAGGCCCAGGTTCGACCACCTGGCCGCCCTCTGTTTAAGGTCACCGGCGCAAAGAAGGCAGCACGTACCAGCCTGGATCAGGAAGACATGCTTCCATCCCCTCTGCCGGGTCCTGTCTCCCGTGACATCTGTTCGTTACGACGGAGCCAGGGCACAGTTCACCCTGAAATACAATAGACCGCACGTTTCACAGAGCCGCCCGCTGGACCCGGGCGGCTCTGCTCCGTTTTCTCCCCTGGACGCAGCTCCCCGCATGCTACGCCTTCGCACCCGGCTCTGCCACCACGACCTGCAGCTGACCTTCCCACTTCACGCTCGGAATGTCGGCCGGCACGACGAGATGATCGCCTTTCTTCACCTCATACGTCTCGCCTTTCACACAGGCTGTTCCTGCGCCATCGAGTACCGTCACGAGCTGATACGGTGCCCGCTTGCGGAGCATCATTTTCCCGTCCAGCTGCAGCGAGCGCACGGAGAAATAGTCAGTGTCAATCAGCTCCTCCACGAGAACATCGTCTTCCTGCCAGCGCCACCGTTTTGGCGTCCGATCCTGATGCGGAACCGTGGTACAGGCAATCGAATCCTCCACGTGAAGTTCACGGAGGCTCCCGTCCTGGCCCGGCCGGTCGTAGTCATAAAAGCGGTAGGTAATGTCCGAACTCTGCTGCACTTCCAGCAGCACAATGCCTGCTCCGATCGCATGCACGGTACCTGCAGGCACATACACGAAGTCGCCGGCCTTCACCGGCTTTCGGCGGAATACGTCTTCCCACCGGCCTTCGTGCACCATCGTCTCCAGCTCCTCCCGGGTGGCGGCGTTGTGACCAAGCACCAGTTCAGCGCCGGGGTCTGCAGACACAATGTACCAGCATTCCGTCTTCCCGTATGGATACCCCTCCTGCTCCTCAGCATAGGCATCATCCGGATGAACCTGCACCGATAGATCGTCTGCTGCGTGCAGCAGCTTGACGAGCAGTGGAAATTCCTTCTTCTTTGTCATACCGAACAGGTGCGGCTCTTCTTGCCATAGTTCGCGCAGCGTCCGGCCGGCATACGGCCCGGACGCCACTTCATTCGTCGCTGAGCCATGACCGGAAATGCCCCAGCATTCCCCTGTCTGTTCCCCCGGCAGCTCATAGCCGAACGACGCGAGCGCCGTTCCTCCCCATATTTTCTCCTTTAACATCGGTTTCAGCTTCAGCAGTGGCATGCCAGACTCCCCCTTGACTTCGATTTGCACGCGCTTTCACCAGTCTGCTATACTATGAAAAGCTTTCAGCTGCTGGCGCAAACGATTGCACTATTTCTTATCCTTATATTCAGCCGGAGCTGATTGAAAGAAAACCTGACTACTATTCTAATGTGAACCGCAGAGGACCGCAACACTAATAGAGTAAAAGCGCCGGGGGCGGGGCCTCCGCCTCCGGTCTCTGCGGACAAAAAGGAGGACAATGACGATGCTGCTAGAAGCGGTATTCCACCAGCCGAAATCCCACTACGCCTATGCCTACGATGAAGAAACGCTTCATATCCGTGTACGCACGAAACGGGACGACATGGACCGGGTCTCTGTCGTCTGGGGCGACAAGTATGACTTCAACGAAAAAACCATTACGGAAACCGAG
This sequence comes from Alkalicoccus chagannorensis DSM 18086, assembly GCF_000429725.1. GTDB lineage: Bacteria > Bacillota > Bacilli > Bacillales > Salisediminibacteriaceae > Alkalicoccus > Alkalicoccus chagannorensis. Next base: position 56,995 of record NZ_AUCK01000014.1, on the reverse strand, counting down.
ATGCATATCTTTGCATCCGATACAATGTTCGACTATTACCAGGCGGAGATCCAGCCGCCGTTCCGCCGGTTTGCCTACGCGTTCAAATTTGAATCCGCCGGCCGGACCGTATTCATGAACGAAGTTGGCTTTTCCGAAAACGAACTGCAGTCCGGAGGGGTCGGCATGCTCTGGTCTCCTTCCGGCATGTTTGAATTTCCATTCATTAATCCAACGGACGTCCACTCCCCGCCGGAATGGGTGAAGGATGCCGTGTTTTATCAAATTTTCCCGGAGCGATTTGCCAACGGCGATCCCTCCTTGAATCCACCTGGCACCGAACCGTGGACACCGGACGCCGTGCCCGAACGGGATAATTTCTTCGGCGGCGATCTGCAGGGCGTGATCGATAACCTGGACTATCTGGAAGAGCTCGGCATCACGTGCATCTACTTCACGCCTTTTTTCGAAGCGCGCTCCAACCATAAATACGATACGATTGACTACCTGAAAGTCGATCCGCAGTTCGGGGACAATGCGAAAGCGAAAGAACTCGTCGATGCGGCGCACGCCCGCGGGATGCGCGTCATGCTCGATGCGGTATTCAATCATTCCGGCTATTACTTCCCGCCTTTCCAGGATGTCCTGAAACACGGGGAGCAGTCCCGGTTTAAAGACTGGTTCCATATCCGCAGCTTCCCGTTATCCACCGATCCGCTGAACTACGACACGTTCGGCTTTGTGGCGAGCATGCCGAAGCTGAACACCGAGAACCCGGAAGTCAAAGCATACCTTCTCGAAGTCGCCCGCTACTGGGTCGAGGACATCGGCGTCGACGCCTGGCGGCTGGACGTTGCCAACGAAGTGGACCACCGCTTCTGGCGCGAATTCCGCGACGTGGTGAAAGCAGCAGACCCGGATGCCTACATTCTGGGCGAAATCTGGCATAATTCCCTCGCCTGGCTCGGCGGCGATCAGTTCGATGCCGTCATGAACTATCCGGTGACCAACAGCATTATCGACTTCTTCGTCAAAGATGACATCGACGCTGCCACCTTCATGGGACAGCTCGATAAAATGCTTATTTCCTATCCGAAGCAGGCGAATGAAGCTGCCTTTAACCTGCTCGATTCGCACGACACGCCGCGGCTGCTGACGCTGGCAGAAGGGAACAAAGACCGCATGAAGCTCGCGGCTGCGTTTCAGCTGACGTACCTCGGATCCCCGTGTATTTACTACGGGGATGAGATCGGCATGGACGGCGGTGCGGACCCGGGCTGCCGGAAACCGATGATCTGGAACGAAGAGCATCAGGACCACGACCTCTTCCAGTTCTATCAGTCCATGATCGACCTTCGTAAAACGTATGCGGCGCTGCGCGACGGTACGTTCGTCTCCCGGCAGGCAGAAGCAGGATCACGCGTGATTGCATTCGAACGAAGCGATGACGACAACCGATTCGTCCTTGCGATGAACAGCAGCATCTCCCCTGCTGTGATCGAACTGGAAGAAGACGAAGGAACGGTCTTCCGAAGCCTTGACTCACACGAACGGATGCAGCCAGAAGCAGGAAAGCTGACGCTGGAGCTTGCTCCTTTTGAAGCTGTCATTCTGCAGGAAGACGGATAAGAATAATCACACGTTTTCCAGGAACGAAAGCGCGAGCGTCTTTCGGACGGAACGTGGCGCTGCAGCGCCACGTCTCCCTCAATGACCACGTCTACATTTTATGAAACAAGGAACCAACGCTTTCGATGATCCAGCCTGGATGATCGGAAGCGTTTTGTTTGTGACTGGACATCACTTGAGAACCGCATCGTCTTTCCTTTATGAAAGAACATAGAGTGCTCCTTCCCCAACGTGCGCAAAGGCGCGCTGCCGCTGCCTGGCAGGAGAACGGGGGCGGTGCTCTGTGCATAAACGAAAGTCCCCTTCTATTTGTGCCTTCTCTCCTTCTGGAGGCCCCGTTTATGACGCATGGTTCATCTTCTAATTTCCCATAACGAATGCCAGAAATAACTAAAAACTTTCATGATTTGGTTTTCCTTTCCCAGGATTGGGGTATGGGACCCCATGCACGAAAAAGCAAAAAGAGGAGAGGATGGGAGACGCGTATGGGAAAAAAACTGCAGATGCAGGTCAATGGTACCCCCGTAGAAGCGCAGGACGGAACTACGGTACTCGAACACTTAAACGAGTCCGGCAGTGAGGTGCCGCAGGTCTGTTACCACCCGAGCCTGGGCGCGGTGAAGACGTGCGATACGTGTATTGTGGAAGTCGACGGAGAACTCGTACGCGCCTGCGATACAAAAGTGAAAGAAGGCTCCAGTGTGTACACGGAGATTCAGGACGTAAAGGATGCCCAGGTCATTGCCATGGACCGGATTTTACATAACCACGAGTTGTACTGCACCGTGTGTGACTACAACAACGGCACGTGTGAGATCCATAATACCGTAAAGGATATGAAGATCGAACACCAGACAACGCCATTTGAACCAAAACCGGCAGCAAAAGACAACTCTCATCCATATTACCGTTATGACCCGGACCAGTGTATTCTGTGCGGACGCTGCGTAGAAGCCTGTCAGGACCTTCAGGTAACCGAAACCTTATCCATAGACTGGAACAGCCCGAACCCCCGCGTCATCTGGGATAACGATGTCGCCATCAACGAATCCTCCTGCGTCTCCTGCGGGCACTGCTCTACCGTCTGCCCGTGCAACGCTATGATGGAGAAAAACATGGAAGGCAAGGCCGGCTATATGACCGGTATGAGCCAGGATACACTCCGCCCGATGATTGAACTCACGAAAAGCGTCGAAACCGGCTACGGCTCCATTCTCGCGATCTCGGATATGGAAGCCTCCATGCGGGAATCGAAAATCAACAAAACAAAAACCGTCTGCACGTACTGTGGTGTCGGCTGCAGCTTTGACGTCTGGACACAGGGCAGAGAGATTTTAAAAGTGGAGCCGCATGCCAATGCTCCTGCCAACGGGATTTCCACCTGTGTGAAAGGCAAATTCGGCTGGGACTACGTCAACAGCGGCGACCGTCTGGAAAAGCCGCTCATCCGTGATGGCGAACGCTTCCGGGAAGCTTCCTGGGACGAGGCCTACACGAAAATTGCGGAGAACCTGCGCCGAATCGAGTCAGAAAAAGGCAAAGACGCACTCGCTTTCATCAGTTCGTCCAAAACAACCAACGAAGAATCCTATCTGATGCAGAAACTCGCACGCAGCATTTTCGGGACGAACAACGTGGACAACTGCTCACGTTACTGTCAGACTCCTGCGACGATGGGGCTGTTCCGCACCGTCGGCTACGGCGGCGACTCCGGCACCATTAAGGACATTCATAAAGCCTCCCTCGTGCTCATCATCGGCTCGAACACGGCGGAATCTCACCCGGTACTCGCCACTCGCGTGAAGAGTGCCCAGAAGCTGCACGGTCAGAAAGTGATCGTTTCCGACCTGCGCCGTCATGAAATGGCGGATCGGGCGGATCAGTTTATCCAGCCGCGCTCCGGTTCAGACCTTGTCTGGCTTTCGGCCGTATCCAAATACATTATCGACAACGACCTTCACGACAAGCAGTTCCTGGCCGAACACGTAAACTTCATGGAGGAATTCACACAGAGCCTCGAGCCGTTTACGATGGCCTACGCAGCGGAAATGACCGGGATAACAGAAGACGAACTGGTGAAAACGGCGCACATGATTGCTGAAGCAGACACGGTCTGCTCCCTTTGGGCGATGGGGGTTACCCAGCATCTCGGCGGAAGTGATACTAGTACAGCGATTTCCAACTTGATGCTCATTACCGGCAACTACATGAAACCGGGAGCCGGCACGTATCCGCTCCGCGGCCATAACAACGTCCAGGGTGCCAGCGACTTCGGCTCCATGCCGAACAAGTTCCCAGGCTACGAAGACGTCACCGACGACGAAGTCCGCCGCCGCTACGAAGCAGGCTGGGGCACTCCACTCTCCGGTGAGATCGGCTACAACAACCATCAGATGGTGGATGCGATCCACGACGGCAAGCTGCACGGCATGTATTTGAAAGGGGAAGACATGGGCATTGTCGACTCCAATCTCAACTACGTGCAGGACGCGTTCAAGAAGCTCGACTTCTTCGTCGTCCAGGACATCTTCCTTTCCAAAACAGCGGAATTTGCCGATGTCGTACTGCCGGCGAGTCCGAGCCTGGAAAAGGACGGCACCTTTACGAACACGGAACGCCGCTTCCAGCGTTTGTACCAGGCACTGGAGCCGCTCGGCGAATCGAAGCCGGACTGGCAGATCATCACCGAGCTCGCCAACCACCTCGGCGCCGGCTGGTCCTATGAGCATCCGTCCCAAGTGATGGACGAAGCCGCTTCGCTCGCACCGTTGTTTGCCGGCGTATCCTACGACCTTCTGGAAGGCTATAAGAGCCTGCAATGGCCGGTGGCTGCAGACGGAACCGATACGCCGCTTTTATTCGAAGACGGGTTCCCATTCCCGGACGGCCGCGCCCGCCTCTATCCAGTCGGCTGGACCGAGCCGCTCGACTTTGGAGAAGAATATGACCTTCATATTAACAATGGACGGCTGCTGGAACACTTCCATGAAGGAAACATGACGTACAAGGCTGAAGGCATTACGAGCAAAACGCCGTCGACGTTCCTGGAAGTTTCGCCGGAACTTGCCTCGGAACGCGGACTCGAAGACGGGACGCTCGTCCGTCTTACGTCTCCATACGGCTCCGCGAAGGTCCAGACGATCGTCACGGACCGGGTTAAAGGAACAGAGCTCTACCTGCCGATGAACGACAACGGCGAAGGGGCGATCAACCAGCTGACAAGCAGCTACGCCGATAAAGATACGGATACACCTGCCTACAAAGAAGTGTCTGCGAAGATGGAAATCCTCAAGCGCACCGGGGAGAGCCCGCTGCCGAAGAAGATCAATCACCGCTATGGCAACCCGCAGCCGCAGGTCGGTGTCAATGTCGAGGCCAAATGGGCACGCAAAGATTATATTTTCCCTGGAGATCTCGTAAGGAAAGGGGCCGATTCGAATGGCTGATCCAATCCGGCATATTGAGAAGCACGAGCCGACCCAAGAAGAAAAAAGACGGGAAACACTGACCGAAATTGAGGATGCGCTTGTCGACAATAAGGAAGCCGTCCTCGGCATGATCCAGCTCACGAAAAATTTGAATGAGACTGGTATAACCTCGGCTCTGAACGGGCTTCTGGCTGAAGGGGATGAGATACTCCATATCCTTGTCCGGGAGGCGACAAAAGAAGGCAATACGGAAGCGCTGAAGAACCTGCTGCTGATCGGATCGACGCTCGGCAAAATCAATATGAGTGAAATTGAGGTGCTGCTGGACCGCGTCAAAAATGGCGTCTCCAGAGTTGCAGAGGACCCGGATCCGGAAGAAAAGACGGGCTATCTGGACCTCATTAAAAAAGTCAAAGACCCGGAAGTGAACAAAGCCATCACCGTGATGTTCCGCTTCCTCGAAGGGATGGGTGAACCACCCAAAAACAAAGATCATTAGGAGAGGATGCGTGTCACTATGGCTGTTGAAGCAACGAAAAACCGCTGGCTGATTGCTGCGGCGGCGGTTGGTATTCATATTTCCATCGGCTCTGTGTATTCATGGAGCGTCTTTACCAATCCGATGAACGAAGCGTTCGGCTGGAGTCTGACAGCCATTTCGATCACGTTCAGTATTGCCATTGCTTTTCTTGGCCTCTCCGCTGCGTTCATGGGACATTTTGTTGAAAAGTACGGGCCCCGGGTATCGGGGCTTGTTTCCACCGGATTTTTTGCAGCCGGGATGCTCGGCTCCGGGCTGGCTGCCCAGCTCGAGTCGATCTGGCTGATGTATGTGGCTTACGGGGCCCTAGGCGGCTTCGGCCTCGGGGTCGGCTACATCACTCCTGTCTCCACCCTCGTTAAATGGTTCCCGGACCGGCGCGGGATGGCGACCGGTCTCGCTATTATGGGGTTCGGCTTTGCGTCTGTCATCGCCAGTCCGCTGATTCAGAACTTCATTGCTATGTTCGGCATTGCCGGTACATTCTTTGCGCTCGGCGCGATTTACTTTGTCGTCATGCTTCCATCCGCCCTTTATCTGGAGCGTCCTCCTGAGGGATGGAAACCACAGTCGATGCTCGACAAGGAAGAGGAAGAAGGCGAGGAGCAGGGAAACCAGGACCTCTCCTACCTTTCGGCTAACGAATCGATCAAAACACGCCGCTTCTACCTGCTCTGGCTGATGCTGTTCATCAACGTCACGTGCGGCATTGCGATTCTGTCTGTAGCGGGGCCAATGGGCGAAGAAATCGCCGGTCTGAGCGCAGCGGCTGCTGCAACGATGGTCGGGATCATGGGCTTCTTCAATGGAGCTGGACGTTTGGCGTGGGCTTCCATTTCCGACTATATCGGGAGAGCCAATGTTTATACTGCGTTTTTTGTCATTCAAGTAGTATCGTTCCTTGTCCTGCCAAGTATTACACACGCCCTGATGTTCCAGGCCATTCTATTCCTGATCATGACCTGCTACGGCGGTGGGTTCGCTACCGTTCCAGCCTTCATCGGCGATCTGTTTGGAACGAAGCAGCTGGGGGCTATTCACGGCTACATTCTGACAGCATGGGCTGCAGCCGGTCTCATCGGTCCTGTCGTCGTCTCGTGGCTGCGTGAAGTGACGGATAGCTACGTACTGACGATGTATATTTTCGGAGGCATGTTTGTTGTCGCACTCGCTGCCTCCCTTATCATCCGCATCGACATGAACCGGCTGCGGAAAGAAAATGCAGAGGCCGCAGAAAAAGGAAACACGTCTCCTGCCGGCAATTAATACCCCATGCAGCTAACGCATCCAGTCGTTGATTCGAAGAAGGCTTGGCCCTGAGGGGACCAAGCCTTCTTCTCTTCCTATCAAGATGAAGCCTTGTTACATCCAAAAAAGCTTCCGACCCTCCACCAAGGAGGATCGGAAGCTTTTTCTTTACAGATATGATGCAATTCGAGCTTGTACCTGCTTTATTTTCTATCCGGGATCAATCGGAAAATCAGTGGGAACCTGTACGTCTCACCGGAAAATCCTTTCACTGCTCCGATAATGGTCAGGACAATCAACGCAATGCCGATAATCGGAATCAGCACCCAGCCGATCAGTATGAATGTGAGAATGCTGGCGATCAACCCGTACACGAAATAGGAAATCGCAAGGTTGAAATACTCCCGGCCGTGAAAATCAACGAATGGCGACGTCTTCATCTTGACCAGCCAGATGATCAGCGGGGCGAGAATCGGAAAGAAAAAGCTCAATACGTAGATGAGTCCTGCAAGTATTTTATCTTCAGATGATGCATGCATAGAATACCCTCCTTTTACCAGTCTATGCCCTTTCTGACGAACATGTACACCTGTTTTATTGTTAATGATGCTGTCAGCCGGCCAAAAAGGGATTCATGGTCCCTTCGTGAGGAAAGAAAAAATGGCTTCAGGGTGACCAGGCAGGTTTTCATGAGCAAAATCCGGGTAGACGAGTACCTCTTTTGGTGATGTCAGCCGGTTGTATGCCGCAAACTGCGTCGACGGCGGACATTCTGTATCCATCAACCCGGTTCCCATGAGCACGTTTGCGCGCACCCAGGGCATCATGTGCTGGATATCAATATACCCGAGTGTATGAAAAAACGACTCTTCCCGCTCGTGCCGTGGATCAAAACGGCGGAACCAGCGGCGGATATCCTGATAGGAAGCTTCCGCCAAATCCATTTCCCAGACGCGGCGGTAGTCGCTCAAGAACGGGTACACCGGTGCACACCGGGATATCCGCGGTTCCAGCGCGGCACAGACGAGTGCGAGGGCTCCTCCCTGGGACCACCCGGTCGTACTGACGCGGCTGCTGTCGACAGTGTCGTCGCTGCAGACAAGGCGGGCGAGCAGCGCAGCATCCAGGAACACGTTTCGGTAAAATAACTGCTCCGGCCCATCTTCCAGCCCCCGTGTGATGTGCCCCTGCAGCGTCCAGCCGCTGACACCCCCGGGATCCGTGGATGCACCGCCCTGGCCGCGGACATCCATCGCAAATACGGACCAGCCTTCTGCGGCCCATGCCGCTTTTTCGAGCCAGCCGCCGGAAGAACGACCGTATCCATGGAACATGATCACGGCAGGAGAAGGGTCTCCTTCGGTCCAGCCGCGCGGACGAAGTTCTTTCACATGCACGTCCGCGCCGCCGATCCCGGTAAAGGTCAAATGCCAGCACGATGCCTGATTCGTCTGAAAATCAGCCTGCCTGCGGACAGGAGCTGCTTCATGATGATCAAGCTCCGCGAGCGCTTCGGTCCAGAATCGGCTGAAATCGTCAGGCTCCGGACTGCGCCCGCGGTATGTATACAATTGTTCCAACGGCAGGTCAATGAGGGGCATGGTTGTCTCCTTCTTTCTGCAGCCGCTGCTGCCATTGCAGTAACGCCGGCATCAGCGCACCCTGCACGAATTGTTTTTTCGCATCTGCTGCCGCGTCATCCGCCTGAATGTGGGAAGCGGTCACCATCGTTTCGTAGTGGACCTTCAACAGCTGCAGTGCTTCCTCATCTCCGGCGAAAATCGAGTACAGCGTCACGTTATCAGGATGATACATAAGCATGCCGCCGCACACAGATGTCAGCAGCCGGTCTCCAATATCATCATCTCCCTGCTCGTAGCAGGAAGCCGCGTACGCAGCAGCCTCTGCTATTTCATCCAGCAGCAGCCGGTACTGCTGCAGAAATATCTCCTGCTTCTCCGATAACCGTGCCATGCAGGCCCTCCTTCCGCTTTCTTTTTTCCTATCATATCATGTGCACAAAACGGCTGCACGAAACAAAGGCCTGCCAGTGCTGTCTTTTCCGCCCATCCCGTGGGGCGGCGATGCAGGTACTTCAAGAACAAGCGCTTCGTTCATCCAGTGTAGAAGACGAAGCCCCCGTCTCCATGGAACAATCGCAGGCTCTTTCCCGCACAAAGAAACAATGCTTCCGATGATCCACCTTGGATCGTCGGAAGCATTGTTTTGTCCAGCGCTTGTTCGTTCAGCACGATGCTGACGTTAGTTCCAGTTCGACGTGCCGGCAGCAACCGCTGCCTGCTGTTTTGCTTTCGCATATGGATTGGATGGTGCTCCTGCAGCCACCGCCTGCTGACGGGCTTTGGCATACGGGTTAGCCGGCTGGGCTTTGGACGGAGCCGCGGAAGCCGCTGGCTGGGATGTTTCTGATGCCGGGACAGCTTTTTTCTCCGGCTGGATTCGTCCTACTGCCTGTCCGTTCGTGCTTCCGGCCTGCGGAGCAGCTGGAGCTTCCGTACGCTCTTTCGTACCGAATCGCTGCCGGCGGTCTGCCTGCACCACTTCTTTCCACGTGTCGCGGAAGTCGATGGTGAACCGCTCGGCCCGCTTCAAGGCTTCCACATCGTTTTTCGTGTTGGCTTCGATCAGCTGATTCAGAATGTAGTCGTACAGCTGCATCATGTCGCTGCTCACCTGAACATCGGTGTTCAAGGTGACCATGAGCTCCCGGATGATGTTCTGCGCTTTCACCAGGTTCGTATGCTTCTCTTCGACTTCGTTTTCTGCCAAAGCTGTCTCTGCGCGTTTCATAAATTTCAGACATCCCTCGTACAACATCAACGTCAACTCGCCGGGGGACTTGGTTTCCATGGCATTCTGTTTGTACTGTGCATATGGATTAGAATTCACGATGCCGACACCCTTTCTGTACACTATCGTGCTTTTCATTGATGACAATGTTCCTATGTATTATATCGGCAGGCAGCCTGAAACCTTTAGCCTTCCTGCACTTTTTTCCTAACAAAAGTGCGAAGCGGCTTCTGGTCGAAACGGCGTGCGGCGTCGCTGCAGGCTTTTGAACGAAAACAGGAATTTTCTTTCTTCCCATGCAGCGCACGACGCCATGTAATCGGCATGGCGTGTACCGTAGGTTCTTGGAGAGAAGCATAGATGCTTCCAGCTTCCCGAGCAGCCGACACAGCCGATGCCTTCCTGCTGTGACTCGTTTCTTACAAGGTGAAAAGCACCCTTTCTTATCACTTGAAACTGCCTGCACCCCACGCCGAAGTCGACGCCCACGCTCTCTTCACTTCCCCCGTTCAGGCAGAAAAACCGCCTCCAGGTGGGAAGACGGTTTGCTGCTTAGATCCGTTCGTCGATGATGATGCCTGCAAATTCCAGCATGGACGAAATCATGTCGAGGAAATCCTCTGGAGGAATTTCCCTTACGATTTCCTCTGTCTCCCGGTCAATCACCTTGACCATCGTCCGATCGAGCGTGTCATGGTGCTCAAACTGAAGCGATCGGTCCTTGAACACGGCGAGCTCATTCATCGCCTCGATACCGCGGTCCAGATCCTCCTGCTGCCAGGTGCGCTCGGTCGAGTCTGCTGCTGCCGCCGTCACTTCCATGCTCCGGCCGGCTCCTGCTGCTGCCACTTCGCTCCGCTCCGATCGTTCCGAAGCATGCCGCGTGCGGGAAAACAGGTCATTCACAGACATCGAGCCAGCTTGATTCACTTCCATGTGATCAACTCCTCGATAAAATGTCGTGCACACCTTTAGTATCGGAAGAAAGCGGAGAAATTCCACCTTTCGACTCTTTTATTTTCATATTTCACCGCAAAAGGCTGTAAGCAAAGGTCCGCATACCCCGGCACCGGCTATTTTTTCGAGTCAAAAAACATCCCGTCCGGCGACGGCCCTGCATACGGATTTTCGTAGCGCCGTCCCGTCTGCCTTTTCTTCTTCAGCTTGTTGAGGTCCTGCTGGATCATCTGCTGCCGCTCCGCGAGCATCTGCTGCACGTCTTTGTTCATCTCCAGTACCTCTCTGGCCGCCTTCTGCTCCATTTCGGTCTCCGGTGCCGCTCCCTGATCCAGGTAGCGCTGACGGAGTTCCAGCAGTTCATTCACCCGGGCGATGTAGCCGTCCCGGTCATCGTCCGATAATGGATAGGGCTGCTTGAGCTGCTCACGGAGCTTGTACGTCGTCTGATACATTTCTTTGATCAGTGCCATGGTACCACTACCTCTCCCGTCATGCTGCGGCAGTGATCCGGCACTGCCGTTTAAAAGTTTCCGTACATCTGTGCGAAGAACGACTCCGACTGGGAATTGGCACGCTGCACGGCCTGCTCCATCGCATTGAACTGCGCCCAGTAGCGGTTTTCAATCTGTTCCAGCCGACGCTCAAAATTCGTCATCCTGTCCTCTATATTATTGATTTCCCGCCCAATCGTAAACTGGTGATTCACGGTACGTCCTCTGGAGCCCCCGGCACGCTGGGCAATCGATTCAATCAGCGTATCCGCGCTGGCACGGACACGTCTCGCAATGCCCTGCTCCTGCGGCGTCCCGTCTCCTGCGAAAAGCTGAAAAACACCTTCTGCATCCGTTTCAATGGCGGCCCGGAGCTTCTCTTCATCCACTTCGAGAATCCCGCCGTCGCGGAAATTCGACGTCGTGGAAATCCCTATTTGCGTGAGCTGGGTGATCGATGTATCGACATCGCCCATCACCGGCGTGTAGAACTGCTGGCGGAACGTATTCATGCCATTTCGAAGCAGCCCGTCGTTGCGGAGAAGGCCGCTCTCTGCACGCTCGTCCCACAGTTCCGCTTCCCGTTCGGACAACTCCCGGCGCTGCTCTTCGGTGAGCGGCGGGTAATCACGGAACGATTCTTCGCGAACACGGCCGTTGACGAGTTCCACAATCTCATTGTATTCATCGATAAAAGAGGTGATCGTCTCCATGATGCTGTCTGTGTTGCGGGAGACACCGACCGTTACATCCCGGTCGGAGAACGTATCCTGCAGCGTCAGCTGGATGTTGCTGATGGTAAACGTGTTCGAACGGCGGTGCGTCTCCAGCCCGTTCACCGTGAAGGCCGCATTGCGGGCAGCGGTTTCCCCAGCGTCATCCAGACGAAGTACGTCGTTAAAAAATGTTCCGCTGAACTGCATTTCCGGCTGGCCTTCCGCCGCAAACACGCCAGTATCTTCGCGCATGACCGACACGCGTCGGGACTGCTCATCAAAGAACGCATTGACGCCGGTCACCGAGCGGTTGAACTGCGAGATCACGTCCTCCATCGAATCCTCCGACGTGACGACGAAAGCATCCCGGACGGCCTGACCATCCTCATCATACACCGTCAGCTCGTTCACCGAGTACAGATCCGGACCATTCTCATCAGCCGTCATCGCAGTGACTTCCACACGGTCGTTCCGCGCGAGCGATTCTCCAAACGTCAGCTCATTCGTATCCGGATTGATCATGACCTGCGTCGCACGAAGCCCCTCATCGAACTCTTCCACCACTTTATACGCCTGGCCGTTCACCCGCACAACGACAGAATCCGGATTCCCGAGTTCTTCATCCAGCGACATCGTTGTATGCGCCTGCTGCACCGTAATCGTCTGCCGGTTCACCAGTCCACGTGTCCACGCACCGCTCTCTTCCCCGGCAAACGCCTGACTGCCGAACGACGCCTGCACATCCACCGGCTCCTCCGAGACAGCGCCTGCGCTCGCGTTCGACGCTGCGGAGGCCAGAGAAGTCACTTCCGTAATCCGGAGCGACGCCTGCGACGCCGAAGACGATGCCTGAGCCGTCACGAGGTTCTCATGTGAACTGGTCCCCTCATTGGCGAGCATCTGCGACCGGCGCAGCACCGAATCAAACGTATTATCCCGAAAATCCCGAAGCTTCTCATTAATCTCCCGGTATTGATCCATCCGGACCTCCGCGCGGATCTTGTCCTGCTCCATCCGCTCCATCGGCATCCGTTCCGCCTTCATCAAATCCTGCACCATCTGGTTAATATCCAACCCCGTCGCAAAGCCGGTCAGCCGCATATCGCCATCTCCTTTACCTCTATTCTGTTGTGGAAGCAGCCTCCAGGCAGTCTTTCGAGCAAACGTTGTGCCCGCAGCGGCCTCCGTCTTTTCCCCCGTCCGCCCTGCTCCTTCGGTCTTCAATCGGTTTTACTCTTTCTCTCTGCTTCTATTATCGGCCTTGTCATCGGAAGTCTTCACTGTTTCACGCAAAAAAGGGCTTTAGACCCTCAACCGGGCTAAAGCCACTATAGAAAAGCCTTATTCTTCTACCGCCCAGCGGCGGTTGTGCATAAACGAAACGGTCATCCATTTTTTCGGAGCAAGGCCGTTCATTCCCGATGCGATCTGCTCACGGATCTGGTCCTGTACACGCAGCGAATCCAGCGGGGTATCCGGCTCAGCGACGAAATCAACTTCGACCCAGATCGTTCTGCCGACCTTCGTCACCCGCAGAAACGTTTCGGAGATCGCATACGCTTCTTCTACGCCGCTCACGACGGCGGCAATATCCTGCCGGACTTCATCCGACGGACGCATCTCGAGCACTTCAGCGAGTGCTGCTTTCATTTCCTTCAGTGGAAAGCGGAGAAAATAGACAGAGACGAGGATCACCATCACCGGGTCCACGTAAGGAACCAGCGCCGTAGCGGTGCCCGTCTGCTCCATCAGAAAAGCCACCAGAAATCCGACAGCAACAGCGACGCTGATCATGGAGTCCATCATCCACTGATCAGACTCTGCTTTCACGAGGGCCGAGGTCCCCCGCACAGAACGCCAGCGCAGATAAAGCCAGACCCCGGCACAGGCAGCCATGCCAATCAGGCTGTAGACAAAGGACGGCCCGACATCCATCATCCGTCCCCCCTGCAGAACAGCCACAGCGGCCGCTGTGAGCGAGGCGAGGACGAGCAGCAGAATGACCGTATACTTGACGAGAATCACGAGCGGCTGGACCATGTCCTTGCCGAAAGGGTAGCGTTCCCAGTCTGCTTTCGACATAAACGAAGCCGCCAGCAGCGACAAGTAGGACAAGCCGACACTGATCAGCGAGTATAGTCCATCAAATAAAATCATCTGCGATTGGAACAGGAGACCGAACACAATACCGGCCCCGCTGAATAAAATGGCTGCAATCACAGACATCCACAATACGTTTTTTTCCTTTGCTTCGTTCATGATGTCTCCTCCAACATAATTTCCTGCCGGCCTTACTTGGAAGGCCGGATCATTTTATCGGTGATAAGCAGGAGCCTGGAGACGGCTTCGTCCTCCGTCTGCTCTACGGCTCGGGAGAGGATATGCCCTTCGGCTCCATGTTCGACCAGCCCGATCGTATAGTGCACGAGCTGCATTGGTTCCAGCTCATCCATGACGTTCCCTTCTTCCTGCAGCCGCGCAAAGGCGCCGGACAGCCAGCGGTTGTATGGCTCATACAGCGCCTCCCAGCGTTCAAACGAATAATACAGCGAAATGCCGGCATAGCAGAACGTGATCAGCGTCTTATACTGCTTCGTCATCGCAAAGGTGACGCGGATCATCGACTCGAGCAGCTGCCGCCGCTCCGGCTCTTCCCCGGCAGCTTCCTGAATACGGGCGAGCTGTTCTTCCAGGATCTGCTGGGCAATCGCCGGGACGAGCTCTTTTTTTGACTGGAAATAAAGATAGAACGTGCCTTTGGCTGTGCCGGCTCGCTCCGTCACTTTCGATACGGAAGTCTGATCAAAGCCGTCTTCTTCAATAATCGCTTTGGCTGCTTCCAGGAGCGCTTCGTATTTGGCCGGGTGCTCTCCCATCGCCGTTCACCTCCAATACATGAATGATGTTTAGTGACTGACCGTCAGTCATTAACTTTTTCTACTTTACCTCACCGTTATCTTTCTGTCAAGCCGGTGGAAGAGCCATGGGAACGGGCCGATAGAGGAGGCCTTGACTTCCATGCCATAAGAGGCGTTTGCGAAGAAGGCATTTTATCCTGCCGGTCAGCGTGGATGCCGGATTGGGAGCCGATCGGACGTTCGTGCTGCCAGAGCGGACGTTCAGCTGCAGCGGGCGGTCACTCAGCAGACCGCAGCAGACGTTCAGCAGCGAAAAGCAGTCACTACGGCTCTGGGCGGTCACTCCAGGTGCCGGAGCGGACGTTTCGCGCACCGGAACGGTCACTCCGAGCGGACGTGCAGTCACACGAATGAAAAACTCCCCCTTTTCCACTAATGCTTAAAAGCGCAGATCGCCTTTGGACCGGAACGGTGGATACGGCAAGCATGGGTTCTTCATCCTTCCCGAGCAGCTGCGGAAGCCGCCAACAGCCTGCTATTTATTCAAACAAAGCACTCCCTCCGAAGCGGCTGCTTCGAAGGGAGTGCTTGAAATTCCTATATCCAGGCGGAACTTGAGTCCGCCGTTCACAGCGTAAAAGGTTGTCGGGCGTGTGCTTACATCTGGCCGCCCATGCCGCCCATCTGCGACATCATCTGCTGCTGCTGGTTGTTCGCTTCGGCCATCGCCTGCTCCATGCGGGTGAACTGGCTCCAATAGCGTTCCTCCACTTGGTCCATTCGTCGTTCGAAGTTGGAGATACGGTCCTGCTGCTGCTCAAATTCGCGTCCCAGCGTAAAAGATTCATTTTGAGCGAGGTCGGTTCTGCCGGCTCGTTCGCCGATCTGCGCCATCACATCCGACGTGCTGTCGAGGACCCTTCGGGCAATCCCACGCTCTTCCGGTGTATCCCCATCTCCGCGGAACAGATTCTCGACAGCGTCCGGATCTTCGGCAATTGACGCGCGCAGCTCATCTTCATCCACTTCCAGGATACCGCCCTGCCGGAAGTCCGACGTGGTGGTGATACCGATTTCCGTCAGTTGATTGAACGAAGCGTCCATTTGATCGGATTCGACAGTTTGATACATCTGCTGGCGCATGCTGCTGAGACCGCTTGTAAGAATGCTGTCCCGCTGCAGGAGACCGCTGTTGGAACGCTCTTCCCACAGCTCCACCTCGGATTCATCCAGTTCACGGCGCTGTTCGTCGGTAAGGGGCGCATAATCCCGAAAGTACTCTTCGTTCGTTTTTTCCTGTACCGTTCCGACGAGCTCGTTGTAATCTTCGACAAAGCCCATGACGGTGTCGAAAATGCGGTCGTCATCCGCAGCGACATCGATGCGCACCGACTGGTCTTCAAACGACTGATTCAGCGTCAGGTTCAGACCATTCTCGCTGTATGTGTTCCCCTGCTGCTCCATGTCGATTCCATTAAGATTGAAGGTCGCATTCGATGCGGCCTGAACCGGGGCGTCGTCGTTGGAAAATTGAAAGGCTGATGTCATCAGGCCGTCCTCCGTTGCCGTAAACTCGCCGCCGTCCATGGCGCCAAAGAGGATTTCCCCTTCCTCATCAGGATTAAAGACACCTTCTTCACTCCGCTGAATCGACATCTGCCCCGAACCGGGATCAAAGAAAGCCTGAATACCGAGGTCCGAGTTGTTCATCCCGTTCACGACGTCATTCATCGAGTCGTTGTCTCCGATCTCGAACTCTCTCGCTATTTGTTCTCCCGCTTCGTTGAACGTGGCGATGGCAAACGTGAGGTCTTCCCCTTCTTCCATGCCATCGATCATCTCCAGCTGCTCCCGTATCGGCATCGATGGATCAAAGTTCTCCGTATCATTCACGATCGCTCCATCCGAAGCACGAACTTCCTGCTGGGACAGGGAGACGTCCGAGACAGTGTAGGAACCTTCTCCAGCGGCTGAGGTGGCCGAGGCCGAGACGAGCGACTCATCCGAACTCTCCGCTTCCCGGCTCGAGAGCGTGTTCGTTCGGATCATGCTTTCGCGGATACTGTCATCAAATTCGAGGAATTTCCGGTTCATGTCCCGGTACTCATCAATTTTCATCTCTGTCTCCCGCAGATCCTGCTGCATTGGTTCGAGTGGTTGACGCTCCGCTCGCATCATATCCGCCACCTGCTGATTGATATCCATGCCGGATGCAAAGCCGGTCATTCGATTCACACCATCCATTGTGGTTCCTCCTTTAAATAAAAAACAGAAAAAGGCGGCCGAGGCACGCTTTTTCTGTTTTCAGTACCGTTTTCTCTACCCCTCGTATCGGCAGATGTTCAATAATGTTAAGCTCCTGCGCCTGATTTTTTCAGAAACATCTCTTTTGTCATGGAAGCATCCCCGCGTTATTCTTGAGAGAGATCATGCTCAACAAGGCGGCTTCAAAAGCCACCTTGTTGAAAAAACTTTTCAGGAGGGATCCGGCATGCACCAAGTATTTGCCACGACTGACTTTGTCGAAAAGGAGCAGGACCGCATCACACTGCTCGACGCGACGGTTTTTATGGAAGAGACGAGCGAAGGGCTGCGGGTGACCGGCGGGCGTAGTGCCTATGAGCAGGCACACATCCCTGGAGCCGTGTTTGCTGACCTGCTCCGGGATTTCTCGGATACGGCTTCTCCCTATCCGTTCACCGCACTTGGACATACGGCCTTTGCCGAGGCTGCCGCAGCCGCCGGTGTTTCGGATGACAGCACGATCGTGATTTATGACCGCGGTCCGGATGTCGCAGGCACCTCGGAGGCATCGGACTGGGCGAGCAGACTCTGGTGGCAGTTCCGGCTGGCAGGGCACGAGAACGTATACGTCCTGGCAGGAGGGATGCCGAAGTGGGAAGAAGAAGGCCGGCCGCTCGAATCAGGTGCCGTCACTCCTGCACCCGGCAGCTTCGCTGGGCGCCCTGCTCCAGGCTGGTATGCGTCCACAGCGGATGTGGAGCAGGCGCTGCACGATCCCGGGATCCTGCTGATGAACTGCCTGTCGCCTGCTGACCACCGAGGAGAGACATCGACCTATCCACGCCCCGGCAGCATTCCCGGCAGTCAAAATATTTTTTTCCATGACCTATGTCCGGCACACGGCCCACCGCAGGAAGCAGCGCTGAGAGAGACGTTCGCTGCAGCCGGCCTGCCGGACCCGGACAAAAAAGTCATTGCCTACTGCGGCGGCGGGATTGCAGCTACCTGGAATGCCATGCTGCTCCACGCGATCGGGCAGCCGGAAGTGTCCGTCTACGACGGCTCGATCACCGAATGGGCCTCGGATGACAACAGGCCGATGGAATCCGGCTGATAGAAAAAAGAAGCAGCGCCTTTTGCGCGCAGCGGTGGGCGGCGTCGCTGCAGGATTACAAAGGGAAGAACAGAGTGTTTGTTCTTCCCTAACAGCTAGAATGACGAATCAATCAGAGAGCCCGTCCTCCGTGGACGGGCTCTCTGTTTTTTAGGGACATGACTGCCTTCGCCGGCCGGGCCCTTCTTCCCCAAAGGGCTGTACTAGAGCACCCGCTTCATGACGCCCGGCGCACGGCCGTCCACCGTCTGAAATCCGGCAGCGGCAAACATGTCCTCCGTTTTTTGGCGGAACACCGTGTTGCCAAGGTCCGGCAGCACGGTCACGGCATCTACCTGCAGATCGGTCAGCGAATCCACCACGTCCTCGACAAACCATGTACCACGGCCGCGGCCGCGTACCGCCTCTTCAACATGCACCCGGCCGATGACCGCCACGGTACCCGTGTGGTGCATGTCTTTTTCCAGATGGAAGGCACGTACGGCTTCCACTACGTCATCCGAGACGTGAGCCGCTGCCTCAACCATGCCGACATGCCGGCGCATCGACGGAGGAAATAAAAAGATGGATGCCTCCCCGCAGTAGACGTCCTGATCTCCGCTGCTCTCAAACAGCCTCGTCAGACACTGGGAATAGCCAAGTTCCGGTAATTTCGTAATATAAAAGTCGGTCCATAAATGACGGTTCATAAGACATCATCCTCTCTGAGTAATAAATGTACAAAAGTTGGAAATATGGTACAATACAGAAAAATGACAGGGAGGCTGACCCATGTACAACCATGTGCTCTACACGCCTTTTTTCCACGAATCTGTTCCTCTGGATGAAAAAGAACTGCTCGACTCTTTCACAGAAGAAATCCACCTAGCCAGAGAACAAGTCCTGTATTTCGAAGGAGATCATGGAGACAGCATGTACGTTGTCCGCTCAGGAACACTGAAAATTTTCCGCGAGTATCATGGCGTACAGATGGTTCTCGGGCACCAGTTCCCCGGGGAGGCCGTCGGTGAGCTCGAAGTTTTCCATTACAGCAGTGTGAGAACCGCCTCGGTTGCAGCTATCGAAGAAACGGTCGTCTGGCGGCTGCCTGCACCGGAAATGCGTTCCATCGCTTTCCGCTATCCCGGCCTTCTGTATAAGACCGTCTACATTCTGAGTGAGCGACTCACGCAGGCGGACCGAAAAATCGAATACCTCGCCTTCTACGATGTCCGGATCCGGACTGCCAACCTGCTGCTCGATCTCCTCACCAACTTTGGTGTCCGGACGGAGAAAGGCATCCGTATCGGCTGGAAGCTGACACACCAGCATGCCGCAGCCATGATCGGTGCATCCAGGGAATCTGTGAGCCGGGCACTCCGGGAACTGCAGATGGAAGGCGTTATTGAGCTGCACAAACGGACGGTCTACATATTAGATGAAGAGCGCCTGAAAGAAGAGGCTGACACTTCCAATGGTATTTCGCACGACCGGGCCTGGCACCGCACCCAGTCCTACCTGGACCACAAAAATGAATAGACTTTGTATCCTCTACGAAATACCCGGTGTTGTCTTCAAATTGTAGCATAGGAAATGAATGTTATTCAGTGACCCAGCTCACAAAAGGTAAGTACAAACATTTTTTTCTTCCACAGGATGGGAATCTGATGTGCAGAAAACCCCTTTCTCCCGGGATGAAAGCTCGACTTCTTGAGGAGAACGTTTCTTTTCGGCGTCATGAAAAAAGTCGTTCCTGCCTCCTTCCTCCCTTTCCTTAGTATGGTACAATCGTTTCATATCGATACGTTTGAAGGGGGAATTTGTATGTTGTATCTACTTACGGCTCTGATCGGTGCGGCCGCAGGGGCCCTGATCTACCACTTCGTGCAGCAGCGGAAGCATCAGCACATCAAAAACATGCTGAAAAAAGCAGCAGACGGAGATTTTATGCATGGTCTTCAGCACCAGACCAGCGGATCGGAAACACTCGCGTACATACAGCAGTTGAACGAGAGCCAGAAAAAAACGTTCGAAGAAATGGTCATCGCTTCCCTCCGGACGTCGGAAATGGCGGGAAAACTGACCTCGTTTATGAAAGATAATCATGAGCGCATGGAAGAGGCCGGCCGCGAAGTCAGTGGGCTGGCGGAAAGCACGGACACCTATGCGTCGGCATTTCAGGACGTCCAGTCCAACGTCAACGGCACCGCTGCCGCCATCGAACATGTGATGGAGAGCGCAGCTACGACGGGGGCCGCAGCTGAACAGAATGCAGCGGATGCATCCGCTGTCCGGACAAACATCGAGACGTCGGTTGAAACCGTGAAAAAAATGGGCACAGAAGCGGCAGCGATGAAACAGCAGATTGAAGACGTGCAGCAGGCAGCTGCCCAGATCGTCTCCTTCACCAAGGTGATCGAAGACATTGCCAACCAGACGAACCTGCTCGCCTTGAACGCCAGCATTGAAGCCTCCCGGGCCGGAGAAGCCGGGAAAGGGTTTGCGGTTGTCGCCGATGAAATCCGGAAACTATCGGAAGGAACCTCCAACTCCCTGTCCCAAATCAACGATGCCGTTTCGAATGTCACCGGGGCTCTCGACGGCGCTGCCGAACAGACCAACGTGAACGAAACGCTCGCCTCCCAGGTGCAGGAAGAAGTCTTTCTAGCAGCAGACGCCATCTCCGCGATCGCTGAGCAGGCCGGCACAGCCCGCGAAGAGATGGCCGGAATGAATGACACGCTGCAGTTGATGCGGACCGAACTGCTGCAGATGAATGACGAAATGCAGACACTCGAAGAAAAAACAGGCAGAAACAAAGAACAGGTGCAGCGGGTGCGCCGGACATTTGATCAAGTGGAAGAAGAGATGAACGGCCTGCAGACTTCCGTACAGGATCTAGAGGAAGTCAGCTCCCACGTCTACGCCTTCGTTTCCGACCAGAGTATCCACGTCGTTCTGGAGAATCAGCTGGAGCTGCTGAAAGAACAAGTCGATGCGTCCCATACGCCAGAGCAGGCTTCGGCCCTCGCCGGCAGGCTCGGCACCGGTAATTTCCAGATTCTCGATTCCTCGGGCACCGTCGTCTGCGCAACAGAACAAGAGGCCCTCGGACTGAATTTGTTCGAGCTGTTCCCGCCGTATCAAACGTTTGCAGAAGATGGCAGCCGGCAGAAAATCTTCACACCGATTGTCACCCGCCTGGACGGATACTACGGGAAATTCGCCGCTGTCAAACAAGGCGATCTGATCATTATCGTTGAATACGCGTTTAACATTCAAGGAGATAAACCAGCAGACACAGCCGCCTGACTGCACCAGGTGCTTTCTCCAGCAGACACCCGCGCCGCTAAAAAAACGGCGGGCAGCGCGCGGAGCCGCCGCCCTCTTCTAATAAAAACGTTCCTAAGAACAAAAGCTCAAAGCGCCTTTTGGTCGGAACGGCGTGCGGAAGCGCTGCAAGCCTTTTGAGGGAAGAAGACGTTTTTGTTTCTTACCGAGCAGCGCATGAAGCCGCCGTCCCCTGTATGAAAACTTTTACTTTCTTATACTTTGAAAAAAGCACGCCGGAAGCATCTCTGCTTCCGGCGTGCTGTCGTATCAGAACTGTATAGAAACATAGACAGGAATGCCTTTCTTACTGCTGCTGTTGACTCATCTTCTCCACCTGTTCTTTAGAAAAAGGACCCGCCAGCGGGAATTCGAACCATTGTCCCTGGTAAGCTTTGATCATGCAGACAATCCATACAATGAGAGCTACCGGTGTCAATAGTGCTGCGAGAAGCCATCCGAGAAGCGGAATGAATCCAAGCACCGTGCTGAGAACAAAGAAGGCGACGGAGAGCACAATGGACTGCATCGCATGGTAACGGACAAACTTGTTGTCTTTTTCAAGAAACAAGAAGATCAGTCCCGTGATGAAACCAAGCACGTAGGCAAGTACTGCGGCGACATTCTGCGTCAGGCCCGAACTAGTGGTCTGCTCCTGCGGCTGATGCGGCTGCTTATCGGTCATGATAAACCTCCTCCTTCATCTAAACATAGTCCAATGCATTGATTTTATTATAGCATTTTTGAAAAGTATATAAAATCAGAATTTTCTGCAAAATTAGTCCGCCATACGAATATTTCGATAGACTGAACGTCATAAGTGATAAAAGAACCAGGATAAACGTTATTTATCTTGCTTATTTATACAAATGGGAGGGAATTATCGCGTCGTAAGCGGATGTATCTTCTTCCCCACCCCTAAGATGAGTCTATTTGACTAATTTTC
Source organism: Alkalicoccus chagannorensis DSM 18086 (assembly GCF_000429725.1). Classification (GTDB taxonomy): domain Bacteria; phylum Bacillota; class Bacilli; order Bacillales; family Salisediminibacteriaceae; genus Alkalicoccus; species Alkalicoccus chagannorensis. The sequence continues at coordinate 34,721 of NZ_AUCK01000014.1, read as the reverse complement.
TTCTTTATTATGCAGGGCGGTGTCTGACGTCGACAGTTGCGCCTTACTGCAGGTTCGCTGCGGAAAGCATAGGCTTTTTACGCTTTCAGAGCAGCTATCCGCTCCTTTACATTCTGATCCATCGGTTTAAAATCCAAAACCCGCGCCGGAAGCAGATACTTCCGACGCGGGTTGTTCTTTCATTCATTTAGTTTTCGTAGTAAATAGGTGCACCAGGTCCGAGATCGACGCCGAGCAGGATCCAGACGACGAGCATAATGATCCAGGTGATCGTAAAGAAGATCGTATACGGGAACATGACGGAAATCATCGTCCCTATGCCCATCTTCTTATCATACCGCTGCGCGAACGCGATGATGATCGCAAAATACGTCATGAGCGGCGTGATAATATTTGTTGTCGAGTCGGCGATCCGGTAGGCCATCTGTGTGACTTCCGGGGAATATCCCATCTGCATCATGACAGGGACGAAAATCGGTGCCATCATCGCCCATTTGGCCGATGCACTTCCGATGAAGAGATTGATGAAGCCGGCCACAAAGATGAACGCAATCAGCAGCGGTATTCCACGCAGGCCGCTGGCATCGAGTGCTTCTGCGCCGTAAACCCCGATGACGATGCCCATGTTCGTTTCGGCAAAGTAGGCAACAAACTGCCCCGCAGTGAAGGCGAGGACGATAAACATCCCCATCGCCGCCATCGTTTCGGAAAGTTTGTTTGCTACATCCTTATCATTCGTAATGTCCTTCGTCACAATCCCGTATACGAGTCCCGGAAGGAAGAAGAGAATCGCGATAATCGGCACGATGCCATCCATGAACGGAGACTGAATCACGCCGCCGTCATCGGCACGCAGCACACCCTGCTCCGGCACGACAAGCGCGGCGACAATGGCAAGGCCGGCCGCAACGGAGAGGCCGGACCACAGCAGTCCTTTTTTCTCCACCCCACTCAAGCCGTTCAGATCCTCAGTGTAGTCTCCTTCATACTTTCCGAGACGGGGCTCCACAATTTTTTCCGTCACGAAAGCGCCGACCAGCGTCAGCAGAAAGACGGACACGATGATGAAGTAATAGTTCATGAGGATGTTCATGCCTTCGGCGTACGTCTGATCCATCATCGCCGCAGCGGAAATGGTCAGTTCCGCGAGCAGCGGATCCGTCGCAGACACGAGCAGATTGGCACTGAACCCGGCAGAAACTCCGGCAAACGCAGCGGCCAGTCCGGCCAGTGGATGACGGCCGAGCGCAGCAAAGATAACAGCACCGAGCGGCGGCAGTACGACGTAACCAGCGTCGGATGCCACGCTCGACATAATGCCGGCGAAAACGAGCCCGGCTGTGATGAGTGCTTTCGGAATCGACAGAACAAAACCGCGCAGACACGCACTGATCAACCCAGTCCGCTCTGCCAGACCGATCCCGAGCATCGTTGCGAGAACCACACCGAGCGGCGCAAAACCGATGAAGTTATCTACCATGCTCGTGAGCATGTACTGAATGCCTTCCCGGTCGAGAAGACTTGTAACGGCAACTACCTCTCCTTCCTCTCCCGGATGTTCAACCTCGATCCCGACAGCCGAGATCACTGCAGACAATCCGATCACAAGCAGCGTCAAAATCGCAAACAGCGTGACCGGATGCGGCAGACGGTTCCCTGTTTTCTCGATCCCATCGAGAAACCGCTGAAAAAAACCATGACGTTTTCTTTCCATATGTAGGATCCTCCTTTTTTCAGATCGCTCTGTTCAAGCTCCTATTGTTTGGCGTGTCTGCGGCTTCTTTCTTGAAGAACCGCCCGACACCAGCAGGCGCCTGTAAACCGAGTATGCAGCTGACGCCACTTCCGAACAGACGTTAACAGAACGTGTAAACTGGCAGCCTACACGGTAGTATAGCGCTTACGCGTGCAAAAAGGAAGAAAAAGTAAAATAGTGAGAATGATGGGAAATTTCAGTCTAAAAAAGACTTTTAGAGGATATAATGGATAATAATGGATATTTTTAAGCCGAAAGAAATATCACACCGCAAAGACGCTGTAGACGGTTGTTTTCAGCTGTGTCCCCCTGTGCGCGGAGTTCGCATGGAAGAGGTGGCCATCGGCCGAAACGACATACGCCGACTTGCAATGGAAGCCCGCACTTCTTGCTGTAAGCGCAGGGAACGGAGCTGCCGTCTTCCTCGCTGCGATGAAGTGGGACAAAAGGTTATCTGTTTTCTATGCCAGTGACAAGCTGGCCGTTCTTCGCCCCTGCCGCTGGTCCGGCAGAAACCTGGTCGACTCGACAGGCAAAGCATGTCGCCCGGGCCCTCCAACCTCGTCGCCCCGCGGCAAAAGGCCGTCGCCCCGGAGAAAAAGCCCGCCAGACGGATCAAACCCCGCCACACGAGGCAAGAGGTACGTCGAGGTATGCATGAGGCCCTGTCGACTCACACCGAAACCCCGCCATCACGCAGCACCTTCCTCCTATCTGCAGAAGAAATGCAGCTCGGAACGGGAAGCCGCTGCAGGCGGTTAACGGGAAAGAGGCGTGTGTCCTTTGCAGCGGAAGCAGCCGCCGTCTTCTTGTATGAAAACTTATACATTCCTATACTTCAAAAAAGACCCGCCGGAAAACCGGCGGGTCTGGCGGAACTATGCAAAGAAATCGATATTTCCGCCGAGATACGGCTGCGCATTCTGCTGCGCTGCCTGCATCTCCTGCTGGCGCATGCGCTGATCTTCCCAAGAGCGTTCACTCTGCTCCTGCTGCTCTTCGTTCTGCGCATCCGGAGCCTGGTCAGTCTGATCAACGACCTGGCCCGGCTGTACTCCAGCACGCTCCACCTGCTGTTGCTGCTGATGAAGCTCGGAGATTTGGTGCTGCGTCTGCATTTGATTTGCTGCATGTGACATGCGGCCAAGATCCACAGTCCGCACCTCCTTTCTACGGGATAGAATCCCGCTACTTTCTTATCGGCTTCTTTTCCCTTCTCTTCTACCTATTACACCTACTTTCTTTCAAAATCCAGCACAAGTATCAACAGGAAGAAACTTCTCTGCATTCGCCGTGGAATGGATTCCGATCAAAAGGGCGGTACGGCGTGCGGACCAGGTTTTTGAAGGGAAGAAAGGATTCTTCCCGCGCAGCGCGCGACGTCGTCTCTCTCTCAATAAACCATCTCCAGCTTATCGCCCAAAGAACTTTCTGCCTTCTTTCCACCGCTACTCCGATCTGCTTCAAACGAACAGGCACTTCCCGCTCTTTAAACATCGGCCTTTTCCTGCAGGTTTCTTCATGCTCCCTCCCGCAGGCAGCGTAGTCCCCGGCTTCATGCAGGGGGCGGCGCGTCTATGTCCGTCCTCCCTCTATGTTTTCAAGAGGAGATGCAGCGCCTGGCCTCGGTCGGGCTTCTCTTTTCCAGAGATGTGGGCAAATGTGAGAAAAACATCGAATGCTATTTTTTTTGATAAAAAACAGAGGAAAATTCAGCGGGATAAGAGAGCGCTTTCCCGCTGATTTCGCAGTACGAAGCGGTAAAAACGATGTACCAAAGCACCAGACGTAAATTATGTAACAATGTAAAAAACAGGGTGTGTACGTTTGAACATCCAGCCAAATGGCAATACCCGAAGTAGAGTTCAAATTAAAGGAGGAACTATTTCCATGAAAAAAACACTACAAATTTCCGCAGTATCTACACTTCTCGCAGCAGGCGTACTCGCAGGCTGTGGCGATAACGAGAACATGAATAACGACGGCCTGAATGACAACGGTGGCGTCGACAACGTCGAGAACGACCCAATGAACGATGATGACAACATGGACAACAACATGAACAACGACCTTAACAATGACGATAACATGATGAACGACGATGATGATGACGATGACGACATGATGAACGACGATGACGATGATGATGACGACCTCATGAACGACGACGATGACGATGATGACGACGACCTCATGAACGACGATGACGACGACGACGACGATTATTAATTAGGAAGCACCAGCAGCGGAGGATGTTCCTCCGCTGCTTTTTTTATAGTATAGGAATGTATAAGTGTTCATACAAGAAGACGTCGGCTTCATACGCTGCACGGGAAGATAGAAGCCCTCTTTCTTTTCTCGAACGCCAGCGGTTCAGGCCGTTCCGATCAAAAGTCGCTCTGCTTTTGTTCTCTGCATATAAAAAGGCCGTCCCTCCCGCTGGCAGAGGAACGGCCTTCTCTCTATGACGAAACGCGCCGGAAGAATCGCTTCCGGCGCGTTGCTGCTCCTCCTGCCCGGCCGCGTGCAGCCGGACCCTTCTCTGAGGATTCTTTGCTATTCGTGATGCCCCGATTTTTCTGCTTCCGCCGTTTCTGACTCCAGCACGTGGAGGTATTGGAGGAAACTTGAGACGTTATGCTGGGTAAAATCATTGCGCACGGTATAGTGGACCAGGCTCTCCCGGAGCGCCCCGATCAGAAGCGGCTGATACGGAAAATGATGTACCGTCGCTTCCGTATACTGCATCTGCATCTGAAACGCCACCGCTAGTGCCATCGACTCGCGGCAGCGGCTCATCAGCTCCTTTTTCCCATGCCTTGCTGCCAGCTGCCAGAGAGCGCCGGTTCCTTCCGTCCTGCAGGCTGTCGGCGTCGACCTCGGCGGGCCTTTCATCCGGCTCGAACCGACCCACGATTCCTGCACGCCTTCGATCCGCTGCGCCTGAAAAATCGCTTCGCCAATCAGCTCGGCATGCGCGACGTACTTGTCGTTCGGCCGCAGGGCCTCCAGCTCATTGAGCGCATACAGCAGCCAGTGGTCATGGGCGATCGTGTGGATCGACTTGCCTTTATCTCTCCGGTCAATCAAATACGACGCCTCGCGTTCCGCCGCATCCAGCCAGCCTTCCCGGCCATCGAGCTGGTGCAGGCGGATCAGGCCGAGCATCGCCTCTCCCGGATAATACCCCGATTCGAAATCCGCTTTCTCGCCCGTCTCCGCATTCATCTTATGCACCGCAAACCGGCCCGTCTCATCCTGGGTGCCAAGAATCCACGAAGCCAGATCCTGCATGAGCGGGACATAGCGGCGGTCGTTCTTCACTTCCGTCCACTTGGCCATTGCAACAAGCGCCAGCCCATTTCCCCCGAGCTTCACTGCATTGTTATGCACGAGTGCCTGCTGCCCCTCGCTGCCTACCGGCTGGATCTGTTGTTCGAGAAAATGGAGTGCTTTCCCGGCCTGAGCGAGCAGCGTCTCCCCTCCGGTCCGCTCATATAATTCCAGCATCGCATACACCGTACCGGCGTGCCGGAGCATGTTGTATCCGCGTGCTTTTTCCCGGGTCGCCGGGTTCCATTCATACAGAATACGGCCGTCCCTGCTTACCGCCTCGGAAAAATAATGATCTCCCGCGCGGCGGGCCGCCGCCTCTACCACTTCCGGGGAAGGAACGGGCCGTTCACCGAGACGCACGACGCCGCGGTCGTGGACAAACCACGACTCGCACGTGACGACCTCGACGTCCTCCTGCTCTTCCACGAAGAGCTCCCGGAGCATCTCCTCCGATACCGAAGACGAGGCGGTAAGCGCCCGCTCGACCCGGTCCGGATGCCACATGTGGTTCTCGGCAATCCCGAAGGCTTCTATCTCTCCGGGGAACAGCGTCATCGTTTCTCCGATGATCAAAGCATCCGTGCCGACTTCGATGCGCAGTTTTGCCCCCGGGCGCAGGATCGTGCCGAGGCTGCGCCTCGATACCGGCACATCCACGCGCAGGCCTTTGCCCGGAAACGCCGCAGACGCTTCGTCCAGACGAACAGCCGGCCGGATGCCATCACTGACGGACAGAAAAAGTTCTTTTTCCGGCAGATCCGGCTGCGGCGCACCTGCTTCGGTAAACCACTGCCAAAGCTGCTGGAGATGACTTTCCTGCAGCCGGTTCATAGCTCCATATACGCTTCGAACGTGTCATCAATCGCCCGGCGCCACGCCTTAACGGCCGGGACGAACGTAAACTGAGCGATTTCTGCCGCCTTCGGCTGGTCCTTTTCTTCGTAGGCGTCGACGAGCTGACCGAGCGCCCGCTGCAGTTCGAACGCCTGCTGCTCGATTTCCGGCATCACGTCGATCTCACGACGGATCGGCTCCATCGACTCCTGTACCGTCGCGAAGGCACTTACGACGTCTTCCAGCAGGTACGCGGTCTGTTCAATCTCGGTTTCCAGCAGCAGCCGCTGAATATGCTCTGCGGCTTTTTCGACTGTTTCTGCAATCTGCATGCACTGCTGCATCACGGGAATTGTTTTTTCCATTTCGATCACTACCCTTCTATGTACGTACTGCTTCTATCATACAGACAATGACAGCTCCTGCACAAGAAAACACCTGCTTTTGTGCTCCTGCAGATTTCGATGTGCGAGCAGGCTTCGGCCTGGGCAAGGGGAGGACCCCGCCGCACAGCAGAATCCCCCGCCGGAAGGAACGTCCTTCTGACGGGGGATTCTGTCTTTCGATCGATGCAGCGGTGACTTATTCCATGCCGCCGGAAGCCGGGTCATATTCTTCCCGATTCATCTGAATAACCCCTTCGGCGATGTTGGAAGCGTGGTCTCCAATCCGCTCCAGGTTGCTCAGCATGTCGAGGAAGACCATGCCGCTCGCGCCGGAGCAGATGCCTGCATTCATGCGCTGGACGTGGGATTTACGTCCTTCTTTTTCGAGATAATCAATCTGTCCTTCGAGTTCGAGCACTTTCATCGCTGCTTCGAGATCCTGCTTTTCGAGTGCTTCGAGTGCTTGACCGAACGCCTCGGACGTAACGGAAATCATGTGTTCCAGCTCTTTTGTTCCTTCTTCGGAGAAGTTGATTTTATGCGCAATCGAGTACTCGGAGAGCTCCATCAAGTTTTCACAGTGGTCCCCGACGCGTTCAATATCGGTCACGTTATGCATCAGCAGGGAATTCATCGACGACTGCTGCTGGTTCAACGAACGCACCCCGATTTTCGTCAAGTAATCGACGATTTCGTGGTTCAGGTCGTTGATGATTTCTTCTTTTCGTATCGTGCGCTCGCCTTCTTTGGCATCGTTTTTCAGCAGCATGTTCGTGGAATGGACGACGTTCTCTTTCGCGAGTGTCCCCATGTGTACCACTTCCTGACGGGCCTTCTCGAGGGCAAACGTCGGCTGCTGGATCAAGGCCGGGTTCAAGTACTGCGGGCCGTGCTGGATGATATCATCTTCTCCACGGATGACTTTCGTTGCAAGAATGGCATACAGCCCGATCAGCGGGAACTGCAGCAGCACGTTGACGGAGTTGAACAGGCCGTGCGCGTAGGCAATTTCACGGGCGATGTCCCCGCCGAAGTTCGCAGACATCCAGACGACAACAGCCTGGACGATCGGCAGAATAATAAGGAACATAATCGTGCCTGTCACATTGAAAATCACGTGAATCATCGCGGCACGCTTGGCAGCAACGGTCGCACCGATGGAAGCAAGCACGGCCGTGATCGTCGTCCCGATGTTATCCCCAAAGAGGATCGGAAGCGCCTGCTCCAGCGTTACGAGGCCATCGACGGCCATCGTCTGCAGCACCCCGATTGCCCCGGTTGAGCTCTGGATCAGCATCGTAAAGCCGGTTCCTGCCAGCACCCCGAGCAGCGGATTCTGCCCGAGCGTCGCCATCATATCAACAAATGCGGGAACGTCCCGGAACGGATACAGCCCCTCGGACATCGTGTTCAGCCCAAGGAAAATCATCCCGAAACCGAAAATGACCTGGCCGATGTTGTTAATTCGTTTTTTATTAAAGAAGAAAATCAGGATCATGCCCGCAAACAAAATCGGCAGCGCGTAGTCACCGATTTTAAAGGAAATCATAAACGCGGTCGCGGTCGTACCTAGGTTTGCGCCGAGCAGCATCGGAATGGCACGCCGGAAGCTGAGCAGCCCCGCGTTGACGAGTCCGATGATCATGACGGTCGAACCGGTGGATGTCTGCAGCAGCATCGTGACCAGCATCCCCGCAAAAATACCGCGGACAGAGCTGTTCGTCGCCGCCTCCAGGATTTTTCGTAATTTCTCGCCGGCTGTCTTCTGCAGCCCGTCACTCATATATTTGATTCCAAAGAGGAACACCCCGAGTCCCCCGAGGAATAAAAACAACATCGCCTGTACATCCATGAATGATCATCTCTCCCATGTTTCAGCTTTTTTTGACAACATGGCTAACCTTACCATCGGATTGTAAACATCTTGTTGTACGAATATTAATTTTTTGTAAAGATTGTCGCTTTTGTTGCGGATAGGGGACAAAAAGATGGAAATGAAAAGGGGGGATCCCGCGGGAAGGGGCGGTACAGAGGAAGAAGGCCGGGAGCAGACGGCCGTATGCTGGGGAGGTATGTAAAAAAGAAAAGACCAAATGCACGAAGGGCATTTGGTCAGAAGTGCCGCCTGGGTGGGTGGTTCCAATTGCTGGTCGTCGATGGTCCGGCTGGAAGTGGCTCAAATGGCCGGCAGACCGTCTCAAACTTGCTCACGGGCTGCCGGTTCCACGCTCGTCCTGTCTCAATATTACCGTGCTGGCTCCTTTTTCTGGCCAAGCGACCCGTTTTTTCCGCCAGCCGCCCGCTTCATGCCGGCAGGCGACTCGATTTCACCGTGAAGCGACCCGCTTTTCCTCTCAACCCCAGCAGCCGACTTCGATGGACGGTCATGCGGAAAGTGTTCATTCATCTAGGAGCAAGCCACCTTTTCTCTTATGACCTACTGGCAGAGCCGGCCCCCAAGGTTTCCAGCTTCAGCGGAAATCCACACACTCTCCATCAGGATGACGCCGATCCGGATCCGGTGAACGGCCGGCGCGTCGCTTCGCCTTGCTGCTGGACATCCTGCCGTTGGAGTACCTTCGCTGCAGTCCGCACGAGAATCCATAGATCCCCGGCAACCGAATGCCGGTCCACGTAGGCGGTATCGAGGCGGAACGTTTCTTCCCAGCTCAAGTTGTTGCGGCCGCTCACCTGCGCCGGACCGGTGATACCCGGCCGCACGAGGTGCCGCCGGCGCTGGTCCTCTGTATAAAGCGGCAGATAGGCCATCAGCAGCGGGCGCGGACCGACGAGGCTCAGGTCGCCGCGGAGCACGTTCCAGAGCTGGGGTAATTCATCGAGGCTGAGGGAGCGGATTTTCCGTCCGACGGGCGGCAGCCGCTGCTCATCCGGCAGCAGCTCTCCATCCGGGCCGCGTGCATCTGTCATCGTTCTGAATTTATAGAGGGTAAACGGCGTTTCATGGAGCCCCGGCCGGACCTGGGTGAAGAGAACCGGTCCGCCGAGCCGGAGGCGGATGACGATGGCCGTGCCTGCCAGAAGCGGGAGGAACAGCACGAGCAGGACAGCCGACACGACCACATCCAGCAGCCGCTTCATTGGAGCACCTCCGCTGCCTGCTGCTGTTCCCAGCGCCAGGCATCCCGGCACATGTCCTGCACGCCGCGCTCGGGCTTCCACTGCAGCAGGGCCACCGCTTTGTGTGTATCTGCAAAGCTGACGGCGGCATCCCCCGGTCTGCGTTCGACCATTTTGAGCGGGATCGGACGTCCGAGTACCTGCTCATACGCCTGCACCAGCTCCAGTACCGACGTTCCCGCTCCGGTACCGAGGTTGATTTCTTCATAGCGGCAGCTGTCGGACAGCACTTCCAGCGCCCGCACATGGCCGGCAGCAAGGTCACAGACGTGGATGTAATCTCGGACGCCGGTCCCGTCCGGTGTCGGATAGTCGCTGCCGAACACGTGCAGCTCCTCCCTCACGCCTGCAGCCACCTGCGATAAATACGGCATCAGGTTGTTCGGAATGCCGTTCGGCTTCTCTCCGATGCGCCCGCTCGGATGGGCACCGGCCGGATTGAAGTACCGCAGGCTCACGATGCTCCACTCCTTGTCCGCTTCCCACGTATCGCGGAGCATTTTTTCAATGAATTCTTTCGTCCTGCCGTATGGATTACCGGCTTCGATCCCGCTCGTTTCTTTCAGCGGCATGGCTGCTGCCTGGTCATACACGGTGGCAGAGGAGCTGAACACGAGATTGCGCACATCGGCTTCCTCCATCACTTCGAGCAGCGTGATCGTGCTCATCAAGTTATTCTGATAGTAGGAAAGCGGCAGCTTCACTGATTCGCCGACGGCTTTCCAGCCGGCAAGATGAATCACGCCATCCGGCTTCTCCGTGCGGAAAATCCGCTGCAGTGCTTCCCGGTCCCGCAGATCGGCTTCATAAAACGGAAGCGCCCGCCCTGTCATCGACGACAGGACGTCCGGCGTTTTCGGGCTGCTGTTGGACAGGTTATCAACCAATACGACGTCGTATCCTGCATGGACGAGTTCGACGACGGTGTGGCTGCCGATATAGCCGGCGCCACCGGTTACGAGTATTTTCATGATGGTACCTCCTCTGTCAGCTTCGGCCGGGGACGCTGCAGCGAGAACAGTTCGTTTGTTTCCCAGCTGTATACCGGCTTGTATGTCAGGCGGTGAATCGCTTCTGCTTCGCGGTGGCTGCTTTCCACAAAAAGATCGGCATCACAGTGTGCGTAAACATCTGCTTTATGCGCCGTGCTGGAGGCGAGCGTCCGATGCGCACCGGGAGGAAGGTGCATCATGAGCAGCTCGCCATAGTCGACGCCATGTGCCTCCAGCCAGAGCTCCGTCTCCGCCCGGTACTGCTCCAGGCGGCTCGTGACGACATACGGCACCCGCCCCTTTGGCAGGAAGAGCGGCGGGGCCGTTGCGAGAAAGTGGCGGTAGCGTTCCCCATCGGCATCCTCTTCCGGCGATGGGTCCCGGCAGAGCACCCCATCGATGTCAAAACAGGCTCTGGACGTGATTTCCTCCTCGAACAGGGACCATTCGAACAGGACCGGTCGCTGAAGTACATCAAAGACATAATCGACTGCCGGTGGATCGACCTCATCTGCGTAGATCGAGACAATCGTCACGTCGATTGTTTTCCCCTGCTGCCGGATCAGCTGCTTGAGGCATCCGGCGTCGGAGAGCATGTAGTCCACCAGCAGCACCCGCTCCGCTTCGGACGGGAGTTGAAGCGCCTGTTTTGTCTTTCTCGTGGACCCTTTTTTCAATGGTTTATCCTGGACATAATCCTCGAGCGAGCAGCAGTGTACGTTGATCAACAGCGCCGCCATGTAGGCGGGCACCATCGCTCGTTCACTGACACCGATCACGAGGTCATACCTGCCGGCGTTCAACACCTCGGCGTGCTGCTGGATGCGTTGACGGACATCGTTATAGGATCTGTACTGCATCGTCTTCCTCCTTCATCATGTAAAGTGCCGGCTGGCAGCCGGGTCGAGCAATATTCCGACGACTGCTTCAGCGCGGGGCCCCTGCCCTCCACGGCACTCTGCGGGACAGCCATTTCAACGATGCCGGGACGGGGCCTGGCAGCGCTTCGGCTTTGTTCCGCACCCTGCTGTATACATAGTGACGGGCCGTGCGCGACCCCCGGAGCGCGGTATAGAGAATTCCCCGTGAGAACAGGCGGTTTGCTTCTGTCGAAAAGACCGGCCTGCCGGAGCGGGCGAAAACGGCCTCTGCTTCTTCCACGGATCCCGCTACGAAAAGCTCTGCACCGCTCTTTCGGTACACCTGCGCTTCCCAGCTTCCGGCTTTGGACGACTGCTTCTGTTCCGGCTGGAAGACCAGCTGCCGGACCTGGATTCCGTAATAGGCGAGCCATGCTTCGACACTGCTGCGGGAAGCTTCCGGCAGAGGACAGAGCAGCGTATGAATCGGTTCGGCGGGAATGATTTTCGGGCGGCTGTACCGGCAGCACGCTTCTATTTTTTCGGCAGCCGCCGCCTTCGGCATAGACGTCAGGAGCGCCCGCAGCGAAAACACCGCTTCTCTCACGATAAAACAGTGCATGATGTTCCACTCGTAGACCGCGACGCGCGGCAGGTATTCAAGAAACAAATCAACGTCTGTGCGCTCCGGCTGGTTTGAATACAGGCAGCACGTCCTCAGACGTGAATGCACGTTGGCCGGGATCGCTTCGAGTACTTGACGAAGCGATCCTCCCGTACCGATACAGTCATCCACCAACAGGATTCGTCCGCCTTCCTCCGGGTTCTCGAGAAACGTCTGCAGATCGATCACCGGTGCATGCAGCAGCGCACCGAGCATGTACGCGGGTATCATGCCGCTACGTGGAATCCCGACGATCGTGTCTGGCTTCATGGGCCGGATGCGGTGCAGCTGCTGCCGCAGGAGTGTATCTGCATCTTCGTAACTGCGGTATATCATATGGCTCCCTCCGTTTCGTTTGTCAGCTCGTTTCTCGAGCAGCCGGCTGCCTCGTGCCGATCACCTGGCCGTCCTGGAGCTCGTAGATCAAATCGCAGTTCTCGATCGTCGACAGACGGTGGGCGATGATGATGAGGGTTTTCTCCCCCTTCAATGCATCGACGGCTTCGATAATGTGTTTTTCGGTTTCTTGATCCAGGGCGGAAGTGGCTTCATCCATGAAGAGGATATCCGGATCATGATAGAGCGCTCTCGCGATGCCGAGACGCTGCCGCTGCCCGCCGGAGAGACGGACCCCGCGTTCTCCTATCACCGTATCGATACTCTGCGGCAGCTCAGACACAAACTGATCGACGTTGGCCTGCTTCAAAGCCGACCAGACCGCTTCCTCATCAATGTCCTCTTCCGCGATGCCGAACGCCACATTCGCGCGGATGGAATCATCGGATAAATAAATGTGCTGCGGAATGTAACCGATCCGGCGCTTCCATCGGCCGAGCTGATCAAACAGTGGAATCCCATCGACGTGAATCGTCCCTTCGTCCGGCTGATACAGCCCGAGCATGACATCCACCAGCGTGGATTTCCCGGCCCCCGATTTTCCGACGAAGGCGGTAGAACTGCCAATCGGAATCGACAGCGAAATGTTTTGCAGCGCCGGGGTATCCTGGTCCGGATACCAGTACGATACCTGGTCGACATCAATCGATTTCGTGAAAGCAGGACCGCTTTCGCCGTCCGGCCTGTCCCATTCCTCCAGCTGCTGCATATCCTGATGAACGACTTCCAGTGCCGGCCGGTTGAACCGGATCGCATTCAGCATGTTCACCACCCGGTTGATGGAAGGCATCAGCCGGAATGCAGCCATCGCAAACAGTCCCATCATGGCAATAATGCCTTCCGGGGACGTCTCCTGGAAAAGAATGATCAGCATGGACACGAGCACGGTCGACACGATGAACGTCTCAATGAAGAGCCTCGGCGTCTGCTCCAGCATATTCATGTACAGCGTGTTCTTCGCATGCTCTTTGCTCCGCCCGGCATAGGAGTCGATGAAAAACGCCTCCCGGCCGGAGACTTTGATTTCTTTCGATGCGCCCAGGCCCTGGTTCACTGATTTGATCATCCCACCGTGAATGACCTGCTGTTCATAGCCGAGCGTGGAGACTTTCCGCCGGAAGAACAAGAAGAAACTCCCGATCCCGACTGTCAGCAGCCCTGCTGCGGTCAACGTGGCACCCGGCGCTGAAACGAGGAGAAGCGTCAGGATGAAGAGAATCACGAGCAGCTCCGTCATCAGCTGGAAGCCGGACATGACGAGTCCCTGGAACACTTTCTGCGTCTCCCCTTTGACATTCCGGAGGAGGTCCGCCGTGTTCCGCTGCAGATGGAATTCATACGGCTTCGTTAAATACCGTCGGAACAGCCGCACCGACAGCCGCACCTGCTGCTTTAAGATGACGCGCTGCTGCATGTAGAGAAACAGCATCAAGTACAAGTTTTTCAGCAGAAAGACGAGCAGCATCGCCCCCACTGCCGCCACCGTGAACGCGAACGTGGACGTGAAGCCGCCCGCATCATACAAGTAAGCAAGCGCAGCCTGCTCCTGAATGATGCCCGGATTGGTGACAATGCCGATCAGCGGAATAATCAGTCCGATACTCAGCGTTTCAAGAAAAGCAGCAATGATCATGAAAAAGAGGAGCATCACTAAATGGCGGCGCTCCCTCGTTGAAAATAGACTCCAAAGTTTCTGTATCGTATCAAGCACGTGCTCCCTCCTTTCTTCGTTCCTTCCACAACAGCAGGTGCTGTTTCGTACTGCTCAGCCCCAGCACCATCCCCGGCATGTTCCATCCGGCCGTCCGGGCGAGCAGCCGGTAGTACACGGACGGCGGTGCAAAGGCCGACAGCGCATCCTGAAAAGCGCTGCTGGCAAGCACCTTCGCAGCAATGTCGCGCTTTTTTTCGTCCGGCAGCGGAGCAGCCGCTGCTTCTTCGAGATACGCGAGCGCATATAACGCGAAGTCGTGTTCCATGTGATCGATCAGTTCGGGCAGCTCGTATCGGCGGCACAGCTCGATGCCGAAGTCTCTGCTTTCCCGGTAATAGTCAAATAAATCCTCGCGGAACCCGCGTGTGAGCGATGGCGCTTCCCGGATCATGTAGCGGTAGAACGGCAGCGGGACGAACGCAATCCGCTCCGCGCGCTCCAGCAGCTCGAGGTTCAGCCGGACATCCTCCCCGTGTGAGCGGGTTTCGTCGAAGGACGCCCCTTCGAGCAGATCCCGCCGGTACAATTTGTTAAAGCAGGCTTCCAGGCTGAAATGGCCGCGGTTCAACAACGCCGGCATGAGTTCCGTCCGGATCTGCGCCTGCTCCAGCACGTCCGTACCGTCCCAGTGCGGCGAGACGGTTTCCCGCTCGTCCTGGACAATCACGTACGGCGCGGTGACCAGCTGCGCTCCGGTGGTGAGGGCGGTGTTCATCACGGCTTCGTACCCCGCATCGGCTAGTTCATCATCGGCATCCACGAAAGCGATATACATGCCGCGGGCTGCACGAATGCCGTGGTTTCTCGCAGCGGAGACGCCCGCATTCTGCTGCTGCAGGAGACGCACTCTCTGGTCGTTGCAGGCGCGCACTTCTTCGGCCGAGCGATCCGTCGAGCCGTCGTCGACGACGATCACTTCCAGCGTCGGCCATTCCTGACGGAGAATCGACTCCAGGCAGGCGCTGATATGCGTTTCTGCATTATAGACGGGGATAATAACGGTTACTAATGGGATCATCGTGTCCTCCTTTTTAAAACACCGGCCGTGTTTTGACTGATTTGGTCCGCTGCAGCAGGTACGTGCAGAGGACGGGATGAAGTTTGGATGCGGTCAGCAGGACTTTCGCCTTCCGCGGAAGCGCCTCATCTTTGACGGCTTCGCCGTAGATGCTGTTCATCCGGCGGGCGATACGCCTCATCTGCTGCCGCCGATCGGCATGGTCCGGTGCGGCCGCCATCCCTGCGAGCAGGGAGAGACAGACATCGGCCATCTTCCGCGATGCCAGTGTCGTCAGCTCCGGGTAGTTTTCCGCCAGAAAGGTGTACATGCCGGCGTACACCTCCACCGCGTCATCCCGCAGATCGGCCGCAGCCGCGCTCATGATGCTGCCGTCCCGTTTGTAGTAATGGTAGAGCGGCAGGCCGAGCGACGCGACATGTTCCGTTTCGTGCAGCGCACGGTACGTAAAATCGGTATCTTCATAAATGATGCCTTCCGTGAACTGGACGTGCTCCAGAATGTCCCGGTGAAACAGCTTCGTCCAGACCACTTCATCGAAATGCGTGCCTTCGAGCATGACACGCATCGCTTCTTCTCTCGTATGCACGTGCAGCCCCCGTCCTCCGGTGCTGACGGTCTTATCCGGATAGTGGATCAAGCTTGCCACGCTGGCTGCCTCACTGCCGGTATCTTTACAGAGACTGTAGAGCACGTCATACATTTGCGGATCCACGGTATCATCACTGTCCACGAAGCCGATGTAGGTGCCGGCTGCCGCGCGGATGCCGGTATTCCTGGCTCCACTCAAGCCTTTGTTCTGCTGATGGATGACGCGGAAGCGGCTGTCTTCTGCAGCGGCTGCTTCGCATATCGCTGCGCTGTGATCGCTGCTGCCGTCGTTGACGAGAATGAATTCGATCTGCGGCAGGGTCTGTTTTTTCAGAGAAGCGATACAGTCGCCTAACAGCCGTTCCATGTTATACACCGGCACGACGACGCTGACGTTTATTTCCATGATTCGTTCCCCCTGTCTTCGTTAATTCCCTCATGTTCCGCTGCAGGTCGACGAAGGAGGCCATCCGGCTGTAGGAAACCTGCTCCGACAGCCGTTCCCGCTGCCGGGGGTTGTCGATCAGCATGCGGATCGCGCTGCTCAACTCCCGTGGTTCCTTTCGGACGACGACACCGTCAAAATAGGAGCGGATCTGTTCAGCCGCTCCGGTAAAATCGGTTGTAACGATCGGCCTGCCTAACAGTTTCGCCTCCGCGAGAGTCAGGCAGAACCCTTCATGCAGCGAAGGCTGAATGTAGATGTCGGATGCGCCCACGAAAGGATACGGGTTTTTTTGTCTGCCGAGCAGCTGAAAACAGTCGGCAAGTCCACGGCTGCGGACCTCCTCTTCGACTTTGTCCCGTTCCGGCCCGTCTCCGACCCAGTACCAGCAGAAGGCGATCCCTTCCTTTTTCAGTTGGGCGGCTGCTTCCAGCGCCAGATACGGTCCTTTTTCTTCGGAGAGGCGTCCGACCGTGACGAGCCGCATCCCCTGTTTCTCCCCGCTGAATCCTTTTTCTTCTGCCTGCCTCCGGATCTGTTCGGCTGGAAGCGGCGTGTAGAAGACGCTCGTTTTTTTCTCTAATTCCGGCGTTTTCAATGTGGCAATCAAATGACGCTCTGCCTGACGGGAGACGACAAAGATATGATCATACTCGGCGTACAGACGCTGATACAGCCGGCGGTTGACTGGAAAGGAACCGACATCGAAGTGCACCCACCCTATTTTCCGCCGGGCGTTTACTTTTTTTGCTACGTAATAATCAAGAATGTCGGTCGGTCCCTGGTAGGCGACCACGGTATCATAGTCCTCTTCCAGCTCCGGCACGCCGGAAAAAAGCATCCGGTAGAAGAAGGTGCGATCGCTGGAATACGTCGAGATCAAGGTGCCTGCACTGAATGTGAGCGCCTGTTTGATCCGCCCCATCCGCAGATCCTGCTGCACGACCTGCCGCGGCGGCGCCAGCAGCGGACGCTTCATCGCTTCGTACCAGGGGGCTTCGAGTACCCGCACCCAGGAGGGCAGTTCCTCCAGCAGTTCGCCCGTCTTTTCGAGCAGGAGGACATCTACCTGCCAGCCTTCCCGCGGAAAGGAGGCAAGCAGCGCCAGGAACGACTTCTCCACCCCGCCCAGCCGCATGCTGCTCAGCACAAACAAGATTCGCTTCACAGGCTCTCCTCCTTCGCCCGCGGAGGAATACGCAGCAGTTTGAGTGCCTCGGTGGACGTATCCGGTTCTTCCTGTTCCAGGGCACTGCTGAAGGCGTGCCGCTTTTCCGGGTCCTGAAGCAGTTCGAGCATCCCCGCTGCCAGAGACGGCGCGTCCTCCTCGGTGACAATACCTGTCTGTTGATGGGCGATCTGTTCCTCTGCCCCGGTGAAATTCGTCGTGACGATCGGCCGGTTAAAACAGCGTGCTTCGGCGAGCGTCAGGCAGTATCCTTCATGGCGGGACGGCTGCACGTAAAGGTCGCATGCCTGAATAAACGCGTACGGGTTCTCAATCGTCCCGTGGAACGTGACCGCCCCGCTGAGATCGAGCCGGTCTGCAAGAGCCTCCAGCTTCGGGCGCATCGGCCCGTCTCCAATCAGATGAAGGTGCCAGCCGGCCGCTTCTTCCCGGACAAGTGCCGCGGCCCGCAGCAGCTCATCCTGCCCTTTTTCCCAGCAGAGCCTGCCGACCGAGACGACGTGCAGCAGTGAAGGATCAAAAGGCGGCCTTGCTGCCATCTGCGCCTCCAGCATCAGCCGCGCCGGAGAGAGGACATTGTACACCGTCTCGGTCCGGTCGGCGAGTTCCGGCATGGCTGCACGGAACAGGGACGCCGCTCTGGACGACACCGCAAAAACGTGATCGAACTTCCGGTAGACCGGCAGCATCGCCGGTGCATGAAACCCGATGCGTGTAATATCAAAATGAATCCACTGCACTTTCCGCTCGGCGGATATCCGCTCGGCGACGTAGTAACTGATGAAGTCAAACGGACCGGCAAAGGCGACGGCGATATCGTATGTTTCTTTCTGCTGCGGAATCCCGGAGGCCATCTGCGACAGCAGCGGCGCGTTCGTCCGTCCGCTCCGGCTCTGCATCCATCCGCGGACAAAGCGGACAGCCTCTCTGCGGCGGCCTTCCCGCCACAGCCTGACACTCGTTTCCCTCGGCGGCTGATCGAGCATACTCGTCAGCTCATCCGGGGCTTCCAGCGCCATCACCCGGACGTCCGGGGGAAGCTGTTTTAAAAACGCCCCCTCTTTTTTCATGAGCAGCACCGTAATATCAGCGCGGCTCCGGTCCATTTCCCACAGGAGCGACAACAGGGCCCGCTCGGTCCCTCCGATCCCGAGACTCGGCAGCATAAAAAGCATCCGTTTCATTCCGATCACCTCCTAATAGCAGTTGATGTAATGCATGTTCCGGCACCGGCACAGGGGAAGATGGCTGCGGATGTTCCAGCATATGGGCACAGGCAGCGCCCAGTGCCTCGGCTTTCACGAGCCAGCCGCCGGTCTGCCTGCACAAATCCGGCGCTGTGCCGAACGGGGTGCAGATGATCGGCAGGCGGAGGGCGGCTGCTTCGAGCACCGCCATCCCAAACCCTTCCTTTCTGGAAGGCTGCACGTAGAGGCCGGCCTGCTTCATGAGCGGATACGGATTGGCCCGTGCGCCTAGAAGCTGTACCTCCTCCTCCACCTGGTACGCCTTCACTGCCTGTTCTACCTCTGCCCGTGCCGGACCCTCCCCGATCACGTACCAGCGGAAATCGACACCCGCCTGTTTCAACTCTGCCGCCGCTGCCGGAATCCGGTCGATGCCTTTCGCCGGATCCAGTCTGCCGACGGTCACGATGCGTCGGACGCCGTGCAGGTCTTCCGCCGGCGCTTCGGCCAGCCGCTGCACGAGCGACGGATCGACAATGTCCGGAAAACAGACCGTTTTCCCGCTCATCTCCGGACAGTGCTGCTCCAGTGATGCTTGAATGTAAGGGGAAACGGCGGTAACCTGATCGAACTGTTCATAAAAAGCAGCATCCATCTTCCGATCGAACGTGCCCGCGGCATAGTCCATGTTGATCCAGGCGGTTTTCCTGTCCGCCTGCAGGTGCGAGGCCACATAGGTCGGCATCCCCTGGCTGTAGGCAATTACCGTGTCATACCGTTCTTGAGGCAGATCCAGCACTCGACGGATCGTTGAGAAAACTGCCTGTTCTGGATGAAGCCTAGTCAACCGCAGCCGCAGCGAAACAAGCATCCGCAGGAGCGGGAAGATCCCACGTCCCTTCTCCCCCTGCAGCCAGCGGAAGTATGCCGGTGCTGCCACTCTCTTCACATAGGCAGGCACCTCCGCTTCCCACGCACCGCCGGCGGTAAGCACCAGGAGCGACACGTCATAGGCATCCGGATCCAGCCGGTGAAGCAGCGTGAGGAGGCTTTTTTCTGCCCCGCCGATCTGCAGCGAATCAATAAGGAATAGCAGCTTCGGGCGTGTCATGAACGTTCCCTCCCAGCAGTGCGTAGATTTTATCTTTCTCCTGTTCGTTCCCATACGAGCGCGCCCGGCAGGCAGCTGCCAGCCGGCCCCTCAGCTCATGATGATGAGCGAGCCGCCGGACAGCGGCAGCGATACCATCGGCTGAGAGGGCACAGATCATGCCGTCCACGCCGTCTTCCATCTGGCTCGAAGCCGTCGGGTAATCCGTGATGAGTACTGGCTTCCCGAGAATCTGGGCTTCGCTCACGGTGACCGCTTTGCCTTCGTAGCGGGAGGGCTGCACGTACACATCCGCTGCCTCGATATACGGGTACGGATTGACCTTTTTGCCGAGCAGGTACATGCAGTCCTCGAGGCCGTGATCGGCGATCCGCTGCCGGAGCATCGCTTCATCTCCCCCGTAGCCGACGACATACCAGGCAATGCCGGTAATCCCTTTTTCCTTCAGCTTTTTCATCGCATCCACGGCGATATCAATGCCTTTGGCGTACGAGAGACGGGCGACTGTCACCAGCTTGATGCGGGGATCGTCCTCCATTTCCGGAGCTCCGCACGCTTCCGCCTCTCTGCGGATAAACGCCGGCGACTGCAGGTTTTCGATGACGATCGTTTTCTCCGCGAGCCTCGGGTATTTCGTGACGAACGCGTCCCGGCAGGCTTCCGAGACAGCGACGATATGGTCGTAGGCATTCCAGATCGTCTCGTCCATCTTCGGGTCCGCCTCCACCGTGGAGAAATCCGTATGAATCCAGGCAATTTTTTGTTTCGCCTGGACTTTTTCGGCGACGAAATAATGCGGCCATAAGTAGCTGATGGCGGTGTCGTATTCGGTCTCCAGCTCCGGCAGGTACCGCAGCGCATATTTCCACATGTACTGCAGCTGCATGTAGCCCGGCTCAAACAAACGGCGCCGGTGCCCGAGCCAGAGGGCTTTGTACCGGGAGAACAGCCGGACCGCGCCGATCGTGTAATGCCCTTGGCGCAGCACGTCGGCAATCGGATAACGAAACGTGCTGTAGGCCGGAACTTCCGGCAGCAGCGTCACTTCTTCCGGCAGGTACTGCATGAATTCGCCGACGTGCCGGTACAAAAATAAGTCCACCGGCACCTCATCGCCGGCGAACTGTTCCAGCAGGGTAATGAGACTCCGCTCGACCCCGCCGACTTCCATATCATACGAGGCGATCAACGTTTTGTTCATGGCGCTCCTCCTCTTCTGCTCCATAGATAATCCGGAGCTGATCGACGATGTCGCTCATCGAACGCCCCTGCTGCTCAAATGCCCGCCGCCGGACCGGGACGGGAACGTGGGGTTTCACCGCTGCTTCGGTCAAGGCAGCATCCGCCCATGCTGCGGCGCCGTCTGCGAGCCGGCAGCGCCGCAGCAGATGCAGGCCGAGATCGGCTTCCGGCTGGACTGCTTCGGATACGAGGCACGGCACCCCGGCGGCCTGCGCTTCCAGCAGCACGAGGCCGAGGCCCTCGTAATAGGACGGAAACAAGAAGCAGGACATGGCGTGCAGCGCCGGTCGGACATCCTCCAGCGCGCCGGTGAAGCGGACGCGGTCGCGGATCCCGAGCCGCGCTGCGAGCGCCTTCGTTTTCTCGAGCGTCTCTCCTTCTCCGACGAGCAGAAGCGTCACATCGGTGCCGCCATCGACGAGCGCTTTCGTCACCTGGAGCAGGTGGGCGTGGTTTTTCGGCTCGATGAAACGGCCGATATGACCGAGCACCATCTCATCTCCGATCTGCCACCGCTGTTTGAATGCTTCTATCTCCTCGCGGCTGCAGTGCATCATCCGCTCATACGGGACATAGTTCGGCAGGTGCAGTCCGCCCTCCCGGCCGTACAGGCAGGCGGCGGCTTCGGCGCTGCAGCTGACGGTGTCCGTCGAGAACTGCTGGATCATGTTCCGCATCAAGGAGCGGTAGCACGAACGCAGCAGCGAATCGGTATCGTCCTGCGTCGTGTGCGCATGGGAGATGCGTACCGGCACGCCGGCAAGTTTGGCTGCTGCCATGGCCATGCCGCAGTGAAACATCGTATGGGCATGCACCGCATCATACGGTCCGGAGACTTTCATCACCCGGTAGAGCGCCCGGATCGACGTCTGATCGGATACATACAGCACCCGGCCCCCGAGCTCCCGGATTTCATCATCGTAATCCCCTGCTTCAGTCTGGAAAGAAACAAAGTCAAACTGGATCCGGGAGCGGTCGAGCTCCCGGTACACGTTCATCAGCATCGTTTCCGTCCCCGCACGGTTCATCCTTCCTGTCACATGGAGCACCCGTTTCATCGTGTCACCTCCTTGAAGATATGGAAACAAACCGCTGCCGCTCTTCGCGGAGGCGGGCGAGAATACAGTTGATCACCCACTGCTGTTCCACATCCCGCAGCGCCGATCCCGACGGCAGGCAGAGTCCCTGCTCGAACAATCCTTCCGACACGCTCGTCTGATTGCTGTGCGGGTGGTACTCCACGCCTTGAAAGACCGGCTGCGTATGAAGCGGCTTCCATACCGGACGCGCTTCGATATTCTGCTCGGCGAGCGTTTCGATCAAGTGATCCCGCGTGACTTTCGTGAACTTCGGATCGACCGTCAGCGTCGTCAGCCAGCGCGTCGAATAGGACCCCTCATACTCCGGCATGAACGTAAATCCTTTCACCCGGTCGAGTGCGTCCTGGTAAATCTCGAATACCGCCCGCTTCTGCTTAATGCGGATGCGGAGCTGCCGCAGCTGCGCCCGACCCACCGCGGCAAGCAGGTTGCTCATGCGGTAGTTGTAGCCGATTTCTTTATGTTCGTAATGCGGCACCGGTTCTTTCGCCTGCGTCGCGAGCTTTTTCGCCCGGTCAATCGCCGGAATCGAACGGGAGACCAGCATGCCGCCCCCGGACGTCGTGATGATTTTATTGCCATTGAACGAAAAGGCGCCGTACATGCCCATCGATCCGGTCTGGACGCCAAAGTAGGAGGCGCCGAGGGATTCGGCGGCGTCTTCGATCACCGGCACATCGAAATGACGGCAGATGCGGAGAATTTCCCGCATTTTCGCGCTCTGGCCGTACAGGTGGACGACGATGACCGCTTTCGGCAGCCGGCCGTCGAGCGCGTCCTGCTTCATCGCCCGGCGCAGGGCACGCGGCGACATGTTCCACGAATCCGGTTCAGCGTCGATAAACACCGGCTCCGCTCCGAGGTAGAGCGCCGGGTTGATGCTCGCAATAAACGTGAAGCTCGAGCAGTACACCCGGTCCCCCCGGCCGATGCCGAGCAGTTCCAGCGCGAGGTGAATTGCCGCGGTGCCGGACTGGACGGCCGCTGCGCCCTGCATGCCGGTAAAGGAAGCAAACTCCTGTTCAAAGGCATCCAGATGCGGACCGACCGGCGCGATCCAGTTGCTCGCAGTCGCATCGTCGAGAAACTCGATTTCTTTTCCGCTCAAATGCGGTGGTGATAGATGAATTTTATGATTGTTGATGTTGGACAAAAACAGCACCTTCTCTCTTGATAATTTTCGCGGGCGTGCCGACAGCTGTGACACCGGCGGGCAGATCATCGATCACCGTCGATCCAGCTCCCGTCACCGCCCACGCCCCCACGTTCTTGCCGGGAATCACGCAGCTGCCTGCTCCGAGATGCCCTCCTTCGTGCACCGTGACACTGCCGGTCAGCGTCACGTTCGGCGACAGATGCACATAGTCGCCGATCGTATTGTCGTGCTCGACCACCGCCCCCGTGTTCACGATGACATGACGGCCGACCTCCGCATCCGAATTGACGACCGCCTGCGGTCCTAGCAGAGTTCCGGCACCGATTCGGCTGTCGCCGTTGATCTGCGCCGACGGATGGACGAGCGACGCGTAGGCCGTTTCGGGAAAGTCCAGCCGGGCGGCCAGCTGCTGACGGACCCGGTTGTTTCCGATGCCGATAAACCACTTCACATCCGGGAATCCTTGATGCAGCGCTTCTGCATACGACACGGGCGCATACATGCGCCCGTCTGTAATCTTCATATGGGTAAACCGGTCATCGAGGACCCCGGCGAGTTTTACGCCGGGCATCCGGGCAGCGATGGCGGCGGCCACTCGGCCGTGTCCCCCCGCGCCGACAATAATCAGATCCATCAATATCCCTCCCCTTTGAACGACGGCAGGATGTCACTTAAATATTGAATGTTGAGCGTCATGCTGTATTCATACCAGAAGAATCCCGCATACAGGACGACAATAGCGAAGTAGATCAGCGGCTGATCGCGCCAGCTGAAGATTTTCACTACCCAGGCAATCAAAATGAGATTGAACAAGTCGAAATAGATGGCGAAGCGGGCGAAAATCCAGTTCTGTGTGGAAATCAGCATAAATACAATGCTCAACAGCGCCAGGTTGACGAGGTAGTCGCTTTTTGGATACAACGCTTTGAGCTGCTTTCTGCCGATAAACGCGAGCAGCAGCGGCGCAGCGGAAACGGCCACCCTCATCGCATTGGCACCGCCTTCGTTGAATTCGGAGTATTCCCCGTACTGCGTTTCCGACATCGCCTCAAACAGCACTTCCGACAGCTGCTGGTAGCCGATGACCCCGAGCACGCCAAGCGCGAGCAGCCCCATCGTGGACCAGGACCAGGCTTCCCGCCGGACGATGAAGTAGACCGGCAGCAGGATGAGCGCACTCTGGTGAAACGTCGAAGCGAGCAGCACACACCCGGCATAGCCGAGAAACTTGCCTTTCATGATGAAATGAACGGAAGCGAACACGATCGAGGCGGCCAAGTACTGCCGGATGCCGTTCATCGAGACGAGAAACATACCCGAAGCGATGAAGACGAACAAACTCAGTTCAAAGAGCGGTGAATACCGATACAGAACGAATCCGATCAGCGACAGCGTGATCAGTGCGCTGGCAAAAATCATCAGCTGCGCATCATGGGAAAACTGCTGCAAAAACATCTGCAGCACCACGAATCCTTCGTCCTGCATTTCCGGAAGATCGCCCCACGTGAACGTATCCCGTTCATAAATATTGCTGTACACATACGTATCGCCGATGTTCGTGCGGAACCCGGAGACGAGAATCATGCAGAGCACCGCTGCAGCTGCAAACATGCCGTCCGGCCGCCGTTCCAGTCCGGCCAGCTGCATCATCTCCGTTTTCGGCTCCGGCCGGGCCAGTGCTCTCGCCATCAAACCGAGCATCATCACAAACAGCAGCTGCAGCGTAATGATCTCCATGCGCGTCCCTCCTTAAGCGGTTGTTTTCCATTGAATATAACAGTACAGCAGCGCACCGAATGGAATCGCTGCAATCGTTGCTCCTTTTTTCGGCGATTCCCGGAGAAACCGCCGATTGCGGCCGAGCATCGAACTCGACACGTAATGAATGCACTGCCGGAATTGAAACGGCAGGCAGGATTGTTCGAGCTGCATCAGCTCCCGCCGGTAGAAAGCAAATCCCTGCGGATTCGATTTGTACTGGTAGAGCATGTTATGGGACGAACCGTCCAGCTGATAATCGACGTAGCAGACCGGCTCGTTCATCAGCAGCAGTGGATAATGCTGATCGAGCTTGTAATACTTATAGGCGAGGCCGACGTAGCGCTCCCCGTGAAACAGCGGGTATGGATACAGCTTCGTCAGCTCGGTTCGGTACACGAGCTTTTTATCACCGCGGACCGACCAGCGGTTGTACAAATCAAAGAGCGTCGACCGGGTCAACGTGGAAGGAAACGGTGTGCCAATGAGCCGGCCCTCCATGTTCGTGTTCAGCGCGGCAAAGCCCGCCGCCTCCGTCGTACCGAACATCTCCCAGAAAAGGAGCATGTTATGTACGGCATCCGGATAAAAAAAATCGTCCGAATCAAGGCAGACGTTCAATTCCGTATCGATATGGCTGTAGGCTGTATTGTGGGCGCCGTGCATGCCCTGGTTCTGCTGGTAAATGTAGCGGATATCGACCGCTCCTTCCCGCTGCCACGTCCGCACGAGCGCGCGCGTATCGTCGGTGGAGCCGTCGTCGACAATCAGCCAGACGAACCGCTGATCCCGCTGTTCCATCAGGCTGCGGTAGCAGCGAGGCAGGTAGGCGGCGCGGTTATACGTCGGCGTGAAAACGGTAATCTTCGCGTCCATCGGCGGCCCCCTTTCCTTTCTGCAGGTAAAAGCCGGTCAAGGATGCTGCTGTTTTCTCAGCGTCGACCTGATCCAGCACCGCTTCCGGAATACGATGCCGTTTCGGCGGCAGCAGCATCCGGATTGTCTCGATCCAGCTGCCGGTATCGTGCAGCGGCAGGTAGTGCAGCAGCCCGGCCTGCAGGTCGACCTCTTTCGTGATATGATCCGAGACGAGGCACGGCAGCCCCGATACCTGCGCTTCGATCAACGTGACCGGGTACCCTTCATGAAACGACGGCATGATGAACAAATCTGCCGCCGACAAGTACGCAGCGACATGATCCTGAATACCGGTGAAATGCACATCGGAAGCGACCTGCAGCTGAATCGCCAGGCTTCGCAGCCGGTGCTTCTCCGGACCGTCTCCAACGAAAAACAGCCGCGCATCCGGCCGCTTCTTTTTCAAGGCGGCGAACAGGCGCAGCGTCATCTCGTGATTCTTCGGTTCTTCCATTCTTCCGACCTGCACTAATACCAGCGCCTTAGAAGAAATTTGCCAGGCCCGCCGCATCCGGTGCCGGTCGAGCGAAGAATAGCGGAACCGGTCCGTATCGATCGTATTCGGCAGCACGAAAAACGTGCGTTTCCCCTTTTCAAACAGCCACTCACCAGCTTCTGTCGAACAGGCGAAGCGGTCGGTAGCGGTCGTCCGCAGCTGCTTGCCTGCGTACCATTTATAGAGCCGCTTGAGCCTTCCCCCTTCGCTCTTCGTGCTGTGGCTGTGCGCAATCCGCACCGGCAGCCCGGCCCGGGCCGCCTGCCCCAGCACCATCCCGCTCATCTGATCCATGTGGGCATGCACAATCTGGTACTGCGGATGCCTGCGGAAAAAGTCGTACAGCGCGCTCTGATACAACTTCGGACCGACTTCCCCGGCTCCCGGGATCCGGTGGACCGTCCCTCCGAGCGCGCGGATCTCTGCATCGAATACGCCGGGCTTCGACGTAAGAAAATCAAACTGGACCAGGCTGCGGTCCATGCGGCGGTAAATATTCATTAAAAACGTTTCGGCACCACCC
Source organism: Alkalicoccus chagannorensis DSM 18086 (assembly GCF_000429725.1). Classification (GTDB taxonomy): domain Bacteria; phylum Bacillota; class Bacilli; order Bacillales; family Salisediminibacteriaceae; genus Alkalicoccus; species Alkalicoccus chagannorensis. The sequence goes on along the minus strand of NZ_AUCK01000014.1, from coordinate 7,911 downwards.
CGATTCATGTTAACGAGGACGTGCAGTACTCTCATCGGTTTCACGAAGCGACACCTCCCTGTCCATAAACGGCCGGTACATCGCCTGAAGCTGCTTCTGGACGACCGGCCTGCTGAACTGTTTCACGATTTTTTGTCTGGCCGCCGCCCCACACGCGGCTGCTGTTTCCGGATGCTGCTGCAGATACTGGATGACGGCAGCGAACGCTTCCGGCTGCTCGTCAGGCACGATGAAGCCGTCTGTCTCGTGCTCGATCAGCTCGCGGTGCCCCCGGTTCGCCAGCGCCGCCACCGGCAGGCCGCAGGCCATCGCTTCCATAATGTTGACCGGCAGCCCTTCCCGCCTGCTTGAGGCGGCTACGGCATCGCTTGTGATGTACCAGGCGCGCATGTCCCGCTGCTCGCCCACAAAAAACACCCGGTGTCCGACACCGAGTGACGCTGCAAGTGCTCTGCCCGACGCGGCCTCCCCCGGTCCCGCGAGCACCAGCTTCACCTCATCCCCGCAGAACGCGAGCATGCGGATCAGCAGCTGCTGGTTTTTGTTCTCGTTGTATTCCGCTGCGTAAAACAGCACGTAATCTTCGCTCCCCCACCCTCGTTTCTTTCGTTCGCGCTCTCTTTCTTCCATCCCCCCTGGATAGAACTGTTCTGTATCGACGCCGACACCGGCCACGTACGCCAGAGAGCCGGATCGCAGCCGGCGGTCCGCCAGCTGATAGTCTTCCTGATTGATGGTAACTAAGCCGTCCGTCACATAAGAGAGTACGTATTCCACCGGATAGTAGCTCACCCACGCTTTCCAGGACGCCCCGCGGCAGAAATGAAAGCCGTGCGCCGTGTAGAGACTTTTCGTCTCCTTCAGGCCGGCTGCGGCGGTTCGTGCCAGCAGGCCGCCGACCGGTGTATGACTGTGGACGATCTCATATTTCTCCCGGCGCATGATCCGCCGGAGCTCGGCTGCGGCGCGTGCGTTTTTCCACGTCAGCGGCGACCGCTCCAGCTCCATGTGGTACTGGCGGTCGACCGAGGGGAGCGTCTCTTCGCCATTGGAAAAGGTATGCACCTCCCAGCCTTCCTCCTGCAGCCACTGGAAAACCGGAAGATGGAACAGGCGGAAGTGATACGTGACGCTCGCGCAGAAGAGGATCTTCGGCCGGCTCATGACAGCACGCTCCGCTCCCGGGTCACGACGTCCTGCATATGATCGATCAACCGCTCCCGAAGCTCCGGATACTGGAGCGCATAGTGGATCGTCGCTTCCAGGAACCCGAATTTTTCGCCCACGTCAAAGCGCTTCCCTTCAAACTGGAATGCCTCGACCGGCTCCACGGCAGCGAGACGCGAGATGGCGTCCGTCAGCTGCACTTCGCCGCCGGCCCCAGGCTCCTGGGAGGCAAGGAATTCAAAAATGCGCGGGGACAAAATGTAGCGGCCGAGAATCGCAAGGTTGGACGGCGCCTCGCTCGGATTCGGCTTTTCGACGAGCCGCTGTACCTGGCGCCTTCTACCTCCCCCTTCGGACACCGGATCGACAATCCCGTACCGGTGCAGCGTCTCGCGCGGCATCGGCTGCACCCCGAGCAGGCTCGCCGGTGTGTCGTCGAACGCATCCAGCATCTGCTTCAGGCACGGTTCCTCGGCATCGACAATGTCATCACCTAGCAGCACCGCAAACGGTTCATTGCCGATAAACTTTCGAGCACACCAGACAGCATGTCCGAGTCCTTTCGGTTCCTTCTGGCGGATGTAGTGAATGTCCACCATGTTGGAGGTGCGTTGCACTTCTTCCAGCAGGGCGAATTTCTTTCCATTGCTGAGCGTGCGCTCGAGCTCCGCCGCCGAATCGAAATGGTCTTCGATTGCACGTTTGTTTTTTCCGGTGACAATGATGATATCTTCAATGCCGGACGCAACAGCTTCTTCAATAATCAGTTGAATCGTCGGCGTATCGACGATCGGCAGCATTTCTTTCGGCATCGCTTTCGTCGCCGGCAGAAACCTCGTTCCAAGGCCTGCAGCCGGAATGATCGCTTTCTTGACACGCATGGTTACACCCTCCTTCAAGCTTCGTAGGAATACACATCGGCTTTCGCCGTATCGTTTGCGAGCGTAATGATGGCTTCCCGCAGTTCGTCATTCGTCATCGTCGAGAACTGCTGCAGAAAGGCCGCCGTATTCGATGTATCCGCGAAGTACGGCCGCCCGAGGTAAATCTTCGGGAAGATCTGCTCGTCGTGGATCTCTTCTTCGTTCAACAATTCTTCATACAGCTTCTCTCCGGCCCGGACGCCGGTGTAGCGAATGCCGATATCGTCGGCGGTGTGCCCGCTGAGCCGGATCATGTTGACGGCGAGATCGACGATTTTCATCGGTTCTCCCATGTCCAATACGAACGTCTCTCCGCCCTCCGCCAGCGTGCCCGCCTGAATCACGAGGCGCGATGCCTCGGGGATCGTCATGAAATACCGCTCCATGTCCGGGTGGGTGACCGTCACCGGTCCACCGGCTTCGATCTGCTCGCGGAAGAGTGGAATCACGCTGCCGCTCGATCCGAGCACGTTGCCGAAGCGGACGACCGCAAACGTCGTCCGGCTCCGCCGGTTCATCTGGTGCACCATAATTTCAGCAAGCCGCTTCGATGCTCCCATCACGCTAGTCGGGTTAACCGCTTTATCGGTAGAGACCATGACAAACACAGCCACACCTGCATGATGGGCTGCTTCGGCCGTCTGGAGCGTGCCGATCGTGTTGTTTTTCACGGCTTCGTGCGGATTCCGTTCCATAAGCGGCACGTGTTTGTGAGCCGCGGCGTGGTAGACGACGTCCGGTTTCTTCTGCAGGAAGACTTCCTGCATGCGCTCCCCGTCCTGAACGTCTGCGATAACGGTCGTGACGACGGTCTCTCCTGCAATATGCAGCAGCTCCCGTTCGATTTTATAGATGCTGTTTTCGCCGTGGCCGAGCAGAATAATCTCCGCCGGGCTGAACTTCAGCACCTGCCGGCAGATTTCGGAGCCGATGGACCCCCCAGCGCCGGTAATAAGCACTTTTTTCTTCGTGATGGATTCCTGGATGCCGCACTCATCGAGTTCGACCGGTTCCCGTCCGAGCAGATCTTCGACGGACACATCTCGGAAATGACTGATCTCGACCTGCCCGGTCGCCAGATCCTCGATCATCGGCAGAATCTGCGTCTTCGCCGGCGCCTGGGCACAGGCGTTGTACATGTGCTTCAGCCTGTCGCGCCTCAGCGACGGAATGGCGATGACGATATGTTCAATCCGGAAACGTTTGACGATGCCCGGAATATCTTCGGTCCCTCCGGCGACTGGCAGCGATAAAATATCCAAGCGCTGTTTGTTGATATCGTCATCGGCAAACGCCACAGGAAGCAGCTCGCTGTCTTTGTTTTGAATGAGCTGCCGGGCAATCATCGTACCGGCGGCGCCGGCACCGACGATGAGCGTGCGCCGCCGTCCTTTCTGAGCGAACGGCGATCGGCTCTGCAGCATGCGGAGCCAGAAGCGGGAGCCTCCGACACCGAGCACCATCAGAAGCCAGGTGACAAAGAGAATCCGGTATTGAATAAAACCGAAGACGAGCAGGTGCAGCAAGGCAATCAGCGCCACCGAGGCGGTGAGCGCTTTGAGTATCCGCTTCAATTCGCCGATACTGGCGAACTCCCACGACTGACGGTGCAGCTCAAACAAAAACGAAATCAAATGATAACTGAACAGGATGATCGCGAGCGTCATCCAGAAGCTCGGCGTCCAGTAGATACCGGGCTCGTTAATGATAATGAAGCTTGCGAGAAAAGCGGAAATCATCATCACGGAATCGAGCAGCAGAAATATCATAACTCTCGTCCGGTGCTTCACGTTATTCCTCCTTTCCGCCCGGGAACACCCGGCTTCTCCTTGCTTTACGAACGTGGACCGGTTTCCAATCATACCGGGGACGGCCGTCTCCGACGTGTTCCAGAGCGGCCCCCGGCCTTCGTTGTATCGGCGTTCCATTCATGTTTGCGTTGGTGTATACTAGGGAATGTACTGGTAACGGCGATTCTTCATGGTGTCACCGTATTCCTGCTGTTGAGATGGTACAGGCACTGAGCGGACGCTGATACTCCGGTGGCAGCCGGAAGCAGTACCCGCGTGCTCAGCACCTTCTTGCAGCCGTGTACAGGAAGATGGCAGTCTTCCTGTACACAGCAGTAATCGGGCCTTCAACCCATCCCCACTCCATACCACCGACGACCGGCGTCTAAGGTCATAACGACCCACAGCATAGACGAGTACCGTCGGTGATAGGGGATCAGCGGTGTCTCCCGTTCCTGCATGCTTCCAGCTTTTACAGCTGGAAGCTTATTTTTTTGTGGTGTTCCGGATGAAGAACTGTTTGAACGTGTACTGCTTGCGGTTGAGAATGACGCCGATGATGTTGGTGCCGCGTCCTTCCAGTGATATTTTCGTGTCCTTTAAGTCTGCTGCTTTCGTCCGGTTCCGCCTCGCGACAATGACGGTACCGCCGCAGAGGCCCGCAGCCGCCTGGCTGCTTCTTCCTTCGAGAATCGACTCTGTCTCGATAAGCACGTAGTCAAACTGGCGCTCCACTTCTTTAAGCATGCGCCGGAATGCGTCCAGGTAGACAGCCGGATCAACGGCCGAGGACATCACCCCGCACGGCAGAATGGACAAGCCGGTGAACTGCGTTTCATGCAGACACTCTGATGTCCGTTTCTGCCCGAGCAGCACGTGACTGAGGCCGGCCCCGGTGTCACAAGTGAAATGCTGATGCATGACCGGCTCCTGGAAGTTGGCGTCAATGATCAACACCCGCTTCCCCTCTTTGGCCATCGTCAGCGCGAGATGCCGGACAATCGTGGATTTCCCTTCCCCATTTCTGGCAGAGACCACGGCGAAACTTTTATGCTGATGAAGCTCCGAAGCAAATTCCAGGCTCGACTTCAGCCGTCGGAACTCTTCATGAAAGGTAGAGCCGTAGGAGCTGTAAAACTGCTGCAGCCTCCTGCTTTCGGTTTTCTTTGTCATGATGATCTCTCCTCCTCCTGTAACGATGATTCCACTGCCGCGGGATCCGGCTCTTTCACCCTCCGGGATGGCCGGGAAATACCGGCAATCACCGGCAGGCCGACCGCTCGTTCAATATCCCGCTCGCCCCGGATTTTGTCGTCGAGTGCATCGAGCAGCAGTGCCAGCCCGATGCCGAGCAGCAGCCCGAGCACGGTACCGAAGATCAGCAGGTTGTTCGTCGGCGTATAGACCGGATTATCGAGACTGACCTGCACATCTGCGGTGGACAGCGGCAGTACTTCGACATTGCCAATGGTGCCGGAGACCACTCCCGGGAATACCTCCGTGATGGTATTGGCGATTTCCACCGCATTCTCTGCCGATGTATGTTCGACGTCAATTTGGATAATGTCCGAGCCTTCCCCCGACGTCGACGTCACCCGTTCCGCCATCTCGGAATGGCTGATGGGAAACGACAGCTCTTCAATGACAGCATCCATAAACAATGGTTCGTTGATCATTTCCGTCATCGTATTCATATTGACGTTCTCTTCCGTGACGATGACCGACGACTGCGCCCCGTAAATATGCACCAGCTGGTTCTGCTCCATATAGAACATCAGCAGCCCGCCGATCGCGAGCGTGGTGACCACAATGACGCTCCACCTTCTTCGTACAGCACGGATCACCTGTCTGACCCGCAGTCCCTGTTTTTCTTCCTCACCCATACCAATATCCCTCCCTGATCATGAAAATCTCCACTGAATGACTGCTGCCTGGTTAAGTCGTTGTACATATTCTATAAAGGAAGGATAAAAGACGCAATTAAACTTTCTGAAAATTCTACCAATGAAGTTCTAAACCCTCTTCAACCCAACCAGGCCAATCGAACCCCCAACCGTGCCGGCTGCTTCGAGTCGAACACGCGCGGCTGTTGCTGCCTTTCGCTTTGCGTCCGTTTCTGTCCCACGTAGAAAAACCCCTCCGTCATCCGACGAAGAGGGATGCCTGGGTCACAGGCAATAGACCTTTCCCATGCATTACACATTATTACACAATGAATCGGTGCTCATTTACCTACGGGTTTATGCCCAATTCGTCCGTTCGTTGATAGGTTGGGGAAAGAAAAAAGCACTTTTCCCGTCAAAACGGCTCTCAGCGGCGAAGTCGGCCTTTCTTTTTCCGAAAATGACCCCTCCCATCTGCTTACACAATCGCACACAATCCAGGTCCTGCGTCACATCCTTTTTGCACAATTCCTGCCGTTCCTCCGCACTTCTGGTCGTATCGTCGGAAAAAATGCTGCGTGCCACGACAGGCGGATACAGCCGGTGCCTGCTCGAAGAACGAACAAGCGCTGCTGATCGGAGATCTTTTTAAAAACAACGCTCTGTTAAAGGCTGGTGGTGATAGAAACAGGACGCCTGCGGGTAAGCGTCAAAGAATACGTACGGAAATCAGGCACTGTGCCTGCCGCGCCGGGCTTTCCGCAGGGCTTGTCTTCAAGTCCTTCTTCCCCTCTCCCGGGGAAGAAGGAATTTTCAGAAGGCGCGGCTCGGGATCCGCGCCTTCTGCTCGGGCACGTGAAAAAGCCGTATACCTTTCTCTTTTTGAAGAATGGCATACGGCCCACAGGAACAGACCGAAAAGCAAAAAAAGGACGGCACCATGAAGGTACCGCCCGCCTGAGCTGTTGTTATTCGTCTTCTGCTTCGACTTCATCGTCGTCGAAGAATTCAATTTCTACTTCGAGCTCGTCATAGCCGTCTTCCAGATCAAAGGCTTCCATGGTCGCATCGAGGATTTCGTCGTCCGAGCTGTCTGCGTCCAGATCAAGTTCTGTCAGCGGCTCTTCCAGCTCATCCAGTGCTTCGTCGCCTTCCATCTCTACTTCTTCACCGCCGCGGGAATCTTCAATTTCCGCTTCCGGCTCTCCATCATTATACTCATACTCTACTTCGTATTCGCCGTCATCGTACTCAGCATCGAGTTCAAACTCATCAAAGTTCAACTCTTCATACCAGTCGCCATCCGCGTCACCCGCGGCTTCGTTGTTCATGTCATCGTCGTCGTTGTTCATCATGTTGTCATCGTCATCATCGTCGTCATCGTTCATCATGTCGTCGTCGTCGTCATCATCGTTCATCATGTCGTCATCGTCATCATCATCGTCGTTCATGTTGTTATCATCGTTGACGACGTTGTTGTTGTTTCCGAGGTCCGCGTTTGGATTGTTATCCGTACCGCCGTTATCGTCGTTGCCGCATGCAGCCAGTGTCAGGACCGCTGCTGCGGTTACTGTTGTCAGCATGGTCTTTTTCATGAATGATACGCTCCTTCAATGTTTCCTGGATTCATTGTGTTACAAGTGGACTCTTCCCCGGTGTATTCGTCATTAAACATCAACCGAAGAACTAGTTGAATGAATCCGTTTCCAGGAAAACATTTGTTTATTTCAAAAAGTTTTTTTCGTGACGGTGATAGAAGTAGAAAGCAGCAAGACGAAAAGCGAAGCCGTCTTTGCATCGGAGCGCGCCTCCAGCTTCTGGACTTCACGCGCCATTTACAGGAACATATGTTCTTTTTTTACTGCAAAAAAAGACCCCGGAAAACCGGGGTCGATTCGTTATTACTTCTGCACGTTGGCAGCTTGTGGTCCACGCTGGCCTTCTTCGATGTCGAAGTTGACAGTCTGGCCTTCGTCGAGTGTCTTGAAGCCTTCGTCCTGAATAGCGGAGAAGTGAACGAATACGTCGTTCTGTCCTTCAACCTCGATGAAACCGAAACCTTTTTCTGCGTTAAACCATTTTACTGTACCTGTAGTCATACAATATTCCTCCTGTGTGGGGGTTGCCCACGTAGTATTGCTAGTTGAT
>NZ_AUCK01000013.1 GCF_000429725.1 Alkalicoccus chagannorensis DSM 18086 | reverse complement strand
AGGCGAACAGGCTGAATATCCATGCGTACCTGCGCTACCTGTTGGAAACCCTGCCGAACCTGCCCTCCCTGGAGCCCGATGTTCTAAAGGAGTACCTGCCGTGGGCGCCGGCCATGCAGGAAGCCTTTGTCTTCAAGCTGGAATAAGCGTCACCAGCGGCCGATGGGCCGTATGCCGTTCTTGAAAAAGAGAAAGGTATACGGCTTTTTGGCGTGCCCGAGCAGAAGGCGACGACTCCGACAGGATCAGCGCCGTCTGAAAATCCCTTCTTCCCCGGGAGAGGGGAAGAAGTAGTTGAAGACAAGCCCTGCGGAAAGCGTTCGCCTGGAGCGGCAGGCACGCCAGTGCCTGCTTTCCGTACGTATTCTTTGACGCTTACGTGGCGTGCATACCTCGACGTACCTCTCGCCTCGTGTGGCGGGGAGGGAGTCTTTTGGCGGGCTTTTTCTCCGGGGCGTCGTGCTTTTGTCTCGGGGCGTCGAGGTTTGAATGGCCGCGCGACGAGCTCTGCCTGTCGAGTCGACAAGGTTTTCGTCGTGGGATTGGAAAGCATACCACCTCATTGGAAGACGACGGCAGCCTTCGGATACCGAGAGAGGAACAAGTAAAATCCTTCGTATGCCCGTCGTTTTTAAAACAACACGGACATACGGCTTTTTGGAGTGTCCTGGCAGAAAGCGTCGGCTCAGGATCAGCGCCCTGTAGGATTCTTTGACGCTTATGAAACAGGAATAGGGTCTGCTCTCCTGACGGTAACCATGAGCCCCGCTGCTTCTATCTGCATACAAAACGCTTCCGAGATCCATGTGGGATCATCGGAAGCGTTTTGTATCGTATAAAATGTTGGACCGGGTAGACGGCGCTGCGCGCTGTTTTTCCTTCGTTAAAACGTTACGGTCCCGGCTTCATTCTGTCTTTTCGTTTTTAGATCGTGTCCCCCGTCGGAGCGGGGAGTCTCAGGACCCTTTCTGTGCGCGTTTGGAGGAGCTGGTTCGGTCCTCCTTGATCAGATCCGCTGTCAGCTGTCCGGAGAGGGTTACCATTGGCACGCCGCCTCCCGGATGGGTGGAGCCGCCACTGAAGTACAGGTTCTCAAACAGCTGGCTCTTGGCTGGAATCTTGAATCCGCCGTTCGTCTGCTTGTCAGCAGCAATGCCGTAGATAGAGCCGCCGTTGGCTCCGTACAACTCTTCCAGCGTGTCCGGATTGAATTCATATTCGTATTCAATCGAATCGCGGAGCCCTTCCAGTCCCATTCGTTCGAGCTTGTCGAGTACCACGTCACGGTAGGCATCCCAGTCGGCTTTCTTCTTCATCGCCGTCTTCGGCGGGACGTGGGTGAGAACGAAGAGGTTTTCCTTCCCTTCCGGAGCTTGACCAGCATCGGTTTTAGAAGATACTCCAATATAAATCGTCGGATCATCCGCGGGCACCCCTTTTTCAAAAATCTGTTTAAATTCTTTTTCCGGATCTTCGGAGAAGAAGAAGTTGTGATGTTCCATCTGCGGGAAGGTCCGGTCGGTTCCGAGCAGAAGCACGAGTCCCGACACCGTAGGCTGATACGTCTTGGAGAGGGACTTCGTTTCTTTTTTCACCTTGGACGTCTGCGGCAGCAGCGTCTCATGGCATGGGATGGCTTCCAGGTTGGAGACAACGACATCGGCCTGAATGTGCTCACCGGAAGCTGTTACAACGCCGGCTGCCTTCCCGTCTTCGATGTGGATATGCGATACCGGTGTTTCCGTACGGACATCCACCCGCAGCTCGTCGAGTACCTGCTTCATGCCGAGGGCGATGTTGTACATGCCGCCTTTGACGTAGTGAATACCGAGGCCGAGCTGCACGTAGACGAGCTGGTTGAGAATGGCAGGAGCCTGGTACGGGTTGGAGCCGACATACATCACGAAAAAGTTGAACAGCTGCTCGAGGTATTTGTTGTCGAAATGTTTCTTCGTACTGTCGGCGACGGTATGGAACGGATCCATCGACATCAGTTCCTTCAGGGTATGCTGCTGTCGGAGGTCTTTCAGTCCGGCAATGCTTGTGCTGTAAAAGCTTTTCCTGCAAAGTTCATACATGTCCTGCGAATAGGACAGAAACTTCATGAACGAATGCCCGGGATCCGGCTTTACCTTCTTCATCTCCTCGAGCATATCTGGAAAGTCGGACAGCACATTCAACGTCGTTCCGTCTTCAAAGAACGTTTTCCACTGCGGTTCGATCCGGACAATGTCCATATAGTCGTCAATGTTACGGTGTACGCTGTCAAACAGCTGTTCGAGCACCCACGGCATCGTGAGAATGGAAGGGCCGGTATCAAACGTGAACCCTTTTCCGCCGCGCTGGTTCAGCTTTCCGCCGATGCGCTCATTTTTCTCAAGCACCGTGACGTCGAATCCATCTCCAGCAAGTCTCATTGCTGCGGAAAGACCCCCAAGTCCGCCACCGATAACTACTGCCTTTTCTTTTACTGCCATATTCAGCCACCTCCAAGATTAGTGAACCCTTTTCAGTAAAGAAAAGGAATGAGTCTGTAACGCTTTTTCATCCAGGTCTGATAATCCTCGCCAAATGCCTGCGTCAGCATGCGCTCTTCCAATTCGATCCGCCGGAGAAGTGCCGGTAGTACGCCGAAGACGGCGGCCGCCAGTCCGAGCAGACTCGTCATATAAAGAGCAAAGCCGAATGTGATCAACAGGAGGCCCGTATAGAGCGGATGCCGGAGCAGCCGGAACGGACCGCTGCTGACAATCGTATCGCTGCTGCTGACGTTCACGTCTCTCGTGAACTGCCGGCCGAGTGCGGCGCTGCCTGCGTACCGAAGGGCAATCCCTGCTGCATAGACAGCCAGGCCACTGTAAAGAATACCTGCCAGAGGCATGGTGAAAAGCGCCATCTCTCTGGAGAGGACGGACACGATCACGACGGCCAGAACAGCGGCCATAATCCATGGGAAGCTGCCCGTGTCTTCTTCGCTCTTGTCTCCTTTTCTACTCCGGAAGAGAAGGAACTCTCCAATCCAGGCTGCAGAAAGAAAGATAAAAATCCAGTCATGCATCTGCATACGCATCCATCCCGTTTCTTCATCATTATGTAATCCTATAGTCTATTCCCTCCTTATACAAAACTTAACCATGAGAAACGCAATTCAGGCCTTTGGTTGATGGAAGTGGGGTTGCAAGTTAGAGGCGGATCCTGTAGAATAAAAATATACCCGTTGGGGTATAAAAGAAAGCCGATCTGCATGCCCTTCCCGCATAATCGACATTGTCCGAAACGGGGAAATGAAGAAGCAAAAAACGCCGTTGTAACGGCTGTCACCGCGTGTTATACTTCATAAAGACAATGGACGAACGGAGGGCGCTGTTACATGAGAGAAAGTCAGGCGCAGATCATCCCGTTTCAGCGGGATGGAAGTTATTTTTATCAAAAAGGGATCGAAGCTTACCAGGCAAAGAACCTGGTCAAATCAAAACAACTGATCGAGAAAGCCATCAGCATGGAACCGGAAGAAGGGGTTTTTCACTGTCAGCTGGCGATTGTTCTGTCCGAGATGGGTGAATTCACCGAATCGAACCGATGTCTTTCCCATCTGATTCAATGCATCGACACGGATATGCACGAAGTTCATTTTTTCAAGGGCAACAACTACATCCAGATGGGAGAGGCAGAGAGTGCGGAGAAAGCCCTCCATCTGTATTTGAGCAGATCAGAGAATCCTGAATTCAAAGAAGATGCAGAGGAACTGCTTCACATGCTGGAAGAGGAGCAGGCCGTGACAGAAGAAGAAGACGATCCGTTCACCGCACGCTCTGCGATCATGCTGCACGCAGGGAATTTCGAGACCGCGGTCAGCTACGCGGAAGAATTCATCGAACGCAGTGTGAGAAGACACGGCCGACGCCCGCGCGAAGGCGTTCTTCGACTGGCAGAAGCCAAGTGGTACCTTGATGAACGGGACGAAGCCCGCACGCTGGTAAATGAGATCCTGGACGAGGATGAACTCGATCCAGCGGCGAGAGCTCTTTATACAACAATGATGTACGAAGAGGGACAGGAAGGGGCAGCAGCGATGGCAGAAGGCCTTCGCTCTCTGTACCCGATGCGTCCGTGGGACCGCTATGCGATAGCGAAAGCCCTCTACTTCACAGAACAGTACGAGGAAGCCTACTTCCGTCTGAAGAAGGCGATCCCGGGAAGAATGAACATATACATGCATCAGCTCGGCGCAGCAGCCTGGCTGAGCGGGCGGCATGGACAAGCGGCCCGCTGCTGGGATTTCAGCTCGCCGTTTTTCCCGAAAGAAGAATATAACGCCATCCCCAGCCTGGCTGATGAGGAACAAAAGCCATACGAACTCTGGCGCGCATACGAGTGAGCAGATAAGTGGACAGTTATATACAGACCCTTTACGATAGAGCCATGGATAAAAAACGAAGGAGCGTGAACGATCATGGCAGAAGAAACAATTCATGATGTAGTTATTATTGGAGCAGGACCGGCAGGCATGACCGCTGCCGTGTATACCTCCCGTGCCAACCTGGATACAGTGATGCTTGAGCGCGGAATGCCTGGTGGTCAAATGGCCAATACCGAAGAAGTAGAAAACTACCCGGGGTATGAGCACATCCTCGGCCCGGATCTCTCCAACAAAATGTTTGAACATGCCACCAAGTTCGGTGCGAAGTATAAATATGGTGATGTGAAAGAAATCCGCGACGGACACGCATACAAAACGATTATTACCGGCAGCGGTGAAATAAAAACCCGTTCTGTAATCGTGACTACCGGTGCAGAGTATAAAAAAATCGGGGTACCCGGTGAAGAAGAGCTCGGCGGGAAAGGCGTATCCTACTGTGCTGTCTGTGATGGAGCGTTCTTTAAAGAGAAGGAGCTTGTCGTGGTCGGCGGAGGTGACTCCGCAGTAGAAGAAGCGATTTATCTGACCCGTTTCGCCAAGAAAGTAACGATTGTTCACCGACGCGATGAGCTTCGTGCCCAGAAAATCATTCAGGACCGTGCCTTCAACAACGACAAGATCGAATTTATCTGGAGTCACGTCGTGAAAGAAATCAATGAAGAAAACGGCAAGGTCGGCAGTGTCACGCTGGTCAATAAAGAAGATGGCAGCGAGCGTGAATTCAAAACAGACGGTGTCTTCATCTACATCGGCATGCTTCCGCTGAACAACCCGGTACAGAATCTCGGTATCATGAACGATGAAGGGTATGTCGTGACGAACGAGGACATGGAAACGAATCTTCCCGGCATTTATGCCGCAGGAGACATCCGCGATAAGATGCTCCGTCAGATTGTGACAGCCACAGGTGACGGCAGTATCGCAGCACAGGCCGTCCAGCACTATGTAGAAAGCCTTATGGAAGAGCTGGCTGAGACGCCGGAGTCTGTCTGATTTAACGGATGCTTAATGCACGTGTAATCACGGTGCAACAAAGATCCGTTATAATGAACCTGTAATTGACCCCCTTTTATGTTATGAATTCCGGCACGGGCATAAGCTGCCCGTGCTCTTTTTTTGTTTATAAGAAATCATAAGACGCCCTTGAAGGATACCGGCGGCACAGGCACAGCGTCTGAACATCCCTTCTTACCGTGGAAGAGGATAGACGAAGAAGAGCAGGCCGGCGCGGCAGGGAAAGCGTCGTGTTTCCGTGCGTATTCTTGGACGCTTCCGCTGCCTGAAGGGCATGGCAGCGGCGAAAAGCGTGTCGCTTTACGGAAAAAAGGTGACGCCCGCCTGCCTGAAGCGGGCGGGCACCAAACCCAGGCGGGACGCCCGGAAGAAAAAAGTAGCCACCTTCTTCATATTGGGCCGCTGAACGCAGAGAACACGCCGTCCCGCGCCCGTTTTGGGACGGTCCGCTCCGCAGTTTGAGCCACGCCTGCCAACACGTAGTGGGTATCTGACCGCCCGTATGCCGCTCTTGAAAAAGGAGGTAGGTATACAGCGTTTTGGTGTGCCCGAACAGAAGGAGACGACTCCGACAGGATCCGCGAGCGGTTTTCTTGCGATGAGTAATCGCAGGAGCAAACGGGCTGCGATGCGACGAGTAATCGCAGGAGCAAACGGGCTGTGATGCGACGAGTAATCGCAGGAGCAAACGGGCTGTGATGCGACGAGTAATCGCAGGAGCAAACGGGCTGCGATGCGACGAGTAATCGCAGGAGCAGCGTCTGAACATCCATTCTTCTCCGGGAGAGGGAAAGAAGGACTTGAAGACAAGTCCTTCGGAAAGCCCGGAGCTGCAGGCACAGCGTCTTATTTCCGTCCGTCTTCTTGGATGCTTACATCCGGTGAAAAGGGAAGGCGCTGCCGGTCTTGATTTCTCCGCTGTCTGTTTTGTAGTATACTGGAAGAAACAGCAGGGAAGGCGGGATGGTATGCAGCGGATCACGAACTGTATCATCGAGTTTGAAGGGAGAATTCTCCTGATGAAGAAGCCCCGGCGCGGCTGGTGGTATGCTCCGGGAGGAAAGATGGAGCACGATGAACTGGTGCCTGAGGCGGCAGAACGGGAAGTTTATGAAGAGACCGGCCTGACGATCAAGTCGCCGGAGCTGAGAGCGATCGTGACCCACCTCGTCTCGGATGGCGAGAGCTATCTGGAGAAGCGGACGATGTTTCTTTTTCATGCCAAGGCGTTTAACGGGACGCTGCGGAGCACCTCAAAAGAGGGGGAACTTGCCTGGATACCGGAGGCCGAACTCGAAACGATCCCGATGGATGAAGCAGACCGTGTGGTCACCCGTGCCCTGCTGCACGAGCAGGGGCTGATGTTCGGCACGTTCGTATACGACCAGCACCGGAATTTACTATCCAAAAAACTCGAAGCCGGCGGCCGCCGCATCAGCTGAAGGAGGACCATGATGACAGAACAAAATCAGCATATAGAACTCGTTGTGATTACAGGGATGTCCGGCGCGGGAAAGACAGTCGCCGTACAGAGTTTCGAAGACATGGGCTATTTCTGTATCGACAACCTTCCCCCGGCGCTCATACCGAAATTCATCGAAATGGTGGAGAACGCGGGAGGCAGCATGCAGAAAGTGGCCCTCGTCATAGATCTGCGCGCGCGTGAGTTTTTTGATCAGCTTTTTGACGCGGTCAACCTCATCGCAGCGGAAACGAAAGTGACGCCGAAGATCCTCTTCCTGGAGGCGAAAGACGAAGTGCTCGTATCGCGGTATAAAGAAACACGACGTTCCCACCCGCTTTCCGATCAATCAGCGCCATTAAGCGGCATCCATGCCGAGCGGGACATGCTCGATGAAATGAAGGGACAGGCGCAGGTGATTATTGATACCAGTGAATTGAAGCCGCTCCAGCTGCGCGAGCGCATCTTAAAAGAGTTCGCTGAAAATCAGGAGGAAACGTTCCACGTTCACCTTCTTTCTTTCGGCTTTAAACACGGCCTTCCGATTGATGCCGACCTTGTCTTTGACGTGCGGTTTCTGCCCAACCCGCATTACATTGACCATCTGCGGCCGATGAGCGGCCTGAACCAGGAAGTGTTCGACTATGTGATGAAGTGGGAGGAAACGAAGCTGTTCACAGCAAAACTGGATGACCTGCTTCAATATATGCTCCCGCATTACAAACGCGAGGGGAAGAGTCAGCTGATCATTGCCATCGGCTGCACGGGCGGGAAGCACCGCTCGGTCACCCTGGCGGAACACTTCACGAAACGGTTTCAGGAACTGGGTTACCATGCCAGTGTGACCCATCGTGATGTAGAGAAGGGACGCCGGGACAAGTGAAGCGGGCGAATATTTGTGTGATCGGTGGAGGCACCGGCTTGTCGGTGCTGCTGCGGGGCTTGAAACATTTCCCCGTCGATATTTCTGCTGTCGTCACCGTCGCTGACGATGGAGGCAGCTCGGGCAGACTGAGAGAAGAACTGAACATACCGCCTCCGGGGGATGTGCGCAACGTACTCGCCGCCCTTTCGGAAGTGGAGCCGCTGCTGGAAGAACTTTTTCAACACCGGTTCGATCATGCAGGCGGGTTATCAGGGCATTCGCTCGGCAACCTGCTGCTGGCGGGCATGAGTGATATCACCGGCGACTTTGCACAGGGAGTGCAGGAGATCAGCCGCGTCCTGAACGTGAAAGGGAAAGTCATTCCGGCATCTAATGAGCACATCACGCTGCTGGCGGAAATGAAAGACGGGACGATTGTGCGCGGAGAATCAAAAATTCCGTACGCAGAGGGAGAGATCCACCGGGTTTATCTGGAGCCGTCCCTGCCGACCCCGATGGCAGAAGCCGTCTATGCTATTGAACAGGCAGATCTCGTCATTCTCGGACCGGGGAGCCTGTATACGAGTATCATTCCGAACCTGCTTGTTCCCGGGATGAAAGAGGCGCTGATTCAATCCACTGCACCGAAGCTCTATATCTGCAATGTGATGACACAGCCCGGGGAAACCGACGGCTACAGTGCTGCCGACCATATCGAAGCGATCCACGCACATGTTGGCACAAACATCGTAGATAAGGTATTATTAAATACACAAGAGATACCAGAGCCTTTTGCATCCAAATACGAAACCGATGGTGCAGAACCGGTCTGCATTGATTATGAACGATTGGAGCGCATGGGAGTAGAGCCGGTGGCCGAAGAACTTCTTATCGTCCGCGGCAATCTGCTCCGGCATGACGCGCTCAAAGTATCAGAACGGCTTGTATCCTTATTATGAACATGGGACGGAAGGAGGGACAGCCGTGTCATTCGCATCCATGACAAAAAAAGAACTGACCCAGCTCGAGACGGAAGGGTGCTGTGCCAAGTCCGAACTGGCAGCGCTCGCCCGCATGAACGGCGCTGTCTCCCTGCGTGACCGGAGTATCTCTCTGGACGTTCAGACGGAGAATGCGGCGATTGCGCGGCGGATATATACGCTGCTGAAACAGAGCTTTGACGTACACGTGGAACTGCTCGTCCGAAAGAAAATGCGCTTGAAAAAGAACAACGTCTATGTCGTGCGGCTCTCGAAAGAAGCCCGGCCGGTACTGGAATCTCTGGATATTGTCGATGAAACGTTCCAGTTCAAGCGGACCATTCCAGACAGCATTCTCGAGAGCGACTGCTGCAGCAGAGCATATCTCCGCGGGGCGTTTCTGGCAGGCGGTTCGGTCAACCATCCGGACACGGCCTCCTATCACCTCGAAATATTTTCGCTTTATGAGGAACACGGGCAGTCGCTGCTCGGGCTTATGAATCGTTTCGATCTAACAGCGAAAATGATTGAAAGAAAGAAAGGATTTATTCTCTACTTGAAAGAAGGAGAAAAAATCAGTGACTTTCTAAACGTGATCGGAGCGCACCAGGCGCTGCTGCGGTTCGAGGACACACGAATCATGAAAGATATGCGTAACTCCGTCAATAGACTTGTTAATTGTGAAACAGCCAACTTGAACAAAACGGTAGGAGCCGCGATGCGGCAAGTCGAGAATATCCGCTTTATCCGTGATGAAGCGGGGCTGGACATCCTGCCGGACAAGCTGCAGGAAGTGGCAGAACTGCGGATCGAGCACCAGGATATTTCGTTGAAAGAACTCGGCGAGATGTTGCAGGGCGGCCCAGTCAGCAAGTCGGGAATCAATCACCGGCTGCGGAAAATTGAAGAGTTCGCTGAAAAACTGCGGGCGGGGGAAACGGTGTAATCCCCCCTTTTTCTGCCTCGGACGTGAAAGCGCTTCTATACTATTAAGCACTCAGGAGGAGATACAGAGATGATCGAAAAAACAGTAACCGTCAAACGAAGATCCGGACTGCAGGCGCGGCCGGCTGCACTATTTGTACAGGAAGCAAACAAGTTCCACTCCGATATTTTTATTGAAAAGGAAGGGAAGCACGTCAACGCGAAAAGCATCATGGGTATTATGAGTATCGCTGTCGGTGCCGATAAGGATATCGTCCTTCAGGCAGACGGCCAGGACGAAGAAGAGGCCATGGAAGCGCTCGTTGCTTTCGTTTCAAAAGAAGAATAATCCGGATCCTTCCGGTACCTGCACGACCCGCGTGATCCGCCGCTTGAGAAAACGGATGCTGTCGAAGTCACGGCACATAGAAAAATCCCGTCAGAAAGGTTCTGACGGGATTTTTCAAGAGGCGTACAGCTGCCGGTCCGTTCCGGAGGCACTGTGCGCGATTGTTCTGTTTATACGTTCTGGGATTTTTCCATTACTTCGTCGATGAGGCCGTAGTTTTTCGCCTCCATCGCGCTCAGGAAGTGGTCACGGTCAGTGTCGCGGCGGATCGTTTCGATATCCTGGCCTGTACGCTCAGCAAGAATCTGGTTGAGCTTTTCGCGCATCTGTACGATCCGCTTGGCGTGGATTTCGATATCAGAAGCCTGTCCCTGTGTGCCGCCGAGCGGCTGATGGATCATGACTTCACTGTTCGGCAGAGCATAGCGCTTGCCTTCTTCACCAGCGGCGAGCAGGAACGCTCCCATGGAAGCAGCCATGCCGATGCAGATTGTCTGAACATTCGGCTTGATGAACTGCATGGTGTCATAGATGGCCATGCCGGCTGTAATCGAGCCGCCCGGGCTGTTAATGTAAAGGGAGATGTCCTTATCCGGATCATCCGCTGTCAAGAACAGCAGCTGTGATACGATCGAGTTTGCTACGTTATCGTCAATGCCGGATCCCAGCATGATGATGCGGTCTTTCAGCAGTCTTGAATAAATATCGTAGGCACGTTCCCCGCGGTTTGTCTGTTCAATTACTGTAGGTACTAAATTCATGTGTTACTTCCTCCTTTGATTTCAGCATCTGTTTACGATGATTGATCGTATGCCTCTATCATACGCCTAAAGGTCAATAAAGGTCAAATAAAAATCACCAGCAGCGCTGTGCACCTATTTCGATCTGACAGGCGGGAATTCCTGCCTGAAGACACTAGTTTCTCTCATTACCGTTTTCGCTTTGTTTCAAACACCCGGGAGGAAGAACGACCGCATTTTCTGCTGCGGCGGCAGACCGTAGAAAAACGACGATGGCCTATAGGAAGAAGAGCGCCCGCTGCACATGATAAACTAGATGGGAGAGAGAAGGGAGGGAAGCTCATGAATATGGATTTCCGGCTCGTGCAGGAGCAGTCGATGAAGCTGGTCATGACGCAGCAGCTGCGTCAGGCAATCACCATGCTTCAATATTCCGGACAGGAACTGCACGAGTACTTATATGAACAGCAGCTGGAAAATCCGCTGCTTGAAGTGCAGGAGGCGCCTGCCTATTCGATGCGCCGGGGCAGCAGTGATGTCGGCCCGCTGGACTTCACAGCAGCCGCTGGCGAAACACTTTATGACTCCCTCCTTTCTCAGCTGCGCATCATGCATACAGACCCCGCCGTTTATGAGGCGGCTGTCCGCTTCATTCACTGCCTGGATGAGAGCGGGCGGTGTTCCTTGAGCCTGGAAGAAGCTGCTTCGGAAACGGAAACAGACCCGCGGCTGTTGGAACAGGCAGCGGCGGTCGTGCAGCAGATGGAACCGGCCGGCGTCGGAGCATTTTCCATCTCGGAGTGTCTGCTTCTGCAGCTGCAGCGCAGAGAGGAAGTTGATCCGCTGGCTGAGCGGCTTCTTGACACGTATACGGAGATGCTTGCGGCCCGTCAATTTGAGGAAATTGCTGAGGAAGAAGGAGTAGAGCGGGAAGACATCCTTGCCTCGCTGGAATTGATTCAGACGCTGGACCCGTCTCCTGGAGAATCAGCCGACCCGGTCCTGCCGCATTACGTCACGCCGGACGTGCGGGCGGAAAAAGCCGGCGGCAGCTGGAAGGTCTATCTGTGCAGGGACGCCATCCCTCAGCTGAGAGTGAATGAGAACTATGCCCGGCTGCTTCAGCAGGAGGACAGCGAGGTACAGCAGTACTTAAAAAAGAAGCAGGAACAATTTGCATGGATTCAGCGGAGCATCGCCCAGCGGCAGGACACCATCCTGCGGGTGGCCGAGGCCGTTGTCCGTCATCAGGAACAAATGCTGGAGCACGGCATGGGCAGCGCCAGAAGGCTGACATTGAAAATGGTCGCGGAAGAACTGGACATGCATGAATCCACAGTCTCCAGGGCTGCAGGAAATAAATACGTGGAAACACCCGGGGGTGTCTTCGAGTTGAAAACATTCTTTCAATCCGGGGTGGCTGCCGGAAACAGCGATGCCGCTGCAGCGCAGATCAAGTTTCTCATGCAGCGGATATTTGACGAGGAAGAGAAAACAGCACCACTTTCGGACCAGAAGGTAGCCGAGAAACTGGCGTACGATCATGACATCCAGATCTCCCGGCGGACGGCAGCAAAGTACCGGGAAGAAATACATGTGCTGTCGTCATCCAAACGAAAAGAGCGGAAGTAGAGGAGGGAAGTCGATGCTTTATTTCTACACAAAGCCGCACTGCCCGCTCTGTGATAAAGCAGAGCTTGCTCTGGAAATGGCGGCAGAAGAAGTGCCGTTTACGTGGGAGCGCCGCAACATCGAGTCGAAGGACGAGTGGATGGAAGCGTATATGCTTCGCATCCCGGTGCTGACTGATGAAGCGGGTCTTGTCATCGAAGAAGGGATCATCACCTACGGCGGTTTGAAACAGGCGCTCGCGGATTCCTAGTTGCGCCCTAAAAAGTTCCCTGCTATAATACGGGTGTAATGACCCTGTCACGCAGGGAACTTTTTTTCGCCCCGGGTGGGACACAAAATGTCTGCTGGGGACAAAAACGGTCCCGGCATCAGGAAAGGAGACGGTCCCTCGATGAACATGCTCCTGGATCTGCAGAAAAAGCTCGTACCGGACATGGTGGACGTCCTCGGACTCCGCTATCGGATTATGCGCTACATCCGGCTGATGGAGCCGATTGGACGACGGACGCTTGCAGGAAACCTCGATATGTCAGAGCGGGTTCTCCGCGCTGAAGTCACTTTTCTGAAGGAGCAGGGACTGGTCGATTTCCACACGACGGGGATGGTGCTGACAGAAGAAGGACAGCACGTCCTGCTTCAGCTCGAAGCAGTGATGAAAGAAGTGTTTGATACGCAGACGATGGAAGAAGAGCTCCAGATGAAGCTCGGCGTAGAAGAAGTCCACATCGTCCCGGGCGACAGTGACGCCTTTGAATGGGTCAAGAAAGAGCTCGGCCGGACGGCAGTCAGCGTCATGAAACGACGACTGCTGCCGAACAACAACATCATCGCCGTCACCGGCGGCACCTCTATCGCTGCTGTAGCAGAAATGCTCGTGCCGGACTCCGACCTGAAAGAATCGCTTTTCGTTCCCGCAAGGGGCGGTCTGGGAGAACAGGTCGAAAACCAGGCAAACACGATCTGTGCGACAATGGCGCGCAAAGCGATGGGATCCTACAGGCTGCTGCATGTGCCGGATCAGCTGAGCAGAGAGGCGTACGATTCTCTCATCAGTGAACCGTCCATCCAGTCTATTCTGAAGCTGATTCATGCTTCTACGATGGTGATCCACGGCATCGGGGATGCGCAGACCATGGCAGCGCGGCGCAACACGCCGTATGAAGTCATTGATAAGTTGAAAGACCGTCAAGCGGTGGCTGAAGCGTTCGGCTACTACTTTGATAAAGACGGCAGTATCGTACACAAAGTACTTACGATCGGCCTGCAGCTGGAAGATCTGGAAAATGCGGACTCCATTATTGCAGTAGCCGGCGGCACTTCGAAAGCAGAAGCGGTGGAAGCCTACATGAAACAGGCGCCCAGCCGGGTTCTGATTACAGACGAAGGGGCAGCAAAAGCCATTCTGAAGAAAGAGGTTTAAGAGATGGCGGAAGCGTCTATCGTGTATAAGAAGTGTGCATGATTGTGTTCAAGGGGGAATCCCCCTTTGAAATATATGAGTTCACCTATACTAAGGAGGAATTTTTCATGGCAGTAAAAGTTGGTATTAACGGATTTGGACGTATCGGTCGTTGTGTATTCCGACAGGCAATGACAAATCCGGAGGTCGAAGTGGTAGCAGTCAACGACCTGACGGATGCGGATATGCTCGCACACCTGCTGAAGTACGACTCTGTTCACGGACAGCTCGGCGTAGACGTTGAGGTGAAAGGCGACAACATCGTTGTAGACGGAAAAGAAATCACGGTCACAGCGGAAAAGGATCCGGCTTCCCTCAAGTGGGACGAAAAAGGTGTCGACATCGTCGTAGAATCCACAGGAATCTTCACGAAGCGCGACGGCGCTGCGAAGCACCTGGAAGCAGGAGCGAAGAAAGTTGTTATTTCCGCTCCAGCGCAGGACGAAGACATCACGGTAGTCATGGGCGTCAACGAAGACAAGTACGATGCGTCCCAGCACAACGTTATTTCCAACGCTTCCTGCACAACGAACTGCCTCGCACCGGTTGCGAAGGTACTGCATGAAAAGTTTGGTCTCAAGCGTGGTATGATGACAACCGTTCACTCCTACACAGCGGACCAGAACATTCAGGATCTGCCGCACAAGGATTATCGTCGTGCCCGCGCAGGTGCGGAGAACATCATCCCGACTTCTACTGGTGCAGCCAAAGCGGTTTCCCTCGTTCTGCCTGAACTCAAAGGCAAGCTGAACGGCGGCGCGATGCGCGTACCTACACCGAACGTTTCCCTGGTCGACCTGGTTGCAGAACTGGACCAGAACGTGACGGCGGAAGACGTGAATGCTGTTCTGAAGGAAGCATCCGAAAAAGAACTGAAAGACGTTCTCGGATACAGTGAAGAGCCGCTTGTCAGCCGCGACTACAACGGCAACCAGTACGCATCTTCTGTCGATGCGCTGTCTACACTGGTGATGGACGACAACATGGTGAAAGTGATTTCCTGGTACGACAACGAAACAGGCTACTCTACTCAGGTTGTCCGACTCGTTGACTATATCGCAAAGCAGGGACTATAAGTCCAGCAGAAGATCCATCCTGAACCACCCTTTAGGAGGCGGGCCCGTGTCCTGCCTCCTCTTTTTATCGTATGAGGGAGTGTAAAATGCTGGAGCAGACAGACAGCCGCTCCGAGCGCCGATCCGACTAATAGGGCGCTCCGCGCTGTCTGTCTGCCCCGGCATACCCTTAACTAGTGAGGTTCAGCTTCTGGTAAAGCCCGGCATCCAGACCGATGGAAGCCTGCTGAAGACAGGCTGACCCACCGATTCATTCCAAGGAGGAATTCCGATGAACAAACAATCAATCCGGGACGTAGATGTGAAAGGCAAGCGCGTCTTCTGCCGCGTGGATTTCAACGTACCAATGCAGGACGGGAAAGTAACGGATGATACGCGTATCCGTGCGGCTCTGCCGACGATCAAGCACTTGATGCACGGTGGTGCCAAAGTCATTCTCGCAAGCCACCTCGGACGTCCGAAAGGCGAGGTCAGCGAGGAACTGCGGCTCGGGCCGGTAGCAGAGCGTCTGAGTGAACTACTCGAAACAGAAGTGAAAAAGACGGACGCGGTTTACGGCGATGAGCCGAAACAGGCCGTGGACAGCCTCGAGGAAGGCGGCATTGTCCTGCTGGAAAACGTCCGCTTCGAAGCCGGTGAAGAGAAGAACGACGGCGTGCTCGCCGAGCAGTTCGCTTCACTTGCGGATTTGTACGTAAACGATGCATTCGGCGCAGCACACCGTGCGCACGCGTCGACAGAAGGAATTGCCCACCATATTCCAGCCGTGTCCGGGCTGCTTATGGAAAAAGAACTCGAGGTTCTCGGTCAGGCGATGCTCAATCCGGAGCGCCCGTTTACCGCGATCATCGGCGGTGCGAAAGTAAAGGATAAAATCGGCGTGATCGACAACCTGCTTGATAAGGTGGACAACCTCATCATTGGCGGAGGGCTCGCCTATACGTTCCTGAAAGCGCAGGGGTATGAAATCGGCAAGTCCCTGCTGGAAGAAGATAAGATGGATCTCGCGAAGCAGTTCATGGAGAAAGCGGAAAAGAACGGCGTCCACTTCTACATGCCGGTCGATGTGAAAGTAGCAGACGACTTCGGTGAAGATGCGAATACGAAGATCGTCAACATCAGCGACATCCCTGCAGATTGGGAAGCGCTGGATATCGGACCGGAAACGTTGAAAACGTACACGGATGTCATCAAAGAATCCAAGCTGATCATCTGGAACGGACCGATGGGTGTATTTGAACTTCAGGCGTTTGCTTCCGGAACGAAAGGCGTAGCGGAAGCGCTCGGCATGACAGCGGGATACTCTGTCATCGGCGGCGGCGACTCTGCGGCAGCTGTAGAGAAATTCGGCTACGCGGACCAGATGGATCATATTTCCACCGGCGGCGGTGCTTCCCTCGAATTCATCGAAGGCAAAGAACTGCCGGGCGTGACAGCACTAAACGACAAGTAAACCATCTTAAGGAGGATCACTCATGCGTAAACCAATCATTGCAGGAAACTGGAAAATGAACAAAACGAAGGCAGAGGCTGTATCATTTCTGCAGGAAGTGAAAGGGAAGGTACCCGCAGCATCCCAGGTTGATGCGGTCGTCTGCTCTCCGGATCTATTCCTCGACGCACTCGTGCAGGAAGCTTCCGGCACGGATGTTCACATTGCAGCGCAGAACATGCACTTTGAAGACAGCGGTGCATTTACAGGGGAAACGAGCCCGGCTGCGCTCAAAGACCTCGGCGTTACGTATGTAGTTCTCGGTCATTCAGAGCGCCGGGACATGTTCGGCGAAACGGACGAATCGGTGAACAAAAAGACGAAAGCAGCGCTTAACCACGGTCTCACACCGATTGTCTGTGTCGGAGAGACCCTCGAAGAGCGCGAAGGCAACAAGACGAATGATGTTGTGTCAACACAGGTGAAAGGGGCACTGGACGGCCTCTCTGAAGAGCAGGTTCAGCAGCTCGTTATTGCCTATGAACCTGTCTGGGCAATCGGCACAGGCCGGACAGCGACGTCCGAGCAGGCGAATGAAACGTGCGGCGTCATCCGCGAGGCGCTCGCTTCAGCCTTTTCCGCAGAAACAGCGGAAGCCGTGCGCATCCAGTACGGCGGCAGCGTGAAGCCGGCAAACATTAAGGAACTGCTCGGCCAGGGACACATCGACGGTGCACTCGTCGGCGGTGCAAGCCTGGAAGCTGACTCCTTCCTGCAGCTCACGGAGGCAGGCAATGAGTAAACAGCCGAAAGCGCTCATTATTCTCGATGGATTCGCCCTGAATGAAGAAACGAAGGGCAATGCTGTCGCGCAGGCGGACACGCCGAATTTTGACCGCTACTGGAACAGCTATCCGCACGCCACGCTGGATGCGTGCGGGCTGGCTGTAGGCCTTCCGGAAGGTCAGATGGGCAACTCGGAGGTAGGCCACTTGAATATCGGGGCCGGCCGTGTCGTGTATCAGAGCCTGACGAGGGTCAACCTCGCGATCGAAGACGGATCGTTCTTTGATAACAAAGAGTTCAAAGGCGCGATGGAGCACGCCAAAGCGAAAGGGACAGACCTGCATCTCTATGGACTCGTCTCGGACGGCGGCATCCACAGTCACATCAGCCACCTGTTTGCACTGCTGGAAATGGCGAAGAAGGAAGAAGTTCCGAACGTCTATGTGCATGCCTTTCTGGACGGTCGTGACGTCGGACCGACGACGGCGCAGACGTACCTTGATCAGCTGGAAACCAAAATGAAGGAACTCGGTACCGGGCAGCTTGCTACGATTCAAGGACGCTACTATGCGATGGACCGCGATAAGCGGTGGGACCGCGTTGAAAAAAGCTACCGTGCGATGGTTTACGGTGAAGGTGAGACGTATTCATCGACGAAAGAAGCGATCGATGCTTCCTACAGCAAAGAAGTCCATGACGAATTCGTCCTGCCGACAGTCATCACGCAGGAAGATGGCAGCACGCCAGTCGGTACGATTAAAGATGATGATGCCGTCATCTTCTTCAACTTCCGTCCGGACCGTGCGATCCAGATTTCAGAAGTGTTCACTAATGACGATTTTCTCGATTTCGAGCGGGGCGAGCGTCATCCAGCAAACGTCTACTACGTCTGTCTGACGAAGTTCAGCGACTCGATTCAGGGAAAAGTAGCGTTTCAGCCGGAAAGCATGAAAAACGTCCTCGGCGAAGTAGCCGCAGATGCCGGCTTGAAGCAGCTTCGTATAGCCGAGACCGAAAAATTTCCGCACGTTACGTTCTTCTTCAGCGGTGGCCGCGAAGCCGAATACCCTGGGGAAGAACGGGTGCTCATCGATTCGCCGAAAGTGGCTACCTATGATCTGCAGCCGGAGATGAGTGCGTATGAGGTGACCGATGCGCTGCTGAAGGAAATTGATGCAGACAAGCATGACATGATCATCCTCAACTTCGCCAATCCGGATATGGTCGGTCACTCCGGCAAGCTGGAGCCGACGATCAAAGCAATAGAAGCCGTCGACGAGTGCCTCGGGAAGATCGTCGACCGAATTGAAGAAAAAGGTGGAAAAACCATCATCACAGCAGATCACGGAAACGCAGATGTGCTGATGATGGAAGATGGATCTCCAATGACAGCACACACGACCAACCCGGTCCCTGTTATCGTCACGGACAAAGATGTTACACTACGGGAAGACGGGGTGCTTGGAGATCTGGCACCAACCCTGCTGGAACTGCTCGGCGTAGAACAGCCTGAGGACATGACCGGCAGAACCTTGATGAAAAAATAAAGAAAACGAAGGAGCGTGTAAATAATGACAATGATCGCAGATGTATACGCAAGACAAGTACTGGACTCCCGCGGGAATCCAACAGTAGAAGTAGAAGTCCACACCGAGAGCGGCGCATTCGGCCGCGCGATCGTACCAAGCGGTGCATCCACCGGTGAATACGAAGCCGTTGAACTCCGCGACGGCGGCGACGCGTACATGGGTAAAGGCGTCTCTAAAGCAGTAGACAACGTGAACAACGAAATCGCACCAGAACTCGTCGGTGTCGATGTGCTTGACCAGCTCGGCATTGACCAGCTGATGATTGACCTCGACGGTACACCGAACAAAGAGAAGCTCGGTGCGAACGCAATTCTTGGTGTTTCCATGGCGGCAGCGCATGCAGCAGCCGACGCACTGGACCTGCCGCTGTATGTCTACCTCGGCGGATTCAACGCGAAGACCCTGCCGACCCCAATGATGAACATCCTGAACGGCGGCGAGCACGCAGACAACAGTGTCGACATCCAGGAATTCATGATCATGCCGGTCGGCGCAGATTCCTTTACCGAAGCCCTGCAGATGGGTGCGGAAATTTTCCACAACCTGAAGAAAGTGCTCGCTTCGAAAGGCTACAACACAGCGGTCGGCGATGAAGGCGGTTTTGCACCGGATCTCGGCTCTAACGAAGAAGCGCTCTCTACGATCATTGAAGCCGTGGAAAAAGCGGGTTACAAGCCGGGCGAAGAAATTCAGCTGGCTATGGACGTTGCTGCTTCTGAAATTTACGAAGACGGCAAGTACAACCTGAAGGGCGAAGGCGTTGTAAAGACAGCGGACGAAATGGTTGATTTCTACGCAGAGCTCTGCGACAAGTATCCAATCATCTCCATTGAAGACGGCCTCGACGAGAACGACTGGGAAGGCTTCAAGAAGCTGACCGATCGTCTCGGAGATAAAGTACAGCTCGTCGGTGACGACCTTTTTGTCACGAACACCAACAAGCTTTCCCGCGGCATTGAGGAAGGCATCGGCAACTCCATCCTGATTAAAGTGAACCAGATCGGTACGCTTTCCGAGACATTTGAAGCGATTGAAATGGCGAAGCGTGCAGGATACACGAACGTCATCTCCCACCGTTCCGGTGAAACAGAGGACGCGACGATTGCAGACATCGCTGTAGCAACAAACGCCGGTCAGATCAAGACAGGTGCGCCATCCCGCACGGACCGTGTAGCAAAATACAACCAGCTCCTCCGCATTGAAGATGAGCTGCAGATTGTCGGCCGCTACGCTGGACGCGACGCATTCTACAACTTGAACAACAAATAAAACGTGCCCACGACCGGAGCTTTCCGTGAAAGAAAGCCCGGCACGGAAGGAAGCCTGCTGACAAAGCCGGCTCTTCTCAGCACAGATGCGAAGAGGCTGGGGCAACATCGTTCTCCAGCACGTTAAAAACGCTTTCGATGATCCGGTTTGGATCGTCGAAAGCGTTTTGTTTGTTCATAACGATCATGAACCTGCCATGAAGGTAAAGTATAAGAAAATATACGTTTTCATACAGGGGGACGGCGGCTCCATGCGCTGCACGGGAAGAACGAAACACGTATTCTTCCCTTCAAAACCTGCAGCGCTTCCGCAAGCCGTTCCGACCAAAAGGCGCTTTGCGCTTTTGTTCCCCGGATGTCTTTTTTTTCAGGCTCTAAAATATATGTTGGTGTAGAGGTTCCTTTCCGCAGCCTCTTTTCTCCCGTTTCAGGCGGAGGCTTGCCAAGAGGCGCTGCCCTTCCCTCCTGAAGGCGTACCTGTCATGGGTGCCAGCGGTGCAGCTGCCCGCTTATATCTTCGCGGATATACTATCGATGCAGTTTCTGCCCGGCCGGAGTTTCTTCCAGCGGCCACGTTTCCTGCTCCCACGCCATACTCCAGAACGCATACTCTAACTGCGTGCTTCGAATGAAGTGGCGCTTCATCCGATCTCGTTCAGCCGGACCAGCTTCTGCCGCACAGCGATCTATTTTTTCCTGGAAGATCGACGTTACATTTCTTGAAGCAGCTGCGCCGTAAAAGGTGATCCACTCGTAAAAAGGGTGATCTTCCTGAGGCTGAACGGTCTCCATCAAGTGTAATCCAATATCCCGGTACGTCCACGGGCAGGGAGCCAGTGCAGTAAGCGTCTCGCCGAGCGTTCCCTGCAGGGCTGCTCCGAGCATGTGCCGTGTATAATGATGGGCCGTCGGTGCGAGCGGTGCCTGCTGCAGGTCCTCATAGCGGACGCCTGCTGCACGGCAGAAATTATGATGCGGATGAATCTCTTCGTTCAGGATAAAGCCCATCTGTTCCTGGAAAAAGGCAAGGTCCTCCCTGGTCTCTGCCTTGGAGGCGGCGAGCCCGTAGATTCTGCAGAACGTCGTCAAATATTCATAATCCTGTTTTACGTAATGGACGAGTGCCTCCCGCGGCACCTCGCCACGACCGATTCCTTCAACAAAAGGATGTTCCAGAATGGCCTGAAACAGAGGGGCGGTTTCCTTTCGCAGCTGTGCTGAAAATGACATTGATTTTCCTCCTCGAGATGATTTGGAAAACATCCACCACGAAAAAAAGCTCTTCCGCATGGAAAGAGCTGCACATCAAGCCTGCTGCGGGCCCTGCAGCAGAAGCTGTGCCACTTTCCTACGCTGGTCTCAACCAGATCAGGTTCAAAGGGTCCGGTGCAGTGCACCGTCTCAGCCGGCCGGCTCCCCTAGTGGATATTTTCAGCGTTAGCATAGCATACAGAGATGGGAAATTCAACCAGGTTTTCAAAGGTTATCTCCCTGCTTTCCAGGGAAAGAAGATAGAAGGAAGAGACGCATGTTCCGAGAAAATACCTTTGAACAGGAGACAGGAAGGAGTGTGGACAGAGATGACGTACCGAGTAGGCATCATCGGTCCAGGTATGATCGCGAGAGGAGCACATATGCGGGCACTGGCGGCAGATCCGCGCGCAGAGATAATCGCCGTCTGCTCCCGGACAGAGGCAACGGCTGTAGAAGCAGCACAGGCTTTCCACGTCCCTAATGTATATACATCGGAGCAGGAGATGCTCGATGCACATGATTTTGATCTGGTGATCGTGGCGACGCCGAACAAATACCACGAACGAGCGGTGCATGCGGCACTGCAGGCCGGCGCGCATGTCCTCTGCGAGAAGCCGCCGGGAGTGAATGCGATGGAGGCGCTCCGCATGGAAGAAGCAGCGCGCCAGCAGAACCGTCATCTGATGTATGGGTTCCATCATCGGTTCCATAAAGAAACGGAAGTATTGAAGCGGGCTGTCGATGATGGTGAATTGGGGTCCATTTATCATCTGAAAGTGGAAGCGATGCGGCGCCGGGGCATTCCCGGATGGGGAGCCTTCACGGATAAAGAACTGCAGGGAGGAGGACCGCTGATCGATATCGGCGTGCATATGCTGGACCTCGCCATGTATATCGGCGGGTTCCTCCGGCCGGTGGAAGTCAGTGCCGTCACCCACCAGCGTCTCGGAAGAAAACCTGGTGTGGGTCTGCTCGGAGACTGGGATCCGGCTTCCTTCTCCGTCGAGGATATGGCTGCCGGCATGATTCGGTTTGAACACGGCGTCTCCTTGTCCCTGGAGGCGTCCTATGCGGCCAATATCGAAGAAGAAGAAACGCTCAATGTGACGTTCCTCGGCGACCGCGGCGGCGCTTCTACATCTCCGTTCCGGATGTACGGTGAAAAGTATGGATCGCTGCTCGACATCCACCCCGTGCATCTGGATAAGGTGGAGCCCCGGGACGGATACGAACGGCAGATTGCTCATGTTCTCGATGTAGTGGAAGGCAAAGCGAAACCGATCTCCGAAGCGTGGCAGGGAACCTACATCCAGCAGCTGATTGATGCCATGTATACCTCTGCATCGGAAGGAAGGTCGATTGCCTTCACGGGAGAGTAAGTCCCGGCCCTCCTGCACGGAAGGAGACTTGCATGGACCCGGTAAACGTGTTATTCTTTCAAAAGGTATCACGTACGTTTATTAAGGGGTGTATCTGGTGGAACAACTTTTATCTATTATGCTAGTCATCGTTTCTATACTGCTTATTACTGTTGTACTGCTTCAGTCCGGCCGCAGTGCCGGGTTGTCCGGAGCAATCTCCGGCGGTGCGGAACAGATGGTCGGCAAGACGAAGGCCCGTGGACTCGAGGCAGTGCTCAGTAAAGCGACTGTCGTTCTCGGTGTTCTGTTTTTCGTCTTTGCGCTATGGCTCGGTTATTTCATGTAGAAACTACGCAGCGTATAAAGTTCAGATAAAAGCCCGCCGGAATCGTTTTCCTGCGGGCTTTTTTTCATACCCCCTGCTCCTTGGGAGAAACGTTGCCGCAGCCCCGCACGATGGGCGTTAAGGACATCGCCGTCACCACCTGGCGCTGACACACGGCAGGATCTTTCGGCAGCCTTCTTCCAGATGGAAGCCGCCGGCGGCCAGCCAGGTTAGAAAAACCCTTTTTCCGGGAATAGCTGTATCATAACTCCGGAGAAGGTGATCATCATGATAGGATGCTTAATTGTACACGGATTTACCGGTACGCCGGAAGAAGTAAAGGATATCCAGTCACACTTCCAGAAAGAAGCGTGGCTCGTGTATACACCGGAACTTCCCGGCCATAACGGGACAAGGCAGGCTCTGAAAGAATCGAACCACCGGGAATGGATTTACAAAGCCCAGGTGGCCCTTGAAGAGCTGCTGAAGCGCTGCAGCCGTGTCTACGTGATCGGCTTCTCCATGGGAGGCGTGATCGCCGGCTACCTGGCGGCCCGCTACCCGGTGGACAGACTGGTGCTGATCTCCTCTTCTGTCTTTTATCTGAACCCGAAGCAGATAGCAGAAGATGTGACAGGCTGGGCACTTGAAGGATTCCGCGGAGAACTTGCAGACAACGACGTATACCGATTTTACCGGGAAAAGGTGCGACGGACACCGGTGGAAGCGACAGTGGAATTCGCAAGGCTCGTAAAAAGACTGCGCCATGCATTCGAGGAAATTGACGTCCCGACGCTCATCGTACAGGGAGAAAAGGACGGCCTCGTACCAGCTCGCAGCGCGCAGTATATTTTTGATAAAATCAGGTCAGAAGAAAAGCAGCTCTACTATCTGGAGCAGGCGAAACACTATATCTGGTTCGGTGAACAGAAGGAAGACTTCCTGGAGAAACTGGAAGCTTTTCTAACCGCTGCGCCAACAGAAAAATCAGAGAACAGAAGGGACCGAGACAGTCATGATGAAGATCGCTCAACCGAAACCATTCACTTTTGAAGGCGGCCCGCGTGCCGTGCTGCTGCTGCATGGATTCACCGGCAATTCAGCCGATGTGCGGATGCTGGGAAGGTATTTGAACAAGAAAGGGTACACCGCCCATGCCCCGCATATGCGCGGCCATGCGGTCCCGCCGGAGGAACTGGTGAAAACCGGACCCGAGCAGTGGTGGGAAGACGTTCAGGCTGCCTACAATGATCTGCGCGGGCAGGGATACGAAGAGATAGCGGCCGGCGGATTATCCCTCGGCGGCGTCTTTTCGCTGAAACTTGGGTATACTGTCCCGTTGAAAGGCATCTTCACCATGTGCTCGCCGCTGGAAATCCACAGTGAGGAGAGAATGCAGCGTGGAGTATACGACTACGCCGCTAAATACAAGCGCTGGGAGCAAAAAGAAGAAGCGCAGATCGTCGAAGAGATGAACGCCTTCGACGGTACGCAGACCGAAGTGATCCAGCGGCTGCGCGGACTGAACAAAGAAGTACGCGGCAGTATCGACATGGTTCATGCACCGACGTTCGTCGCTCAGGGATCCAAGGATCAGATGATCGACATCAACAGTGCCAACATGATCTATGACGGTGTTGCAGCGGAGCATAAAGAAATCAAGTGGTATGAAGAATCAGGCCACGTCATCACATTAGATAAAGAACGAGACCAGTTACATGAGGACGTTTATCAATTTCTTGAAAAGTTGGACTGGAATGAATAATGCCTACACTCATGCAGGTCTCGCCCATTTGAAAGGAGACCAATAATGCAGGATTTAACAAAAAATCTCATTATGGACGAAATTAAAGAAGCGGACAAGCCGCTCGGAATGAAAGAATTTGAAGAACGATTAGAACTTCAGGATGCAGAGCGCTACAAAATATGCGTGAAGCTGCTGAATGAACTGGAAGAGGAAGGCAGCCTCGTGCGTACGAGAACGAACCGCTACGGCCTGCCGGAGAAAATGAACCTGATCCGCGGAGAAGTCATCATGCACCCGAAAGGATTTGCCTTTGTGAAAACAGGGGAAGACCACCATGATGTATTTATCGCTCCAAATGAGCAGAACAATGCCATGAATAAAGACACGGTGCTCGTTCGTCTTGCTGCTGATTCGGATGAGGATCGCCCGGAAGGCACCATTATCCGAATTATCGAACGCGGGACGAGATCGACGGTCGGAACCTATACAGATGATGGCGGCTATGGCTTCGTTGCCTCCGACGACAAGCGGATACCGGCGGATATTTTCATCCCGAAAAATCAGACGCTCGGCGCTGTCGACGGCCATAAAGTGGTCGTGGAAATCACGAAATTTCCGGAGGGACGAAAAACAGCAGAAGGTCACGTCTCTAGAATCATTGGTCACAAAAACGATCCGGGCGTCGACATCATGTCGATCATCCACAAGCACGGACTGCCGGGAGAATTCCCGGAAGAAGCGATCCGCCAGGCAGAGGAAGTGCCGGATACGATCGCAGAAGGCGATCTTGACGGGCGCAGAGACCTGCGCGAAGAGACCATCGTCACCATCGACGGGGCAGACGCAAAAGACCTCGATGACGCCGTGCAGGTAAAGCGCCTGGATAACGGCAATTACAAGCTCGGGGTGCACATTGCCGACGTATCCCACTACGTGCAGGAAGACTCTCCCATCGATAAGGAAGCATATGACCGCGGCACGAGTTCTTACCTTGTTGACCGCGTGATACCAATGATTCCGCACCGTCTCTCAAACGGAATCTGTTCACTGAACCCGCAGGTCGATCGACTGACGCTGTCTTGTGAGATGGAAATCAGTAAAGACGGCAGCGTCGTGAACCACGAGATTTTCGAGAGCGTTATCCGTACGAATGAACGTATGACTTATACCGACGTGAAAAAGATTCTGGAGGACGAAGACGAAGAAGTCATGAAGCGGTATGAACCGCTCGTTCCTTTCTTTAAGGATATGGAAGAGCTCGCGGCAGTGCTGCGGAAGAAACGTTTCGCACGAGGGGCTATCGATTTTGACTTTAAAGAAGCGCAGGTCCTCGTCAATGAGGAAGGGCGCCCGTATGATGTAGTGCTCCGTGAGCGCAGCACTGCAGAAAAGCTGATCGAAGAATTCATGCTGGCGGCGAACGAAACCGTAGCGGAACACTTTCACTGGCTCAAACTGCCTTTCGTCTACCGGATTCACGAAGATCCAGACGAAGCGAAGCTGAATCAGTTCCTCGAGTTCATTACGAACTTCGGCTACGTCGTCAAAGGCACGAACAACACGGTGCATCCACGGGCTCTGCAGGAACTGCTGGAGAGTGTGAAAGGAGAGGCGGAAGAGCCGGTCATCAATACGATGATGCTCCGATCCCTGAAGCAGGCGAAGTACGATCCGTCCAATGCCGGGCACTTCGGTCTCGCAGCGGATTACTATACGCACTTCACCTCTCCGATCCGACGATACCCGGACTTGATTGTTCATCGTTTGATCCGTACGTATCTGATTCATGCGAAAACAGACAAGAAAACAACTTCTCACTGGGAGGAGAAGCTCCCTGAAATCACCACCCACGCCTCCGAAATGGAACGTCGTGCGGAAGATGCAGAACGTGAAACGGATGAATTGAAAAAGGTACAGTTCATGGAGGATAAAATCGGCGAAGAATACACCGGGATTATCAGTTCCGTCACGAACTTCGGCTTGTTTATTAAGCTGCCGAACACCATCGAAGGGCTCGTACACGTCAGTTATCTGACCGATGACTACTATCATTTTGATCAGTCCCAGTTTATGATGGTGGGAGAACGGACGAAAAACACGTTCCGTATCGGCGATGAAATCGAGGTACGTGTCGCCAATGTCAATGTGGATGAGCGTATCATTGACTTTGAAATCATCGGCATGAAGCCGCGGAAACAGCGGAAGAAAGATCGTCCGCGCGTCATCGAAACGGACAATCGGAACGGGAAGCAAAAAAGCAGTCAAGATAAAGGAAAAAAAGGCAAGAAAAACGAGGGAAAAAAAGGCATCGATCTTAAACAGAAAAACAAAAAAGGGAAAAAGAAACCTTTTTATGACAGTGCACCGAAGAAGCAGCGGAACAAAGCAAAAAAGAAAAAATAATGATGGAGAGCCTGATCTGGGGCAGCGGCCGGCACCGGCGGCTGCTCCCGCTGCAGTACATACGGTACGCCTGCCGGAACAGATGAAGGGGAGGATGGAACTGCCATGGCTACGGAAGGAAAAGAAATAGCGAGAAATCGAAAAGCGAATCATGATTTTCATATTGAAGAAACGTTTGAAGCAGGCATCGTGCTGACCGGCACGGAAATCAAATCAATTCGGAACCGCCGTGTCAACCTGAAGGAATCCTTTGCGAGAGTATCCAGAGGAGAAGTGTGGATCCACAATATGCACATCAGCACCTACGAACAGGGGAACCGGTACAATCATGATCCGATCCGTACGAGGAAACTTCTGATGCACAAGAAACAGATCAATTACTTGATCGGCAAAACACAGCAGAAGGGCTATACGGTCGTGCCACTCAAAATCTACATTAAGAATGGTGTAGCCAAAGTGCTCGTTGGTCTTGGAAAAGGGAAGAAGAAATATGATAAGCGGGAAGACTTGAAACGCAAAGATGCAAACCGGGAAGTCCAGCGTGCGTTCAAAGATGCCAACCTCGGCCGGTAAGCCGGAGGATTGACAAGAGGTACGTATGTGATATAATGGTAATACCGTTAAGGAACTTTCTTTCCTTTTCGTTCTCATTCATGGGGACGTTCTGGATTCGACAGGGATAGGTCGGACTTACGTGGCGAGTCGAGCTGAGTGTCCTCGTAAAAACGCTCACCTTGCCTATAGTTGGCAACCAAGAAGAAGATTTCGCACTAGCAGCGGCGTAACAACCCTGTTAGGCGGTTCCAACCTTCATCGCCCATGTGAAGGACCTGGGACTCACTCATAGTGGGATACGCTGAAACATTTCCACCTGGAGTGTTTCAGAAGAGATCAATCAGGTTAGCCATACGGAAGCCTGTTAGTTGGCTGAAGTATGCGCGAAATTTAATAAACTAACTACGCTCGTAGAAGCGTAAGTCACGTTATCTCTGGACGCGGGTTCGATTCCCGCCGTCTCCACCAATACTTACGCAGAATCTGGTGGACACATAGAGACTGAGAGCACCTCAGTCATCAGGCCGCTCCCTTTGCAGGGGGCGGTTTTTTTGCAAGTATAAAATGTATCTGTTTTCATATAGTGTGACGGCGGCTCTGCGCTGCCCGGGAAGACAGAAAAACTCTTTCTTCCCTTAGAAAAGATTGTGGCATACGCCGTTCCGACCAAAAGGCGGCTCGCGCTTTCGCTCCTTATAAAAAAGCGGAAGGTTCCACAGGAAGAAGCATTTGCGCAGGCTTCCCATGTCTAAAAAAAGCCGTATGCCTGCCACGTCTGTGGTCAGGCATACGGCTTTTGGGTAATAGGTACCTCCACGCATAAACGCTTCGGGGATTTATCCGCGCTTCTTACGCAGTAAGGCGACCAGCTCGACGTGGACCGTATGAGGAAACAAGTCGACTGGCTGCACATAGTCGAGTTCATAGCCATACGGGACGAGCTGGGCGATATCTTCGGCGAATGTTTCCGGATTGCAGGAAACATACACGATTCGCTGCGGCGCCGACCGGCCGATACGTCGCATCACTTTCCCTCCGGCCCCGGAACGCGGCGGATCGAGCATGAGCAGTTCCGGAATGCCGAACGACTGCAGCATCTCATCGATTCCATTTCGTGCATCTTTTGCGAGAAAGGTCGTGTTGGTCAGCCCATTTTCTTCTGCGTTTCGTTCAGCGGAAGCGATGGAGGCCGGGACAATCTCAATACCGGCCAGCTGGTTTACTCTGGAGGCAAACGGGAGCGAGAATGTACCGACGCCGCAGAACAGGTCGATCATCCGTTCATGCGGCTGCGGCTCAGCCGCATGCAGCGCGAGCTCGACAAGCTTTTCTGCCTGAAACGGGTTCGTCTGGAAAAAGGTATCGTGCCAGAGGCGGAAACGAAAGCCGGCCATCGTGTCATAAATAAAATCCCTGCCTGCTAAGAGATGCAGCGATTCTGCCTGAACGCGGTCGGCCCAATCGGTATTCTCCAGCCAGAGGAAGCTTTTCACTTCAGGGTGATGCTCCTCTATTTCCTGCTTCAATGCATCGACCAGCGGTGCAAGCCGTCCATCAGGGGCTTCGGTGGCAACAATGCCGGCCATCACTTCCCCTGTATCAAATGACTGACGGAGGAGGACGTGGCGCAGCAGTCCGTCGTGGGCGTCTTTATCGTATCCGGGCAGGTCGTGCCGCTCGGCCCAGGCAGCGATGGTCATGGCAGCCCGGACCATGCTCTCTCCGGCGATCAGGCACGTGTGAAGTTCCACGATGCTCCGGAAGTTTCCCTGCTCATGCATGCCGAGCCGGCCTTCAGGAGAGAACGTGAATTCCATTTTGTTGCGGTAGTGCCACGGGTCTTCCATGCCGATCGTCTCTTCTACGAGGGCCGGTTCGAAGCCTTGGCGTGCCAGCATGCTGCGTACTTCCTCTGTTTTATGCTGCAGCTGATACCTGTACTGCCAGTGCTGCCAGACACAGCCGCCGCAGCGGTCAAAATGTGGGCACGGAGCCTTGGTTCTTTCCGCACTCGGTTCGATAATCTGATCCGGAAAGGTCCACCAGCGTTTTTTGTCCGGTCGCTCGACGACGGCTTCGACTTTTTCGCCGGGGAGTGTCTGCGGAAGTGTCAGTTTCAGTTTGCTCATGAATCCTTTTTCATTCTCCCGCCAGACGGCAGCCCGGCCCGATCCTTTTCGGTCGAGGTCTGTAATCTCTGCAGTGAATGTCTGCGATTGTACCATGTATGTCCGCTCCTTTTTCTCGTTGGTTCTATTCAGCGTTCATCCTGTGCAGAAGATGGCGTTGATTTTGCCATCAGCAGCAGGCGCCCGGCATCCATCCTGCCGACGAGGCGGAAGCCGGCTTTTTCATAGCTGCGCCGGGCCCGGGAGTTATCCGTTTCAGGATCGAGCACGACCGCATCGGCACCGGAAGCCAGCAGGTGATCACTCATCAGAGACACGGCGGCTGTGCCGAGTCCCTGATTCATCCGCGAAGCACCGATCAGCAGGTCCATCCCGAAGAGGATCGTATCCGGAGGGTATCCTCCAGCATTGTACACGTCGGAAGAGGCTGTGTATACCTGCATGAAGCCGACTGGGGAAGACCGGAAATCGATGATGTAGACGGGGATCTCCTCCTCGCCTCGGATTCTCGGAAGGTATTTGCTGTCAACTTCTTCTCGTGCTGCCGGCTCTCCGCCGTAGTAGCGGAAGACTTCCGGCTGCTGCAGCCATCGGGCCAGTACGGGCAGATCCTTTTCCTGCATCGGACGGATGGTCATATCCTGAAGCACATCATCCATAGAGCCAGCTCCTTTACAGCCAAAGAAAAGAGGATACGGCTCGATCCGCATCCTCTGTTTCCTCTAGTATAAGCGATACGGCTCCTGCCGCAAAGCCTTTTTTCCTTTCCAGCTGAGCAAGGAGTGTTTCGTGAAAGAAGACGGCCCTCTTCGTCCGCTGCTCGGGAAGGCCGCATGCAGCGGAAAGCCTCAGTCTCCGAGCATCTCCGCCTGCTGCCGCATCTGCTCCTCGTTGACCGGTCCATAGGAAGCCTGCTGAATTCTTCCGTTTTCGTCAATAAAATAGGAGGTCGGCACAGGCTGAATCTCGTACAAGTCCGAGATCTCCGCCTCCTCATCCATCAAAATCGGGAACGTCAGGCCGAAGTCGGTCACAAACGTGGACACATCGTCTGCTGATGACTCAGAAGACGTTAAGTTCACGGCAAGCACCTCCAGGTCTCCGTCGTCATACACCTGCTGCATATCCGGCATCTCGGCCCGGCAGGGGGGACACCACGTCGCCCAGAAATTGAGCATGACCGGACTGCCGCGGAAGTCAGACAGCTGAACAGTTTCCCCTTCGAGGGTGGTCAATTCGAAATCAGGTGCCAGGTCTCCCTGGTCGAGTCCTTCTTCTGTCTGCATTTCAGGACTCTCCTCTTGGATGTAGCTGTAAAAGGTCCAGCTCATCATCAGCGCAGCCAGTATCACAATTACCGTGAATTTCATGTCGCTTTCCTCCTCTGCTGCCAGTAGCCTGCGAGAGCTCCGGCGCTAATCACAACATAGACGTAGTCTGCTGCCGGCGTCAGGAAAAAGGTTGTTACGACCGTTGCCTGATGTGCGGCAGCCATGCTGAGGCCCCACAGAACAAGAAATGCCGCTCCCTGCTTATACGTGTGAAGCAGGACGAGAAAGAAGAGACTGACAGCCATGATGTAGAGACCAGCAGGGTGCGTGAAGCCTGCCGTCTGAATGCCGGCAGGGGGTGCCAGGAAAGCATAGACCGCCGTACTGACAAACAGCACGTAAGACGTTCCCTGCAGGAGAAGGGCGGTATTCCCCTGAAAGTTGAAGACGAGAACAACGAAGACCCCAACAGCAAGCATGATCTCCCCAGTACCGGGAGGATAGACAGCCGCCGCCAGTGGATCGGCCATCGTTACGTTCCACTGCGTCAAGATGCTCCCGAAAAACAGCACGAGCAGCGCGTACAAGAAGAGAGAAAATACTTCCTCCCTCACCGTTTTATCGTCCACGGGTGACACCCAGTGGAGATAGAGGAAGCCGGCAGCAAAAGCCGCTATGACATACAGCCACGCCTGCTGTACCAGGAGAGGGCCGATCATCCAAGCTTCGTTCATCATGTCCCACCTCAATTCATTGCTTCTCGCAATATACCATAAGGGGTATAATACTGCAAGGGGGAGGTGCTTGAAGCAGAGAGCTGTTCATGCAGCATGGGAGATACACGGAGCCTGCTGTCTCCCTGCTTCTTATTGTCAGAAGGCAGAAACAAAAGCCACGCCGGGATGTTGTCCCGGCGTGGCTCATCGGTTCCTTGCTTCTTGGAAGAGAAGCGACGTTGACGCTGTTCCGACAGAACGTCTCTCGTCCTGATGAAGCTTACATCTGCTTGTAAAAGTGCGCGAGGGCGTGCATGCCTTTTGTGAAATGGGACACCGGAAAACTCTCATTCGGCGAATGGAGGTTATCTTCCGGCGTACCAAAGCCCATCAGAACGACCGGCATGCCGAAGAGGCGGTCAATCGTTTCTACGACAGGAATGGACCCGCCGAGCCGGACGAAGACAGTCTCTTTTTCAAATGCTTCCGTGTAGCTGGCTGCCGCCTTCTTGATCAGCGGATGATCCGGATTCACTTTATACGCCTTTGCGGACAGCGCTTCGCGTCGAACGTCTGCCCGGACGCCGGCCGGGGTATGCTGCTCGATATGCGAAACGAGAAGGTCCTGAATCACGGCAGGATCCTGGCCGGGGACAAGCCGGCACGTCAGTTTTGCTGTTGCTTTCGACGGGATAATGGTTTTCGTGCCTTCTCCCTGATACCCGCTGAAGAGGCCGTTCACTTCAAGGGTCGGACGTGCCATGGTGTGCTCCTGCGCCGTGTAGCCTTTTTCCGGTGCTGTTTCCGGGATACCGGTAGATACCGGGTAGTCTTCTCCCGGTGCTTCATTCATCAGCCTGCGCTCGTCGTCCTCGAGAGCTTCGACGTCCTCATAAAACCCTTCTACGGTGACCACTTCGTCTTCATTCTTCATGCCGGCGAGCAGCTGTGCCATCGCCATCGCAGGATTCTTGACTGCGCCGCCGTAAAGGCCGGAATGCAGGTCCCGGTCCGGGCCGTGCAGCGTGACCTCGAGGCCGGTAAAGCCTTTAAGGCCGTACATGATGGTCGGCGTTCCGGTTTCGACCATGCCGGAATCCGAAATCAGGCAGAAGTCTGCTTCCAGGAGCTCTTTGTTGTTCTCCAAGAAAGGATAGAGGTGTTTGCTGCCGATCTCTTCTTCTCCTTCAATCAGCAGCTTGACGCTGCACGGGAGCCTGCCTTCGGTCTGCATCATCGCCTCAAACACAGCCAGATGCATGAACACCTGTCCTTTGTCGTCGCTGGCACCGCGTGCATACAACCGGCCGCCGCGGACCTCGGGGTCAAATGGAGCGCTGTCCCACAGTTCATACGGGTCTGCCGGCTGTACATCATAATGACCATAGAACAGCGCCGTCTGAGCCGGTTCCGGGGCCTTATACTCCGCATAAACGAGCGGATGGCCGCCTGTCTCGCGGCGTTCTACCGTCGTAAATCCGATTTCCTCCAGATAGTCGGTCAGAAAACGAACGGCTTTTTCCATTTCCGGTGTCTTTTCCGGATCCGTGCTGATGCTCTCCAGGGAAAGAAACGTTTCCAGTTTCTTCAGCAGGCGCTCTTCATGATCCGCCAGATACTGCTGTACTGCCTTCATCCAATCACTCCTTTAGTCTGCTTTCCATTTCCAGTTTACCTGCCCCGGCAAGGGAGGGCAACGCTCAGTCTGCTGTTTCAGAAAACGCGGCGAATTCTGAAAACTCATTGCATGGCCGTGGAAAACTCGTTATGATATAGGTTAAAGCTTGTAAACCAATCGCACGCAGCGCCAGAAAGGATGACAATCATGAGTGAAGAAAAAGATCTGCGTATCCGCAGTAAAGTAATCAGCGAAGGGGCCAACAGGGTGCCAAACCGTTCCATGCTCCGTGCTGTCGGATTCGAGGACGATGATTTTAAAAAGCCGATGATCGGTATAGCCAGCACCTGGTCCGAGGTGACTCCGTGCAACGTACATATTGATGCCCTTGCACGAAAGGCGAAGGCTGGAGCCGATACCGGCGGCGGTGCGCCGATGATTTTTAATACGATTACCGTGGCAGACGGCATTGCCATGGGACATGAAGGCATGAACTATTCCCTGCCGAGTCGGGAAGTGATTGCCGATTCCATCGAAACGGTCGTCGGCGCGGAGCGTATGGACGGCGTCGTTGCTATCGGCGGGTGTGATAAGACGACCCCGGCCTGCATCATCTCGATGGGAAGGTTGAACCTGCCGGCCGTGTATGTGTACGGCGGTACCATTGCGCCGGGGAAACTGGACGGAAAAGACATCGATATCGTCAACTCGTTTGAGGCGGTTGGACAGTACCAGGAAGGTCAGATTGACGATGCTCAGCTCCACCGTGTGGAATGCAGCGCGTGTCCGGGAGCGGGAGCCTGCGGCGGCATGTACACCGCGAATACGATGGCTTCTGCCGTGGAAGCGCTCGGCATGAGCATTCCGGGTTCCTCCTCGACACCTGCCGTTAACGACTATAAGGAAAAAGAATGTGAGCAGGCTGGCGAGCTTGTGGTGGAGCTGCTCCGAAAAGACATCTATCCACGGGACATCATGACGAAGAAAGCATTTGAGAACGCGATTACCGTCGTCATGGCCCTTGGTGGATCGACTAATGCGTTCCTTCACCTGACAGCAATGGCCCACTCGGCCGGTGTCGACTTGAGCTATGATGACTTCGAGCGTGTCCGGGAAAAGGTGCCGCACATTGCCGATCTGAAGCCGAGCGGCAAGTACGTCATGCAGGATCTCTATGAAGTCGGAGGTGTGCCGGCCGTCATGAAGGAGCTGCTCGAAGCAGGTCTGCTGCACGGCGACTGCCTGACCGTTACGGGAAAGACGCTTGCCGAGAACCTGAACGAAGCTCCTGGACTCAAAGAAGGCCAGCAGGTCATCCGTTCGATGGAAGATGCGTTCAAAAAGACCGGTCCGCTCGTCGTTATGAAAGGGAACCTCGCTCCGGACGGCGCAGTAGCCAAAATGTCCGGCCAGAAGATCAGCCGCTTCGAAGGTGTTGCGAAAGTATATGACAACGAAGCCGATGCGACGACGGCCATTGAAGCTGGAGAAATTGTGGAGGGAGATGTCCTCGTCATCCGGAATGTCGGTCCAAAAGGCGGACCCGGCATGCCGGAAATGCTGTCCATCACCGCGATGATTGTCGGCCGTGGACTGAACGGGAAGGTCGCCCTGCTGACAGACGGACGCTTCTCTGGAGGCTCCCACGGGTTTGTGATCGGTCACATTGCGCCGGAAGCAGCTGCAGGCGGACCGATCGGGCTGCTGCAGACAGGCGACACCGTGACGCTGGATTCCGAAACACAGGAAATCAATATGGAAGTCGGCGGGGAAGAGCTGGAGCGCCGTCGTCAGGCGTGGACGGCACCAGAACCGCGCTATAAAACCGGCATTCTCGCCAAGTACGCGAAGCTCGTCTCTTCCTCCGCACGCGGCGCCGTGACAGACGCAGATCTGGATCAGTAAGCCGGCCTGCTGACCGGCAGGGGGCATGGAGCAGCTGCAGCGGGTATTTTTTCGAACGTCCGTCAGCGTTCCGGCCTCCTGATCGGAGACCGGAACGCTTTTGGCGGAAAAATCGTGCAGGCAGTAACTATATAATAGAAGAAAACGGTTACATGAAAAAGAACTTGGCACGTTTTCTCTATCTGTGCTATAGTCATCTGTAACAAACAACCAAATATCTTATCCAGAGTGGTGGAGGGACTGGCCCGACGAAACCCGGCAGCCTCAAAGAGCGATCCTCTTTGAAAGGTGCTACTTCCAGCGGATCGACACGAGATCCGGGAGATAAGAGATGCAGCATCAGCAGCAGACCTCTTCCGGCTTATCGACCGGGAGAGGTTTTTTATGTGGTAGTAAAGTTCTCATCGAGGGAAACAGCGTCGCGCACTGCTCTTGTTGGGGGAATGTTCAGAAAGTTCCGGTGAATGTTTGACCCGGAGATCGAATGATGTTACTATTCAAATTAATCAATAAAACTAACAAAACACAGCGAATAACTAAGAATTAAATATATCTCTTATCCAGAGAGGCGGAGGGACTGGCCCGATGAAGCCCGGCAACCATCAAGCACAGCTTGGGAAGGTGCCAATTCCACAGAGCAGACAGCTCTGAAAGATGAGAGGGACTGCCTGCACCAGCATCTCTCTATCATCTTTTGATAGAGATTTTTTTGGTTATAAGCATGTATCAGTTTTCATCTGCATGTTCGTTGTACGGAAAAAGACGGCGGGCTTGTCCGCTGCGCGCACGTTTGGTTTTCAACTATTTGAGGAGGGCTTTTTCATGACAGACAACCGATATCATACCTACGATCCAGAAACGGTGATTCTCCACGGCGGCCAGTCTCCAGACCCGACGACGGGATCCAGAGCTGTGCCGATTTATCAGACGACCTCGTATCTATTCCACGACACGGAGCACGCCGAAAGCCTCTTTTCGCTCGATGAACCCGGCAACATCTACAGCCGTCTTGGGAATCCAACGGTGGATGTACTGGAAAAGCGCATCGCGCTCCTGGAGGACGGCGTTGCCGCTGTCGCTACTTCTTCCGGCATGGCAGCCATTTCGTTGACGATACTGAACCTCGCAGGAGCAGGAGACGAAATCGTAGCGGCAACGAACTTATATGGCGGTACGTATAATTTATTCGCTGTGACTCTGCCGCGATACGGTATTAAAGTGCACTTTGTTGATCCGGAAGATCCTGATCACTTCCGCCAGGCGATCAACGACAAGACGAGAGCGGTATTTGCAGAGACGATCGGTAATCCAAGCCTGCATGTGCTGGATATTCCTGCCGTCTCGGAAGTGGCCCATGAAGCAGGCATTCCTCTCGTGATCGACAGTACGTTTGCTACCCCGTATACCGCCCGTCCAATTGAGCAGGGAGCCGATATCGTCGTTCACTCG
The DNA here is from genome assembly GCF_000429725.1 of Alkalicoccus chagannorensis DSM 18086. Classification (GTDB taxonomy): domain Bacteria; phylum Bacillota; class Bacilli; order Bacillales; family Salisediminibacteriaceae; genus Alkalicoccus; species Alkalicoccus chagannorensis. The sequence continues at coordinate 66,055 of NZ_AUCK01000013.1, read as the reverse complement.
GCAACGAAATGGATCGGCGGCCACGGGACGTCTATCGGCGGACTCGTTGTCGATGGTGGACGCTTCAACTGGGTATCGGAGAAATTCCCGCAGTTCAACGAACCGGATCCGAGCTATAACGGCATTGTTTATGCAAAAGATTTCGGAACCTTGGCGTTCAGCATGAAACTTCGCGTGCAGCTGCTGCGGGATTTCGGCTCTTGTCTGAGTCCATTCAACGCATTCCAGCTCCTGCAGGGAATGGAAACCCTGCACCTGCGCATGATACGCCATAACGACAACGCCCTGGCCATCGCAGAATACCTGGAAGAGCATCCCGCGGTCGACTGGGTTTCCTACCCTGGACTTGCCAGCCACCCTGCCCACGACAATGCGAAGAAAGTGCTTGACTACGGCGGCGGAGCAGTCGTCAACTTCGGCATTAACGGAGGCCGCGACACCGGTGCAGCGATGATCAATGCCGTCTCCCTCTGGTCGCACCTCGCCAACGTCGGCGATGCGAAAAGCCTGATCATCCACCCTGCTTCTACGACGCACCAGCAGCTGAAGGGAGATGACTTGAAGAAAACGGGCGTCACCGAGGACATGATCCGTCTCTCTGTCGGTCTGGAAAGCGTCGAGGACTTGAAAAAAGACCTCGATCAGGCACTGCGTAAAGCAACGGGCGACGAAGAAACAGTGAACAATACCGTCATCAATGACGAAGGTGTCATCCGCTGGGCACTTGCCGGATCGACCAACCGGGATGTGGAGCCGCCGCGGCCGATTTCTATCGCCGTAGTCGGACTCAGCAGCAAAGAAGGGCGACCGAGCTACCGTCTCGCCCGAAAGATGAAGCGGCTCGGCTACAAGCTGATTCCAGTCAATCCGAAAGAAACCGAAGTTCTCGGCGAGAAAGCGTATCCGGATCTCGCTTCGATTCCGGACGACATCGAGATTGATATCGTCCAGATTTTCCGCAGCCCGGACGTTGCCGTAGAACTCGCAGAAGAAGCCATCCAGATCAACCCGAAAATCTTCTGGCTGCAGGAAGGCGTCATTTCCGATGAGGCAGCCAACCTGGCCAAGGATGCGGGACTGGAAGTCGTTCATAACCGCTGTACCTATAAAGAAGCCCAGCGCTTGAAAGGAAGCATCTCGACCTTCGCCGGCGAGTAAATATAACCAAACCATACATGGAGTGATGATGACATGAGAAACTATCTACTGACCTTGACTGCCGGCGCTGCCGTACTCGCAGGCTGCGGAGATGGGAATGATTCCGGCTCCGGCGCGGACGCTTCTTCGCCAGAAACGATTACCGTAGACTATGCCTACTATTCGCCGACGAGCCTCGTGTTGAAGGAACAGGGATTTCTCGATGAAGTATTTGAAGATGAGGATGTCGAATTCGATTACGTGCTCAGTCAGGGAAGCAACAACGCGCTGGAATTCCTCTCCGGAGGCAGCGTCGACTTCGGCTCTACGGCAGGCGCTGCTGCCTTGATGGCAAAAGGGAATGATTCGCCGATCAAAAACGTCTACATCTACTCCCAGCCGGAATGGACCGCGCTCGTGACCGGACCGGAGAGTGACGTTGCTTCTGTTGAGGATCTGGAAGGAAAACAAGTCGCTGCCACACTCGGCACAGACCCATACATTTTCCTTGTACGTGCCCTCGACGAAGCAGGCCTTTCTGAAGACGATGTCGAGATTGTTCCCGTCCAGCACAATGACGGCGCCAACCTGCTGGCGAACGGAGAAGTCGACGCCTGGGCCGGCCTCGACCCGCACATGGCCAGACAGGAACTCGAGAACGACGCAGAATTGTTTTACCGCAATGAAGACTTTAATACGTACGGCTTCCTGAACGTCCGGGAGGATTTTGCAGAAGAACATCCCGAAGCTGTGGAAAAGGTGATTGAAGCGTATGAGCTGGCAAGAGAGTGGACGCTCGATAACCCGGATGACGTCGTGGATATTCTCGTAGCCGAAGCTGGTATTGACGAAGAAACGGCAGAGCTGCAGCTGGAGCGGAACAATTTCGATCAGCCCCTTCCAGGCACAGAGCATGAAGAGAGCCTTGCTGCTGCAGGGGAAGTACTCCAGTCTTCCGGCAACATGGAAGAAGACGATGATGTAGAAGCCCTGCTGGAAGAACTGATTGATCCAAGTTATGCAGAGAATGTGATTGAACAATAAAAGGAGGCGTTGAGACATGGCCGTCACACAAGGACAGCATGTAGAGAAAAAATCCGTATTCTCATCCGAGCGGGAACAGAATCAGTCAGAGGCACGCCGGGGCATGCCGTCCTTTTTGAAGACGGCTGGTCTCGCCCTGATTGTTCCGCTCCTGATTCTCGCGTTGTGGGAAGGAGCGACACGGTTCGGTCTTGTAGCAGGCAACCAGCTGCCGGCACCCTCTGCCGTCGTGGGCACCATCTGGGGAATGGCGCAGGACGGCTCCCTCTGGACGCACATGGGAATCACGATGTACCGGATTCTCTGGGGCTTTTTCTGGGGCACAGCTGCAGCAGCTGCACTCGGCGCGCTGGTAGCGGTCTCCAAGAAGGCAGAAGTGCTTTTCGATCCAACGGTCCAGGCGATCCGGGCGATTCCGTCTCTGGCCTGGGTACCGCTCTTTATCCTCTGGTTCGGCATCGGTGAACCGTCCAAAGTGACGCTCATCGCCCTCGGCGTGTTCTTCCCCGTGTATTTGAATGTCGTCGGCGGTATTCAATCGGTGGACAGAAAGCTCGTCGAAGTCGGACGAGCGTACGGCCTCTCCCAGCTGCAGATCATCCGCCGCATTATTCTGCCTGCCTCGATGCCATCCTTTCTGACGGGCCTTCGAAGCGGTCTCGGCCTCGGCTGGATGTTTGTCGTTGCAGCGGAACTGCTCGGTGCGAGCGAGGGCCTCGGCTACCTGCTCGTGCTCGGTCAGAATACGTCGGCTCCCGCCGTGATTCTGGCAAGCATCGTCTTGTTCGCGTTTCTCGGAAAAACGACCGATTATGTCCTGAAAAAAATCCAGACACGCGTCCTGCACTGGCAGGATAACGTGAAAACGTAAAGGAGGTCCCGGCATTGAGTATTCAAGTAGAAGCAGTCAGCCGTCGGTTCGAGGGGACGACAGCCGTGGAGAACGTGTCATTTTATGTAGAAGAAGGCGAAATCGTCGGTCTGCTCGGGACGAGCGGCTGTGGAAAAAGCACGCTGCTTCGGGCCGTGGCTGGTCTGGACACGGGCTATGAAGGCACCATCCGGCTGCACGGACAAGAGAAGCGGGGGACCTCCAAGGAACTCGGGATCATTTTCCAGGAGCCCCGGCTCATGCCATGGCTGACGGTTCTTGATAATGTGACGTTCGGATTGGACGGGCCGAAAGAAGAACAGAAGAAAAAAGCACTCGATCTGCTGGAAGTCGTCGGACTGAAAGACTTTGCGGATCACTATCCGAAGCAGCTTTCCGGCGGGATGGCACAGCGCACCGCGATTGCGCGCGCGCTCGTCACGCAGCCGTCCACGCTGCTCCTGGATGAGCCGTTCAGTGCCCTCGACGCTTTTACAAAGCTGCAGCTGCAGGACATGGTGCTCGATCTCTGGAACCAGTATCTGCCGACGATGGTGATGGTGACCCACGACATTGATGAGGCACTCGCCCTCTGTGACCGTATCATCATCCTGAAAGGACAGCCGGGGGTGCTGCACGATAACCTGAAGCTGACGCAGCCGAAGCCGCGCAGAAAAAGCGATCCGGAGCTGGCGCGTGTAAAAGAATATATACTGGAAAGTCTCGATATTACGAAAGCGGAGAAGGAGGCGTAGCACATGCTGTACCCGGATGCTGCGGCGGCCGAAGCCAACCTGGTCGATTATGAGAAGACATATGCACAATTCACCTGGGACGATGCTGTACAAGGCCTCTCCCAGGTGCCGAACAATAAATGGAATGCGGCGTACGAATGCATTGACCGCCATGTCGAGGAAGGATACGGCAGCAAAGAAGCGCTGCTCTTTACTGATGGCCTTGAGGAGCGGCGCTTCACGTTCGCCGAAGTGAAAGAGATTACCGACCGCTATGCCGAAGTGCTCCTCCGGGAAGGTGTGCAGAAGGGGGACCGGGTGTTCATTTTCCTCCCGAAATCTCCGGAGTGCTACTTCGGTATTCTTGCTGCGATTAAAGCCGGCGCCATTGCCGGTCCGCTGTTCGAAGCGTTTATGGAGGATGCTGTCCGGGAGCGGATGCAGGACTGTGAAGCTCAGTATTTGATTACGGATGACACGTTGAACAAGCGTGTGCCGGCACAGGACATCCCTTCTTTGAAAAAAACGTGGCTGCTGGCGGATCTGGAAGATGAGGCGGCCGAAGTTTCTCCGCAGGAGCCGGTCGTATGGATGGAAGAGGATGATGGCATGCTCATCCATTACACCTCTGGTTCAACCGGTCAGCCGAAAGGGGTGCTGCATGCGCAGAAAGTACTGCCGCACCATTATATTTCCGGACGCTGGGTGCTCGATATCAAGGAGGGGGATGTCTACTGGTGCACGTCCCATCCCGGCTGGGTGACAGGAAGTGTGTACGGGGTCTTTGCGCCATGGCTGAACCGCGCGACGGTTGTGATTCACGGCGGGAGATTTGATGCAGGAGCCTGGTATCAGCTGCTGGAACATTTCGGAGTGACCATCTGGTACAGTGCCCCTACCGCGTTCCGCATGCTGATGAGCGAAGGCGGTCTGCATCATCAATATGACCTGAGCCGGCTGCGCCACATCCTCAGTGTCGGGGAGCCGCTGAACCCGGAAGTGATCCACTGGGCGAAAGAGGCATTCGGGATCCGAATCCATGACACATGGTGGATGACAGAAACCGGCGGGCACCTCATCGTCAACGTTCCGTCAGCACCGATTAAACCCGGTTCGATGGGCCGGGCCTTCCCGGGGGTGGACGTCGGGATTCTTGATGAACAAAATGAACCGCTGCCGGCCGGAGAGCCGGGAAAACTGGCCGTTCGTGCTCCATGGCCCGGCCTGATGAAAACCATCTGGAAGAATGAAGAGAAGTTCCAGTCCTATTTTACGGAGAATGGCTGGTACATCTCTGGAGATACGGCGTGGAAAGACGAAGACGGCTATGTTTTCTTTCAAGGGCGCGATGATGATCTCATCATGACTGCCGGCGAACGGGTAGGCCCCTTTGAAGTCGAATCCAAGCTGATTGAACATCCGGCAGTGGCAGAAGCCGGCGTGATCGGGAAACCGGATCCGGTGCGCGGGGAAATCATCAAAGCATTTGTCACCCTGCGCAGCGGATGGGAGAGCTCCCCGGCACTTGCGAAAGAGATCCGCCAGTTCGTGAAAGAAGAGCTGTCTGCTCACGCCGCACCGAAAGAAATCGAGGTAGTCGATGAGCTTCCGAAAACGAAAATCAGCGGGAAAATTCTCCGCAGACTGCTGAAACAGCAGGAAGTGGACAAACAGGCAGGAGAGGAGCAGCGGACGTGACGAAAGAAAAGAGACTTGGCATTTTTGGATTCGGAACCGTAGGGACCGGAGTGTATGAAGCAGCGGAATCCCATAGAACGAGGATCGAGCAGCTGGCCGGCAGTTATACGATTCCCGTTGTCGTCGTGCAGGACGAGACACGGCAGCGGGACGTTTCATCATCCACCTTCGTCACCTCGTCGGTCGAGGCGCTCTTTGCCTCTGATCTCGACACGGTTGTAGAAGCAGTACCGGATGCCGAAACGGCCTATCCCGTAGTGAAACGGCTGCTGGAAGCCGGCATTTCTGTCGTCACGGCTAATAAAGAGCTGATCGCTTCTCACGGAGAGGAGCTTCATTACCTCTCCGCGGTCCACCGCGCTCCCCTTTTGTATGAAGCAGCCGTGGGAGGCGGAATTCCGGTGCTGAGCAGTATTCGTCATGCGCTGAAAACGAATGAACTGACCCGCGTCGAGGGAATTCTGAATGGAACATCCAACTATATTCTCACAAGAATGAAGGAGGACGACCTCGCGTTTAACGCAGCGCTGCAGGAAGCGCAGGATCTTGGCTATGCAGAGGCGTCCCCCGAGAAAGACATTGATGGATGGGACGTCTACTACAAAGTGACGATTCTCAGCTGGTGGATCCACGGCCGGAACCCGGTGTGGCAGGAACCGCCGACAGGCATCCGCGGTGTGACAGCAGAGGACCTGGCGCTCGCCGCCGGACTGGGAGGCACGATCAAACACGTCGGCAGGCTCGAAGGCACGGCTGCTTCTGCGGCCCCTGTTTTGGTCCTGCCGGATCATCCGCTGAGCGGTGTGAGCGGGGTGAACAACGGGGTGGCTGTTCACGGATCCATCAGCGGGCCGCTGTTATTCCAGGGGGCCGGCGCCGGGAAATTCCCGACAGCAGGCGCGGTGCTGGAAGACGTGATAAACCTCTGGACGCATACTGCGGAACAGGAGCCGCCGTTTCTGGAAGAAAGACAGGAAGAAGACGATGATTCGTCCTTTCCCTACTGGTTTATTACCGGCTCCGGGCTGAGAGGCCTTCCGTCGGCCGTGAGCCCGGTATATCAGCAGGGACATCGGGAAGGAGTCCTCGTGCATCTGCCGGAAAACGAGGCTCGAAAGCTCGGTGACAGCTGCTTTGCTGTACTTGGGAGCCGAATTCCGGAAGTTGTTTCCACTTGTTGAGGCCTCCCGGCTGGCAGCACGCCTTCTCTCTGCTATAATGAGCGGAAAAGGAGGTTTTTCGATGTCTTCTGTCACCATCCGGATCTACAGCGATTTTGTTTGACCGTTCTGCTATTTGGCGGAGGTTCCGCTGTTTCGTGCAGTAGAAGGGAAAGATGTCACGATCGAATGGAAGCCGTTTGAACTCCGGCCATGGCCGGCACAAACGCTGAGCCCTTTCAGTGACTATATACAAAAAGCCTGGAACGGTTCGATTCTCCCGCTGGCCGACCAGCTTCAAGTAACGATGCATTTGAATGAAACCGATCCACAGCCTCATACCCATCTTGCTCACGAAGGGCTGCTTGCGGCGAAAGAGCACGGGCTGGACAACGAGTATGCCCACCGCATATTCGAAGCCTTTTACGTCGAAGGCAAGGATATCGGGCATGTCGATGTCCTGACCGAAGAAGCGGTCCGTATCGGCCTGCCGGCGGACGAATTCCGCCAGGCGCTGGAACATCGAAGGTTTCAAGAAGCGCGTCAGGCTGCGCTGGAAGAAGCAGCCGCGCATGGTATCCGCGCGGTGCCCGCGTTTCAAATCGGGGACCGCTGGTTTACCGGTCTCCAGCCGGAGCATGTGTTGGAAGAGGCCGTGGAAGAAGCGGCGGCCGACGCGGAGTAAGTGAAGAGAACCACAGCCTGCCCGCAGCGGAACGCCGGGCAGGCTTTTCATCGTAGTTTAAGGAAGTACGAAATTCTGGAGCGGGCAGCCCGTCCGGCCTGAAAGCACTATATGCCCGGAAAGGGGCAGAAACGGCCCGCATCGGATCGATAGCAGGCGTGCACATCGCCGGAAACACGAAAAAATTTGTTTTCTATGAGAAATTGCATGCGCACCTGTCCATTGATTATGATAGACTGGTAAAGCAGTCGTTTTTCCCGTTTTTTCTTTAATACACGATGCTGCGGCATCATGACGCGCACACAGGTGCGCGGCACCAAGATTTTTTCATATGAACAGAGGTGTATAGGAGTATGTTTGATGCATTAAGAGGAATGTTTAAGGCCGGGGATCTGCGTAACAAAATCTTGTTCACGCTTTCTATACTGGTCGTTTTCCGGATCGGATCCCATCTTCCGGCTCCGGGAGTGAATGCGGATGCGATAGATTTCGAAGGATTTGCCGCGCTCGGTTTTCTGAATACGTTCGGCGGTGGCTCGCTGGAGCGCTTCTCCGTCTTCGCGACAGGGATTATGCCATATATCACCGCGTCCATCATCGTGCAGCTGCTTCGGATGGACGTCGTGCCGAAGTTCTCAGAATGGGCTCGTGAAGGGGATGCAGGTCGGAAGAAGCTGGCCAATGTCACCCGGTACGGTACGATTCTGATTGCTTTCGTTCAGGCTCTCGGCATGTCGATCGGGTTTAATAACCTGATGCCGGGCCTTGTGCCGAATCCATCCATCGGCACTTATTTGATCATTGCCATTGTCCTGACCGGTGGTACGGCCTTCCTGCTTTGGCTCGGTGAACAGATCACCGCCAAAGGGGTCGGGAACGGGATTTCGATCCTGATCTTTGCCGGTATCGCTGCCGGTATTCCGAATGGCGTTGTGCAGCTGTATACCATTTACATCGCTGATGCAGGAGATCAGCTGTTTATGAACATTGTTATTGTCGCCTTGATCGTTCTTGCGATTCTCGCGGTCGTTGTCGGCGTTATCTACGTGCAGCAGGCAGAGCGGAAAGTTCCCGTGCAGTATGCGAAACAGATTGCTGCAGGCGGACGCGCAACAGGTGGACAGTCTTCCCACCTGCCGATCAAGGTGAACGCAGCCGGTGTTATCCCGGTTATCTTCGCCATGTCGCTGTTTATCTTCCCGCCGACCGTTGCCAACTTCGTCGGGGAAGGCAGTCCGATTGCCACATGGGTCGTGCAGACGTTTGATTATACGAACCCAATCGGGATGGTCGTATACGCTGCCCTCATTATCGCTTTCGCGTATTTCTATACGTTCGTGCAGATGAATCCGGAACAAATGGCGCAGAACCTCCAGCGTCAGAACGGATTTATTCCAGGAGTTCGTCCAGGGCAGGCGACGCAGACATTCATTACCCGTCTGTTGTACCGACTGACGTTTGTCGGTTCCCTTTTCCTTGCCGTGGTTGCGATTCTGCCGCTGATCTTTGGACAGCTTGCGGGTCTTCCGCCGGCAGTACAGATCGGTGGTACGGGACTTCTCATTGTTGTGGGTGTAGCACTGGATACGATGAAGCGGATCGAGAGTCAGCTCATCGACCGCCGCTATTCCGGCTTTATGCGCCGATCGTCCTGATAAGAGGAGAACAGACGATAAGAAAAAGGCTGCTTCAGTGTAAAAGCTGAAGCAGCCTTTTTTGGTTCTAAAATATATGTTGGGGTGTGGAAACAACATCTACGCCGATTTCCTTCGTTTTCGGCGGGCCCTTGCCCTCCACGATCATTCGCGGAGCGAATGAGGATGTTCGGACTGTGCTCCTGCGTTTACTCGTCGCAAGAAAACACTGGCTGATCCCTCTGGCGTCGCCGCCTGTCACTTACGGGAACGCTCGCATTTGTGTTTGTTTATCGTTTTTTTAACATACCCTATTTGAGGGATTATCTTTAGATACCAGGGTGGTTACCCCAACAATGGACGTAGAATCTCTTTTTAACATGAACGAGAAACAGGGTGCCGGCGGCTGTATCGGTTGTTGTGGGAAGAACGAAGCATTTGTCTCCTGTACAACTGGCATCGATGTCAAACAGCTGTGAACCTTTTCATACCAGAAAGGTGCTGAATCGAAACAAGCGATTAAGTAATTATATTTATATAATTAAATCAGCTGTCCAGAAGGACGGACGGACATTGAAGAAATAAAAAGAGCTTCAACAGCTTATTCCGTACCTCTAAGAAGATAGAATATACAGATCTCTATTGAAATTAAGCAGAGAGTCCCTTGATGTGAGGGAATGTAACATACTACTGAAAAGAAAAGTAGTTACATATATTAAGTGTGAGGTCCAGACAACCTCCTCAATTCATAAGAGTAATACAAAAAACCTAGTACATAATATAAAGTTATAAGTCTATTTTACAAAATTAAAATCATTTCTCTGAAATATTAAAAATATGTACAAAATATGATAAAATATGTGAACCTGAAGCGGTTACAATATGATTTTCTTCAGGTAGTCCTGAGAAGGGGGGAGGCAGGCAGCGTCATCGATCCACACTACATACAAATGGAGGGGAAAGAATGCATTCTACTGGTTTTTCAAAGTGGATGAAGCGGGCGGTGGCAGCTGGTGCCGCATCACTCGTCTTCATGCCGGCGCAGGCACTTGCAGATGACCACAGCAGCGATGTTAACAATGGCGAAGGAGACCACCATGAGCTGACGATTATGGGTACCACGGATATTCACTCTTATCTTATGCCTTATGACTACATGAATGATGAAGAAGTGGATGATTATGGTTTTGTTAAAGCTGCGACGCTCATTGAGCAGGTCCGAGCAGAAAAGGAAAATACGATCCTGTTTGATAACGGGGATACGTTCGAAGGAAGCATGCTCGGTGAACTCGAGACCTTGATCGAGCCGCTCGAAGAGGATGAAACTCAGGCGGTTATTAAGCTGTTAAACGAGCTTGATGTTCAGGCCGCTTCCATAGGTAACCACGAATTCAATTTCGGTCTCGATTATCTGGATGACGCGATTGATTCTGCTGACTATCCTTGGCTTAGTGCCAACGTCTATGAAGCAGGAACCGACCGGGAAGAGCATTATTTTGAGCCGTATACTGTTGTAGAGCATGAAGTGGACGGCAAGCCGCTTGATATTGGTGTCATCGGCTTTGTACCTCCACAGATTATGCAGTGGGACAACCTGCATCTTGAAGGAAATGTAGAAGTGCGGGAGATTGTAGAGTCTGCTGAGCGTTACCTGCCGGATCTCCAGGAAGAATCTGATATTGTCGTTGCACTCGCTCACACGGGAGTGAATACGAGCGATCGTGGATCCGAGCATGCGGCCGTTGATCTGGCTCAGGTGGATGGTATTGACGCGATGGTCATGGGACACGCTCACCAGACGTTCCCAGGTAACTCCGGCTACGATGAAGTAGACGGCGTGGACGATGAAGCCGGCACCATTCATGGTGTCCCTGCGGTAATGGCAGGAAGCTGGGGAAGCCATCTTGGTACTATTGATCTTGACCTTTACGAAGAAGACGGGGAATGGACCGTAGGAAGTGCGTACTCCGAAGTGACAGGTGTGGAAGATACAGGCGTGGAGCCGAACGACACCATGGTCGATATGATTGCTGATGTCCACGAGCGTACTCTCGACTACATCAGTGAAACAGTCGGACACTTTACGGAAGGCATGAATACGTTCTTCTCGCTTGTCATGGACAATGAAGTTACTCAAATTGTAAACGACGCGCAGCTCTGGTTCGCAGAAGAATACTTCGCTGATTCCGAGTATGAAGAAAAGCCGATCCTTTCTGCTTCCGCTCCATTTCGGGCTGGATACCGCGGTGGTTATACGGAAGTAGATGCAGGTCCTGTAACAATTGGTGACCTGGCTGATATTTATCTCTATTCGAATACACTGCAGGTCGTTGATCTCGACGGAGACGAACTTGTACAGTGGATGGAGCGCTCTGCCGAGAGCTTTAATCAGATTGATCCGGATGAGACAGACGATCAGTATCTGCTTGCAAGCTTCTCCGCATTTAACTTCGACATTATGGAAGGCGTCGAGTATGAAATTGACGTAACACAGCCGGAAGGTGAACGAATCACAAACCTCACTTACAACGGCGAGGAAGTAACTGGCGACGATGAATTTTACGTTGTTACGAATAACTACCGCGCAGGCGGCGGTGGGGACCACCTCGATGATGCCGACCTCGTGGAATCGCTGGTAGATATGAACGTTCAGAACCGGCAGATCATTGCTGATTTCCTTGGAGAAACGGGAGACTACACGCCGCATGCCACCATGAACTGGGAGGTTAAGCCTGTAGAAACCGCTGGCGATGTCACCTTCAATTCTTCCCTGGATGCTCCTGCTCATGCAGAACAGCTTGGCCTTGATCAGGTGAGCTACACTGGAGAAACAACAAGTGATGGAGACGGCGCCGTGTTCACGTACAACCTGAACGCGCTGGCTCAGGAAGAAGAAGACACGCCTGTGATGGATTTCGTCGATTTTGATGAAGAGAATTACGGTCATCATACGGTGCAGCAGCTGGTGTCGAATGGCATCATTCAAGGCTTCCCTGGCAATGAATTCCGACCGAACGCTTCGATTACGCGTGCTGATACGGCAATCATGCTGACGCGTGCGCTTGGTCTTCATACCAATGTTGATGCAGAAGGATTTGCAGATGTTTCGGAGGACCACTACGCTGCGAATGCAGTGGCAGCTGTGCAGGCAGCAGGTATTTTCCAGGGTGACGGAAACGATAGCTTCCGTCCGAACGATGACATTACCCGTGGTGAAATTGCTGCCGTCCTTGTCCGTGCATATGACATGCAAGTTGAAAATGCAGAAACAGCATTTACGGATGCAGAAGGTATTTTTGAAGATTACATCGCCGTCCTGGACACACTCGAGCTGACAAGCGGTGTAAGTGAAACAACCTTCGGGACAAATCAGGCTATGACGCGACAGGATTTCTCTATCCTGCTGCATCAAGCACACAATCAGTAATAATCGCTATCAAAGAGAGGCCTCACGACTGTGGGGTCTCTCTTTCTATTGGCCTTCCACCAACGAATGCAGCCCCTGGAACCGAAAAAGTGGTTCCAGGGGCTGCGGCTTTGTCATGGGTTATGGGAGCATACGAGTTCGTCAAAAAGGAAATATAGGAAAGATTTCAGGATGGTCAGCTTCCAGCCCACTCTGGAGAGATGAATGATAGATTCATCTTCGCAGCAGCCGTTTCCATAAAGGTTTACGCTCTACTTCTTTTCTTAGCGTTTCTTCATCTACTTTTCGGTAGAGAAGGCCGGCTGCGACGGCAGTCAATGGAATTGCATAGATCAGACCGATGCTGCCGGCAAGGATCCGGATGATCTCTGTAGACATAGCTTCCATGTTGATCACGCGGTTAAAGGAAACGTTATGAGCATTCAGCACGAGCAACAGAGACATCGAAGCGCCAGTGTATGCCAGAATCAGCGTGTTCGCCATCGTCCCCATAATATCTCTTCCTAGATTCATTCCAGACTTAATCAGCTCTTTCGCCTTTGCTGCCGGGTTGTTCCGCTTTACTTCGTCAACAGCAGATGCGATGGAGACACCGACGTCCAGGACGGCGCCAATGGCACCAATGATCATACCTGCCAGCAGCAGGCCCTGAAAGTCAAACGAAGCTTCCGGTACGTACATGAGCATCTGCGACTCCTCACCGGTAAAGCCTGTGAGTCTTGTTAATCTTGTCATGACGATAGCGAGGATCCCGGCCAGAATAACACCGCCGATCGTTCCGATGACCGCGGCAAGCGACTTCCGGTTCCAGCCGCTGATAAGGAGGACGGATATGACTGTAATCATCGAAGCAACGACGATCGTCACAAACACCGGCGGCAGTCCACCCAGTATAAGGGGAATGAGAACCTGGAGAATGAGAAAGATCGTAATCGCCAGAGAGAAGATCGTCTTAACCCCTTTCCATCCTCCTATCAATATGAGCGAGATCGCGAAGAAGATTCCTAAATATGTAAGATGATGATCCCTCGCAAGTTCTCTGACAAGCGACCGTTGAATGGTACCGTCTTCGCTTTCAATGTAAACGAGTACCCGGTCTCCTTCCTCAAAGTAAAAATCCTGGGCGGGATTACCGGAGAGAGCTTGTTCTACCGTCACCGTTTCCCCTGTAAACTCTCCTTGTTCAATCTCGACCTCCATCATTTGAAAACCGGCATCGTCCTGAAGCATGTCGGTAATTTGTCCTCGTACGGTCTCTGATTCCGTCTCTGCTGCCACACTAATTGGGAGGAAACAAATCACAAACAGTACAAGGATGCAAAAACGCTGTATCATCGTTATGAGCACTCCAATACTGATATAATCAGCTCTCATTGTACCACAAACGCCTCTTGAACCAATGACTCGTCAGATTTTTTTAAAAATGCACTTGCGCAGCTGGAAGATATTCTTTATAGTAAAGATAACGCATACATTATTTTTTTCGCCAAAAAATGAATGAGTATTCATTCAAATGGTGAAAAAGGAGGGTTCTCATGTCTTTTCAGGTAAAGAAGGCAGCGGTTCTCGGTTCCGGTATCATGGGTTCCGGCATCGCCGCTCATCTCGCAAACATTGGCATTCCAGTGATTCTGCTGGATATGGTACCGAAAGAAGCGTCCCAGAGCGGTGGTTCTGTCGCGACGATGGAAGAGAAAAAAGTACGAAATCAGCTTGCAGTCGAAGCTATTAAGAAACTAAAAAAACATAAACCCGCGCCGCTCGCCCGGCCGGAGAACGCAGACTTGATTGAACCGGGGAACTTCGAAGACGACATGCACCGGCTCAGCGAAGTAGATTGGGTGATCGAAGTCGTCGTTGAAAACCTGGAAGTGAAACAAAAGGTTTTCGCTCAGGTGGATGAGCACCGCCGCGAAGGAAGCCTCATCAGTTCGAACACTTCCGGTATTTCTGTGGAAGCGATGGCAGAAGGACGCAGCGAAGATTTCCAGAAGCATTTTCTCGGTACGCACTTCTTCAATCCGCCGCGCTACTTGAAACTGCTCGAAGTCATTCCGACGAAAAAGACGTCACCGGATGTTCTCCGTTTCATGAAGCGGTTCGGAGAAGATGTGCTCGGTAAAGGAGTAGTCGAAGCGAAAGACACGCCGAACTTCATCGGCAACCGGATCGGCACCTACGGCCTGCTCGTCACCGTCGATGAAATGGTGAAAGGCGGCTATTCCGTCGGAGAAGTCGATTCTGTCACCGGCCCGGCGCTCGGACGACCGAAAAGCGCCACGTTCCGCACGCTGGATGTCGTAGGGCTGGACACGTTCATGCACGTAGCCAAAAACGTCCGGGATCAAGTGGAAGGCATTGAAAAAGAAATTTTCGACCCGCCTGCCTTCATGAAGGACATGGTCGAGCAGAACATGCTCGGGAGTAAAACGGGGAAAGGATTTTTCGAGAAACGGAAAGGCGAAAAAGGCAGTGACATTTATGAGCTGAACTACGAAACGATGGAATATCAGCCAAAAGGAAAAATGAAAGCGCCTTCGATGCAGCAGCTGAAACAGGCCAAAGGCAAGAAAGCCAAAATTCAGACGCTCGCCTATGCCGATGATCGAGCCGGCACGCTCGTATGGAATGTGCTGAAAAAAACGCTGCTCTATGCTGCGGACAAAGCCGAAGAGGTAGCGGATAATCTGTACGACATCGACCAGGCCATGAAGTGGGGCTTCGGCTGGGAACTCGGACCTTTTGAAACATGGGATGCCCTTGGCGTGGAACGCTCTGTGGAGAAAATGAAGGCAGAGGGGGACACGATTCCTGTCTGGGTGGAAGAGATGCTGCAGAACGGCATTACCTCCTTTTACGAAAGCTACGGGCGCTACTACCACAAGGGAAGCTACATCGATGCGGATATGAACGAGAAAGTCATACACCTTGCGTCTCATAAAGATGACAAAAACGTCATCATGAAAAACGCCGGTGCATCACTGATCGACATCGGCGACGATGTGGCAGTGCTTGAATTCACATCTCCGAATAACTCCATCGGCCTGGACGTCATGCAGATGATCAACAAGTCGATCAAGGAAGTGGAAAAAAATTATAAAGGGCTGGTCATCAACAATCAGGGCAAAAACTTCTGTGTTGGCGCCAACTTGATGATGATTCTCATGGAAGCACAGGACATGAACTACCCTGAAATTGACCTGGTCGTCCGTCAGTTCCAGCAGTCGATGGCGAACATCCGCTACTCGGAGCGTCCGGTAGTCGCAGCGCCGTTCCAGATGACGCTCGGCGGCGGAACCGAAATCTGTCTCCCGGCAGCAGGGATGCAGGCTTCTATGGAAACGTACATGGGTCTTGTCGAAGCCGGTGTCGGCCTTATACCTGGCGGCGGTGGAAACAAGGAACTCTATCTCCGGCACCTCAACCGGATTCCGGAAGGCACGAAGATGGACCTGCAGGCCGTTGCGAACAACGTCTTTGAAACAATTGCCATGGCGAAAGTCAGTACGAGTGCCCACGAAGCGCAGCAGTACGGCTTCATCCGTCCGCAGGATCACATCAGCATCAACGATGATCACCTGCTTCATGATGCCAAGCAGCAGGCGCTGTATCTCTACGAACAGGGATACCGTCCACCGAAGCGGGACAAGATCAAAGTCGTCGGCGAAAAAGGGTACGCCACGATGCTGCTCGGGGCCAAGACGCTCCAATTCGGCGGCCATGTCTCCGACCACGATTTGAAAATCGCACAGAAGCTCGCCTTCACCCTGGCCGGCGGACGACTGCCGTTCGGCACAGAAGTAGACGAGCAGTACCTGCTGGATCTCGAACGGGAAGCGTTCCTCAGTCTCGTCGGTGAACCGAAAACACAGCAGCGCATGCAGCATATGCTTTCGACAGGAAAACCATTGCGTAACTAGCAGGAGGAGGAATCGGCGTGAAAGAAGCAGTGATTGTTTCAGGTGCAAGAACACCTGTAGGAAAAGCGAAAAAAGGAACGTTTGCCAACGTGCGGCCGGATGATCTGGCTGCTGCGAGTATAAAAGAAACCCTCAAGCGGGCGGGCGGCTTTGACCCGGCACGGATCGAGGATGTCATTATCGGCTGTGCGATGCCGGAAGCCGAGCAGGGCATGAATATGGCCAGAAGCATTTCAGCTCTTGCCGGTCTTCCGGACCACGTTCCGGCTATCACGATCAACCGCTACTGCTCGTCCGGCCTGCAGAGCATTGCCTACGGCGCCGAGCGCATCATGCTCGGCCAGTCGGAAGCGATTCTTGCCGGCGGAGCAGAGTCGATGAGCATGATTCCGATGGGCGGTCATGTCCTGGCTCCGAACCCGGACCTCGTGGAAAACGCACCGGAATATTATATGGGCATGGGTTTTACGGCAGAAGAAGTAGCAGACCGGTTCGGCGTGACACGGCAGGCGCAGGACGAATTTGCTGCAGAAAGTCATAAACGTGCGGCGGCAGCGCTTGCTGACGGGAAGTTTGATGATGAAATCGTTCCGGTCCCGGTGACCCTGCGCGGACTGAATGCAGAGAACAAACTCGAAGAGCATGAAGTCACGCTCGATCGAGACGAAGGCGTCCGTCCGGACACGACGGCAGAGACCCTCGGAAAACTGCGCCCGGCATTCAAACCGAAGGATGGAACGGTAACGGCCGGTAACTCGTCGCAGATGAGTGACGCAGCAGCTTCGGTCCTTGTGATGGACCGGGAAACAGCGGAGCGGGATGGGCTGACTCCGCTCGTGAAATTCCGATCTTTTGCCGTAGCAGGTGTAGCCCCGGAAATCATGGGGATCGGACCGGTGGAAGCCATTCCAAAAGCCGTAAAGCAGGCTGGCCTGCAGCTGGAGGATATCGGGCTCTTTGAACTCAATGAGGCATTCGCTGCGCAGGCTCTGCAGGTGATCCGTCATCTGAAACTGGACCATGACAAAGTCAACGTCAACGGTGGTGCAATCGCCCTCGGTCATCCGCTCGGATGCACAGGAACGAAACTGACGCTCAGTCTGATTCATGAAATGAAGCGCCGTGGTGAACAGTTTGGTGTTGTAACGATGTGTATCGGCGGCGGCATGGGTGCTGCTGGTGTGTTCGAGCTCGTATAAAAATAGAGGAGGAATTCGTATGACAACGACGGATAAGAAAGTAACGGGGGGCAGCTTCCTGCTTGAATCCCAGACAGCAGACAGCGTATTCACACCGGAAGATTTCACAGAAGAACACGGCATGATCGCGAAAACAACGGAAGACTTTGTAAAAGAAAAAGTGGTTCCGGAAATCGAGCACATTGAGAACCATGAGTTCGACCGCTCCGTCCGCCTTTTGAAAGAGGCCGGCGAGCTCGGTCTTCTCGGTGCGGACGTTCCGGAAGAGTATGGCGGTATTGGACTGGATAAGATCAGTTCCACGCTCATCACGGAAAAATTTGCTCTCGGCGGTTCCTTCTCCCTGACGCACGGAGCGCACGTCGGGATCGGCTCCCTGCCAATCGTCTTCTTCGGTTCCGAAGAGCAGAAGCAGAAGTATCTGCCGGGGCTCGCTACAGGCGAGCAGATTGCAGCATACGCTTTGACAGAGCCGACATCCGGTTCTGACGCCCTCAGCGCGAAAACAACAGCGGTCCTTTCCGAAGATGGAAGCCATTACGTGCTTTCCGGAGAAAAGCAGTGGATCACCAACGCAGGTTTTGCCGATGTCTTCATTGTCTATGCCAAAATTGACGGGGAGCACTTCTCCGCTTTCATCGTCGAGCGTGACTACGAAGGCGTGTCTGTAGGACCGGAAGAGAAAAAGATGGGTATTAAAGGTTCCTCGACCCGTACGCTCATTCTGGGAGAAGCAAAGGTGCCGAAGGAGAATCTGCTCGGTGAAGCCGGCAAAGGGCACATCATTGCCTTTAACATTCTGAATATCGGACGCTATAAGCTTGGTGTCGGCTGTATCGGTGGGGCGAAGCGGGCGATTGAAGTGAGCGCGAAATATGCGAACGAACGGAAGCAGTTTAAGCTCCCGATCTCCAAGTTCACGCTGATTCAGAAAAAACTCGCGGAAATGGCTGCTAAAACGTATGCGATGGAGAGCTCCATCTACCGCACCGGCGGCCTGATCGAAGATGCGTTCAGCGCGCTCAGTGACGAAGAGCAGAAGGACGGCGCTGCTGTCGGGAAAGCCATCGGGGAGTATGCGATGGAATGTTCCCTGAACAAATTCTTCGGGTCGGAAGTGCTCGACTTTGTCGTGGATGAGGCCGTTCAAATTCACGGCGGGTACGGCTTCATGGCTGAGTATGAAGTCGAAACGATGTACCGGAACTCCCGCATTAACAGAATCTTTGAAGGAACCAACGAAGTCAACCGCCTTCTCGTACCGGCGACGCTCCTGCGTAAAGCCATGAAAGGGGAGCTGCCGCTGTTCGAACAGGCACAGGGCCTTCAGGAAGAGCTGATGATGATGATGCCGGAAGAAGTCGGCGATGAGCCGCTCGAGCAGGAGCGTTACCTACTGGAGAATGCGAAGAAAATCTTCCTGATGATCGCTGGTACAGCAGCACAGAAATACGGCGATAAGCTCGAAAAAGAGCAGGAGCTGCTGGCAAACGTGGCGGACATCGTCAACGAAGTCTTCAACATCGAGTCCATGATTCTGCGTACTGAAAAAGCAATGAACCGTGATGGTGAAGAAAAAGCAGCGCAGAAGCTTCTTATGACCGAAGTGTACACGCAGGATGCATTCAATCAGATTGAATCCCTGGCGAAAGAGTCCCTCGTGACACTGGAAGACGGAGACAGCCTGCGTACCATGCTGTCGATCCTGAAAAAACTGACCCGCCACACGCCGATCGATTTGATTTCGAAAAAGCGTGAGCTGGCAAAGCGGGTCATTGAGAGTGAACGCTACGTCGTTTAATGCATGTTAACCAATTTAGGGCATCTGCCCTAAAATTATGATACTACTGCCTGTTATGAGCAGTAAAACCAATCTCTTGAAGAAACGCCCTGTCCCGTCTCCCCACGGGTACAGCGCGTTTCTTTTGTAGTATAGGAATGTATAAGTTTTCATACAGTGTGACGGCGGCTCCATGCGCTGCTCGGGAAGAAACAAAGAACGTTTTCTTCCCTCAAAAAGCTTGCAGCGCTTCCGCACGCCGTTCCGATCAAAAGGCGCTTTGCGCTTTTGTTCTAGTATAGGAATATATAAGTTCTCATACAAGAAGACGACGGCTTCATGCGCTGCACGGGAAGAACGAAGCACGTGTTCTTCCCTTCAAAACCTGCGGTACACGCCGTTCCGACCAAAAGGCGCTTTGCGCTTTTGTTCTAGTATAGAAATGTATAAGTTTTCATACAGTGTGACGGCGGCTCCATGCGCTGCTCGGGAAGAAACAAAGAACGTTTTCTTCCCTCAAAAAGATTGCAGCGCTTCCGCACGCCGTTCCGAACGAAAGGCGCTTTGCGCTTTTGTTCCTTTCCGTTGGAAGGAGAGAAGGGGCCACGGCAGGAGGAGCCTTCCGGAAAACGCAGGCAGCTCCTCTTCACATCGTTCCAGAGCTGATTTATCTTAGCTGCAGCTCCGCGGCCTGGCGCTTCTGAAAATAGGCAGTGATTCGACGGGCGGCACGCTGAGCGCCTGCAATGTTTCTGGCGGACGGACCGATTTCGAGCTCCGCCAGGGCTCCAGAGGCGAAAAGACCTTCCTGCCACATGAGTGAAGCAGAAAGGACCGGCCAGCCGCATGCCGCGCAGGGGAGGCTGTATGTTTCGATGAGCGGCTGCAGCAGTCCCGACGCGGGAAGGCGCTGCTGAAAACCTGTGCAGGCAATGACGCTATGAAATTGGCCGAGGTGCGTCCCTTTCGATCCGATAAGCGTGGTGGAGCTTCCATGGGGCACCGCTTCGACGGGCTCCTCCACCCGGCGGTGCAGGAGGCCTTTTCGTTCCGCCTGCAGAAGACGAAAGTACAGTTCTCTTGTCATCGTACCGGTGTGTCGGGCTTCGTGAATGCAGCGGCGTCTGTTCTCGTAATCATACTCCATGAAGCGGTGCATCTTTTTAGGGCCGAGCCATCCCGGATCCGCATCGAAGGCGCGGACCCGCAGCGGGTTTCTGGACACGAGCGTCACCAGTCCCGGCATGTGTCCGGCCAGGTGGAGGGCCGTGTGGGCTGCCGTGATGCCGCCGCCGATGACAGCAGCAGGAGGAGCAGCCTGCTCGAGCGGGCTGGTTTCGGCAAAAACATGGGATGCATGCCCTTGAAGTGCCGGTGGTACATACGGCGTTTCATTTGCACCGACTGCCGCCAGGACGTACCGGCTCTGCAGCGCGCGCCCGTCTTCCAAATGCACGGTCCATCCTTCCTCCTGCTTTTCCAATGAGGCAGCACGTCCCTGCACCCAGTTTTCGGTGCAGCCCAGCGCTTCTAAGGTGCGGCGGGAGAAACGATTGAACAGCGAGAGGGAAGGCCGCTGGTAACGGCCGTAAAAGTCCTCCCTGGATGAAGCGGACTTTTCCAGAGCAAAAGGGTCGGAGGAAAGATGGTGCACGAACGAAGAGCGGAGGTACGGCATGTGGATGCGCCCTGTCCGTTCGGACCACACGTTCATCGGCTCTTCATGTGGATCGATGACGGCCAGCTCCTCCGGCCGGCAGAGCTTCTGTTCGATAAAATGAACGGCTGCGGTCATCCCCTGGATACCGCCCCCGATAATAATCCATGTATACACAGCATTACTCCTCTGCAAAAATAGTTAAAACGAAATCGTTACGATTTGAGTATATCACATGCTTCCACGAAAACGAAAGAAGATCTCTGCTGACCCCCCTATGGCTGCGGGAATTCTCCTTTGAGCCCGGAGGAAAAGCCTTGAGTTTTCCACCCCAACGAGAGAAAATGAACATGTATAAGAAAAAACAATCGCCGAGGAGGACTTCAGGATGAGTGTCACGTTTTATGAGTACCCGAAATGTTCGACGTGCAGAAACGCAAAAAAATGGATGGAAGAGCACGGCGTTTCCTATGAGGCTGTATCGATCGTGGATCACACGCCGACAGCAGAGGAAATCAAGCAGTTGCAGGAAACAGCGGGTCTTCCCCTGAAACGATTTTTTAATACGAGCGGACAGCAGTACCGTCAGCTCGGCCTGAAAGACCGGCTGCCGGATATGAGCGAAGAGGAGCAGCGGGAGCTTCTTGCTTCGGACGGCATGCTGATAAAACGGCCGATTGCCTCCGACGGAAAAATCGTCACCCTCGGCTTTAAACCGGAGCAGTACGAGGAAGCCTGGACGTAACCGCTTTCTTTGTCGGCATGAAAAGGAGAAACAATGCCGGCGTCAGTTGCGGGTGGATGGAACAATGTATTATAGTGGAAGAGACAGCTTAGGCTGGCCCGCACAACATATACTTAAGATGGAGGGATCGTACATGAGCCTGCCGCAAGACTACAAGTATTCAGAAGAGCACGAATGGGTCAAAGAGGAAGGGGAAACGCTCCGCATCGGCATCACCGACTTTGCCCAGTCCGAACTGGGAGATATCGTCTTCGTAGAACTTCCCGAAGAAGGAGATGAAATCAAAGCAGATGAACCATTTGGCAGTGTAGAATCCGTCAAAACGGTTTCTGAACTGTACGCCCCGGTCAGCGGAAAGGTGACTGCAGTGAACAGCGAACTGGAAGATGCACCAGAGCTCGTGAACGAATCTCCATATGAAAAAGCGTGGATGATTACCGTGGAGCCATCCAGTAAAGGGGATCTGGAAAAGCTGATGTCGGCAGAAGCCTACCAGGAAATGATCAATCAGGACTAATCATCCGCATGGAAACAAAGGAAGGGGTGCCCCGCAGCAAGCCGGGCACCCCTTCTGCTGTCCGCATGCAGGGACAGGACCTGTTCCTGTACAGATTCTTGGACGCTCAGAAAGAGAGCAGAGCATGAAACAGCACGATTTTATTGACAGGGACAGATGAGGGTGATATTATCCATCTTAGACTTCAACAACATACTTCTTATCAAGAGAGGTGGAGGGAATGGCCCGATGAAACCCGGCAACCGACAGCATGCAGCTGCCAGGTGCCAATTCCACGGTATGACCGGAAGATGAGGAGACAGATGACTTCACAGGCCCTTCTGTCCCAATCCGGGATGAAGGGTCTTTCATTTTAACAACTTTGCATGACAGTACGTTGAAGCACAGCATGAGTGCTTTCCGCTGCGCGGAAAAGCGAGCGCATGTGCCTTCTCTAAGACCGGCAGCAGTGCACGCACCCCCGGCCAGGGAGAGGATGCGTCTCTGCACGTTTGTGCGTTAAACAGACAAAACAGGGTAGTTTAATCTCTTTTAGAGAGAAGAAAGGAGTTCCACGGTGATTACGCTCTCCAAACTCGCGAAGACATTTCAAACCAAAGACGGCAGCGTGACCGCTGTCGATCATATTGATCTTTCGATCGATCAAGGCGAAATCTTTGGCGTGATCGGCTACAGCGGCGCTGGCAAGTCCACGTTGATCCGCATGCTTAATATGCTCGAAGCTCCGTCATCCGGGGAAGTAGAAGTTGCCGGACGAAGCATGAACACGCTCGGAAAAAGAGCGCTGCGCGAAGCACGGCAGGAAATCGGAATGATTTTCCAGCATTTCAACCTCCTCTGGTCCCGGACCGTAGCGGACAACATCGCCTTCCCGCTGGAAATCAAAGGCGTTCCCAAAGCTGAACAGAAACAGCGTGTGAATGAATTGATTGAGCTGGTTGGTCTGGAAGGCCGGGGCGGCTCCTATCCCGCTCAGCTCAGCGGCGGGCAGAAACAGCGTGTCGGCATAGCAAGAGCGCTTGCGAACAATCCGAAGGTACTCCTCTGTGACGAAGCGACCTCGGCACTGGATCCGAAAACGACGGATTCTATTCTCGACCTGCTCGTCGATATCAATAAAAAGCTTGGATTGACGATCGTGCTCATCACACATGAAATGCATGTCATCCGCAAAATCTGCCACCGCGTGGCTGTGATGGAGAACGGATCGGTCGTAGAGCAGGGCGATGTGCTCGAAGTTTTCCGCCGTCCCCAGCAGGACATGACCAAGGAGTTTGTCCGGCAGGTGACCGAACCGGAAGAAACCGAGGAGGCACTGCGTCATTTGTTTGAAGATGACAGCATCGGCCATGTGCTGCAGCTGACGTTTGTAGGCAGCGAAGCGCAGCGTCCACTGATCAACGATGTCGTGCGTGCCTACGATGTCGAAGTCAGTATTCTGCAGGGGAAGATCTCCCAGACGCAGCACGGATCCTATGGTTCGCTGTTCATCAGCATCACCGGTGCTCAGGCAGAAGACGCCATCGCTTTCATCAAAGAACAGCAGGTGGAAGTGGAGGTGATCCGTCATGCCTGAATTCATCATGGGCAGCGCTTTGATGCTGGAAAACATCAACTGGGAGAACATGTGGGATGCGACGCTGGAAACCATCTACATGTCCGTCATCGCCCTGTTTTTCACCTTTGTATTCGGTATTATTTTCGGGCTGCTGCTGTTTCTCACGGACAGAGGGCAGTTATGGGAGAACAAAGCCGCTCATTTCGTCATCGGCGCATACGTGAATATCTTCCGGTCGATTCCGTTTATCATCTTGATTGTGCTTTTGATTCCGTTCACTCGGATGATTGTAGGAACCATGCTCGGGCCGTCGGCGGCGCTGCCGGCACTGATCATCGGCGCTGCCCCTTTCTATGCAAGAATGGTGGAAATCGCCCTGCGGGAAATCGATAAAGGGGTCATTGAAGCTTCTAAGGCCATGGGCGCAACGAACGGGCAGATCATTCAGAAAGTACTGCTTCCAGAATCGATGCCGGCACTGGTGTCGGGCATTACGGTGACTGCCATTGCACTCGTCAGCTACACGGCGATGGCCGGCGTCATCGGAGCAGGAGGACTCGGGGATCTCGCCTTCCGGGACGGCTTCCAGCGTAATCAGCCGGATATAACCTTCACGGCTACGATTATTGTATTACTGCTTGTGTTTATCCTTCAGTTCATTGGCGACACCGTCACCAAAGTTCTGGATAAAAGATAAAGAAATACTAACTTGATGGAGGAATGAACAAAATGAAAAAGACATGTCAACTAGCTGGGTTTACTCTCGCTTCCGTGGCACTGCTTGCTGCATGCGGAGAGGATAACAACACGACGACCGAAATTGATAACAATGCCGGTGGCAATAACGTCGAGAACAACGTCAACGATAACAATTCCGATGAGGACAACGAGAATGTGAACAACGATGATAACGAAGAAAACAACATGGATGACAACAACGAAAACAATAACGAGAACAATAATGAAAACAACGAAGCAGCCGGAGACATGGAACCGCTCAACGTCGGCGCCACGAACGTGCCGCATGCGGAAGTGCTTGAATTTGCCCAGCCGCTTCTCGAAGACGAAGGAATCGACCTTGAAATCACAACCTTTAACGATTACATCCTGCCGAACCAGGCGCTGGATGAAGGAGAACTGGATGCAAACTACTTCCAGCACGTTCCGTATCTTGATTCCCAGATTGATGAATTTGACTACGATTTTGTCAATGCGGGTGAAATCCACGTCGAGCCGATTGGTATCTATTCCCAGGATTACGACAGCCTCAGCGATCTGCCCGAGGGCGCACTGATCCTCATGTCTGATTCCGTTGCAGATCAGGGACGTATCCTGAATGTGCTGGAGACAGAAGGATTGATTGAACTGGAAGAAGGAGCAGGCATCGAAGCGACGATTGAAGATATCGCAGAGAATCCGAATGACTTTGAATTCCAGGCAAACGTCGAAGCAGCACTGCTGCCGACGGCATATGAGAACAACGAAGCCGACGCGATTCAAATCAACTCCAACTATGCACTAGACGCCGGCCTGAATCCGTCTGAAGATCCAATCGCCAGCGAAGAAGTAGAAGACAACCCATACTTCAATGTGATCGCTGTCCGCAGTGAAGATGAAGGCGACGAGCGAATCGAAACACTGGTCGATGTGCTCCGTTCCGAGGATGTAAAAGACTTTATCGACGAAGAGTACGAAGGTTCCGTCGTTCACTATCTGGACCAGTAAACATGTCGAGTCGAAGAGGGCCGCTGCAGCGAACTGCAGCGGCCCTCAGTCTGTTTATCCAGTATGCGTATTCCGTTGGCTGCTTCCGCTTTTGAAGGTACGCCTTCTTGGCTATTTTCGCTGCCTGGAGGGCATGGCAGCGGCGGAAAGCGGGTCGTTTCACGGAAAAAAGGAGATGTCCATCTGCTTGAAGCAGGCGGGACGCCCTGAAGAAACAAGGAGCCACCGGCTTGATATTGGGCCATTGAACGCCGGGAACACGCCGCCCTGCGTCCGTATGGATTCTTGGACGCTTCCGACGGGGCATCTTATTTCTATGCTGCTGAAAAGCTTAGGGAAAAGCCGCTCTTTTTGGCGCAGCAGACGGTGCTTGTATTTTCTTTTTCGACAATCCGAGAGCAACCGCCGCGGTATCCGGCTGGTGCTGCTGCCAAACGCTCCATCATATTCATTGTGAGGTTTTCTTCCGTCGAGGTCGAGCAATCCAGAGCATTTGGGAGAAAATCGAACAAATCATTGCTTTGGAAGATGTGAGGTTTTCATTGGGGTGCAAAGAAAGAATTGTCAGAAAATATACCAATGAATGCGCATTGGTTCACAAGAAGCGCCGTGGTAAGATTATCATCAGTTCGGTTCACACCGGCAAAACTCTTTGGAAGGAATGTGATTCATTATCCACCAGATCGACAACAAACAGACAACAGAAATGGAAAAAGCGATGCACAGCTCACACGGCATGGGGTACGCTGAGTACAATAGTAAACTGGAGAATCGTCTGGAAGTGGAAAAGACACGCGAGAAAGAATACCTGGAGAGTCAACAGCTGGTGAGCACACTGAACAGCCTATAAGCACGAATCATCCATCGATCATCTGGTCGATGGTTTTTTCATAGGGTGATAAGAATGTCTTTGCTTTCAGGTTCTCATTCACATAGTGGTGTGAATAGGCTCAGAATGCTCAGAGGCTTTTCAATTGGCATCGATGTTTCTCTTTGAAAAGAAAAAAACGAACTCTTTTTATGAGTGAAGGGCGGCGACGCCAGAGGGTGGAGCGCAGTCCGAACATTCTCCCCGCAGCGCGAGTGGCGTTGGGGACAGTGTCCTTTGGCAGGCGTCCGTCTGAAACGGAAGAAAAGATGCCACGGACATGTACGCCTGCCCCAACATGAATTATAGAACCTGTTTTCATCGAGGGAGGCGAGGGGGCATCTGTATGGAAAAAGCGGCGGCTTTGTCCGCTGTCCGTGCTCGTTGGACGAAATAGCGCTGCCCGAGCTGTGGAAGGGGAGGAAGGGATCGTGGAATAGAATGAACATCGTTCTCAATTAGAAACGAAAAAAAGAGCTCCATTGAGAATGGAACACACCTGTCATGAGCTTCAACAATCAGGCACATACATAAAGAAAGCCGCCGCTGCGCGAAAAAAAGATTACGCTCTTTTCCTTGAACTCAATTTATATTTACGATAAGATTAGAACAAGAATAATTAGTAATCCCTGTGTGATTCATTATTATGAAGAGACACAATGTCTATCATAACACGGGAATAAAACAATTTTCAAAATTAATGGAGGTATTTGTCATGACGAAACCTAGCCTGAACGTAAAAGATCTTCACGTTTCTATTGAAGATAAAGAGATTCTGAAAGGATTCGGTATCGATGTGAAAGGTGGAGAAATCCACGCGATCATGGGACCGAACGGAACAGGTAAATCCACCCTCGCTTCCGCCCTCATGGGTCACCCGAACTACGAGGTAACAAGCGGAGAAGCAACATTTAACGGCGATGATCTGTTTGAGATGGAAGTAGACGAGCGCGCCCGTGCCGGCTTGTTCCTCGCGATGCAGTATCCTAGTGAAGTGTCCGGTGTGACAAACGCGGACTTCATCCGTTCTGCTATGAACGCGGATCGTGAAGAAGGCGATCAGGTTTCTCTGATGCAGTTCATCCGTAAAATCGACGAAAAGATGGGCACTCTGGAAATCGACCAGTCCTTCCAGCACCGGTACCTGAACGAAGGTTTTTCCGGTGGCGAGAAGAAGCGGAACGAAATCCTTCAGCTGCTGATGCTGGAACCGAAAATGGCCATCCTCGATGAGATCGACTCCGGTCTTGACATCGACGCACTAAAAGTCGTAGCGAAAGGCATCAATCAGCTCCGCACCGACGACTTCGGCTGCATGATTATCACGCACTACCAGCGTCTTCTGAACTACATTGAGCCGGACTACGTGCACGTGATGATGCAGGGACGCATCGTAAAATCAGGCGGACCAGAACTCGCTCAGAAGCTGGAAGAGCAAGGGTACGACTGGATCAAAGAAGAACTTGGCATCGAAGACGAAACCGTCGGCCAGGAATAAGCAGCAGAGGAGGATGCAGATATGACAACGGAAGTTACTTTTCCCGTACAGCAGCAGGAGCTGCAGAGCTTTTCCAAGGACCGTCGTGAACCACAGTGGTTTACAGACCAGCGCCTGAAAGCTCTTGATCAGGCAGAGCACCTGGAGCTGCCGAACCCGGACAAAACGAAAATCACTAAATGGAATTTCACCAGCTTCACCTTCGATCCGGAAACGGAAGCAACAGCTTCCTATAATGAACTTTCCGACGCCGTGCGTACACTCGTAGGCGAAGAGAATAAAGTAGAGAACCTGATCACCCAGAAAAACGGCATCACGACGTATGCTGCAGCGAAAGCGGAACTAAAGGATAAAGGCGTTATTTTCACCGATATCCAGACCGCACTGGAAGAGCACAGCGATCTGATGGAAAAATACTTCATGCAGGCGGTAACCGCTGATGAAAACAAGCTGACTGCTGCGCATGCGGCGATGGTAAACGGCGGTGTGTTCATTTATGTACCTGCCGGTGTGAAAGTAGAAGCACCGCTGCAGGCAGTCTATGCTCACGAAGGAAACTTCGGTCTCTTCAACCATGTCCTCATGATTGTAGAAGATCAGGCAGAAGCAACGTATATCGAGAATTACCTCAGTGAAGGTTCCGGCGACCAGGCTACGGTGAATATCGTAGCGGAAGTTGTTCTCGGCCGGGAAGCGAAAGTGAACTTCGGTTCGGTCGACAACTTTGCTGACTCCGTTACTACCTACGTCAACCGACGAGGCCAGGTGAACGGGGAAGATGCAGAGCTCTACTGGTCCCTCGGAATGATGAATGACGGAAATACGGTATCAGACAATACGACGTACCTGCACGGACAGGGATCTCATGCAGATACAAAGTCCGTCTCCATCGGACGGGGCAGCCAGGTTCAGAACTTCACGACGAACGTGATCCACT
The DNA here is from genome assembly GCF_000429725.1 of Alkalicoccus chagannorensis DSM 18086. Classification (GTDB taxonomy): domain Bacteria; phylum Bacillota; class Bacilli; order Bacillales; family Salisediminibacteriaceae; genus Alkalicoccus; species Alkalicoccus chagannorensis. Next base: position 37,261 of record NZ_AUCK01000013.1, on the reverse strand, counting down.
TCGGTAAGGACACGGACGGACAAATTCTGAAGCACGGCGTTATGCGCGACCGGGCAACGTCGATTTTCAACGGCATTTCCAAAATCGAAAAGGGAGCAACGAAAGCAAACGGTGAGCAGACCGAGCGCGTGCTCATGCTGAGTGAACGTGCCCGCGGCGATGCGAACCCGATCCTGCTTATCGATGAAGATGATGTCACTGCAGGACACGCTGCGTCAGTTGGCCGTATTGACCCGCTGCAGATGTTCTACCTGATGAGCCGGGGTCTTTCCCGTCTTGAATCAGAACGACTGATCATCCACGGTTTCCTTGAGCCGGTCGTTGGTGCTCTGGCAATCGATTCTGTTAAAGAGCAGCTGTATGATCTGATTGAAAGGAAAGTGTACTAATGCTCACAGCAGCAGAAATCCGCCGCGAATTTCCAATTCTTGATCAGGAAGTCAATGGGCATCCACTCGTCTATCTGGACAGCGCGGCAACTTCTCAAAAACCGGCACAGGTAATTGAAGCGGTGAACGACTATTACCGCCGCTACAATTCCAATGTACACCGTGGTGTGCATACGCTCGGTTCTCTTGCTACCGACGGGTATGAAGGAGCGCGCGAGAAAGTACGCCGCTTCATTCATGCCTCCAGCATGGAGGAGATTGTCTTCCTCCGCGGGACGACAACGGCCATCAACCTCGTTGCTTCCAGCTACGGCCGGGACAACGTGGGAGAAGGCGATGAAATTGTCATCACGCCGATGGAGCATCACAGCAACATCATTCCGTGGCAGCAGCTCGCGAAAGCGAAAGGTGCGGTACTGAAGTACATTCCTCTGCAGGAGGATGGTTCCATCTCGATGGAAGATGTCCGCAGCACGATTACCAATAAAACGAAAATCGTCGCCGTCATGCACGTCTCCAACGTTCTTGGAACGGTCAATCCGGTAAAAGAAATCACAGAAACCGCGCACGCCCACGGAGCTGCGATGCTCGTGGACGGAGCCCAGTCGGTTCCTCACATGAAAGTGGATGTGCAGGATATCGGTGCGGATTTCTATGCCTTTTCCGGACACAAAATGTGCGGTCCTACCGGTATCGGAGTACTTTACGGAAAGAAAAAGCTTTTGAAAAACATGGAGCCGGTCGAATTCGGCGGCGAAATGATTGACTTTGTCGACTGGTATGACGCAACGTGGAAAGAACTCCCTTGGAAATTTGAAGGGGGAACTCCTGTCATCGCCGGCGCGATTGGTCTCGGGGCAGCGATTGATTTTCTGGAAGGAATCGGTCTGGACGCGATCGAAGCCCATGAGGAAAAGCTTGCTGCCTATGCTTTGGACCAGATGAGGCAGATGGACGGGGTGACTGTGTACGGGCCGGAAAAACGGGCCGGTATCGTTACCTTTAATGCAGACGATGTCCACCCGCACGATCTGGCAACCGTGCTGGATGCTGAAGGCGTCGCGGTCCGTGCAGGCCACCACTGTGCGCAGCCGCTGATGAAGTGGCTCGATGTCACGGCCACCGCCCGAGCCAGCTTTTATTTATACAACACGGAAGAAGATGTAGACACGTTTGTCTCCTCTCTCCGTACAGCAAAGGAGTATTTCGGCGATGTCTTTGGGTAATCTCGATACACTCTACCGTCAGGTGATCATGGATCACTACAAAAATCCACGAAACCGCGGCGAGCTTGAAGGAGATATTCTCAAGGTGGATATGAACAATCCCACCTGCGGAGACCGGATTCAGCTCCAGATGCGTGTGGAAGATGATCAAATAGCAGAAGCGAAATTCAATGGAGAAGGCTGTTCCATCAGCCTTTCCTCCGCGTCCATGATGACGCAGACTGTCAAAGGTATGAAGACAGAAGATGCGCTGCGGATGTCGAGTCTCTTCTCCGATATGATGCTCGGAAAAGAAATCGATGCGGCAGGCATGGATCTCGGAGATATTGAAGCACTGCAGGGAGTAGCAAAATTCCCTGCACGAATCAAGTGCGCAACGCTGGCATGGAAGGCGATGGAACAAGGGCTGGCAGAAGAAGAAGAAGCCTGATTTGGCTCTAAGCCATTTTTCGTGTAAAATGGAGATGAACCCGCAGTGTCTGTGTTGCACGATAGATTTTTAAGGAGGGTTTTACATGGCAAAAGAAATGCCGGAAATCGGGGAATACCAATATGGTTTTCACGATAAAGACGTATCAATCTTCCGCTCTGGTAAAGGGCTGACAGAAGAAATCGTCCGTGAAATTTCCCGTATTAAAGATGAACCAGAGTGGATGCTCGACTTCAGACTGAAGTCATTGGAGCAGTTTTATAAAATGCCAATGCCCCAGTGGGGCGGCGACCTCTCCGAACTCGACTTTGACGAAATCACGTATTACGTGAAGCCGTCGGAAAAGTCCGAACGTTCCTGGGACGAGGTTCCGGAAGAAATCAAGAATACGTTCGACAAGCTCGGTATTCCGGAAGCGGAGCAGAAGTACCTCGCCGGGGTCTCTGCACAGTACGAGTCCGAAGTTGTGTACCACAACATGCAGGAAGACCTGGAAGAGCAGGGAATTATCTTCAAGGATACGGACACAGCAATGAAGGAAGATGAAGAAATTTTCCGCGAGCACTTCGGAAAAGTCATCCCTCCAGCTGACAACAAGTTCGCAGCACTGAACTCTGCAGTATGGTCCGGCGGTTCCTTCATTTATGTACCGAAGGGCGTCAAAACCGATACGCCACTGCAGGCGTACTTCCGAATCAACTCGGAGAACATGGGTCAGTTTGAGCGTACGCTGATCATTGCTGACGAAGACAGCTCCGTGCATTACGTGGAAGGCTGTACAGCACCAGTGTATACCACGAACTCCCTGCACAGTGCGGTCGTAGAAATCATCGTGAAAAAGGATGCTTACTGCCGTTATACAACGATCCAGAACTGGGCACCGAACGTATTCAACCTTGTTACGAAGCGTGCCGTGGCAGAAGAGAACGCAACGATGGAATGGGTTGACGGCAACATCGGTTCCAAAGTAACGATGAAGTATCCGGCTGTTGTGATGAAGGGACGCGGTGCCCGCGGGAACGTGCTCTCGATCGCTATCGCAGGTAAAGGCCAGCACCAGGACGCAGGTGCGAAGATGACGCATCTCGCTCCGGACTGCTCGTCTACCATCGTGTCGAAGTCGATTTCCAAGCACGGCGGGAAAGTTTCCTACCGCGGAATCGTTCACTTCGGACGTAAAGCGGAGCGATCCAAGTCCAACATTGAGTGCGACACGCTCATCATGGACAATGAGTCGACTTCCGATACGATTCCTTACAACGAAATTCTGAATAACAACATTTCTCTGGAACACGAGGCGACCGTTTCCAAGGTTTCCGAAGAGCAGCTCTTCTACTTGATGAGCCGCGGTGTTTCCGAGCAGGAAGCAACAGAAATGATCGTGATGGGCTTTATCGAGCCGTTCACGAAAGAACTCCCAATGGAGTACGCTGTAGAAATGAACCGCCTGATCAAATTCGAAATGGAAGGTTCTATCGGTTAATCCATGAAGGTTCAGCTCCGCACCTCCCCGCGAGGCTGCGGAGCTTTCTTTATTGGTTCTAAAATATATGTTGGGGTGTTGAAACAACGTCTACGCCGATTTCCTTCGTTTTCGGCGGACGCTTGCCAAGGGGCTTGTCCTCAACTATCATTCGCGGAGCGAATGAGGATTTTCGGACTGTGCTCCTGCGGTTACTCGTCGCAAGAAAACACTCGCTGATCCCTCTGGCGTCGCCGCCTGTCACTTTCGGAAACGCTCGTATTTGTGTTTGTTTATAGTTTTTTTAACATACCCTATTTGAGGGAGTATCTTTAGATACCAGGGTGGTTACCCCAACAATTGACGTAGAACCTCTTTATTTTGTAGGAACGCATAAGATGTCCCAGCTGGATGAAGGAAGCCTCGCGCACTGCAAGGGAAGAACGAAGAATCTCGAACACCTGCAGTATGCGCTGAAACAAAAGGACTCCGCGCTTTTGTTTCAGCGCATACCTACATATTTCTTCGAAGAACGCAGAGGAACTGGATCAACATCATAGACGACGTTCATTTTTGACGAATTCTCGACCGGGGAGGAGGGAGAGCATGGTACAACCGCAGATTGGACTCACAGGGTGGGGAGATCATACTACACTGCATGAGCGTGGCGTGTCCCGCCTGTCCGCCTATGCTTCGCATTTTCCTGTTGTGGAACTGGACGCTTCTTTTTACGCTGTTCCTGCTGCAGATACGGTGCAGAAATGGATCAGAGAGACACCGGATTCTTTTCAGTTCATCGTGAAGGCCTACCAGGGAATGACCGGCCACCAGCGGGGAGAAAACCCCTTTTCCAGTGCAGAGGAGATGCTGGCGGCATTCCGCCGGGCTTTCCTGCCGATGCAGGAAGCGGGGAAGCTTGCCTACATTCTCTGTCAGTTCCCGCCCTGGTTTGACTGCAGCAAAAAGCACGTCGATTATTTGAAAAGGCTCCGAGAAGCGGTGCAGGTGTTTCCGGCGGCGCTCGAGTTCCGGCACCGTTCGTGGTACGAGCCTTTTCAGGAGCAGACGCTTGCGTACATGAAAGAAGACGACTGGATCCACACGGTATGCGATGAACCACAAATTGGTGAACGTTCCGTGCCGTTTGTTCCGGAAGCAGTCCACCGAAGCGATGCGCTCATTCGGCTTCACGGAAGAAACAAAGGGGCCTGGCAGAAACCTGCCTCCGGCGAGGACTGGAGAAAAGTCCGTTACTTATACGATTATCGAGAAAGCGAATTGAAAGAGCTGATCCCGGCAGTGGAGCGTCTGCAGCAGCAGTCGCGGCGAGTGAGCATCATTTTTAACAACAATTCCGGCGGTCACGCCGCAGGCAATGCATTCAAGCTGCAGCAGCTGATGAACATTACATACACAGGGCTGCACCCGAAGCAGCTTCCCCTTTTCGGGGAGGATGAGACGCTGTTTTAAACCGGCATGCCGGCAGCGGATCCCGGCTCCTTCCGTATTAAAACGTTCGTTTTCAACGTGATAGCGTGATATGGATACAACCGGATGACCGCGTCCTCAAATTCATAGAAGATAGGCTGTAGATAATCATGGAATGGTTGTTATTAGTAATACTGGGCTTTGTGGCAGCGGTCATCGGCAGCGTCATGGGTCTCGGCGGAGGTATCATCATTGTACCGGCTCTGCTCGTACTCGGGAGCTGGACCGCGATCCTGGAGGGGGTCACGCCCCAGACAGCGGTTGGAACTTCGCTGCTCGTGATGATTTTTACGGGATTGTCCTCGACCCTCGCCTACATGAAACAAAAAGTCGTGGACCTGCAGAGCGGGTTGATCTTTTTTATCGGCAGCGGACCGGGAGCGCTGTTCGGCGTATGGCTCAATAACCGAATTGACGTCGACGCGTTCATGATTGCGTTTGGCTGTTTCATTGTCCTCGTATCCTTTATACTGATGATACGTAAATACATTAAACCGATACCCCTCCGGCCGAGAGGCATCCGCCGGACGGCGCTGGAACTGGATGGCACGACACGGGAGTACGGCTACGAACCCGCTGTCGCGGTACCGATTGCTTTTCTAGTCGGCATGTTTTCCGGTCTATTCGGGATCGGCGGCGGGTCTTTGATGGTGCCGGCCATGATCATTTTATTCGCATTCCCGCCGCATATGGCTGTTGCGACCTCGATGTTTCTCGTGTTTCTTTCGGCACTGGTCAGCTCCGTCTCCCACATGGCGCTCGGAAACGTGGACTGGCTTTACGCACTGGCGCTCATACCCGGTGCATGGTTCGGCGGTCAGGCAGGGGCCTGGATCGGAAAGAAATTAAAGAGTGATACGCTCGTTCTTGCTCTGCGGATCGTACTAATTGTGATTGGACTGCGTTTGATTTATGAAGGACTGATGCAATGATGTTTACACAAAGGAGAGGGCCGTAGATGACAACATTGACGATTCTGCATACGAACGATCTGCACAGCGAGCTGCAGCGGTGGCCGAAAGCGGCATCGATCCTGCGCCGGCAGCGGCAGGCGGCTCTCGACAGCGGACGCGAGACGCTGCTCCTGGATATCGGCGATCATGCTGACCGTGCCCACCCCGTAACGGAAGGGCTTGCCGGCAGGGGCAACATCCGTCTGCTGAATGATCTCGAATACGACGCGGTCACGATCGGCAACAATGAAGGCATAACGTTTGCTAAGGAGGACCTGGACCACCTGTATGATGAGGCGGATTTTGAGGTGCTGCTTGCGAACGTGAAAGATGGTGCATCCGGACTCCGCCCTTCCTGGTGCATCCCGTGGAAAATCCATACGCTGAGCGACGGAACGAGGATTGCCATGATCGGCTTAACCTTTCCGTTTTATGCGTTTTATCAGCAGCTCGGCTGGCAGATGGAGGATCCGCTGGAAGTGCTCGGGCGTTTCCTTCCGGAGATGAAACAGCAGTCGGACTTTATCATCTGCCTGTCTCACCTGGGTCTCCGTCTCGACGAAAAAATGGCAGCCATGTATCCAGACGTCGACCTCTGCCTCGGTGCGCATACACATCACGTTCTGGAGGGCGGTAGAAAAATCAATCAGACGTGGGTGCACCAGTGCGGACGAGGCGCCTCCCATGTCGGAGAAATCACGATCGATACGTCGGGAGGCAGACCGGAAGTCGTCCACATCGAAACACATGAAACGGAACAGCAGACGCCGGACCGTCGAACGTCGGACCTGCTGCAGCAGGTGGACCGGGAAGCAGGACTTCATCTCCGCCTGCCTGTAGCGCATCTGCAGGACGGTCTTTCTTTGTCCTGGTATGAATCCTCCCCGTTCGCCGCCGTCGCTGCAGAGGCAGTCCGGGACTGGTGTCAGGCGGATGTCTCCATGTTCAACGCCGGACTGCTCCTGGAAGGACTCCCTTCCGGCGAGGTGCATAATGGTCATCTTCACGCTGTTTGTCCGCATCCGATCAATCCGGCCGTTCTGCATGTGACCGGAAAAGTGCTGAAGCAGCTGATGAGAACATCGTCCCAGGAAAAAATGATAAGATACGCATTGAAAGGCTACGGCTTTCGTGGGAAAATACTAGGATATACTATGTTTCAGTCCAAAACGGAGAACATGACGTCAGCCAGTGTGATAGAAAAAGAACATTACAGGCTGGCTGTGCCGGATCTGTTTACCTTCAGCCACCTATATCCCGAGCTGACGGAAGGGTATGAGGTCACCTATTTCATGCCTGAATTTTTACGGGATGTGCTCCGATGGAAATTGAGCAGCATGAATGGAAGCAAAGGAGTTGTTGAGGTTGAAGCTCGTGCCGCTGCACCGTCTCAAACAGGACGAGAAACTGGCGAAGGCGATTTATAAAGAAGATGGACGGCCCCTGCTTCAGATCGGTGCTGTACTGACAGAGCGTCTTGTCGAAAGGCTGGAAGAAAAAGGGGTCACGTTTGTCTATGTTCAGGAACCAGGGACAGAAGATATTGAAGCAGAGGACGCCATCGATCCGCGGATACGCGCTGCGTCGATCAAGACCATCCGCGAAAATTTCGAAAATGCCGGGAAACAACTGGCGCTGGGCAAGTCTGTCAATATCGATGACATGAGTGTCTCCTTCAGTTCCATCGTCGACCAGGTGATGCAGGAAATCCTCCACAAAAAAGAGGCGGTCACCCTGCTCTCCGATGTGGTTGCACACGACACGTATGTGTTTCATCACTCGCTCAATGTCGCCGTCTACGCCCTGTCATTGGGAAAATCGCTCGGTTTGAACCAGGAAGAGCTCCATAAGCTTGGTATGGGAGCTGTTCTTCATGATGTCGGCAAGATGAGTCTCCCGCTGGAAGTGTTGAAAAAACCGGGGAAGCTGACAGACGAAGAGTTTCAGATCATTAAACATCATACAACTGCGGGTTTTGATATTCTCAGGAACAGCCATACGATCTCGCTCCTGACAGCCCACTGTGCCTACCAGCATCATGAACGTCTGGATGGAAGCGGCTATCCGCGGAGCCTGAACGCATCGGATATCCATGCTTTTGCCAAAATCATCGCTATTGCAGACGTCTTCGATGCTGTCACGTCCCACCGCAGCTACCGTCAGGCGATGCTGCCGCATGAAGGACTGGAAGTCCTCTACAGCGGTGCCGGTACCCAGTTTGATCAAAAAATGGTGGAAACATTCTCCAGGACCGTGGCGGTATACCCGCCGGGACTGGAAGTAGAACTGAATGGCGGTCGTACCGGGATCATAACGCAGAAGAATACCGGCATTCCGCAGCGCCCGCTCGTCCGGATTACGCACGAAGAAGGCGTGCCCGTCACAGCGTATGAAGTGGATCTCAGTGAAGACTTATCAAGCATGATCGTCTCCTGTGAAACAGCTCTCGATCAGCGGACAGGTTTAAGAGGAGGGTAAAGATGAAGCAGTATCAGGAATTATGCCGGCACGTGCTGGAAAACGGCGTAGAGAAGGAGGACCGGACAGGCACCGGCACCATCAGTACGTTCGGCTATCAGATGCGGATGGATCTCTCCGAAGGCTTCCCGCTGTTAACGACAAAGAAAATGGCGGTCAAAGCGATGATCCATGAGCTGCTCTGGTTTATTCAGGGCGACACGAATGTCCAGTACCTGCAGGAAAACGGGGTGCGTATCTGGAATGAATGGGCGGATGAGAACGGCAGTCTCGGTCCTGTCTACGGACGGCAGTGGCGGAGCTGGCCCGATCCGAACGGGGGAGAAATCGACCAATTGAGGCAGGTGGTCGAAGAAATCAAATCCAATCCGGATTCCCGGCGTCTCGTCGTGAACGCCTGGAATGTCGGGGAGCTGGATCAGATGGCGCTGGCGCCGTGCCACTGCCTGTTCCAGTTTTACGTCGCGGACGGCAGACTTTCCTGTCAGCTGTATCAGCGTTCCGCCGACGTCTTCCTCGGTGTGCCTTTTAATATCGGATCCTATGCGCTCCTCACCTTGATGGTTGCGCACGAATGTGGTCTGGAACCGGGGGAGTTCATCCATACATTCGGGGATGTGCATATTTATTCTAATCATCTGGAACAGGTAAAAACACAGCTGCAGCGCGATCCGCGCCCTCTGCCACAGATGCAGCTGAATCCGGATGTACAGCGTCTCGAAGATTTCCGGTTCGAGGATTTTGAGCTGACCGGCTATGACCCGCATCCTGCGATTAAAGGGAAAGTATCGGTATGATTACGATGATCGCGGCGATGGATGAGAACAATGTCATCGGAAGAGACGGAACGATGCCGTGGCACCTTCCGGCAGACCTGCGCTTCTTCAAAGAACGGACGATGGACAAAAAGATCGTGATGGGTCGAAAAACGTTCGATTCGATTGGCAGAGCCCTTCCGGGACGTCATCATATGGTGCTGACGAACAACCGGAACTGGAGCCATGAGAACGTGACCGTCCTGCACGAAGCAGAAGAGGTAAGGCGGGAAGCGGAAGAAGAGGAAGTCGTTATCTGCGGCGGTGCGGTTCTCTATGAAAAATTTCTTCCGTATGCAGACAGACTATACATTACAAGAATCCACGATACGTTTAAAGGAGACACCTTTTTCCCGGAATGGGACGAAGCAGGCTGGCACGTGGTTGAAAGCCGGGAAGGGCCGGTAGACGAGAAAAACGTGCATCCGCATACGTACATGATTCTGGAGCGGAAGGTTGACGTATAAGAGAAAACCGTGATATATTTTCTCCGCTGAAAAAAGAAGCATAAGTCCCCGCATCTCTGCGGGGGAGAGGCGCGGTTCTGATCAGTACCCGGCGGGAGCCTTAAGCAGGCAGTGATCCCGGGAAAAGGCAGAACCGCCGAAGTGCAGCAGTAAGGCTTATCTGCTGCGCTGGGCTTAAGTTGAACAAGCTTAAGACTGCCGCGCCTGAGAGGGTGCGGAGCGCTGCCCTGATTGAGTTGCAAGGACGTTCCAGTCTGTGGACCCGTTCTGCAGGCTTTTTTTTGTTTGTATAAAAGAAAGGAGCAAAGGAACATGACAGAAACAATATGGTCGCTGCTGCCGCCCGTACTTGCCCTGGTACTTGTCCTGGTGACGAGACGAGTACTGATATCCTTAGGAGCTGGTATTGTGGCAGGGGCACTCATGATTCATGCCGGTGCGGAAAACGTCGTTACTGCAGCGGCAGCAGATGTGTCATCAACGGTCATCGGGATATTCTGGGTGGACGGCAGCGTGAATACGTGGGAACTTTACATTCTGCTGTTTCTCTTTATCCTCGGGATGATCGCAGCGCTTCTGACCGCAGCCGGTGGAGGCCGTGCCTTTGGGGAATGGGCGGCAGCAAAAGTCCGCACCCGCCGGGGAGCCCAGTATACGCCGGCGGTCCTCGGTATTATTATCTTTATTGATGACTATTTTAACAGTCTGACGGTCGGAAATGTCAGCCGGCCGCTGACGGACCGTCACCGCGTGTCGCGTGCCAAACTTGCCTACGTCGTGGATTCGACCGCCGCTCCTATGTGCGTGATCTCGCCGGTGTCCAGCTGGGGTGCCTACATCATTACCATTATCGGCGGTATTCTGGCTACGCACGGCGTTGCGCAGTACGGTGCTCTGGAAGCGTTCGTACTCATTGCACCGATGAATTTTTATGCTCTTCTCGCCATTCTGGTCGTCTTTGCAGCGATATTCTGGAGAGTCGATATCGGTCCGATGAGAACGCATGAGGATCGAGCCGTAACAAAAGGAGAGCTGACGGACGTCACAAAAGGCAGTGTACCAGGGGATCATCAACAGCAAGAACGGGCCGCAGGACGCGTGTATGACCTGCTGCTGCCGATCTTCATTCTGCTTGGTGCTGTTCTCTTCTTCATGCTCTGGACAGGAGCAGCGGCGACAGAAGGGACTGCCGGCATTCTGGATATGTTTGAGAATACGGATGTGGCAGCAGCCCTGCTCTATGGCGGGTTGATCAGTCTTGCCTCCGCTATTGTCATCGCTCTTCGGCGCAGGCTCACCGCAGCTCATCTCGGGGAGGCGCTCGGTAACGGGATGAAATCGATGCTGCCGGCCGTTTATATTCTCCTATTTGCCTGGACGATCATCGAGGTGATTGATGCACTCGGAACCGGCGTCTATTTGGCGGATCAGGTTGGTGGAGCGGTGCACCCAGGTTTCCTGCCGGTCATCTTATTCCTGACGGCCGGATTCATGGCGTTCAGCACCGGGACGTCCTGGGGAACGTTTGCTATTATGCTTCCGATTGCGGGAGACTTTGCAGCTTCGGTGGATATTTCACTGATGCTGCCGCTGCTTGCTGCTGTTCTGGCCGGCTCGATTTTCGGGGACCATTGTTCTCCGATTTCTGATACGACGATACTGTCTTCCACAGGCGCAGGAAGCCACCACATTGATCACGTCTGGACGCAGCTTCCTTATGCCGTGCTGACCGCTGGTGCATCCGCAGCTGCTTTTCTGCTGCTCGGCTTCACTGGCAGCGTCCTGCTCGGACTTGCAGCCGGGACAGCTGTTGCGCTGGGAACCCTGTTTTTCCTCCGGCCGAAAGACAAACCCGCGGCAGCCTGACTACTGCCTGCTTAAAGGCAACGGGGATAACAACGCAAAGCCAAGAGGGCCCTTACCATGATGTGGTAAGGGCCTTTGTGCAAGTATAAGAAAGCATAAGTTTTCATACAGGGGGACGGCGGCTTCATGCGCTGCACGGGAAGAAACAAAAACGTCTTCTTCCCTCAAAAGGCTTGCAGCGCTTCCGCACGCCGTTCCGACCAAAAGGCGCTTTGCGCTTTTGTTCCTTTGTAGGAAGCTCTGTGAAAGGCTGGTGTTGATATAAAAAGGACGCCTGCGGCTCCGTTTTCTCCGCTTGCCACGGAGAATTCTTCCGCGGTCCCTTCCTTTCGTCCGGGATGATTGTCACGCTTTCTTTTCCGCAGGCGTCTGAACAAAAGCGCGAGCGCCTTTGTGCTCCTTATCAAACCACGAGCCTGCAAATAAAGAAGGTTCAGCGTAGATGAAGACATCGGATTGCAGGAGCACGCGATCGGCAGTGCGTCAGTCGTCCGCTGAAAGCAGGAATCACAGAGAGCTACTGCCTCTTAGAAGGAAGGGAAAACACCCCGGTGCCTCGGCATTTACGTTAGCTGCTCTCTCCTCGTTTGTTATTAAAGGAAAATGAATTGCCGCTCTGACTCCCTTTTTCTCCATCACGCTGACGCATTGATGGAGTGAAGTGACCCATTCTCACGACTGTTTTCAGTGTAAAATAAATATTCCGAAAATTCTTTGACATTTTCACAAGCTGACATTATAATGAAATAGCAAAGCGGATAGATAATTAAGGAAGGAAGAGGGGAGGGACGACCCGGTCCACACAGCGTAGTCCATCACACCATGTACTTATTCAATACAGAATGTTAAAGGGGGAGTATACTTATGGAGACAAGAGAACAGTTTGCGACGAAACTGGGCTTTATTCTTGCGGCTGTCGGTTCAGCAGTCGGGCTGGGAAATATCTGGCGTTTTTCCTATGTTGCGGGGGAAAGCGGCGGTGCAACGTTCTTATTAATTTATGTTATCTGTATTTTCCTGATTGGTCTGCCCGTGCTGCTTGCGGAGTTCTCCATCGGCCGCCGTGGACAATCGGATGTCGTTGGATCGTTTAATAATATCGCTCCCGGGAAACCCTGGGTCATTGCCGGTATCCTTGGAGTACTGACTTCTTTTCTCATCCTCTCGTTCTACGGCGTTATTGCAGGGTGGGTGCTGTACTACTTCTTCTCCTTTGTCACCGGCCAGGCAGGCGGCATTGAGCAGGAAGGGTACGGCGAGTTTTTTGAAGCGTTTATCGGAGGCGGGCTCTCGCCTGTCATCTGGCAGTTTATTTTCATGGCACTCGTGCTTGGAATCGTTTTCTTCGGTGTCAAAAAAGGCATCGAGCTTTCCAATAAAGTGTTTATGCCGCTTCTGGCACTCATCTTGATTTTCCTTGCCGGCTACAGCCTGACGCTGGATGGCGCAGGAGAAGGTCTGGCATTTCTGTTCTCTCCAGACTGGACAGCCTTTGGGGACTTCAACGTGTGGTCCGCAGCGATCGGACAGGCCTTTTTCACCTTGTCTCTCGGTATGGGTGCGATGATTACGTACTCCTCTTACCTGAGTAAACAGGCGAAACTGCCATCCGCAGCGGGCGGCGTTGTTGCTCTTGATACGCTCTTCGCGATCGTAGCCGGTATCGTCATTTTCCCGGCTGTGTTCACCTTTGCGAGCGTGGAGCCAGGAGACGGTCCTGGCCTCATCTTCATCGCACTGCCGGAAGTATTTAACCTCATGGGTGGCGGGGGAGTCATTTTTGGTATCTTCTTCTTCTTCCTCGTTGCGATTGCGGCGCTTTCTTCCGCCATTTCTCTGCTGGAGGTAAGTGTATCCTATGTCATGCGTCAGCTGAACTGGAATCGACGGAAGGCAACACTGCTTGCAGGTGTCGCTGTAACTCTGTTTGGTGTTCCATCCGCTCTGAGTCAAGGTGGACCGATTCCTTTCGACTTCCTGGATCTGGTTGATACAGTGACCGACCAGTACACCCTTCCTCTCGGTGGATTTATTATCGCCCTGTTCGTCGGGTGGGGTTGGAATAAAGTTGACGTACTGAAGGAAACAGGCCTGACCGATACGACTATCGGCTTGATCTGGATCTGGTTCCTGCGGATCATCGCACCGGTAGGTATTCTGCTTATCCTTATTCAAAACGTCATCTCTGCCATTACTGGTTAATGGCATCATGAACCATAAGGGAAGGAGCTGTCTGATCACAGGCAGCTCCTTTTTTTGTGTGATAGGAATGTATACGTTCTCAGTCGGACGCCTGTCAATCGGCGCTGTTCTCAACAACCCTCGCGCGGCGAGGAGGATGTTCGGACGGTGTTTTTCACTCTGGCATCGCCGCCCTTCACTGCTGAAAAAAATTCGTTTTTGTTTTTTCTTTTCAGAGAGATTCCTAGGTGTCATTTGCAAAGCGTCTGAGCACGCCTAAGTCTATTCACCCAATATGTGAATGAGAACCGGTTTTTATCGAGGGAGAAAGCGGCCCCATGCGCTGCGCGGGAAGAACGAAGAACTTGTTCCTCCCTCAACAAGCCTGTGGTACAAGCTGTTACGCGCTTGTGACTTGGGAAGAGAAGGCGTACGAAATGACTGAATAACCGCGATCAAAGGCGGTCTTTAACAGAGAATGGCAGCTGAAAAAGACAGAATAATCCGGCAACGGAGGATGCGGCCTTTCTTTCTTGGTGGTGTGCCCCGGGGTGTGGTAAAGTGAATATAGTGAAAATATAAACATAGAAAAAGGGGCGTGACCTTCGTGGCGAAACAGGAAGAATATCTCCGCAAGCCCGAGTGGTTGAAGATAAAGCTGAATACAAATGAATCGTATACAGGACTGAAGAAACTGATGCGCGAGAAACGCCTTCACACAGTTTGTGAAGAAGCGCGCTGTCCAAATATTCACGAATGCTGGGCGGAAAGAAAAACGGCGACGTTTATGATTCTTGGTGATGTATGTACACGTGCATGCCGTTTCTGCGCAGTCAAGACGGGCCTGCCGAATGAACTGGACTGGGGCGAGCCGGAACGTCTTGCCGAATCCGTTCAAGTAATGGGTCTGCGTCACGTCGTTATCACTGCGGTGGCACGAGACGACTTAAAAGACGGCGGCGCTGCAGTATTTGCTGAAACGGTCAGAAAAGTACGTGAATTGAATCCCGACACGAGTATTGAAGTGCTGCCTTCTGATATGGGTGGTAAGGAAGAGAATGTCAGTACCCTGATTGAAGCGAAGCCGGATATTTTCAATCATAATATCGAGACGGTCCGCAGCCTGACCCCTCGTGTCAGAGCACGTGCGACATATGATCGTACTCTCGGTGTTCTGAAAACGTCCAAAGAACTCAATCCGTCGATTCCAACGAAATCCAGCCTGATGATCGGGCTTGGTGAAACGAAGGAAGAAATATTGGAAGTCATGGATGACCTCCGTTCGGTCGATGTTGATATCATGACAATCGGCCAGTATCTCCAGCCGACGAAATCGCATCTGAAAATCAAAAAATACTGGACGCCGGAAGAATTCGCCGAGCTGAAAGAAATCGCACTGGAGAAAGGCTTCAAGCACTGCGAAGCTGGACCGCTCGTCCGCTCTTCCTACCATGCTGACGAACAGGTGAACGCAGCAGCAAAAGCATAATCGTCTCGCACGTATGGGCCGTCTGGAGCACTGCTCCGGACGGTTCTTCTCTGTTTTAACGTTATCGATGCGGAACCGCATCCCTGCCTGTCCGGCAGATCCTCGGCACAGGCGGAAGAAGGATTGAAATTTCGACAGGAATGCGGCATGATTAGAAGAGAAAGGCAGGTGGACGGACGATGTTGAAAGTACAAGGGCACACGTATGAAGTAGTGGAAAACTTCCGTGATGGATGGTCGGAAGAGGCGTTTAAAGAACGATACAGCGACATCTTGAATAAATATGATTATATTGTCGGTGACTGGGGTTACGATCAGCTCAGGCTCAAAGGGTTTTTCGAGGATCACCACCGCAAATCGCCGCAGGATGCGAAAATCAGTTTTCTGCACGAGTACTTGTACGAGTACTGTAATTTTGGCTGTGCGTACTTCGTCGTAAGAAAAGTGAAGCAGTCCCATGCCAAAGAAGAAGGCAAAGCGGAGGAACATCCGGAAGAGCCTGCACAGGTATAACCGGTCGTTATTAACGCAGGAATAATCTAGTCCTGCCAAACAAAACAAACCGGCGTGTGATGTCACGGAGTGAAAAAAGACGCTGGGACAACAGTTCTCCAGCACGTGAAAAACGCTTTCGACGACCCATGTAGGTTCGTCGAAAGCGTTTTGTTTGTAAGAAATGGTTCTAAAAAACATGTTGGGGTAGAGGTTCATGTCCGTGACATCTTTTCTTCCGTTTCAGTCGGACGCTTGCCAAGTGGCGCTGCCCTCCATTCTCCTCGCAATGCGAGGAGGATGTTCGGACGCCGCTTGATCCCTCTGGCGTCGCCGCCCTTCCATACTGAAAAGGGTTCGTTTTGTTTTTCTTTTTGGCTTTGTTAAAGCCTAGTGTTGTTATAACAAAAGTACGCCTGCGGCTCTTTTTTCTGGTTCTAAAATACATGTTGGGGTAGAGGTTCATTTCCGTGGCATCTTTTCTTCCGTTTCAGGCGGACGCTTGCCAAGGGGCTTGCCCTCCACTCTCCTCGCGTTGCGAGGAGGATTTTCGGACTGCGCTTGATCCCTCTGGCGTCTCCGCCCTTCACTCCTGAAAAGGGGTCGTTTTTGTTTTTTCTTTTCAAAGAGAATCATAGGTCCGCCATTTGAAAAGCGTTTGAGCATTCCTAAGCCTAATCAGCCCAACATGTGAATGAGAACCTTTTTTCTTCGCTTGCCGCGGAGACATCCTTCCGCTCTCCCTCCCTTACGTCCGGGAGGATCTTCACGCTTTCTTTATCCGCAGGCGTCTCGAAAAATAGCCTGGGCCTGCTCCGTTTCATAAACGTTTCTTTTCTTTCAGAAGGACGCAGCGAAGACCGGCGGACGCCTGTGGAAGAAGGAGATGGGAAGATCCCGCAGGGCGTTAGACCGAGGAAGCTGGAGATTTCCTCCACGGCAAGCCTGCCGAGTTGCAGCGGCGTTTTCTGTCATTATCAACAATAAACAATAACAGAGCTTTCTTTTTAAAGAGCATCCCTGAGCCTGCTCAACATGGGGATGAGAACCTTAAAATATAGGAATGTTTAAGTTCTCATACAAGAAGAAGACGGCTTCATGCACTGTACGGGAAGAAAGAAAGCCTCTTTCTTCCTCCAAAAGCCTGTGGCCTGCGCTGGTCCGACGAAAGGCGTCCTTGCGGGGCGGGCAGTCTCCATTGTTGCCGCATCGGGGATAACGGAGCACCGCTCTGCCAGCGTCGGTTCCGTGACATCAATCGGTTTCGATTAAATGCGGCTTTTGATTCAGCCGGTGATGAGCTTTGATATAACGAACCGTCCCTGTCTTGGCTCTCATGACGAGGGTGTCTGTTTCCACCAGATCCTGTCCGAGAAAACGGACCCCTTCCAGCAGCTCCCCTGTGGAAACTCCGGTTGCTGCAAAGATAGCGTCATCGCTTTTGACGAGGTCATCGAGCATCAGCAGAGCCTGGGGATCGTGCAGTCCCATCTTCCGGCAGCGCTCTGCCTCTTCTTCATTGGAAGGCACAAGACGGGCCTGCATGTCCCCGCCGAGCGCCTTAATCGCAGCGGCAGAAATGACGCCTTCCGGAGCTCCTCCTGTACCGATAAAGAGATCAATCCCGGTTCTTGGCATGGCGGTTGCGATAGAAGCACCGACATCGCCGTCCCCGAAAAGTTTCACCCGGGCGCCTTTCTGCTGGACGCGTTCGACGAGCTCCTGATGACGCTCCCGCTCCTGAATGATCACGGTCATATCCCGGACCCGCTTATCATTCATTTTCGCGGTGATATCGATCGTTTTTTCGATAGGATCGTCCAGTCGGACAAGGCCTGCCGCTTCCGGTCCAACCACGAGTTTCTCCATATACATATCCGGTGCATGCAGCAGGGCGCCCCGTTCAGCGATAGCAATGACGGCCATCGCGTTCGGGTGGCCTTTCGCTACGATATTCGTTCCTTCGAGCGGGTCGACGGCAATATCCACTTCCGGCCCCTCTCCGCTGCCGAGTTTCTCTCCTATGTACAGCATGGGTGCCTCATCCAGCTCGCCTTCGCCAATGACGACGGTCCCGTTCATGCTGATGGAATCGAACATCGTGCGCATGGCTGTCGTCGCAGCATCATCTGCTTCATCTTTTCTTCCTCTTCCCATCCACTGTGCCGATGCCAGGGCTGCAGCTTCTGTTACTCTTGCTGTTTCCAGTGCTAACTCCCGATCCATTCTGATTCCTCCAAATCTGTCTGCTGAGCGTGTATAATAGTATCCGTGAAGTATTTTACCTTCATTATAGTATCAAACATCACACACAATTGGAACGCAGGAGCCGTAGTTTTTCACACTTTTTTCGTGTCTGCGCTTCCAATGTGACATACTAAAGGAGGCGTATTTCGATGTATTTTGTGGATCGTTCGCTGCTGGAGCAGCGTCTGGCATATATTGATGAACTGCAGGAGCTTCTCAGCAGAGCAGACAGCAGTTCCACTCTGGATCGGCTGGCGCTCGAGCGTGCCTGTCATATGCTGATTGAATCAATGATGGATACGGGCAATCAGATCATTGACGGGTTTATTATGAGAGATCCCGGCAGCTTTGAGGATATTGTCGATATCATGGTGGATGAAACGGTGCTGACAGAAGAGGAAGGGCATGCAGTACGACGGCTGCTTCCATGGCGGAAAGAACTGCTGCAGCAGTATCACACGCTGGATCACGCTGCCCTGATGAAGGCCTTCCGTGCCGAAGAAGCTGTGCTGAGGGCTTTCCCGGCTCAGGTGAAGCGGTACCTTGAACAGGAAATGGGGCCGGTATCGGCGTTTATCCCGAAAAAGGAGGAAGATGAATGACTCAGTACCAAGGCTACCTGCTGGATCTCGACGGCACGATGTATCGAGGAGACGAGGTTCTTCCCGGCGGGGCTGACCTCGTGCGGCGTCTTGTGGAAGCGGGGATTCCTTATCGTTTTATAACCAACAATTCATCCAAAACGCCGGAAGAAGCAGCAGACAAATTGACGCAGATGGGCATTGCGGCTGCAGCGGACCATGTGATCACCTCCAGCATGGCAGCAGCAGACTATCTCCTCCGCCGGCATGGGACGGTCCGAGTTTTTGCGGTCGGAGAGCGTGGATTGTTTCATGCCTTAACGAGGGCAGGGCACCAGTTGACCGAGGATCGTCCCGATGTGGTGGTCATTGGTATCGACCGGGAGATCACGTATGAAAAACTCGCCGCAGCGTGCCTCTTTATTCGGGACGGGGCGGCATTTATCGTCACGAATGCCGATAAAGCCATTCCTACAGAACGAGGGTTGATGCCTGGAAACGGGGCCCTTGCTGCCGCTGTGGAGACATCAACTGGGCAGGCTCCGGTGGTGATTGGAAAGCCGGAAGAGCCGCTGACGACGACTGCGATGGCCTCGCTTAATCTCCCGAAAGAACAAGTAGTGCTGGTCGGGGACAATTATGATACGGATATCTCTGCAGGATTTGCCGCAGGCATCGACACGCTGATGGTGCTGACAGGATTGACCAGCCGTGAGGAGTTAACACAAAAACAGCAGCAGCCAGACTACGTCGTCGACGATTTAACAGAATGGGAGGTTGTCACATGAATAAGCCAGTCGTGTACATAACGAGAACATTACCCGAAGCACAGCTTCAGACGCTTGCAGACCATGCGGAGATCCGGATGTGGAAGGAAGCCGATATTCCCGTACCGGAAGAGGTCCTTGCAGCCGAGGCCGCGGAAGCGGATGGCCTGCTGACGATGATGAGCGATCCGGTGACGGACGAGCTGCTGGAGAAGGCGCCGAAGCTGAAGGTCATTGCAAACATGGCGGTGGGATATGACAATATCGACATGAAAGCGGCGGATCGTCACGGTGTTTATGTCTGTCACACCCCGGATGTTCTGTCAGATACAACGGCTGATCTCGGCTGGACGCTGCTGCTGGCTTCTGCGAGGCAGGTGACGTCGGCAGCAGACTACGTCAAAGCAGGCAGATGGACCGGATGGGGTCCGTTCATGTTCGCCGGGCAGCAGGTGCATCAAGCAACCATCGGTATTATTGGTATGGGCAGTATTGGCACAGCTGTGGCGAGAAGAGCACGCGGGTTCGATATGACGATTTATTATCACAACCGGAGCCGGAATGCGGCTGCCGAGGAAGAAACCGGTGCGGTATGGATGGAGAAAAACGATCTACTGGAAAACGTCGATTTTGTCGTATTGACCGCTCCGCTGACAGAGGAGACGAAAGGCATGATCGATGCGGAGGCACTGGAGCGGATGAAACCGACTGCTCATCTGATTAACATCGCGAGAGGGCCGCTTGTAGACGAAGCGGCGCTGGAGAATGCGTTGAGAGAAAAGAAGATAGCAGGCGCAGGGCTTGATGTGTTTTCGAATGAACCGATAGGGGCGGACCATCCGCTGCTGCAGCTGGAAAACGTGACAGCACTGCCGCACATCGGAAGTGCAGCAGTGCCGACACGACAGACGATGATTGAACTCGCGGGACTCAACATCAAGGATGTCCTTCAGGGGACCCAGCCGCGCACCGCGGTTCCGGAGCACCGGGAAAAGCCACCGCGGTCCTGAAGGAGAATGCATGCGGTCCAACCTTGACACTCCCACCCCTAAAGGGGCAAGCTCTACACCTCACGGTGTGGCGAGTGGGATTCTTGAATGATTAAGCGTTCGCAGTCCATTTCTGCTTTGAACAACCTTCAAGGTTAGGGTGTGTCATCACCCCTCCTGAGACAGACCGTATAGGTTCTCAGGCTGATTGACTATTACCATCAACCACAGGTGCATAACGAATATTCATCGCACCGACTCGGTCACGATGTGTTTCAAATCCACATGAACACTTGTATAAGCGATCTTTAGCTTTATTCTTTTTTGTGCAGTTCGGGCAAATCTGACTCGTATAACGTGGATCAACGTATTCAACTTGGACGCCTGCAAGGTTAGCCTTGTATTCAATGAATTGAGACAGGCGATAGAATGACCATGTGTGCAGGTTCTTTTCGTTTTTACGGCTTGTTCTTGCCGTCTGTCGAATGTTCGCTAATTTCTCCAAACGTATGACAGAAATATCGTGTTCTATTGCAAAGTCAATGATCTCACGACTTATTTTATGGTCTTGGTTTTTCATCCACCGCTGTTCCTTGTCATCGAGGTTGCGAATCGCTTTGATTTTCTTTTTCTCCCCCAACTTCTTTCGTACAGAACGAAACGCTCTTTTCTTGTATTTGTTTTCCCTGCCGTTGCCAAAGAAACGGGTCTTGCCACCGTCTGTTACTGCAACAGCAGGAACTTTCAAACCTAAATCAACGCCCATTTCTTTTGAACCTGTTCGTTTTTCAACGGGAATGGTAACCGCAATTTGAGCCATCCACTTGCCTGCTTTTTGTGTGATCCGAAGCGTTCCTAGTTTATGCGAGAGCAGATGACCGATACGATCCTTTTTATCAGAAAAAGCGCAACGGATCGCTGTTTTTGTCGCCTTCCCGTCTACCATCAAAGGAAAAGATAAGTGTTTCTGATCCACTGTATAGTTTTGATTGTTCCATATGCACGCAGGTTTTTTTAACACAGGAATACGCTCGTACTTGCTTTTCTTCACCTTCTTAAAGACACTTTTCGCATCTTTAATCGCCTGATTTTTAACGGCGCTCGGAAGCGGAACCTCAACGTCTTTGCTCGTCTTCTTTGTGCTTGCTTGGCTCGTCACCATTTCGGCTATAAGAGTATTGATTGTTTCAATGTATGCTCGGCTCATTGTCTGCAAGATAAGGGCTTGTTCCTTTGTTGGAAGCAATTTGATTTTAACAGTGATCGTTTGTTCCACGTTTTCACCCCCTTGTTTTTTGTTGTTCGACATACCTTTTTATGGTTTCTTTCGATACTTCCCCAGCGGTTGAAACGAAATACGAACGAGTCCATAAACTAGGCAAATGTTGAAGATGCGGAAATTCTTCTCTTAAGGTTTTGGAAGTCACCCCTTTGATTTTCGCCATCATATCGGATGGACTTATTGTAGGAAGGGCATGAAGAAATAAATGTGCATGATCCTTGTCACACTCCATCGCAAGAATAGCGATGTCCTGCTTGTGACATATTTCTTCCACCAACTCCTTGAAGCGGTTTTCCACGTCATTCCGAAGGAATATTTTCCTTCGATAACGAGGGCAGAATACAAAATGATAGTTTAACAGAGAGACAGTAGTATTGGTTTTTCTATATTGATTTTCCATAATGATATTGCATCAGTTTAATTTATTTACTGCAACATTTCCGCCGAGAAAAACGAACGATTCATCCTACGATTTAAACCGTAGGCTTTCTCGTTCGGAAGTCTGTAAAAAAGGCTGCCGGTCAAGAGGGTTCCCTCTGTCCGGCAGCCTTTATATCAATGTAGCTTAAAATACTTGTTCCAGCTCTGTGAATCCTGGTACTTCTTCCAGCAGGGCACGTTCGATACCCGCCTTCAGCGTGATCGTTGAACTTGGGCAGGAGCCGCATGCTCCCATCAGACGTACTTTGACGACGCCTTCTTCGATATCCACCAGTTCTACGTCACCACCATCACGGAGCAGAAATGGGCGTAATTTATCCAGTACTTCTTGAACCTGTGACTCCATCGTTTCTGTTGTCATTGCATACACTCTCCTTTCCTTTGCATCCCATTATAGTATGTAAGAGAAAAAAAATCTACGGTTACGGCTTGAATGGCCCAACGCATGATAAAATGAGCAGAAGGAAGGAGGCGGTGGCCTTGATGATAACCGTGTATGGTGCCGAGCAGAAGTGCGCTTCCTGTATCCACCTCCCGAGTGCACGCGAAACGATGGAGTGGCTGGAAGCCGCAGTTTCAAGAAAATTTCCGGACACTCGTATCCAGTTCCATTACTGTGATATTGAGCGGCCGGAAACCGAAGAAGAACAGCAGTTTGCTGAGAAAATTCTTGAAGAGGATTATTTCTACCCCCTCGTTGTGCTGAATGGAGAAGTGATCGCAGAAGGCGACCCGCGTCTGCCGACTGTGTTCCGGCATGTCGAAACCGCAGCAGAAAAACAGATATAAAAGAAACCTGTTCAACCGCTGCAGCATGGGAGAGGGAGGGGAGTCCAGAAGCAGGCTCTTACCTTCCATGAAAAAAATCGCGCCGGATGATTTCCGCGGCGCGATTTTTCTCTTCTCTATTAACGGCTTGACTGCCGACCTGCCTGAGACCGTTTCCGGTTTCCTGCGGGCCAGAAACAGATACTACCCCGAGTGATGTTTATACATCCAGAGTACACCTGATTTTAACACGCGCGGCACACGCCCGATCAGCTGTCGCTCACCCATGAGGCCGAAGCCGTGTTTCTTGCCGAGGGAGCCGAGTACTCCTTTAAGCTTCATGCGCGGCATCTTCTGCGGAAATGCTTCACCATGCCATTTTTTTACGAGAAGTACCGCGATCTGATCTCCTTGTGCTTCCGCCAGTTGTGCACTCGGTGCATGCTCGGAGGAAGCACAGTCCCCGACAAAGAAAACATTTTCCCAGCCCGCTGGCTGATGATACTGGCTGACAACCACGCGCCCCATGCCGTCTGTCTCCAGCTCATACGTATTCGTCAGCTCGCGGACCAGCTTGTTCGGCTGGACGCCGGCTGTCCAGATAATCGCATCGAGCTCTTCCGGTTCACCATGGTTGTAGAGCGTCTTCCAGTCGACTTCGGTGATGTTGGCCCGATTGATGATCGTGATGTTGTTTTCGATGAACCAGTCTGTCACGTAGTTATAGAGTTTAGGCGGGAACATAGACAGAATGTTTTCGCCGCGGTCATACAGGCGGATTTCCATGTCTGTGCGGCTTTCCCGCAGCTCACTTGCCGTTTCAACGCCGCTGAGCCCGCCGCCGACAATCGCCACACGTCCGCCGTGGGGTACGTTTTGAATGATCTGATTGGTTTTGCGGGCACGGCGCATGCTTTGAATACTCAATGTTTTTTCCTGGGCACCCGGTACGCCGTGGTGCTTGTCTTCGCAGCCGAGCCCGATCACGAGATCATCGTAGCTAAGCGGTTCACCAGACTGCAGTTCGACTTTCTGATTGGTCAAATCAATATTCGTTACGGTATCGCAGACATGTTCCAGGCGCGCATCTTCCGGAAAGGAAATGCGAAGATGCCGGTCTGCAACCGTACCGGCAGCCAGTGCGTAAAATTCAGTTTTCAGACTATGATAGGCTTCGCGTTCAACCAGCGTAATCTTCATCTCCGGCGCCTGCTTATCCGCCAGGAGCCGCTGGATGACACGGAGCCCTCCGTAGCCACCACCCAGTATCACAAGATGATGCACGGGATCCACCCCTTTCCTGCATTGAAAAAGGAGAAACATCGAATGGAGCGATTATCTCATCCTTCATAATAAATATAGTATGATAACACCAACTTTAATATACCAGTTTTGCCCCGTCACTACAATTGAAATTGTAAGCGGTTTAAATATGCCGCAATAATAAAACGCTCAGAAGTGAACTAATTGACAAAAGGGGGCCACCATGATTAGCATAGAGTTCGATGAACAAGGAGAAATTGAGGTGAACTACCGTGAAACCTATTATAGAATTCTGCGTCAGCAATCTCGCAAGCGGTACGCAGGAAGTGATGCAGGAGCTGGAGAAAGATCCGGAGCTCGATGTCATTGAGTATGGCTGTCTCAGCTACTGCGGCATGTGTGCCAGGAGCCGTTATGCCCTCGTGAATGGGGAGATGGTCACCGGTGAGACGAACGACGAATTGATTGCGAATATTTATCAGCATCTGGAAGAAAATCCGATGTTTTAATGATACTGCGGCAGATTCGACGGCCCGCCCCGTTGAATACAGGAAGCTGGGTGCATGACGACTCGTTTCCGCTGAGGCTGTCGAGAGGTGGCCGTCTTTGAAAGGGGTCAGCGGCACCGTGTGCCGTTCTGACCAGCGGTCTGTGCTTCCGGTCAAAAAAGGAGGAATGATAGATGAAGCCGATTCCATTTGAGAATACGTGGCCGTATGAACAGCAGATGGGAGATATTTATCTGGAACCCTGTCCGTTCTGCGGGGAAGGACGGATTTTGACAAACATGAGTCAGGAAGCACTCGGAAGAGCGAAGGAAGGGATAAAAACCAGGATTCAGCTGCAGTGCTGCCGGGAGACAATGGTTGTACTAGAAGCAGACGACGATTATTTCTGGACCCAGCATACGCTTCGTTAGAGAACAGGCGGACGGCTCGCTGCACCGTCGCAGTCATATACGTCGATATAAAAGAAGCACGTCAGAATCTGATTCTGACGTGCTTCTTTATTAAAATATAGGAATGTATAAGTTTACATTAAGGTGACGGCATCTCTGTCTGCTGCTCGGGAAGCATGAAGAACCCATGCTCCCCTCAAAGAACTTGCGGTACACGCCGTTCCGATCAAAAGGCGCTTTGCGTTTTTGGTCGGTGATAAGAATGCATACGTTTCCGGCAGACAGCCGTGGGAATAAGGAAGGCTGCAGATGATGCCCTCGAAGAAGGCAGAGCAGCTGCTTAGTATTCTTTTACGACGTTATAGAACGTATCCCGTTCGACCGGTGTCTTGCCGGCACCCTTGATCATGTGAACCAGTTCATTTCGTGTCAGGCTCTGCGAAGTCAGGGCTCCGACGGAATGAGAAATCCGTTCTTCGATCAGCGTACCGTGAATATCCGAACTGCCAAATGTGAGGGACATCTGCGTCAGCTGTACCCCGATATTGATCCAGTATGCTTTGATGTGATCAAAGTTATCAAGCATAAGGCGGCTGATGGCGACTGTACGGAGGTCGTCGTAGGCCGATGTTCTGCGCTTCAGACCGGCGCTCGCTTTCTTTGGCTGCATGGCCAGTGGGATAAAGACCATGAACCCATTTGTACGATCCTGGAGCTGACGAAGGCGGTCCATATGAATCAGACGCTCTTCCTTCGATTCAATCGACCCGTACAGCATGGTCGCGTGGGTTTTCATCCCGAGATCATGCGCCGTTTCGTGAGCCTCCAGCCACTGATACGTCGAGGCTTTATCCGGGCTCATCTTGGCGCGGTAATTTTCAGTAAGAATTTCGGCACCGCCGCCTGGCAGTGTATCCAGCCCGGCTTCCTGAAGCTGCTCGAGAACTTCACGCATCGTCAGTCCTGCGTGGCGGGCAAAAAACTCGATTTCTGCACCGGTGTATGCTTTGATCGTGACGTTCGGGTAATGCTTTTTCAACGTACGGACCGTGTTCAAATAATAGTCAAACGGGACATCTGTGTTATGGCCGCCGACAATGTGGAATTCTTTAATGTTATCGTTCCAGCGCTTCTGCACATACTCGAGAAGTTCTTCCTCGTGCATCGTGTAGGCGCCTTCTTCCCCCGGCTTTCTTTTAAAACCGCAGAAAGCACAGCTCGCTTCACAGACGTTGGTTGGATTGATATAGAGGTTTTCAATAAAATAAACGCGGTCGCCGTTTTTCTCGTGATTCACCTTGTCTGCCATCTGCGCAACCGTCAACAGGTCCGGTGTCTCATAGAGAACAAGACCGTCTTCGATCGTCAATCGCTCGCCGCGCTCTACTTTTTCCTGTATCTCCTGAAGTCTTGTATCGGTTGTTATGGTACTCATCTCTCCATCCCCTGCCTTTATCGAAATACAGCACCCTTTTCGGGGTGCGAAACTGATTATATCTTATCATCCTGTGTGGCCGAATGCCAAACATTCCAAGCTGGACGGGATATTTGCCGGTGCCAAGTCAGGTTGTTATACTAGAGGAAGACACTATAGAGGAGGTACAACGATGATTACAATTTCCGAAGCTGCTGCTGCCCAGATCCGAACCATGATGGAACAGGACGATGATGCGGTCTACATGCGCGTCGGCGTGCAGGGTGGTGGATGCACAGGTCTATCCTACGGCATGGGATTTGATACGGAAGTCCATGACGACGATCAGCAGATTACGATAAACAATATTGACCTCGTCATTGATAAGGAAAGCGCTCCGATGCTGGATGGCGTAACCATTGACTATAAACAAAACATGATGGGCGGAGGGTTCACCCTCGATAATCCGAACGCCATCGCCAACTGCGGGTGCGGCGCTTCTTTCCGTACGGCAACCAATGCAGGCAAGCCGGAAGACTGTTAACGAGTTGCTGCAACACGAAGTTACATCCCCCGGAAGTACGTCTTCCGGGGGTTTTCTATGCCGCAGCACGGCTTTCAAATGACAATGGCGTCCGTTTCAAAGGAGGCGGTAGTTTTTCGTTTACCTTAATGCGTGAGGTTTCCAGCAGAAAAGAAAAAGCTGCCCTTCGTCTTCTCATAAGACGGCAGGGCAGCTTTTGGTCCAGCTTTGGTAATTAAAAGAGGCTGGTACTATGACCGGCTGTTGCTTTCGCTTCCGGATCAATATACACTTTTGCTTTGTTGACTGCTGTTGGTGCTTCACCGAATCCTGTAGCAATCAGCTTCGCTTTTCCTTCGTACGTCACAATATCCCCAACGGCATAAACGCCTTCGACATTCGTTTCGGTGTTGGAGTTGACCACGATGGAATTCTTCTCAATATCCAGCCCCCATGTTTTGATCGGACCGAGGTTGGATACGAACCCATAGTTAACGATAAGAGAGTCAACATCGACATATTCCGTGTCGCCGTCTTTGTGCTTCAGCGTCACCCCAGCAATATCGCTGCCTTCCTGATGGATGTCTTCCACCTGATAAGGCGTTTTAACTGTAATCTTTTCAGAATCAAACATTTGATTGACGCTGTGCTCATGCGCCCGGAACTTGTCACGGCGATGAACAATCATGACCTCTTCGGCGATGTCTTCGAGCATCAGGGTCCAGTCGACCGCGGAGTCACCCCCGCCGGCAAGGACAACTCGATCGCCGGCAAATTGATTGATGTCATTGACGAAGTAATGCAGGTTGCTGTTCTCAAACTGCTCAGCTCCTTCGATTTTCAGGCGGCGCGGTTGAAATGCTCCGACCCCGGCAGCAATAACAGCAGTTTTGGTATAGTGTTCTTCCTTGTCGGTACGAAGCGTAATGATCCCTTCTGCGTCGCGTTCCACATCCTGAACAGACTGATCCAGAACGACCTCCGGTTCAAACTGCATGGCCTGGTCGACCAGGTTATCAACAAGTTCCTGTGCGCGGACTTTCGGATAACCGGCGACATCATAAATATATTTTTCAGGGTAGAGAGCGGAAAGCTGACCGCCCAGCTGGGGCATGGCTTCAATAATCTTTACTTTCATCTGTCGAAGGCCGGCATAGAAGGCTGTGTACAGACCGACCGGCCCGCCTCCAATAATCGTCATATCATAAACCTCGCGATGTTTTGACACGGGTTGTCCACCTCCAAGTGTGATTTCCATTAACCCATTATAGACCTTTCCGGTAGGGAATGAAAGTCTACTGCTTTTGTGTATACGTTTTCAATTGAAAAAGCAGATGACATTGCGTTATGATGAAGGAAGTAACGCCGCTTGAAAATAATCGGGGAAAACGGTTGAAATAAACGGGCAAACATCCTATGATGATGAAGGATAGAATGAGGTTGAACGTGCATTTTTCTTTATAGTCCGAGGTTACCTCTGCTATTATACGTGAAATAAATCACATTACTTCGCGGGTTCCATGAACGTTTACGGTCTTAATTACATTGAAATGGAGTGAATGAGATGAATAAACCGAAGATTCTTATACTCGGTGCCGGATACGGCGGCATGATCACAGCGAGCCGCCTGCAGAAATCCACCGTAGCGAAAGACGCGGACATCACGCTTGTCAACAAACACAACTACCACTACCAGACAACATGGCTGCATGAACCGGCAGCTGGCACGCTGCATCACGATCAGACCAGAATGAAAATTGACAGCGTGATTGACACGTCAAAAATCAACTTCATCAAAGATACCGTCGTCGAAATCAAGCCGGAAGAGAAACGGGTGCTACTGAAAGACACGGAGCTTGAGTATGATTACCTCGTGATCGGGTTAGGCTGGGTATCGGAAACGTTCGGAATTCCAGGTGTTGAAGACCACGCGTATTCGATCCGCAGCGTCAACTCCGTCAGACTGATCCGTGAACACATTGAATATCAGTTTGCCAACTATAATCGTTCCGAAGAAAAAGAGGAAGGTGCACTGACCTTTGTCGTAGCTGGAGCCGGGTTTACCGGGGTCGAGTTCGTTGGTGAAATGACAGAGCGCATCCCGGAACTGTGTGAAGAATACGATATTCCCCGGGACAAGGTCCGTCTCGTCTCCGTTGAAGCAGCACCTACAGCGCTTCCCGGCTTTGACGAAGAGCTGGTAGAGTATGCAATGAACGTACTGGAGAGCCGCGGCGCGGAGTTTCTCATTAACATGCCGATTAAAGAAGTGCGCGAAGACGGCGTGCTGTTGAACGATGATACAGAGATTAAGTCCAACACCATTGTCTGGACAACAGGAATCCGAGGAAATCCGATCGTGGAAGACTCCGGATTTGAAGCAATGCGCGGCCGTGTGAAAGTGGAAAAAGATATGCGCGCACCGGGTCACGACGATGTCTTCATCGTAGGCGACTGCGCCCTGATCATTAACGAAGAAACAAACCGCCCGTATCCACCAACAGCGCAGATTGCCATTCAGCAGGCGTATACAGTTGCCAACAACTTGAAATCGCTCGTTGAAGGAAAAGCCGATATGGAAGAATTCAAGCCGGATATTAAAGGCACGGTAGCTTCTCTCGGCGGGAAAGAAGCGATCGGTGTTGTTGGAAGTCGTAAACTGTTCGGAAACTCAGCATCCGTCATGAAAAAAATGATCGACAACCGCTATCTGTACCTGCTCGGCGGGATGCCGCTCGTACTGAAGAAAGGCAAGCTGAAAATGTTCTAAGCTGGACTGTATAAAAGGGAAGAGGCTGACTAAAAGACCTCTTCCGAATAAAAACCGAACCGGCAATCACGCTTTGATTGCCGGTTCGGTTTTTTGTTTGGACATGATTGTATTCTTGCTTATCAACGGAGGAGGCCTCTGTCCGCTAACCGTGAAGAACGAAAGGTTTTTCTTCTCTTTGAAACCTGCGGCATACGCCGCTCCGGTAAGCAGGCGCCCTTGATCTTTCATCAACGCAGGTGATCGTTGAGAAGGATTTCCTGTGATCGGTGAAGCGACGACGTCTACCAGCATCGCCGGGAATTCACATGATTCCGCGCAGTAGTCAAGCGTCCAGCTGCCAGCCGTGCGGAAAGAAAAACCTGGTGCGCGTATATCCCGCACCGAGGGGCTGGGTGGGGGTTTCTTTTGTCGCCGCCCCCTTTCTTCAGCAAGTATGTTCGGCACATTTTTTCAGAGGCATGCTGCCTTCATCGTGATTCATCGGGTCCTGACGTAGAAGTGATGAAAAAAACAAAAAGAGGACGAAAACGATGAAATCATAAATATAGAAGAGGAAAATAACGATGGTTGCGCTTACATGAACGAAAGTGCCGAGGATTCTTTGTTTTCAAACTTGACTGCGTCGTGGTATATTATCAGAAATATCAGATAATTTATAAAAGAGGTGAAAAACATGGTTCGTCAATACGGCAGTAAAGACTGCTCCTACTGTAGTGGAAGAGGATATCATCAGCTTCTGCTGGGAGGTTCTGAAACGTGTATGAACTGTGCAGGCAGCGGAAAAAAGAAAAGCCACAGACGAGGATGATTGACGAACCCTTTACGATTCAGTAAACTGATTTTGACTGAACGAAAGGGGACATCACGATTTGCTCAATCTACCTCAGCTGATTATTGCTATATTGTTATATTTTGTTTTGTTCTTCGGCATCGGATTTATATTGAACATGCTGCTCCGTTCTACATGGACTATGGCAGTGCTCTATCCTGTTGTCATTCTGTTTATTATTAGTGATGCAGGGTTCTTTCAATACTTCACAAATCCAGCAGCTTCCTTCTCTTCGCTTGGGAGCAGCGCAGCGTCCCTGGCGGTCGCGGACATGGTCATTCTCGCCGCAGGCATGATCGGGGCTGTACTTTCCGGTATAGCAATCCGTATGCTGCGTGCGAGAGGCTACCGCATGTTTTAGCGGCCGCCTCTGCCCGGCCGGTGCCTGAAATAGGTCACCCGTTCGAGGCACGGCGATAGAATTTAAAAAAAGCACCAGAGGCAGGCCTTCTGGTGCTTTTTTTCATCCTCTGATAAAACGAGGTGAGTAAATCTCGACGCCGCATTCATGATGACATCCGGATACACCCATGCAAAGGCTGCAGGCAGCGCAGAGTGCCTCCCGGTTCAGCCCGGTGCTTTTCTCCTCTACATAAACATCACGTGAAGAAGCAGAGCAAGCAGGATGCCGAGCAGACCGCCGAAAAACACTTCAATCGGCTGGTGGCCCAGCAGTTCTTTTAATTCTTTCCGCTTCTCTTCTTCCTGCTTTTCCGGCCAGGAGCGCATCTCGTGGACGACTTTATTAAAGTCATCGACGAGCTGATTCAACACGGTAGCCTGTTCGCCCGCATGCCAGCGGACGCCGGTGGCATCAAACATGACAATGACACCAAACACAACAGCAATAGCGAAATAAGGGGAGTCCATGCCGTGTTCAAGCGCAAGGCCGGCTGCCAGGGCCGTTACTGCACCGGAGTGAGAACTGGGCATGCCGCCGGTGGAGGTGACAAGCGTCCAGTCGAGACGCCTGGAAGCGATAAACTGAAGGGGGATTTTGATGATTTGAGCAAAAGCAATCGTAAAAAGAGCCGCGAATAACGGAAAGTTAAAGAGGAGTGCATCCATGAATCGAACGTCCTTTCAGCAGTATTGATAATAAGTGCCGATTCAGTATATCATACCCGGAAAACGAAAAAGATAACGAATACAATTCAAAAAAATGCCGCTGGATTGTTTGAAATTGTGGGATGGGGGTATATAGGATAAAAAATGGACGACTTTTATCCGAGTGTGATTAGTCGATGTGTGTCCGTGTTAAAAGCTGAAAGCCGAATATGCCGGAATTTGGGCGCAGACCCGCTGTCAGCGGTTTTGTAAATATCCGGCGCTTGTTTTATCATATTTAATAGGCATCTGTCGGCAGAAAGCAGGCTTTATTTCTGCTGTAACATACATAAACAGGTGCCTATGTCCTTAAAGGGGGAAGAGAGCTTTGGCAGATTCCAACACATCCGGAGCGGCTGGTCCGGTCATGCGTGTAACAAAAGCACTCGATGCCGGTCTGCATACATTGGAAAAACTGATCTTGAAATGGGCAATTATTATCATCTCCGTGATGACGTTTGGGAATGTCATCTATCGGACTTTAACCGGAGCCAGCTGGCATTTTGCCGAGGAAGTGAGTGAACTTTCGATTATTGTCGCCACCTTCTTTGGTATCAGCTATGCGGCCCGCAAAGGTAGACATATCAGCATGTCTGCATTTTTTGATCTCGCTCCGTACAAGGTTAAAAAGTTTTTAAGTATTTTCAATCCATTTTTAACGGCAGTAATCTTATTCGTCGTCGCATACTTTGCGGTGCAGTACACATACGGCGTCTATGAGAGCGGCAGAACAACAGCTGCCCTTCAGTTCCCTTACTGGCTTATGGTTGTTTCAATACCAATTGGACTTGTCCTGGGTGGTATTCAATTTTTAAGAAACATGTGGATCAACATCGTAAACAAGGAAATTTACCTTGCTCAGGAGAAGAAAGATTACAATGAACAGTAACCAAATACTGACACGAATGGTGGGGGACGAATTATGCTTTGGACATTAATAGGGGTTATGGTCTTCCTGCTCGCTCTTGGTTTACCAATGATGATTCCGCTTATTACGGGTCCATTAATCCTGCTTCTCTTTTTCGATGTAGGGCCTGATCCGTGGATTATGGTACAGCAGATGAGGGAAGGGATCTCCTCTTATGTACTGATTGCTGTACCACTCTTTATCTTTGCAGCGGACATCATGACCTCCGGAAGAACATCCCAGAAGCTGCTTGATTTCATCGGGGCTTTCGTCGGTCACCTTCGCGGGGGCTATGCGATTACAACCGCTGCAGCCTGTACGTTGTTCGGTTCTATCTCCGGATCTACGCAGGCTACGGTCGTGGCCATCGGGAAACCGATGCGTCAACGTCTTTTGAAAGCCGGCTATAAAGACTCCAGTGCGATCGCACTCATTATTAACTCGAGTGACGTGGCGCTGTTGATTCCGCCGAGTATCGGGATGATCATCTATGCGCTTGTGGCGCAGGGAGCTTCGGTAGGCGATCTGTTTATCGCAGGGATCGGGCCTGGTGTACTTATATTTCTCTTTTTCGCTGTATACGCATTTATATACGCCAAAATCCACAACATTCCTCTCGCAGAGAAGCCGAGCTGGTCTGAGAGGGGAAGGCTTACGGTTCAGGCGCTTATGCCTCTTGGATTTCCCATCATCATAATAGGGGGAATCTATGGTGGTATTTTCACACCGACCGAAGCTGCCGGGGTATCTGTCTTATACGCGCTGATCCTTGAAGTGTTTATATTCAGGTCCATTCACCTGAAGCAGATTCCGGATATTGCTTTATCGTCCGGCATTGTCACCTCAGCCGTATTCATTCTCGTTGCATCGGGGCAGGCGTTCTCCTGGGTTATTTCCTTTGCGAGAATCCCCCGGCAGCTGACGGATGCAGTCCTGCCTGAAGATCCAACGGCGCTGACCGTGCTGGTGATTGTTGCATTATTCTTCTTTGTAGGGTGTATGTTCGTCGATCCAATCGTCGTGATACTGATTTTGACACCGATTTTCTACGACCCTGCCATTCAGGCTGGAGTCGATCCGATCCACCTCGGTGTCGTTATTGTCTTTCAGGCGGCTCTCGGCTCAGCAACACCGCCGTTTGGAGTCGATATATTCACTGCGAGTGCGGTGTTCAACAAATCTTATCTGGATGTAATCAGGGGAACACCGCCATTTATAGTGATGCTTTTAATTGTTGCGGTACTTGTCATCGTTTTTGAAGAGATTTCTTTATTCCTTCTCTGGATGTTTTAACAGAGGGGAAAAGAAACTCTTTAAAATATATATTAAATTTAATTTGGGGGTATGTTTACGAATGTTTAAAAAAACTGGAATGCTTACTGGTGCGCTGTCTTTAGGGCTTGTCCTTGCTGCGTGTGGAAATGATGATGGGAATAACGAAGAGGTCAACAACGGTGGAGCAGACAATAATGATGCAGCCGATAATAACATGAACAACGACGCAGACAATGATGAAGACAACGATGCAGACAACAATGATGGTGACGATGCGGAAGCTGTCGATGTGGAACCACAAGAGCTGAGATTCGTCGTTGAAGAGACACAGGGACAGGTGCAGCACGTGTATGCAGAGGAATTCGCAGAGCGTGTCAGCGACCGTACTGATGGTGCTATTGACATTGACGTGTTTGAATTCGGCGAACTCGGAAGTGAAGTGGACCAGGTGGAACAGCTGACGGATGGCATCGTAGAATTTGCGATTATTTCTCCAGGTTTCACAGGGACACTTGTGCCTGAAGGGAATATCTTTGCCCTGCAGTTCCTCTTTGGCGATGATCAGCAGATCAACCAGGATATTTTGAACGAGTCAGAAGCAATTAATGAACATCTGGCTGCCAATTACGAAGATCAGGGAATCAAGCCACTTTCTTTCTGGACAGAAGGTGCCATGCAGTGGACGAGCAATGACGTGCAGCTGACGGAACCTGAAGATTTCGAAGGTTTCCAGATGCGTACGCAGGAATCGCCGCTGATTCTCCGTTCCTATGAAGCCTATGGCGCGAACCCGACAGCAATGAGCTGGGGAGAGCTTTATACAGGCCTTCAGCAGGGTGCAGTAGATGGTCAGGAAAACCCGATTTTCTTCATTGCCGACGCTGCCTTTAATGAAGTGCAGGATTACATGACGATTTCCAATCATAATATGTATGTCACGATGACAACAGTCAACCCGGAATTCTATGATGGCTTAGATGACGAGACACGGGGAGTTATTGACGACGTAGTAGAAGAGATGCGGGAAGTAGGCTTTGATATTCAGGAGCAACAGAACAGTGACTTCTTGTCCGATATTGAAGATGACGATGAAAACCCGACAGAAATCTATGAACTCGACGAAGACGAGCGCGATCAGTTCCGTGAGCTGGCAGAAGAGGTTCGTGACTTCTATCGTGAAGAAGAAGGCGACGATGCAGAAATGATCCTAGATATGCTGGAAGAGGAAATTGAAGAGCATTACGATGGTGATGTTGACTAATAGTATAAAAAAAGAGAGGCCCTTTTCAGGGTCTCTCTTTTTTCGTTGATAAGAATGGTTACGTTCTTCATGAGAAAGGCGGCAGCTGCGCATGCTGCGCGGAATAAAGAAGGTGTTCTTTCCTTCTAAAACCTGCAGTACGCCTTTCCAAACAAAGAGCGCTCCACGCTTTGGGCTCTTTTTCAAAGAAAGGAACGTCTGACTGGGAGTGCGTCACCTGTCTCTGCTCGAGGGAAGAGCTGGAAAAAGGTAGTGCCGCAGCGGCATCGTTCTTCTCGTTTGTTAAGCGGCAGATGGATTCTTCTTCTCGGTTTTAATGATGCCGCGCGTCTGGAGCTGGTAGGCGAGACCGCCGGCAAAAATCACGAGCAGAATATCTTTGATCAAGAAAGGTACCATTCCTGCTGCTGTTCCCCACAGGGGAGCTCCAGCGCCGACTGTGTTTAAATAAAAGTATAGGTAGAGAGTGCCGACCACATAGTTCACAGCAAGACCGAGCCCGCCTGCTGCTGTATACCCTTTTCGAGTCCGGTTGAAATTCTCAGCTGCCCACCCTGCTGCAAACGCAGTGAAGATAAACGACAGGATGAACCCGAATGTAGGAAGAGAGACAGCGGCTGGTCCACCGGCAAAACCGGCAAAAATCGGAGCTCCGGCGAGTCCAAGCAGAACGTAGCCGATGATGGCGAAGGAGCCTGTTCGTTTACCGAGCACAATACCGGATAGAATAGCAATCACAGATTGAAATGTTAATGGCACGGTGCCAATGGTAATCATGGCTGTTGCGTTCGCTCCAACTGCCATCAATGCAATAAAGATAGCTCCATACGTCAATTTCCGTGTGCTGCTTAATTGTGTATACACAAAAAGACCTCCTGTTATGTTAACTAAAGAATATTTTGGTTAACAATTAATTTATCGCTTCCAGCATAAAAAGTCAATAGAGCACTGTTGTATGTTGAAAGCATCTGATTGAACGCGGTCTATTTTGAAAAAGCGGATCAACATGCCTGCGCTGCGAAGAGAGAAAAGCACGCAGTTCCGCTTATCATTACCTCCCGTGCTCGCACTGGTCGAAAAGAGCGGCCGAGAAGCTGAGATTACATGATGATAAAGAATCCGATCTTTCGTTTGGCTTCTCCGCTTCCTGCCGAAGCAGGTATTACATATAGAAGTGACAGATGAAGAACAAAGTCTGAGTCCCCTGCACTTTGCTGCTGTCCGGCTGGTCGGATGGAAGAGTGGAGCGTTCTGTTTTCCGTTTCGTCGAGACGGAAGTAAGCGTCAAAGCATTCGTACGTTAATAAGGCGCTGTGCCTGACGCACCTGGCTTTTCGCAGGGCTTGCATTCAAGTTCTTCTCCCCCTTCTTGGGGAAGAAGGGATATTCAAACCCTGCTCCTGCGGTTACTCGTCGCAAAAAAAAGTTCGTCTGCTCCTGCGGTTACTCGTCGCAAAAAAGTTCGTCTGCTCCTGCGGTGCTCTTCACAGAAAACCCGTCTGTTTCTGCTGTCCGCACGCTTCAGGCAGGCGTCTTTTTCTCTGTGAAGCGACCCGCTTTCCTGTTCAGCCGCAGCTACTTTCGCCCTTCAACAGGAAGCGCAGTCTTCCTGACCATCAGTGAGATCACTCCCACATCATGCCTCCTATCTTCAAGCTGCTTGAAGTATAGAAAAAGGACGCTCCTCTCAAGAGCTGCGATTTCTTTGACACTTAGAGATAGAAGCAGGGGGATTTTATACAGCAGAGAAGGAGAGGTGGGATTGTAGAACGGCATTCCCGTACCCGCACTTCGAAATTTGCTTTTCTCATGCAGGAAGATGGATGGTCGGCTGTCTGTGCATCAAGTGTTGACTTTCCGAGTGTAAATTTGTAGAATAGCGGAGCTGGTGAAAAACGGAGTAGCTCTTCTGAAAAAAACATCAGCAGAAATTTTGGAAAAGAGGTTGCGTCCCGGACGTTATCTTGGTATAGTATTAAATGTCGCCAACAAAGCGGCAGGCCATTTGAAAAAACAACAAAAAAAGTTGTTGACTCTAAATTGAGCAGATGGTACTATATAAAAGTCGCCGAAAAACGAGCGGCGCACGAAACAGCTCTTTGAAAACTAAACAAAAGATGATGAGAAGGAACAAGAGAATGAATCATTCTCTGTCAATTTTTACAGGAATCTTTAGCCAGATTCCGTCTTGAAAGACCGGT
>NZ_AUCK01000012.1 GCF_000429725.1 Alkalicoccus chagannorensis DSM 18086 | reverse complement strand
CTGTGCGATCATGTCCGCATCGATTCGACGTCGGAAATACGTGAGGGAAGAGACATCAAATGGACAGGTCTCCTGATATTCCGCCAGACCAAGAAAGTACTGCAGGTAGGGGTTTTCTGCGATCTGCTGGACCGTTTCCTGATCGCTTGTTCCCAGCAGTTCTTTGATGACAAGTGCCCCAAGCGCCATCCGGACCGAATAGGCATGCGCTCCCTGCGTGACATCTTTCAGCTTCTGTTTGTACATGCTTTCCGCTCGGTCTCATGGGATCAGTTGGGCCAGATGAACCCATCGGTTATCCGGGTTCAGGGAACCTTCGAAAGGAAGAAAGAAGTCACCAGACAGTAACAGCTGATTTTCCGAGTGATTGTACATGGATCATCGCCTTCAGATGCAAGGATTTTTGAACGCGGACGGTTTTTTCCTTGCATCTCTTTTCGATTAAAACGTCCAAAACCCTTGTGGCATAAGAAATTAACCGTTATTCAGTAGCCCCTAATTAGAATCGCTTCGGTGAAAGTCAGAGGGTTCTGCTATTTTTCTGGATAGAAGAAACTCTAACTAAAAGCTTATATTGATGTCATTCCTAAAACTAAATAACGCCTGGCTTTGGCCAATCGATACATCGATCGGTTATTTCTTTCTCGAGGAGTAAAATATATAAAGACAAGAAAGTATGTAAAACCTCCTTTAAACCAATGTTATGCCAATAGCCATTCACATTTAGTATAGAGAAGGTTGATGGGAAACTGTAAAAGGTGCAGAACCTCAACAAAACGTCTTAAAATAGGCTGAGTATTCAATGAATTGATGGCATCTAAAAAACATCTTAAATCCCTTGCATTAATTGTTGAAATTCCAAGATTTATATTCACTTAGGTCTTTACATGACTTCACGAACGTACTTAAATAGTCTCAACAAGTGTTTCTTGTTATCCAATCTCCATAAAAAGCCGTGATCTCTTACTTTATCGTTCTTTTTATGGATAGCAAAATCAACACCTATTTGGTTTTCTTTAATTAGATTTATAAATTCTTTAAATTGGACCTCTCTACAGTGGACTACTGTATCATAATGGAATCTCTCAATTCCATCAGGATCTTTTTTTGAATGAGCGGTAATAAATACTGTTTCCCCATGCTTTTGTTCTAAAGTGTTTTTTAGATCACTCATATCATAATTCACCACTCTCTCACCGTTGTTACATAAGAAAATCTTCTGTTGAATCTCATCAATCTCCAATTTCCAACCATAACTGTTCTCAGTTACTTTGATGGTGCAATATAGACCCTTTCTATTTCGATTTGGGTCGTTATGTCCATATATTTCCACAAGCTCTCTTCTATTTGAAAGCCTTCCCCAGTTCGGAACTAGTGCAAACAATGTTTGTTTTCCTTTAGAGATTTTTCTTCTTTCTTTTACTTGTTTGGACCGACCACATTTAATTTCAATCCCCTTATAGTCTGGATTTTTATTGCTATTAGACTGAATACCCAATTCTTCTTCAAATGTAAAACCAATAGCAGTATCTCCTTGTTTCGATGACTTAATATACCCTTTCGAATTAACTTTCTGGATCATGAACATTAATTCTTCAAAGACTTGTTTACCAGAAGGAACATCAATAACTTCCTCAAAAGGAAGTAGAGCTGAACCCACTACTTGGCTATTAAGGAAATTCAAACTGAACTTTTCAATAACACGATAATAGTCTTTGTCCTCGGGAGAAAATACATGACACTCATACTCGAATACTTCTTTGTATTTTCCAAATACAAGAATAGTGCCTTCCATCTTGTTATTTAGAAGTTCTGGAGATAAACTTGTCATCCTCCTCTCTGGGTATCGATGGTAGTGCTTCCATTTACTATTCTTTTTTTTCCATCCAGTTGATTCATTCCAATAAGTAACTATTGATTCTTCATAGTTTTCTTTTTTATCGGGTCTGAAATCAACAAAATCAGGAAATAAGTGATATGCATATACAGGAATTAAAACCCCATGCCTACCACTGTCATCATTCTTCGTTAGCACTTTACAAAAAACATCCTCAATTAAATTTTCATTTGAAAATTTCATTTTATCACTCCTGGAATTTAATCTGTGTCTAACAGATCTTTTGGAAGTATTCTTAAACCACTTGCGAGTGCTTGTATTGTTGATATTTTAGAGTTAGCTTTTCCATGTTCGATTCGGACGATTGTTGTTCTGTCAATTTCTGTAATTCCTGCAAGGTCCTCTTGAGACATTCCTAACTCTAAGCGCCTGTTATAAACATTCAAGCCAAAATCTTTAGATAGCGAATTCACCATTTTGTTCCTCCTTATTCTTTTCTAAATAGTAACAACAAAAAAACCATTATAAAGTAGCGTACATACAACATTTTAATGGTGTAATTCAACTATGTATTTCATTCGTAGAAGATTAATGATTCTGGGAGTATCGAACATCAAAAATCTCCTTAACTGTCTAATATATTAGTAGTCAAGGAGATTTTTATTGTGATCTTTTCACATGTATAGACACATTGTAACCCTCAAGTAGTAGAGGCTCTTACGGAGTTTTGGGAAGACTATTTTTCATCATTATCTGGAAATTGAAACAAAAAGGAGTTTTTCATGGTGGACATCCTACTGTAACCGTCAAGTAGAAGAGGCTCTTACATGGTTTTGGGGAGACTGTTTTTTATCATTATCGGGAAATAGAAAAGAAAAGGGGTTTTTTATGATGGACACCCTACCTCCTTTCTACCAACCAATCGAAGGCATGGACGTTGTTTCTTGGCAGGAAAGCCCAGAAGAAATCGAAGTGGTTGCTGTTTCATCAAAGAAAACGGGGAGGTGTCCTCACTGCGATTCGATCAGCTGCAAAAAACACAGCCGCTACGTCCGCTCGTTACGAGACCTTCCGGTCTCTGGAAAACGAGTCACCCTTGTTCTTCAAACGAATAAATGGTTCTGCTTCCAACCAACATGCCATGTCAAAGTGTTTACGGAACGACTTTCCGGCATTTCTTCATCTAAACGATATACGGATCGTCTGCATTTGGTGCTGCAAGAACTCGCTTTTTCGATGAGTGCCAAAGCGGCTGAGCGATGTAGCAAAGCTATAGGTGCCCCACTTAGTCATGATGCTTTCCTATATTTGATACGTGCGATGCCGGAAAGTCCACCGAAAGAGACTCCCTTTCGTCGCCATAGATGACTTTGCCCTGCGAAAAAGATTTCACTACGGGACGATCGTCGTTGATTTACTGACGCATAGACCGATCGATCTGTTTCCGGGGCGGACAGAAGAGCAGGTCAAGCATTGGTTGATGCAGCATCCATCGATTCACACGATCAGCCGAGACGGATCGAGAGCCTATGAAACGGCCATTGCATCCATACCACCCTTCATCATTCAAGTGACCGACCGCTGGCATATTTTAAAAGGGTTGATGGAAGCAACGAAAGAAGAAGTGTATGACCGCTTCCCTGCGAAATTGAAGCATCCACCGGTCGTACACCACCCCTCTGTTCCTTCCTCGAAGAGGAAAAGCGATCAGCAACGAGAAGAAAACGAAAAGAAAACGAAAAGAAGCATTGGCAGACGATCCAGCAGGTTCAGCGACGTCATCAACAAGGGGAGTCAATCTCTGCTTTAGCTCGTGCCTTTCATCTATCTCGCGGAACGATCTATCGTTATGTACAAGTGCAACAACCTCCAAGTCATCAACGGTCCTCTCCTTATGATGGGTATCGTTCGTTCTCTTATTCATACCCTCCTTCTGCAAGGCAAGAAAGGAGATGACATTGAAACCGGTTGTAGACAAGCCGGTTATCAAGGGTCCCGTTCTACCTTGAATACGATGATTGCTCAGGAAAGAAAACAATGCCTCCAGCCCTCTTCTGTTATTAAACCGAAAGAGGTGCTCAGCGCGCTCTGGAAGATGTCTCATCCGAACCGGCCCAGCGGAGAAATAGAAAAAGAGTGGGAGGCCTCATGGCCTCCGATTCAAAAGCTTCTAACCTTACTAGTGACTTTTCGTCAAATGTTTGTGAAAAAAGACGACACCTTGTTTGATTCTTTTCTTCAGATAGAAACCTGGGCTGGATTCCCTCGAATCCAGCGCTTTCTGCGAAGACTCAACCATGATGCTGTTGCGATTCGTCATGCCGTTCTTCTTCCGTGGAGCAACGGTGTAGCGGAGGGCCATGTGCATCGATTAAAAGTACAAAAGGCCATCATGTATGGAAGAGGTTCCTTCGACTTATTACGGAAACGTGTATTCCATCGATCTATTATGTCATAAGATGTCGTCATATAATTATCGTAAAAGAAGAATGACAGACATTATTACTAGAAGAGGTATCTGTTCCCCAAAACCACGTAAGAGCCTCTACTACTTAATGGTTACAACTGTCGGATCGCTGAATCTATCGCGGTTTTTTTCGTGTGAAAGTTAGGGCACGCTGCATGACTGAATGGATATCACTGCTTGGAGACTTAGATAAATTTTTATTTCGACTAGTTAGACCTAAGCGAAGCAATAGAGAGGAAAGCCTCGAAATCCTTATTATTATTATTAATATGCAGATTTTTGACACTTACTTTTAATAATATTAAGTTATATTGGCTTTTGAATACTTGAAAAGTAAGGTTATATAATTGTATGGTTGGTTAAATATACTATTATTATCTATAAATAAAGATGATAAGAGGAGTTGTTGTAAATTTATGAATCATTTTGAGGTCCACAAGCGGAATATTAATGAAGTTTTCAACTATACTTATAATGTACCATTTTACCAAAGAGGATATTCTTGGAAAAAAGAAGAGGTTAGTCAGTTTTGGGATGACATAATTATGGCATTTAATGAAAATCATCAAGAATACTTTTTAGGCTCAGTG
This sequence comes from Alkalicoccus chagannorensis DSM 18086, assembly GCF_000429725.1. Classification (GTDB taxonomy): domain Bacteria; phylum Bacillota; class Bacilli; order Bacillales; family Salisediminibacteriaceae; genus Alkalicoccus; species Alkalicoccus chagannorensis. The sequence goes on along the minus strand of NZ_AUCK01000012.1, from coordinate 108,507 downwards.
GTTTTAAAAAATGGGATTAATACATTTGAAATTATAGATGGTCAACAAAGAATATCAACCTTAACAATTTTTTTATGTGCGGCTCGAGATTGTTTCTTTAATTACGGTTATGAAGATAATGCGATGAATATCCATACAACCTATATCTCCGAGAGAGACTTGCGTTTGCAAGAGACTTTCCGGCTAACACTATCAGAAGTTAACAAAGAGGTGTTCCAAAAATATATTCAGCACCCCTTAGACTCAACTGAAAGAAAAACAATTGAAGATTTTAATGAGAAACCCGCTTCATCCAAGCATATGTCTAATATTAATCTGATTACGGCTTATCAAATTTTCAAAGAAGAAATAGAAGATTTTTTGAAACAAAGAGAGGACAAGAAAAAAAATCTATTAGATTTAGTTGAAATAGTACTAAATCGTTTTTTAATAGTAAATATAACCGTGACAAATGATGTCGACGCTTATATTATTTTTGAAACATTAAATGATAGAGGAATGGAACTTTCAACTTCAGATCTTCTCAAAAACCATATTTTCTCTAAAGCTTCAAGTTTTCAATTGGAAGAAGTAAGAAAGAAATGGAGTAACTTGAATGACGAATTAACACAAATGAATTTGACAGTATTTTTAAGACATTATTGGTTAGCTAATCATCAAAGAGTTACCGAAAAAAAACTCTATGAAAAACTAAAGCAACACTTAAATAAAAGCGATGTAAATGTAAATGAGTTTATGGACGATCTATTATTTATGGCTGATATTTATGTGAATATTATTGAACCAAAGAAAAATTATTGGGGAGACTATGAAGTAGTTGACAGCATATCAAATATGGTCAAATTGGGTTATAGAGCTTCTTATAGTATAATCTTAATAGGAAAAAAAGAGTTAAATCAAGAGAACTTTTTAAGACTTGTTAAGACATGTGAGAATTTCTTGTTTAGGTATTTAACAATTGGAAGCAATAATCCTAGTGATATTGAAAAGTTTTTTGATCTTATTGCAAGCAAAATACGAAACAAAGGAAATGCTGCTATAGAAGAATTAGTTTCTATGTTTGTTAACCAAGCTGCTAGTGATGAAAAATTCAAAGCTGATTTTGAGAATACATCTATAAAAAAGGGGAATCTTCAAAGATATATTTTAGAAAAAATTAATAATAGTATGGGTACCAAAGAAAATGTTATTAATAACGCTCAACAAGTTCATGTAGAGCACATCATGCCGAAAAAACCTAATAATATAGAGTGGGAAAATATTATTAATGCAAGCGATGAAGATTTTGAACAATATATAAACAAAATTGGCAACCTAACTTTACTTCAGAAAAAGCTAAATCAGAACGCTTCCAATAAAAACTTTCAAGAAAAGAAAAACAACTACTATATATATTCAGAAATAAAAATAACTAAAGATTTATGTGATTATACTCATTGGGATTTTAATCAAATAAACGCGAGACAAAAATATTTAGCAGAAAAGGCTGTTAAAGTTTGGAAATTCTAAATACTCGTTTTGCGAGTTTTAAATAATGGTTTATAGAAGATATAGATTCTTGCAACTTCATATTTATCTTCAAATCAAGAAACTCTCTGTTTAATGTACAAACGAAAGTTATTAAGTGCTGTATTCAATCTCTAAAGATAGTAAAAGCGGTTTGTCCGCTTGTACTAGAGAATGAAATCACCGATGAAAAAAATCGAGCAACTAATGAAGAAAACATAGTAGTGTTAAGTTAATCTTAAAGGATATTACTTTTGAAAATTTCATGCCCTGCTGCCGATGTGCGGGGTTGAAACGTGCTTCTATAAGATGGCTTTTCCCTGCAGGGCTGAGCCATCTTCTTTGTTGTTAATTAGGTTTGTTTCACTATTTCTTCTCGTATTTCCTCTCAAAATATGTCTCCAGTCGATACCGGCTGATCTGCTCGGTCCAGTCGTACAGGATATCGGCGGAGGTGTCGTCTGGCTGGATATCGATGGTCAGCGTCGTGCCATCGAAGGTGGTCGGGCCGCCGAGTTTCGGGAAGGGCATGGTTTTCAGAGTGCGTTCGACAGCTGGCAGGTCCTCGGTGGTCCAGTCTTTGTTCGATTTATCCTGCAGGTCCTGTTTCCGGTAGGGCGTGGCCGTAAGGTAATCGAGGAAGAAGGGTGCTGCTTCTTCCGGTGTGATCGGATCGAGCCAGTGGCTGCTGCCTCGCTGGAGGAGGCTCTGGATGACGACCATTTTGTAGCTTTTGCTCATGCTCGTCTGCTCCACCATGCGGATCCAGTCTTCGCCTTCCTCTAGGGCCGCGCGTTCCGCTTCGTTAAGTTCGCCGGCCCAGAGGAGGAAGTGCGGGTAGGACGGGAACGAGGGACGGATCGTGAAGCTGCCCTGGAAGCGGAGGCGGTACAGCTCCAGGTATGTCGGACGACGGCCAAGTTCTTCTTTCAAGTCCCGGTATAAGTGGAGCATCCGCTCCTTTTTTGGCTGCAGGCGGCGCTTCATTTCCTGGATCATGTCGATGACCTGCGTATCGAGCTGCACGCTGCAGGCGTCCGGCACGGTCGGGATAACCTGCTTCGGGCTGCTGCTGCCGCCTGTTGGGTCCAGCGCCTGCAGCTTCGTGTCGGCGTTTTTGTAGTTCCCGATCAAGTCGATGACGTGGCAGTGCTCTTTCTTGTCTGCGAGCCGGAGCCCGCGGCCGATCTGCTGGGTGAATACCGTCAGCGATTCGGTCGGTCGCGTGAAGAGGAGCGTATCGACTTTCGGAATGTCCGTTCCTTCATTGAACAGATCCACGGTGAAGACGATATCGAGCCGGCCGTCCTGCAGGAACTGGACGGCGTCGTGGCGGTCCATGCTGTCCGCCCCGGAGTGGAGCGCTTCAGCACGAATGCCCTGGTTCCGGAAATGGTCGGCTAAAAAGACGGCCTGCCGGATCGAGGAGCAAAAGGCGAGCGTGCGCGTCTGTCGGTGTCGCTCCCAGGCAGCATAAACCTGCTCGGCAACAGAAGTTTTCAGCTGGACGGCGGCGAGTTCGTCCTCATCGTAGCGGCTGCCGAGCCACGTCACCTGCGAATAGTCCGTGTCGTCGTAGATACCGTAGTAGCGGAACGGCGTTAAGGCGCCGATGCGGATCGCTTCGGTGAAATCCATCTCGAACGCGACGTTCCCGTCACAGAGGGCGAAGACGTCGCTGCCGTCGAGCCGGTACGGCGTTGCGGTGAGGCCGATGAGAAAGGACGGCTCGAAATAGTCGAGCATACGCTGGTAGGATGCAGCTGCGGCGTGATGGAACTCGTCGACGATAATCAGATCGAAGGCGTCCGGATCGAACTGGTGCAGCAGCTTTTCGTTGGCGAGCGTGAACACCGAGGCGAACACGCTGTCCGCGTCCATTTCCTTCTGCCGACCGTTCACGATGCCAGTCCGCTTCTCCGGCATCACCTCGTTAAACGACGCAGCGGCTTGATGGAGAATTTCTTCGCGGTGAGCGACGAACAGGATGCGCGAATACTGACGGGCGAAGAAGGCGGCGAGGTACGTTTTGCCGAGACCGGTGGCCATGACGACGAGGGCCCGGAGGTAGCCTTCCTCCACAGTCGTCTCGAGCGCCTCCAGGGCATCGAGCTGCGGCCCGCGCGGTGATAGGGTCGTTGTATAAGCCGAGGCTGGCTCTACCGACGGCAGCGGCTGACTCGTCGCCTCGCTCCCGTACATCAGCTGCTGTTCTTTTTCTTCTGTATGTTCCTTGGCCCACGGCGGAAGCGTGGCGCGGTGCTGTTCGTAGAGCGCTTCGTAGCGTTTGAATGTCTCCTGGTTGAGCGGAATCGTCTGCTCATCATAGAACAGGCGGAGGAAGCTCTCCGAGGCTTCTTCCACGGCCGCTTCCGCTTCCGGACCGGAGACGCCGAGGTTCCATTCGATCCCGCCGGACAGGGCGGAGCGGGACAGATTTGAGGAGCCGACGTACAGCGTCCGTTCTCCGTCGTCGTCAAAGAAGTACATCTTCGGATGAAACGACGTTCCGCGGCTTTCCCAGAGACGCAGTTCGGCATGGTCCTCCAACTCCAGCAGCAGTGCGAGCGCGTCCGGCTGTGTGACATAAAGGTAGTCCCCGGTGCAGATTTTGATGTCTGCGCCTTTTTTGGCGGCTTCTTCGAGTGCGGGCAGGAGCATCTTCACACCGGAAGTCATCGCGAAGGAGACCATGATGTAGATGGTATCGGCTTTCTCTGTTTCATGCCGGAGCGTATCGATGAACCGGTCCTGAATGAGTGCAATGCGTGTCATGGTCGTCCTCCTAATACTTCTGCTTCTCCGGGATGACGCCGCGCACGCCACCGGCCGGATCGTCCATGTCGCCGGAGCGACGGGGAATCAAATGCATGTGGACGTGAAAGATCGTCTGACCGGCGGCCCTGCCGCAGTTGATGCCGACGTTGAACCCGTCCGGGCGGAATTGGAACAGCAGGCGCATCCGCATTGCTTCCAGCAGCCGCTGCATGCTTTCTTGTTCCATAGGGGTTAAATCGAAATAATCCGCCGTGTGCCGCTTCGGAATGATCAGAACGTGGCCTTCTGTGACCGGGTACTTGTCGAAAATCGCCACCGCGTGATCATTCTCCATCTCATATGTATCCAGTTCACAGAATGCGCACATGGACTTCCGCTCCCTTCCTTTTCTCTCTATATTGTCCAATGCCAGCGCCAAAAGTGCAAGCACTGCTTTCCCAGTCCACCTATCCCGATCGGAAAAGAAAAGGAGAAAGAAAAGTACTAGAAAGAAAAGCGGGAAAGCGGTTCATCGGTGAAGCGAATGTGTGCTATGCTTACACGTATATAAGTCGAAGGGAGCACGCCCAAAGGTGCTTCGATGAGGGAGGGGTCTCAAGATGAAGTGGTACGACAAGTTATCGAATCGGATACTCGGGATGGCGGTGGCGATGATTGTTCTGGCCGTCGCCGTGCTCGGTGTCGTGAGCTACCTGATGGCGGATCGGACGCTCACCGAAGCGGGGGAGCGCGACCTGCAGGCCCGGGTGCAGAGCGCCGGCGAGATGATGGAAGCGCTCGATGAACGCGTCGAAGCCGGCGACATGGAGCTCGACGAGGCACAGGAAGAAGCGCGCGTACGGCTGTCCGGCGAGGTGACCGGCGAGTCGGACGGCGGCAATCCGATCCGCGATTATGAAGCCAGCCCGTTCACCTATGGCGCGGAAGGCTACTTTTACGCCTTCGAAGACGACGGCATGACGGTGCTGCACCCGGTCGGGATCGAAGGCGACGAAGTCTACGATCTGCAGGACGAAGACGGGGAGTACATGATCCAGGGCCTCATTGCTGCGGCGAATCAGGACGATCCCGATGACCGCTACTACACGTACATGTGGACGAACGAAGGCGAGACCAACGCACGCGAGAAATATGCCTACATGGAACACTTCGAGCCGTGGGGCTGGAATTATGGGCTCGCGGCCTATACGGAAGAGTTCAACGCTGCGGCCTCCTATATCGGGGGCATGGCGGTACTGATCGGCGGACTGTCCGCGGGGGCAGCAGGGACGACGTTCTTCTTCCTGATGCGCCGGGTGAACCGGCAGATCGCCCACGTGACGACCGCGTCGGAAGAAATCGCCGCCGGGGATCTGCGCGGCGAGGCGCTGCCGGAGACGGGGCGGACGGAGCTCGCGGTCCAGGCAGCGGCGGTGAACCGGATGAAGGCGCGGCTCACGTCGATGATCCACCGCATCCACGATACATCGAACCACGTCGCAGCCTCCTCGGAGGAGCTGACGGCGAGTGCACAGGAGAACACGTCGTCGAGTGAACAGACGGCGCACGAGATCCAGGGCGTGGCGGAGAAAGCGGAAGCGATGCGCCAGCAGAGCGACAAGAGCCTCGAAGCGGTCGAAGCGCAGGAACAGGGGCTTGAGCAGATGCGGGGAACGTCGGCGGAGCTGCGGCAGACGTCCGAGTCGTCGCTGGACGTGAGCCGCCAGGGCGCAGAGGAAGTCGAAGCGACGTCCGGCCGCATCGCTTCGATCGAAGCCTCGGTGGAAGAGACGATGGCCGTCATGAAGCGGCTCGAAGGACGCTCGCGAGAAATCAACGAGATCGTGCAGACGATGACCGACATCAGCGAGCAGACGAACCTGCTTGCCTTGAACGCCTCGATTGAAGCGGCGCGTGCCGGCGAGGCGGGCAAAGGCTTCGCCGTCGTCGCCGACGAGGTGCGCAAGCTCGCCGAACAGTCCGGTACGTCCGCCGAGAAAATCACCGGCATGATCCACGACGTGCAGCATGACACCGACACCTCGGTCGATGCGATGACGAAGGTCCAGGAGGAAGTGCAGGCCGGCGTCTCGTCGATGCAGTCGGTGCGCGGACAGTTCGAAGAGATGAAGACGCTGAACGAAGACGTCGACGGCCGCATCGTGGAACTCGATGGCATCGTCGGCCGTATGAACGAACAGGCCGCGTCCCTCAAAGAGACGATGGAGACGTTCGGCAGCTGGACAGACGACATGACCGACAGCACGAGCACGGTCGCCGCGACGTCCGAGCAGTCGCTCGCGGCGATGAACGAGATCGCGGACACGTCCGAACAGCTGAGTGCGACTGCCGTCGAACTGCAGGAACAGATACAGGAGTTCCGTCTGCGTGACGCCTAAAGGAAATCGACAGCAGATTCCGGTATAATGAGAACCGGAAGGAGAGATGCCGCATGCGGTGGCTGCTGCTGCTTGGTTTGCTTATAGGATGCCAGTCCGACGAGGTGGATGAGATCGACGGGGTGAGCCTCGGCACGGCGGGGGAGGGGCGTCCGCTGGTGGTGTTCGTGGAGGATGATCTGCACGGGGAAACGGTCGATGCGCGCCAGGATAGTGCGGGGGACTGGTCGGACTATGAGGTGGAGGCGTATCAGGTAGTTATCGATGAGGAGACGCGTGTGGTGACGGCGTCCGGGGAGGAGCTGGCGTTTGCGGACAGCGGCCTGGAGCGTTACATGGAGCAGGAGGTGCTGGTGCGCACGTCGGAGCCGTTCGAGCGGGAGGTGCGGTCGGACCGGGATGGCTACATCATGCGGGATCAGTCGCTGCTGCCGGCGGTGCGTGCAGAAGAGCTGGTGGTGGAGGAGCTTGGGATGGAGCATTTTCATGCGTTCGTCACGGCGAACCTGCTGCCGTCCGGGGAGTCGCCGCTGCTCGGTTTGATTACGGCAGAGGCGGGGAGCGGCCTGGATCGTAACTATGGCGTGAACCGGTCGCATTTCCACCGGGAGATTGCGGCTGCTGCGTCGGATGATACGGCGCGCGCGTCGCTGCTGCTGGAGGATAGTGTGGCGTTTTTCCAGGTGGAAGAGGAGCTCGATCCGCTGCCGCAGTTCCTGCTGTATGATGCGGATGGCTTTATCGAAGCCTACGGCAACTGGGAGGACCTGCTGGAGGCGGTCGCGGCGCGCTGATGTTTGCTTTCAGGGATTCGCGGGGAATGGAAAGGATAGATAAACCATTCCTGAAGGAGGAATTCCAATGAATACGAAGATTATCGGAGTCTACGGACAGAAAGCAGACGCCGTGGAGAAGGTGCATCACCTCGACAAGCAGCATCAGGAACCGGCGAAGATCACGATCATCGTGGATAAGGATCATTATCCGGAAGTGGATACGCGGACGTTCAAGTACGGCGTGAACGTAGAGCGCTTCAGCACGAAGCCGACGGAAGGCGACGGCCTGTTTTCATCGCTGAAGACGAAGCTCAATCTGGACGACAAGGATGAGCAGAAGGACCACCGCATGGCGATCATGAATCAGCTCGGTGTCTCGAAGGAGAAAGCGGAGGAGCTGATTGATGATGTGGCCGACCAGAAGTTCGTCGTGCTCGTACACGACGATGCGCCGCATCCGGAGAAGAAGCTCGACCAGGACGGCCGTCCGGTGGAGGACAAGCCGGTCGAAGAGATGACGCCGCAGGAAGAGATGCAGATCGTCCAGCAGGAGCAGCAGTACATCCGCGATCCGGAAGAAAACGAACGGGCGAAAGCGTACCGCGATGACAAAATTGTACGAAAAGACAACCAGTAAGAGGAGAGGAGCATGCCGATCGGGCGTGCTTCTTTTTAGCTGCTGAGCATGTGTGCTTTTTTATACGAGGTGACGGCGTGGCTGTCATCTAACAAGAAGAGGCTGCCGGCATGGCAGCCTCTTTACGTTTCTTTGAAGGACGAAGGTTCTGTTTTTTTCGAGCGTCTGATAAGAGGAAGGACAAGGATCAGCACGAGTGCCAGCGAAAAGAGAACGGCAAGCATCGTATTGCCGCCGAAGACCGTCGTGAGTAAAGCGTCAAAACCCGGGATGCCGAGGGCGGATCGCAGGGGAGCTAGAAGGAATAGGGTGAGGAGCACTGCTCCGAGAAACCAGAGCCATTTTTTTCTTTTATCCATCGTAACCTCCTTTGTGGGGCGTGACGTTTTCCTATGCCGCCTTGGCGGACGATTTCCGCGAGAACGGTAGTTTCTCCGAAGAGGGTTTCGATCGTCTCTAAACTCGGTATTTCGAGCAGAGAGAGGAGAGGGGAAACGATGACGCTGCTGAGGAGCAGGGCACCGAAAATCATCAGCGATCGTTTGATGGTAGTCTTCCTGTGCCCCTCTTGACTTGGTCTTTTCGGAAAAACGTCTTGCCTTTCGTGGTTTTACTGTATCATAGGTTTTTCCAAATGGGAATGGATTTCCTTTTCGTTGTCAGTATTTTGGCAAAATAGCTGCTGGGGTTGGTTGTGGAATGTGGACCATAGGGAGGGCTGCGTGGAGATGTCCTTGGTGGGGGGCGACGCTCGGACGTTCAGGGAGGGAAAGCGGCGGTTCAGCGGCTGGGAGCGGACGTTCAGCGGGCCTGGGCGGTCACTCAGCGACGAGCAGCGGTCATTCAGGCGCTGGGCGGACGTTCAGCAAGGCGCAGCGGACGTTCAGCGGGGCAGAGCGGTCACTCAGAACCTTGCAGCGGACACTCCGCTTCGCGCGAGCACAAGCACAGGGAACGGCCCCTATGAACGAAAAAAAGCACCCGACCCCTTTTCAGGGCGGGTGCTTCAAGGCGTGCGGGTTACTTCACTGCTTCTGGACGGCGTCTCATGAGCATCACACCGCCGGCTGCTGCTGCGAGCAGGCCGAAGAGTGCTGCTGTCGGATAGGATGTGGCTGTATCCGCCATCGCATTGCCGTCATCGTTGTGGTTGTTGTCGGCATAGCCGTTGTTATCGTTGTGGTCAGCGTCGTTGTTATTGTTGTTGTTGTTGTTATGATTATCGTTATTGTTGTTGTTTGCGTCGTTGCCAGCATTGGCTTCAGCTTCTGCGCCGCCGGTCATTTCATCGTCGTGTGCAAGAAACTGTCCTTCCAGGCCAGCATCCAGCGTCAAGCCTTCACAAGGGACACCGTCGCTGTCGCCATCAAGGCCGTTCGGGTCGTTTTCGGAGCTATACCCGTTCTCTTCCCAGAATTCCCAGACTTCTTGACCTGTGTCAAAATCATCACAGTTGTACGTGTCTGCCTGAACAGCGGTCATACCTCATTTAAATAATGGAGTATTAGAATCTGGTTCACATCTGGGTTTTGAAACTTTCAACGTAAGTGGTTGTTTAACATCAATAGAAGATAGAATAACTTCTCCTTGGCCTAACTCGGGTAAGGAATTTATAATATCTTGATTTGATACTGGTAATGAATTTTGTATTATCTCTTTATCCCTTTGGTTAATAAGTCGATGCACAATAAATGTACCTATTTGACTTAAAGTTCGAAAAGGAATGTCTCTCGGTAATTGAGTAGTTAAACACAGGAATAATCCATATTTCCTGCCTTCTTTTGCAATGATATCGAAGCCTTCTAGCTTAAAATTATCAAAATCATTAGATACAGATTTATTCATGAACTGGTGAGCTTCATCTACAATCAGCAAACATGGCCTTTCTTTCATCCGTCCTTGTCTTGCTATAGATAATGTTTTTTGAGCTAGTGTGTCTGCTACAACTTCTCTAAGATCAAAAGAAAAAGGGACATTTTGAATGTTGACGTAAAGTAAGTTTTCATCATTATCTAAAAAACCATCAAATTTTTCGAATAAATCACTCAAATTGTCATCCTCGATAAAATTGAATATTTTCTTGAAATATTGATTATTAAGCAATGCATTGATTCTTGTGATTAATGTTGTACAAAATCCAAGACTATTATTATCTATACTTCCGAAAAATTCTCGACGATGAAGGTCAGTATCGTAAACGCATTCATTTTCCATTTGTTCTGGCAGAGCTCTTATATCAAAATTTAAATCGTTTAATTCTAAGCGATCGGCATATCTATATTCTATTTTATTCAAGGCCTCTTTCTGTTTACCGCGCTTAATTATAATTTTACGGCCATCTGCTGTTTCTTCTACGTAATTTTCAGCATTTAATTCGTTTTCAGCCATTCTTAACAATTTTAAACTTTTCACAGCGGCTTTTAATTTAGGGAATTGTACACTTGCCGAAGGTTTCACTAAATAAAATAGATCTTCTAAAGTTAGTTTTTTATAATCGATGTAATGGTCTTGCCCCAGTTCTGCAGCAATAGTAGTGTTATTATGAAATTGATTCGCTATATTATCGTATTCACCGGTAGCATCTAATAAAATGATCTTTTGACTATTAGCTATCAGATTTTCAACTAGAGTAGCAGTTGTCCAGCTTTTTCCGCTCCCTGTAGTACCAACGATAGCAGCATGACGACTAAATATATTCTGCAAAGAAAAATCTACTGCACTATTTTCATTACTAATAAGAGTAGAGAAATTACTTGTTCTTAAATCGTATTTTTTGAATTCTACCTGTTCGAGATAAAGATTTATTACTTCTTCACGGGCAATGTAAACTTTTGCTCCGACATTTGGATGGTCACTTAAAGACTTTATAAAGTTTAAATTATTGTAACTGAACATACTTTGTACTTCCAGTTTTAATAAGGGATGAAAATCTTGCTGTTTAAGAGCTTCGGTTGAGATTTCTAATCTTTCTTTCTCAGGGATCTCAATACCAAGAACTCTACAAATAAAGCCATACTGTTCTCCCTCTACCACAACAAAACTATTAATAAGACCCCCATGAAATTCATCTCCAAGATCAATAAATTTACTGATATATTTTGAAGATGGAATATGTGCTGTAATCATAGTCGTAGAAACTTTAGTAACGAATCCTAAGAATAATTTTTGTTCGAAAATATACTTACTCATTCTTGTCACCATCTTTGATGAATAGATCATTGCTATAAGCTTCTTGTTTGTGAAAGCAATCAACAAAATCTTCAAACGTTTTATTCACTAGCATTACATTGTTATAAGACTCTGCTCTTCTGATAAATTCATTGTACCCATCTGTTTCTATAGACGGATTCACAATTAGAATACTAAGCTCAGAGTTAGTAATAACGGCGTTTTCAACTATGGATTTTATATGTTTATCGGCAAAACTAAAACCAATTACTATTAATAGAGTTTTTGATTTTCTGAGCTCCACTTGAAATCGTGCAAACAAGTCGAAATAAGGAGACTCGTACGATTGTTCAAATTTTGCTCGTCTAGGATAGATCATTAACGATTCATCGTTTTGTGTATCTTCTTCTTTAACTATTTGGTCTTTCTCATTTTGCTTCCAATCGATGGACCCATGTATTTTATAAAGATGGACTACCTTGTCGACAAAATTCGGTTCGTCAATAACTTTATTATCACCTCTAATAACGAAGTCATAGTCATAGTATTTCGAATTAAATGTCCGTGGAAATTCATATGAGAATCCATCTACAAGAATAAATCCTTCTTCTTTTAGGGCTTGTTCAAATAGAGTATCATAATTAGTAGTGAAAATTTTAGCTCTACTATGTGAATTCTTTTTGGCTATTAATTTGTTAGCAAATTCTCCATGTTTGTGATGTTTTGACAATTCTATTTGACACAATTGTTTAATGTTTTTCTGTATTTCATCTACAGTCCTATCAAATTTGTCCTTTTTTTCATCAGGGATAAAATCTCTTGCTTGAGATACTTTTGATAATAAATCTTCGATATTAATCCCATATTGATCGGGAGAATACTTGGCCAATTCTGCTATTTCATTTAAATCATAAACTTTTGGTTCGAAGTCTAAACAAGCTTCTATAGTTTTTCTAATTTCATAGACCGTTTTACCAGAATTTTTTTCAAGATTTAATTCTTGTTTAGAATCATCTTTAGATAAAATAGAGCTCCCTGCACCAGTTAAAACTAGTGTATTCTCATATTGTTTTCCTAGAAACCTGTTTACAATCTCACTGATTTTATTTTCAGCTTCCATATTCTTCTGTTCTCTTTCTTTATCATTTGAATCTAATGCTTTACCATTGAAATAATATTCATTTTCAGCTTCGCTATACTCTACGATATCTGAGTTCGAAATTAATAATTTTTTTGTCAACAGTTTTCCTCCTAAAAAAGTACATGCGCATATTTTACCAAACAATTGTTTTTTTACCAAATATGAACTGTAGAACAAAACATTATTACATGAGTAGTAACGGAAGGTAAGTTAAACCCAGAAATTTCAGTTCACTCTATTCATGCTTTATATGAATCGGTATATGAATTTAGTGGGATGTTAGAATATACAGTTGCTTTAACCGCTTATTCATGAGAACATCAGCGACTTACAGAGGGTGATCTTGAGGTTACGCGAACCAAAGCCTGCCAGGGACTTCTTCCACTGACAGGCTGTTCTTTATTATTTCATATGGTAGTGCCTTGTTTGAGATAGCTACTGATATTGAATAAGGTGTCTCGGAGACCGTTATTCTTTGTCGTACTTCCACTTCACGGTCTGGCCGCCGCTGTATTCGACGTCGACGTCGATGTCTTCGATGTCGTCCGGATCGAGGTCGAGCGCTTCGGTGATCTCCTGCTTCATGTCGGAGATAGTGCGGTCTGTCGTGATGGAGATGTTCTCCAGCAGGGCTTCGATTTCTTCGACGGCGCTGCTGCCTTCGACTTCGGATCCGTCGCGGCGCTCGATTTCTGCTTCGCTGCCTTCGTACTCAAATTCAAGGTCGTCGCCGCTGAAGAAGTCGATGTCGAGGTCGAATTCCTGAATGTCTCCGCCGCTGTCCTGGTGCCGGCCTTCGTGATCGATGACGATTTCTTCTCCGCTCGTATACTGGATCTCGATGTCGACGTCTTCCACGTCATCCAACGGAGCTTCAGCCGCTTCGAGTACGTCCGTGATGATGTCTTCCAGCGGACGCTCCGTCGTGATGGAGACCCCGGCGAGCATCTCTTCTATTTCCGCCTGCGCGGCTTCGCCTGTGGTTGTCTCTCCAGCTTTGTCGATCTCCATGTCCTCGAGATCATCCCGTTCAAATTCGAATTCCCACTCGGTATCGTCGGTGAATTCGATGTGCAGATCGAACTCATGGACGTCGTCAACGCTTCCCGCGTCTGCATCATCCGAGGCGGTGTCGTTCGTCTCTTCCCCCTCGTTCGCCGGATCCTCGTTGTTTTCTTCTGCTGGTTCTTCATTCGTTTCTTCCTCATCGGTCTCGTTCGCGTTCTCGTTCACGTCCTCATTCGTGGTATCCGCTGCCGTTGACGTCTCTGTATTCTCTTCCGGATCGACTTGCTCCAGTCCACCGCAGGCGGCGAGGAGCGTGACGACCGTAAGTCCAGTAATAACTTTCTTCATGATATACATCCTTTCTTGTGTTGGGATAGTTTCATTGTATGCCGCGGAAATAAGAAAATCATGAACGCAGTATGAGAATTCAATGAGAACTTTTTTGAGGGAAATGGCGATGCCGCTCTTCCATCAAAGGAAGAGTGAGGTTTGTATGGATTTATTTAGGGGAAGAACAATAATTAGTTATGAAAACGCAACTAGATATCAGCGAGGCTCCGGATGGAGGGGGCATCGAACAGAAAGGCGTGTCGACGATTAGAAAAGCAGGCATCTCCGCAGCAGTGCTGCTTGCCCTGGCCGCCTGCGGCAATGAGAATACGAATGAAAACGACAACGGCACAGGGAATGACGGAGTCGAGGATCTGCCGTCGGCGGAGACGGTCGTCGACGAAGCGGCTGCGCTGTATGAAGAGATCGACGGCTTCTATGTGGAGAGGGAAACGGTGCATGAACGGGAGGAAGACATGGAAGATATGAATGGGGTCCAGAGTGCAGAAGGCATGCCGGAAGGAGGGACGGACCTCATGATTGAAGAACGTGTGTGGATGATCGAGGAGGACGGGGAGGTCTGGGAACGGCTGGAGGTTCAGGACACGATCTATGGTGAAGAAGACGGGGAACCGGTGGAAATCGAAGGGCCCGAAGCCGTCCGCTTTACGGACCAGGAGGATCCTGCCTATCAAATCAGCTATAACCGGGGCGAAGCGGAAGCGAGTCGCGGGGAACCCTTCGCGCAAGGGGACGTGGCCTCGGAAGCTGACACGTACGACAGGCTGCTGGACGAAGCCGACTTGACGCTCGACGGCGAAGAGGAAATCAACGGCGTGGACACCTATCGCATCGACGTGGAAGAAGAGGACCTCGTCTCGACGTACTGGTTCGACGCGGACACCTTTTTCGAGGTGAAGCGGGAGTCAGCGGAAGAAGAAGGCGGAACCGGTATGGGCGGCGACCCTGGCAGTCGGGAGGTGCTCGACTATGACCTTGATCCGGCCTGGGAAGAAGATCTATTCGAGCCTCCGGAGGACGTGGAAGTCATAGAAGAAGAGGACGCACTGGACGACTAGTCGGTGCATACGTAACAAACAACGAAAATGAAGGAGCTGGACAGCATGAAAAAAATGGGAATATCCGCAGTGGCACTGCTTGCCCTGGCTGCGTGCAGCAATGAGAATACGAATGACGAGAACGAAGGCACGGTAAATGATGGTGTCGAGGTGAATGAAGAGAATGAAGAGAACGGAGAAGATGAGGAAAACGAGCAGGAGAACGACCCGGAAAATGAGGACGAAGAGGAGAACGAGGCAGAGAACGGCGGCAACATGAACGAGGAAGAGAATGACGAAGCTGCTAGCGACGCCGGAGGAGATGAGATGCTCAACGCCGAGGAGATCGTCGAAGAGGCGATCGCGCTGTACGACGACCTGGACAGCATCTATTTTGAAATCGAAGGGGAAATCGATCAGGAGCTGGAAGCAGAGGACATGCCGGACGGGGAAATCGAGATGACGACGTGGGAGCGTCAGTGGGATTTCATCGAGGATGGAGACTTCTATAACCGGCTGGAATTGGAGATGCGTTCGGAAGGCGAGGAAGAGGGCGAGGACTTTGAGACGGAGGAGCCTCGTTCGTATACGTTCACGGATGCAGACGACCCGGATCATCAGATTTCCTATGAGGAAGGGGATGAGGAAGCCATCCGCTATGAGCAGCCGATCGAGGGAGATCAGGAAGATCTGTCTGCCGGGGCTGTTCAGTACGAGATGCTGCTGGACGAAGCGGATTTGACGCTTGACGGCGAGCAGGAAGTGAACGGCTTCGAGGCATACCGGATTGAGGCGGAGACGGACGGTGCGGTGACGACGTACTGGTTCGACGTGGAGACGTTTTACGAGGTGAAGCGCGAATCCGAGGAGGAAAGTGATGCCGAGGATCTCGATGCGGAAGTCGGTGCCGGCATGGGGAACACGGTGGTGATTGAGTACGAGCTCAACCCGGACTTTGATGAGGAGCTGTTCGAGGCTCCGGACGACATCGAGGTTGTGGATGGTACATTTGAAGATACGCTCGATACCGGGGACATGGAAGACGAGGAGATCGACAACTAAAAGGAGGCGGATGCAATGAGCAGCTATTCAATGGAGGAATTTTTACAGAAAACGCGACAGGAGGAGCAGCCGGCGGACGTGATGGGGCTGCAGTCGGAGCGGATTCTCGAGGTGAACCTGGACGGGCAGATCTGGGCGAAGATGGGGAGCATGATCGGCTACCAGGGTGACATTCGCTTTGAGCGGGAGCGTGCGTTCGAGCACGGCGTGGAGCGGGCGTTCAAGAAGACGTTCACGAGCGAAGGCGGCGAGCTGATGAAAGCGAACGGGAACGGCCGTCTGTTCATGGCAGACCAGGGGAAGCGCGTGACGATTCTCGATCTCGGTGGCCGCGCGATTACGGTGAACGGCAATGACCTGCTGGCGTTCGAGCCGTCGGTGGACTGGGATATTGAGTTCATGCGTAAGATCGCCGGCATGATGTCGGGCGGCCTGTTCAACATTACGCTCCGCGGCGAAGGAAAAGTGGCGATCACGACGTACTTTGAGCCGTTGACGCTGCCGGTCAGCGAAGGAGCGCCGGTCTACACCGATCCGACGGCGACGGTCGCCTGGTCCGGGGAGCTTTCGCCGGAATTCCATACAGATGTAAATTACAGGACATTCCTCGGGCGCGGCAGCGGGGAGTCGGTGCAGATGAAGTTTGAAGGCGATGGCTTTGTCATTGTGCAGCCGGGATTTGAAACAGAATAGGTAGTCTTTATGCTCTGTGTCTAAAGTCTTGCATTGTGGTTTCTTTTTGAGTCAGAAGGGGTATATACTTCATAGATCACCAATCAACCAGGAAAAAGGGGATGCGCCGATATGAGTGTATATGACTACAAAGTGAAGACATCAAGTGGATTGACCGCCAAGCTGGAGCGGTACAAAGGGCAGGTGCTGATTCTCGTCAATACGGCGACGAAATGCGGTTTCACGCCGCAGCTGGATGATCTGCAGAAGCTGCAGGACAAGTATGGCGAGCAGGGGCTGCAGGTGCTCGGCTTTCCGTCGAATCAGTTCGACGGTCAGGAACCGCTCGGCGACGGAGAGATTACCGAATTCTGTTCGCTGAATCACGGCGTCAACTTCCCGCTGTTCAAGAAAATGGACGTCCGCGGCGACGAGGCGCATCCGCTGTACCGCTATTTGACGAGCGAGCAGCCGTTCCGCGGGTTCGACATGCATCACCCGACGGCGAAGCTGATGGTGTCGATCATTGAAGACAAGCACCCGGAATACCTGCACGACAACGGCATCAAGTGGAATTTCACGAAGTTTCTCGTCGACCGGGAAGGGCAAGTGACGGCGCGGTTTGAGCCGACGTCCGAGCCGCTCGACATGGAAAGCGACATTCAGGCGCTGCTGGAACATAAAGCGGCTGTCACTGAATAGCAGATGGTTATGCCCGCACCGGGATTCCTGGTGCGGGCATGTTTTGCGTCGTCGTTTCCGTCGGGCGCTGTTTCGTATCCGGATGGAGGTCGGAGGGGTGTGGGGAGCAAGTGCGGACAATTGGCGGAGGTTGTGACCATGCGGGAGGAAAGTGCGGACAATTGGAGCCGATTGTGACCAAGTGCGGCGAAAGTGCGGACAATTGCCTGTTCCGAGGGGAAGGCAGCCGCCCGATTATCAAGAGGTTGTGCAGCAGCCAAGTGCGGCCAATTGGCGGAGATTGTGACCAAGCGGGAGAAAAGTGCGGACAATTGGAGCTAATTGTGACCAAGCGCAGCGAAAGTGCGGACAATTGCCTGTTCCGAGGGGAAGGCAGCCGCCCGATCATCAAGAGGTTGGGCAGCAGCCAAGTGCGGCCAATTGGCGGAGATTGTGACCAAGCGGGAGGAAAGTGCGGACAATTGGGGCCAATTGTGACCAAGCGCGGCGAAAGTGCGGACAATTCCCGGCTCCGCGCCTCCCGGCTTGGTTTCCGTAGGGCGGCCGCTCTCGCTCATCAAGAGGTGGACTGCTGTTCGAGAGCCTCTTCGATCGCCTCGATGTTTTCCATCATGAGGGAAGGGTAATCCACGCCGGCTTCCTGCTGCTCTTCGGAAATCGTCTCCATGTTATGAAGCGGCCGCTCTTCGATCCCGGCATCTTCCAGGATGGTTTCCGCCGCTGGGACGGTATACGTGTTTTCCACGAACAGATACGCCGCTCCGGCTGCCTCGATGTCGGCAAAGACGTCCTCGAGCTGCTGGATCGACGGCTCCTGTTCCGGGGAGTAGCCGGTCACTGGATACTGCTCCAGGCCGTAAGCATCTTCCCAGTAATCATAGCCGGCGTGGGCAGTGAAGATCCCTTCGCCTTCATGTGTCTCCATGACTCTGCGGAAGGCGTCATCAACCTCATCCAGGGAAGCCTGATATGCTTCGGCATTGTCGGTGAAAACGTCGTCGAGTTCCGGCTCCAGTTCGGCTAACGCGTCGGCGATTGTGTCCGTCATGATTTTCATGCGGTTCGGATCGATGAAGACATGCGGATTGTCTGCATGAGCATGGCCGTGATCGTGGTCATCGTCATGATCATGGCTGTGATCGTGCCCGTGGGAATGAGCGCCGCCGGCAAGAAACGGGACGTCCTCGGAAGCTTCCACGAGCAGGATGTCTTCCTTGGTGAGGACGTCGACGGCATCTTCGACAAAGCCTTCCATCCCACCGCCGCTGTAGATAAATGCATCACTTTCGTTGATGTCGAGCAGCGCGCGCATCGACGGTTCGTATGTATGAGCATCGACGTCAGGCGGGATGATGTTCTGGACAGTGACGGCGTCTCCACCGACGGCGCGCACGGCATCTTCCAGCGCAAAAATGGTCGTGACGACGTGGAGGGTGTCTTCCTCCGGTGCTTCCTCCGCAGCAGGCTTGGCCTGCAGCTGCTGGGACTCTCTACCTTCTTCCTCCGATTGACAAGCGGCGAGCAGAAGCGCTGGGATAATAAATAGCAGGATTCTCATAAGGGCCTCCATGAACGTTGATGGTTGAAACGAATACAAAATTGAAAAGAACCGATGGAAAATTTGATATCGTTTTCAGCTTTACATTAGCACAGAATGTTGTAAAATGAAACTACTGAGATGTTTTAAAATACAACAGGAGGTGGTCCTGTGCATATACTGGTGATTGCGCCTTATACCGGCATGGCGGACGTATTCCGGCAGGTGCAGAAGAAAACCAACGCCTCGGTGGACGTCGTCATCGGGGACCTGGAGCAGGGAGTGGCCCAGGCAGCGGAAGCGGAAGTGCGTGGATACGATGCGATTATCAGCCGGGGAGCAACGGCGAAGCTGATCCGGGAGCAGAGCAGCCTGCCGGTCGTGAACGTCCGCATCACCGGCTATGACATTCTCCGGACTCTCGCGCTCATGCGGGGATACCGCGGAAAAGTCGGCATCATGAGCTACTTCAACGTCATACAGGGCGCCGATTCCATCGGGAAACTGCTGGACTTTGACTTGACGTTTTATCAAATTGACAGCCAGCAGGACATTGAAGGTGAGCTCAAGAAAGCGATGGCCGATGATGTGCAGGTGATCATCGGGGACGTTATTTCCACGAAGGAAGCGGAGAAGCGCGGCATGCACGGCATTCTCATCAACAGCGGGGAAGAGGCGTGCATGGAGGCGATCGAGGAAGCTCAGCAGGTGCTCTACCATAAGAAGCGCGAAGCCGTGAAGATCGAGACGCTGATTGCCCTCGTGGAGGAGCCGGCGGCGGTGATTAACGCGCTCGGACGATTCGAAGAACAAAACGACCGCTTCGCCGAGCTCGTCCGGCAGATGAACCCGACGAATCCCCCTTCGGCGCTGCAGGATCTCGACGACACGTTTTACCAAAAACTGCTCACCGACGGAGCGCCGGAGGAGCGGTCGCTGCTTCACGTACAGGGGCGCCCGTATGAACTCGACGTCGAGCCGTTTCAGACCGGGGAGGAAGGGGGCTTTATCCTCCGCCTGAAAAAGCGCAGCCGTCCCGTGGAGGGAGACCGGTCCAATCTGGTGCTTCAGCCGAAAAGCCGTGTTTTCTTCAATCAGCTCGTGACCCATTCTGAAGCGATGAGAAAAGCTGTCGATGAAGCAGCGAAGCTTGGGGAGACGAGCTCCTCGGTGCTGCTGCAGGGGCCGCCCGGCGTCGGCAAGACGTCCCTTGCTCATGCGATGCATTATGAATCAGGCAAAACGCCGGCGCAGTTTTTCTATATTTACTGTGATTCGAGAAAAAACTACTTTTCCGAAGCCCTGCAGGAAACCCGCATGGAGCTCGGCAGAAGCGGAGCGGCGGCCGGGACCCTGCTCCTGGATGAAGTCGGGAATCTGGAATCGGCGGATCAGCAGGTGCTGCGGCGGTTTCTGGAGGAGTGGCTGCGCCAGGGGGATGTGGAGCTGAAGCTGATCGCGACGCATTCCGGCGTGCTGGAGCACCTCGTGCAGGAGGAAGGGTTTGACGAGAAATTGTACAAACTGATCAGCACGTATGTCATCCATTGTCCGGAGCTGCGGGAACGCCGCGAGGACATGGAGGATTTGATCCGCTGGTTCATCGTGGCAGCGAACACCGTGCTCGGCAAGCAGATCACCGGGCTGTCGGAAGAACTGCGGGAGTACTTTTACCAGTATTCCTGGCCGGGCAACTTGACGCAGCTGAAGAACACGGTGCACCAGATCTGCATCGCCAGCCATGGGCCGATCATCCATATGCACGAGGTGCAGGATGTGCTCAAGCAGCTGGATGTGCTGGAACAGCGTGAAAAGAAGCGGCCGGCCGATGATCAGATGATGGTAGAGATCCGGAACCGGTCGCTGCCGGAAATCGAAGAAGAAGTGATACGGAAAGTGATGGAGCTCGAGGATCACAACCAGTCCCGGGTGGCTGATAAGCTCGGCATGAACCGGACGACGCTGTGGAGAAAGCTGAAGGCGATGTATCAACAGTCGTAAGGCATAGCTTCTTTCGCGCTTGGACCCTTTTCTTGAAAGAAATAGCGGAAAACAGGAGAAGGGAAGAGAATCCCACTCCGGACCATGTGTGCCGGGGTGGGATACTTTTTGGAAGCATAAGCATGTATACGTGTTCATATAGGGTGACGGCCCAGCTGCTCGGGAAGCAGGAAGAACGATGCTTCCCTCAAAGAACCTGCGGTACACGCCGTTCCGACCAAAAAGCGCTGCCCGCTTTTGTTCAGCATAAAGAAGCATACAATGTTGAAGCGGGCAGACGGCGGCTGTCCGCTTTTTTCGATGACGAAAAGGCGGTGCCGGGGTGGAACGTTTTCGTTTCTGCTCGCTGGCGCAATTGACGAAGCAGACGTCGCCCTTTCAGGCTGAAGCGGCGCAATGTCGTGGCGAGGTGGCTCAAAAAAAGCCATTTGTCTCTAAAATATCGGGAAGAGACCCGCATCCGGACGCAAGGCGCCCGCCGGCGAGATCGAAGGAACGCAAAAAGCGCGCAGACTGTCCCGCTTTTCCTCCTTCTGCTGGCAGCACGCAAATCAGGCCCCTGGAGCCACCGGCGACATGGGGAGGATGGCTCAGCGCCTCCCTTTGAATCGGAGTGCTTTCTGTTCGAAACGTCCTCCTTACAGGAGCAAGGCCACGATCCTTGTCTCGGCGGTGGAGATTCCCGCCATCGACCCCACTGCCGGCGGGTGGGGAAAGGGCCTCCAGGTTTCTGCTTGTGAAAAATGAAACACAAGCTGACCGTTCAGCAGATTAGTTGTTGCATATATGTTTCCATTTAAAACATTTATATGACAAATTTGAATGAAATGCGGAATAATTCTCAATTTGTTTCAAAATGAAACAAAATATTTTTAAAAAGGGATTGTATAATGAAACATGCCTCGGCTATACTAAGAATCACATTGACAGCCGAGGAGGTGAATCAGATTACAAAAGTAAATATCATCGCGGACGATTTAACTGGAGCGAACGACACTGCATTGCAGTTCTACAGACATGACTTTCCGACGCAGATTGTTGCACAGTGCAGCGGAGAGGACGTGCCGGAAGAACATGTAACCGTATTCAATGCAGAGACGCGGTCCATTTCTTCTTCCGAAGCTATGAAAACGGTCACATCTCTAGGCAGGCAGCTTGGAAACGGATCGACGATTTTGTATAAAAAGATCGATTCGACGATGCGGGGTCATATTGGAGGCGAAATTGATGCATTACTAGATCATTCCAATTATGATATCGCTTTCGTGGCGCCGTCCTACCCCCAAAACGGACGGACAACGGAAGCGGCGGTGCAGTATATTGACGCCGTGCCGCTGGCAGAGACACAGTTTGCCCGCGATCCCCGGTTTCCGATCCGGACGTCTCGGCTCGATGAGCTGCTCCGCTCGCAGTCGTCCAAGCTGGTCCACCATATCAGCAGGCAGGATGGTCTTTCCCCCTTGACCATCACGCAGGCGGTGGATGCTGCCGCAGCAAAGGGTGTCCGTATTTTCAGTTTTGACGCGGTGACGGAAGAAGACATGCAGGCCGTCGTGGATGCAGGATTGACGGCCTCTCACCAGATCATGTTCGTCGGTTCGGCCGGACTTGCCGGTGCACTCAGCTCCAGACTGCGGAATGATTCACCTCCTGCTGCCAATCGCAGCGCGGCAGCACCGCCTCCTGCGGAGAAAACCTTGTCTCTTGTCGGCAGCCGCAGCGAGAAAACGGCGGCGCAGCTGACGCATTTTATGAAGCAGGCGGACGGCAACGCGGTGAAACTGCAGGCAGATGAACTGCTCGACTTTTATGAAAGCGGCAGGGTGCCGCCCAAGATGGAAAAGGCAGAGGATGCGTGGTTTGAAGTGTATTATGTAAGCGGTGACAGTCCGGATCCCGATCGGCTGACGGCCGTGCACGCACAGGATCCAGGCACGGCGATAGCCGAGAGCCTCGGCCGGCTTGGGAAAAAGCTGGTGGAAGCGAAGCGCCCGGGCACTCTCTTTTTGACCGGAGGGGATATCGCCTATGCGGTCTGCCGGGCATGCGGCATCGATATGCTGCAGGTTACCGGTTATTTGGAAGAAGGCATTCCGGTCTGTACGGTGAAAAGCGGGCCCTGGCAGGGCATGCAGGTCATTACGAAAGCGGGCGGATTTGGATCAGAAGCAGTTCTGACGTCCCTTTATCATATGAACGATAATAATAGGAGGGTTTACGAATGAAAAAAGCACTGATGATCAGCGGAATTTCAGCAATGGCGGTAGCACTCGCGGCATGCGGCAACGACGACAACAACGGCGAAGCCAATGCAGGCGGCGACAACAACGGCAATAATGGAAACAATGGCAGCAACGAAGCATCCGGTGATGACGGCGAAACGTACACACTCAGCATCGGCCATACATTAGCAGAAGCGTCCCACTACCAGGAAGGCCTGGAAGAATTCAAGGAAATCGTCGAAGAACGCAGCGACGGACGCCTGCAGATCGATATTTTCGCAGACGGCGCCCTCGGCGGGGAGCGGGAAATGATCGAGAGTCTGCAGATGGGCGACCAGGAGATGGTGCTCACGTCGACCGGACCGATGAGCGGGTTTGCGGAAGAAGTGACCGTCGTCGACCTGCCGTTCCTGTTTGAGAACCACGACCACGCGCACACCGTGCTGGATGGCGACATCGGGCAGGGGCTATTGGATGAACTCGAGCCGCACGATCTGCACGGCCTTGCATGGTGGGAAAACGGCTTCCGTCACGTGACGAACAACAACCACCCGGTTGAAGGACCAGAAGACATCGACGGCCTGTCGCTGCGTACGATGGAGAACGACATCCACATGGCAGCCTTTGAAGAAATGGGCGGCGATCCAACACCGATGTCCTTCACGGAACTCTTTACGTCCCTGCAGCAGGGTGTTGTAGACGGGCAGGAGAACCCGATTCCGGTCATCCACAGTTCCCGTTTCTACGAAGTGCAGGATCACTTGAGCCTGACGAATCACGTGTACAACCCGTCCATCATGATGATTTCGCAGGAAGTGTACGATGAGCTGCCGGAAGACCTGCAGGAGATTCTTCGTGAAGAAGCGCAGGCAGGTGCCGAGAACGAGCGTGAAATCGTGCAGCGGATGGAAGAAGAATTCATCGGTGACCTCGAAGACGAAGGCATGGAAGTCGTCCAGGATGTGGATCTCGATCCATTCATCGATGCGGTGCAGCCGGTGTACGAGGAGTATGAAGACACGTTCGGCGCTGACTTGATTGAAGAGATCCAGAACTACGACTACTAAATAGAAGAGAGAGTCTAGGCGGGCCGAGTATTTTACAATGCTCGGCCTTTTGCAGAACAGGAGGAGAAGTGTATTGGATGCTATCGTCCGCAGCATAGATACCGTCAACCGTTTTCTCCGGTACACGATCGCCATCATTCTCGGAGTGATGGCTGTGGTCATCGCGTATCAGATTTTTTCGCGCTTCATTCTGGGGACGTCCCTCGGATGGTCGGAGGAATTGACCCGGTACTTGATGATCTGGCTCGTGTTTCTCGGAGCAGCGGTCGCGCTGAGAGATAAAAGTTTAATAGGGATTGATATGTTCGTCGATAAACTGCCAGGGAAAGCGCAGCAGATCGTCCGCAACTTCACGTATGGACTGATGCTCGTCTTTTTCGGGTTTCTCATGTGGAGAAGTATCGGCGTCATTGAAGGAGTGACAGGACAATTGTCGCCATCCATGAGGGTATCGATGGCCTATACGTATGCGGCTATTCCGGTCGGCGCCTTTTTTATGATGATGAATGCGGTCGTCGTCCTGATTGAAATGAACCGGAAGGAGGAGGAAGGCTGATATGCTCACTATTCTTGTTATTACACTCATACTGCTTTTCGCCCTGGGCCTTCCGATCGCTTTCGCGTTAGGTATCTCCTCAACGATAGCCGTTTGGCTCAGCGGTGCGATGCCGCTCGAAACCATCATCACACGGATGGTGACGGCAATCGACTTGTTTCCGCTGATGGCGATTCCGTTCTTTATTCTGGCGGGGAGCCTGATGGAAACCGGCGGTATTTCGCGCCGGCTTATCAACCTGGCAAGCGCTATCGTTGGGGAAATGAAAGGTGGACTGGCGGCCGTGGCGGTGGTCACGTCCATGTTCTTCGCTGCGATTTCCGGTTCCAGTCCAGCAACAGTAGCCGCAATCGGATCGATTCTGATACCGGCGATGATTGCGCGCGGGTACGACAAAGACTTCGCAGGTTCCGTGCAGGCGGTCTCCGGCGGGATCGGGGTCATCATCCCTCCGAGTATTCCGCTCATTCTTTACGGGGTGGTCGCCCAAGTGTCGATCGGCAGTCTCTTTATTGCCGGGATTCTACCGGGGATTCTGATCGGGTTCGTCCTGCTGCTGACGGTCTACATCATTTCGAAGATCCGCGGCTATTCCGGCGGCACGAAGTCGACGTGGAGGGAAAAGCTCACGTCCTTAAAGGAAGCGGGACTTGCCCTCATGATGCCGGTGATCATTCTCGGTGGTATTTACGGCGGGATCTTTACGCCGACAGAAGCCGCGGGTGTGGCGGTCGTGTACGCCTTTGTCGTTGGATTCTTCGTATATAAGGAAATCAACCTGAAAAACATGATGAATATTTTCACACGTTCGGCGATCACGACGTCGATCATCATGATCATCATTGCCAACGCCGGTGTGTTCGCCTACATTCTGACTCGTCAGCGCGTACCGCAGCTCGCCGCGGAAGCATTTACGAACTTCACGGACAGTCCGCTCGTCTTCCTCTTGATCGTCAACGTCTTCCTGCTGCTCGTCGGCATGATTTTTGAGACGTCGGCTGCTATCATCATTCTCGCACCGATTCTCGTGCCGATTGCCATGACGATGGGGATTGATCCGGTTCACTTCGGTATTATCATGACCGTGAACCTGGCTGTCGGGATGGTGACACCGCCGGTCGGCGTCAACTTGTTCGTGGCAGCGCAGATTGCCGATACGAAACTGGAGAAGATAGCCTGGGCGGTGCTGCCGTTCCTTGCCGTCATGATCATCAGCGTGCTCGTGATCAGCTACGTGCCGGCTATTTCCACATTCCTGCCATCACTGGCGGATTAAGGAGAGGGTACTATGTCGAGTCCATTTCGCACAGCGAAAATCAGACAGCATTTTCCGGATGAAAAGATTGAAGATATTCAGGCGGAGGTGCACAAACAAATCGCTCAGCCGTTCGTGCGGGACGTGATCAAGCCGGGAGACCATATTGCGATCACCGCCGGCAGCCGCGGCATAGCCAACATCGCTGCGATCATCAAGTACACCGCAGAGGAATTGAAGCAGCTCGGGGCCAACCCGTTCATCGTTCCTGCGATGGGAAGCCATGGCGGAGCGACCGCGGAAGGGCAGATCAAGGTCCTCAACAGTCTCGGGATTACCGAAGATTACTGCGGAGCACCGATCCTGTCTTCGATGGAGACGGTCACGATCGGCGAAACCAAAGAAGGACTGGCCGTGTATATGGACCGGACCGCCTACGAAGCAGACGGGGTCCTCGTCATGGGGCGGATCAAGCCGCATACGGATTTCAAAGCAGAGATCGAAAGCGGCATCTGCAAAATGGCGAGCATCGGTCTCGGAAAACACGACCAGGCGCTGGCGCTGCATACGCTCGGGATCAAAGGGATCCGTGATGTCATGCCCGAAGCGGCCCGCATCATTTTTGACAGTGGGAAGGTCAAGCTGGGCGTCGGGATTGTCGAAAACGCCTACGAACATACGGCGGTGATTGAAGCGATCCCGACGGAACAGATCATGGACCGGGAGAAGGAACTCCTCGCCGAAGCACGGAGCTACATGCCGTCACTGCCCGTCGAGAACGTGGATATTGTGCACGTGGATGAAATCGGCAAAAACTTCAGCGGGACCGGGATGGATACGAACATCATCGGCCGGATCCGG
Organism: Alkalicoccus chagannorensis DSM 18086; assembly: GCF_000429725.1. Lineage (GTDB taxonomy): Bacteria > Bacillota > Bacilli > Bacillales > Salisediminibacteriaceae > Alkalicoccus > Alkalicoccus chagannorensis. Next base: position 81,792 of record NZ_AUCK01000012.1, on the reverse strand, counting down.
ATCCTCGGGGTGGAGGAGCCGGCTTCCCCGGACATCAAATACATCATCGTCGGCGATATCAGTGCCCCGTCCCACGGCAATGCCCTCGGAATCGGGCTGGCGGATTTGACGACGCGCCACGTGCTGGATCAGATCAATTACCAGGCGATGAATGAGAACGTCGTCACGAGTACGTTCCTCTCGCGGGCGGCGGTCCCGATTGTCCTAGATAACGACAAGAAGGCGCTCGAAGCGGCCATGCGGAGCAACTGGGAAGTCGATGATGCCGATACGCGGTTCATCCAGATCCCGAATACGCTGGACGTGGCAGAGATGTACGTGTCGGAAACCATCCTGAATGAGATTCAAGATAACGAGCATATCGAAGTAATCGAAGCGCTGCAGCCGATCACCTATGATGAGCACGGCCGCCTGGAAAAAATCGGCGCTTCCCACGAATAGGAGGAGAACCAACGTGACAGACGTGATGACCCATTACCCGCATGTGATCCATGGAGAAAAAAGAGAATCGGAAGAAACGATTGATGTGATGCATAAGTTTGACCAGACGGTGTTTGCCCGGGTCGGACGCGGCACGGAGAGCGACGTGGATGCCGCTGTCGTTTCTGCGAGGCAGGCGTTCAAAGAAACCTCTTGGAGTGCCGAAGACCGTGCGCGCATCCTGCGGCGGGCCGCAGAGCTCTTTCTGGAAAGAAAGGACGAGATCGCCCGCGTGATTACGGCGGAGGTCGGCAAAGTGTACCGCGACGCTGCGCTCGAAGTGCAGCGCGGCATCGACACGCTGCTTGTCTCGGCCGATGAAGCCGGTCAGCTCACCGGACACACGATTCCGATCAACGCGAAAAGCGGACAGGAGAATCGTCTTGCGTTTACCGTCCGGGAGCCGGTCGGTGTCATCGGGGCGATCACGCCGTTCAACTTCCCGTTCAATTTGACCGCGCATAAGCTCGGTCCTGCGATTGCGTCAGGGAATGCGGTCGTCCTGAAACCAGCGGAAAAAACGCCGGTGACAGCCATGCTGATGGCGGAAGTACTCGAAGAAGCAGGGCTGCCGGACGGCATGCTGAACGTCGTCAACGGCTACGGCCATGAAGTCGGCAGCGCCATGCTCGCGCACGACGGGATCGACATGTTCACGTTCACCGGCAGTCCCGATGTCGGCCGCCGCATCAAGGCGGACAGCGGGATCCGCAAGGTGACGCTCGAACTCGGCAGCAACGCGCCGAACATCGTCTACAAAGATGCGAAAGGGCTGCAGCAAGTAGCGGAAGCCTGTGTCGGCAAAGGGGTCATGCACAATGGGCAGGCCTGTATTTCCGTCCAGCGGGTGTACGTCCATGAAGAGATCTACGACACTTTCGCAGCCCATGCAAAAGCCGCGGCAGAAAACCTGAAAGCCGGTGACCCGATGGATCCGAAGACGAGCGTCGGTCCGATGATTGACGAAGCGAGCGCCGCCCGTGCCGAAAGCTGGATCCAGGAAGCCGTGGCTGCCGGGGCGGAGATCATCGCCGGCGGCACGAGGGAAGGCGCACTGCTGCAGCCGACGGTCGTCGGCCGGGTGGAGAATGACATGAAGCTTTCCTGTGAGGAGGTCTTTGCGCCCGTCATCGTGCTGCAGACGTTCAGCAGCATCGAGGAAGCTGTCGAGAAGGCGAACGATTCCCGCTACGGCCTGCAGGCTGGGCTTTTTATCAGCGACATGGACCTTGCTTTCCGCTCGGCACGCGCGCTGGCGTACGGCGGCGTGATTTTAAACGATGTGTCCACGTTCCGGGCCGACATGATGCCGTACGGCGGTATCAAGGACAGCGGCATCGGCAAAGAAGGACCGAAATATGCGATGGAAGAAATGACGAATGAGAAGGTCATCGTCATGAATATACAGTAGGAGGGTCAGCATGAGAACATCATGGTCAGTGAATAGTACCGAGGAGATCCGCTTCGGCGCCGGAGCCGTGCAGGAGCTGCCGGATCTGTGCCGCAAGTTCGACGCGGAGAATATTGTCATCGTCACCGATCAGGGGATCGTGAATGCCGGCATTCTGGAAAAAGTCGAAGCCGTGATGGCGGAGTTTAAGGTCTTCGTCTATGACAAAGCCCTTCCGGAACCGCCGGTGGAGAGTGCGGTCGAATGCCTCGAGGCAGCGAAGAGCGAGATGCATCCGGACCTCATTATCGGTCTCGGCGGCGGCAGCAGTATCGACCTGGCGAAAGTCGTCGCGCTGCTGCTGGAACACGGCGGGGCGCCGGAAGATTATTACGGGGAGCATCAAGTACCGGGACCGGTTGCGCCGCTGATTGCCATTCCAACGACAGCTGGCACCGGCTCGGAAGTGACGTCGGTCACCGTGCTGACAGATAAAAAGAAGCAGATCAAAACGGGCATCTCTGCGAATGAACTTCGTCCGAAAGCGGCTCTGCTCGATCCGGAGCTGACGCTCAAGCTGCCGGCGTACGTCACGGCCTGCTCCGGCATTGACGCCCTGTCGCATGCGGTTGAAGCGTTGACGGCGAAAGAAAGCAGCTATATCGAAGCGGAAGGGAAGCTTCTCTTCCAGGGGGCGAACCCGATCAGCGATGCGCTCGCCTTGCAGGCGATCAAGCATATCGTGCCGAACCTGGCGCTGGCCGTGCATCAGGGATCCAACCTGGAAGCACGAAAAGAGATGATGCTCGGCAGTCTCTTGGCAGGTCAGGCGTTCTCGAACGCCGGCACGGCCGCTGCGCATGCACTCGCCTATCCGATCGGCGGACGCACATCGTCGCCGCACGGGGAACTGACAGGGCTGCTGCTGCCGTACGTTGTCGATTTCAATCGTCCGGCAGCGAAAGGCAAAATCGCGGAAGCCGAACGTGCCGTAAATCCGCAGAGTGCGCTCATCGATGACGACGAAGCAGCGCTGCTGTTCGTCGAACGCCTCTTTGAACTGCTCGAGGATATCGGGCTTCCAGTCACACTCGAAGAGATCGGTCTGGACGAAGCGGCGCTGCCGGACGTGGCCGAGCAGGCACTGAACGTCGCGCGTCTGGTGCGCAACAACCCGCGCAAGCCGGACGTGAAAAGCTTCACTGCACTATTGGAACGAGCTTATCGAGGGAGGGAATATGCATGAAACCGACCGTATGTATCACCATGGGCGACGCAGCAGGCGTAGGCCCGGAAATCATCGTCAAATCCCTTCAACATCCGGACGTGCACGACATGGCCCGGCACGTCGTTGTCGGCGATAAAGCCATTCTTGAGCGGGCCGTCCGTCTGCTCGACGCGCCGCTGACGGTACAGGCAGTAGAGTCGCCGGCTGATATTGTCGAAGACACGAGCGTCATTTCATGCATCGATCTGCAGCTGCTCCCGGCAGACCTGCCGCTCGGCGAAGTCTCTGCCGCAGCTGGAGACGCCGCATACCGGTATATCGAGAAAGCCGTCACGCTCGCGGAGAACAAGGACATCGACGTCATCTGCACCGCTCCGCTCAATAAAGAGGCGATGCAGAAAGGCGGTCACATGTATCCCGGGCACACGGAAGTCCTCGCGGAGCTGACCGGCACGAAGGATTACGCGATGCTGCTCTCGTCGCCGAAGCTGAAAGTCATCCACGTGACGACGCACATCGGATTGATTGATGCCGTGAACAAAATCGAACCGGAGCGTGTCTACAACGTTATCCGCATGGCGCACGAAGTACTGCGCCGGGCCGGAAACGACGCCCCTCGGATTGCCGTCTGCGGCATCAACCCGCACGCCGGAGAAAACGGGCTGTTCGGCTATGGCGAAGAAGCAGAAAAAGTCGATCCGGCCATCGTTCGGGCGCGTGAAGAAGGCATCGATGTGACGGATGCCCTTCCAGCGGACACGCTGTTTTTCCGTGCCGTACGCGGCGATTTCGACATCGTCGTCGCGATGTATCACGACCAGGGCCACGGACCGATCAAAGTACTCGGCCTGGAATCCGGTGTGAACATCACCGTCGGACTGCCGATCCTGCGCACCAGCGTGGATCACGGTACCGCCTTTGACATCGCCGGGACCGGGATTGCTGATGAAGCGAGCATGATCGAAGCGATCCGGCAGGGTGTCGAGATGGCGCCGACGCATCGGGCAGAGACCCGCCCGGAATAGCAGGAAACGGCTGGAGCAGCCGTGGGGTGCCCAACGCCGGCAGCGCGGGGCACCCCTTTTTGTCACATGATAGGAATGTATAAGTTTCCATTTAGGAGGACGGCGCAGCCGGCTGCACGGGAAGAAAGAAAAACCTTTTCTTCCCTCGAAGAGCATGCAGCGACGCCGCACGCCGTTCCGAACAACTGGCGATTTGCGCTGTTGTTCTTCATTCGAAAGCATAAGAGGTCCTGGCAGAATCAAGGTGGCGCAAAAACGGAGGGAAGTGTCTGGTTCAGGAAGAAATCAGGCGCAAACGAGACGCGGACCGGCTCGAAAAGAAGAGCGTGGCTCAAAAAAATCACGGGCCGCCCGCCTGCACGTTCAGGCCGCCCGCTACTCGCTGTGAAGTGTCGCGAACATGCAGCGAACCGACCCGCTTTTTCGACGGCAGCAGAAAGGTTCTGCTGCCGCACGTCGGCGCAGGCACTGGATGTCCGGAGAAGCACGAAGCGTATCCCCTGCCGCCGGATGATGCAGCGTGATGGAATACTTTGGCTGCAGGCAGGCGCGTGATATAGTTACATCAAGGAGTGATAACATGAGTATCGACAGAAAAGAAGCGCATCTGCAGGAGCTCCTCCGCGAGATGGGGGATGTCGTCGTCGCCTTCTCCGGCGGGATCGACAGCACCTACCTGCTTTATGCAGCCCGTGAAACACTCGGCCGGGAGCATGTGCTCGCCGTCACCGCCGATTCCGAAACCTTTCCAGATAAAGAAATGGAAGAATGCCGTACGCTGGCAGCCGAGCTGGATGTGCCTTTTCAGGAAATCTCGGTCTCCGAACTCGCCATTCCGGGCTATAAAGAAAATACCGCAGATCGGTGCTACCTGTGCCGGGATAACTTATTTGAAAACTTGAAGCCGCTGCTGGAGCAGCAGGCTTTCTCCAATATCGTATTCGGCCTCATCGCCGATGACATGGGGGAACACCGCCCCGGCGTCATCGCCGCCAAAGAACACGGCGTACGCGGGCCGCTGCAGGAAGCAGATATGTATAAAAGCGAGATCCGCAGCCTGGCACGGGAAGCAGGGCTCCCGAACTGGGATAAACCGTCCTACGCATGCCTCGCTTCGCGCATCAGCTATGAAGAGACCATTACGATCGAGAAGCTGAAAATGGTCGAACGAGCAGAGGATTTCCTGAAAGATCACGGCATCACGCAGGTCCGTGTACGCATGCAGGAAGAGACGGCACGCATCGAAGTCCTCCCGGCGGAAATGCCGCACGTACTGGAGATCCACGAAGCGGTCCACGCCCGCTTGAAGGAACTCGGATTCACCTACATTACGCTCGACTTGAAAGGCTACCGCAGCGGCAGCATGAACGCGTCGCTGGAGAAACAGACAGTAAAGGAGTAACCGCCATGTCTATACTATATCTTGACTGCCTCTCCGGCATCAGCGGCGATATGACGCTCGGTGCCCTCATCGATGCCGGCGTGCCGCTCGCCCGGATCGAAGAAGAACTAAACAAACTTCCCTTCGACGAAGGGGAGTACGCGCTGTCGCAGGAAACCGTGGTGAAAAACGGCATCACCGCGGTTTCCTTCCGGGTGAAGCTCGCCGATGCGTCCGGGGAACATAGCCATACGCATGAACCGCTGCACAGCCACAGCCATCATCATCGTACATACCGGGATATTAAGCAGATGATCGAAGAGAGCTCCCTGGACGAAGCGGTGAAAGCAACGGCTCTCGAGATGTTCCTGCGGATAGGGGAAGCGGAAGGGAAAATCCACAACATGCCGCTCGATCAGGTTCACTTCCATGAAGTCGGCGCCGTCGATTCCATTATCGACATCGTCGGGACGGCCATCGCCGTGCAGGAGCTGAAGCCGGAGGCGATTTATGCATCGCCGATTCCAGTCGGAGGCGGCAAAGTATGGATCGACCACGGACTGTATCCGGTGCCGGCCCCCGCAACGACTGAAATACTAAAGGGGATCCCGCTCGCTTCCTCCAGCGTCCAGTCCGAATTGACGACGCCGACCGGAGCCGCTATTGCAGCGGTGCTCGTGGAGGAGTTCTGCCCGCTCCCTTCCATGACGATCGACACGATCGGGTACGGCGCAGGGACGAAAACCTTCCCGAATCAACCGAATGTGCTGCGGGTGCTGCTCGGCCGGCCGCACCACCTGTCTTCCTGAATGGACATGCAGGACATTCTCCGTCGGGTCCAGGAGGGCAGCCTGGATCCGGCGGAAGCAGAGGTTCAGCTGAAGGGCTATGAAGAAAAAGGCTATGCGAAAATCGATCACGCGCGGCGCGGCAGGCAGGGTTTTCCCGAAGTAATTTTCGGCGAAAATAAAACGACCGAACAGCTGAAGGGGATCGTGGACAGCCTGGTCGCTCATGAAGAAAACGTGCTGATCACGCGTCTCGACGACGACAAAGCAGCCGAGCTCACCGCAGCTCGGCCGTTTCTGACGTATGATCCGGTTTCCCGTCTCGCGGCATACCAGCAGCGGCCTTTCGCACAGAAAGAAGGCTATGTCGCCGTCGTCTGCGCGGGCACGTCCGATCTGCCCGTGGCAGAAGAAGCAGCTCAAACGCTGGATGCTTTCGGCGTGCCGGTCCGGCGCATTTATGACGTCGGTGTCGCCGGACTGCACCGGCTGCTCGATCACGTGGAAGAGATCCGCGGGGCGGATGTGACGGTGACGGTTGCCGGCATGGAAGGGGCGCTGACGAGTGTCGTCGGAGGCCTGGTGGATCATCCGGTCATCGCTGTGCCGACGAGCGTCGGATACGGAGCCCACTTCAACGGCCTCGCGCCGCTTCTGTCGATGCTCAATTCCTGTGCGTCCGGCGTCAGCGTCGTCAACATCGACAACGGCTTCGGTGGTGCCTACAGCGCTGCCGTGATCTACCGGGCCATAAGGGAGGAACACCATGCCAAGTGACCACGAACACATCGATACCGACATGATCCAGATTGCTGTTAACCTGGACGATATTTCCGGCGAATGGCTCGGCCACGTGCTCGACAAGCTGCTCGAAACCGGAGCCGCTGACGTCTGGTATACGCCGATTTTCATGAAAAAGAACCGCCCGGGCTACAAGCTGGAGGTGCTCTGCCGGGAGACACTTCTGTACGACGTCCGGACGATCCTCATGAATGAAACGACCACGCTCGGCTTCCGGTGGTTCCCGCTCAGCGTCTACCGGGCCGAACGGTCGTACCGGGAAGTCCAGACGATGTATGGAGCCATCCCCGTCAAGCAGGGATGGCTCGAAGGACAAATCGTCCAGGAAGCACCGGAGTACGAGGCCTGCATGGCCGCAGCCGAACGGGCCGGTGCCCCGCTGAAGCAGGTGTATCAGGAAGTGTGGCGCCGCCTCGCCGACCGTTAAAGGAGCGGAGCCACCACGTCCCGCACCGTGTCCTTCGTTCCGACGTTGCCGGGGAAGACGATGTAGGCCGTATGCGGGAATTTGCTCGACGCATCGGTCAGCCAGACCGGAACCCCCGGTGCCGCCTGGCCGATCACCGTCGCCCGGCGTACGCGCAGGCCGCGGCTCCCGATATCGCTCGAGGTGATGCCGCCTTTGGCGAGAATAAATGCCGGACGGCAGGGGAAATCCTGCACGAGACCGGTGAGCGCATCGGCAATGTTCGTGGAAATACGAAGCTTTTCCTCACGGTCGACTCCCGTGAAATCAATCAACTCCCGGCGCGTGTACACGACGGCCGTCTTGCCGCTTTCCACCGCCTCGACCGCTGCTGCGCGCACGCGGTTTTTTTCGTCCGCAAAAGCCTCCTCGTCAACCACGAGATGACAGTCCAACTCGACCGGCTCCACGTCGAGCGTCAACAGCTCCTGCAGCTGATCCGTCGTCTTCTGCACATGCGATCCGACCACGACCAGCCCGCCGCGGCGGCTGTCCTCATGCCGGAGCTCCCGCCGTGACAGCGGTTCCTGCGACGGCACGTCCGCCAGCACCTTCGTCAAACTCGCCCCCGACCGGAACAAGAACGTCTTCCCGGCCGCCAGCGCCTCTGCCAGCGCGAGGCAGAACACCTGCACATCCCGCTCCTCGACCGCATTCACGACGATTTTTTGAAAATCGGATGCCTGCATCAGCCTGGATGCGGCGTCGTTGACCGCTCCGCTCCGCAGGACGTCAAGCGGAATGGAGAGGACCTCTCCGGCACGGACCGCACCGCCGGTCTTTTCTTCGATATAGTCCGGCAGGCGGCTGGAAGTGAAGGCGAACGTCGGATCGTTGGCGAATTCCGTCTCCCCGACGGGCACAAAACGGTCACCGTCCTGCGCGTAGTGAACATCGTCGACCGTCCAGCGGCCGCCCTGGGCGAAGAATGGCAGCAGCACTTCCCCGTCGAAAGGCGGATGCCCCTCTGCTTCCAGTGTCTGCCGCAGGGTCTCCGTTTCCAGTGGATAATGCCCGCGCATCGTCGAATCGCTGCGGCTGATGAGAAGAAACGGCTGGTCGAGCTCGCGGCTGAGCTGCTGCAGCCGCTTGGCGATCGTCGTGTGGACGTCCTTCGTTTCTGCAGAGGCGAAGGAGCGCGAATTGGTCAGCACGAAAAACATGCGCGCTTCTTCCGTCATGCCTTCGCGGAGCGAGGCTTCATCCCAGTCAGTGAAAACAGAGATGCCATGGACGGTCTGCACGCCGGTTGGGTCGTCGTCGAGGACGACGATTTTCCGGCCGAGCGCCGCAGCGGTCTCTGTCCACCTGGGAGCTGGATCCTCGCCGGTGAACGGAGGGAGGAGCTGGTGAAGTTCCTGTGTCGTCAAGGTTTTCATGGACGCTCCTCTCCTTTCTCCTGCAGGGTGTAGTAGGCGTGCAGCGCCGCGTGATCGCTGCCGGCACGTCCATGATCCATCAACGCCTGGAACATGGAGAGCACCTGATCCGAGACAGGCAGGTCGAGGCCGAGCTGGTCGGCGGCTTTTTTGACGTTGGTGAGATCTTTGGCGTTGATGTCGATTCTGCCGCCCGGTTCATAGTTTTTGGCTGCCATCATCGGCAGTTTCGCTTCCAGCACAGTACTGCCGGCGAGGCCGCCGCGGATCGCGGTAAACATTTGTTCCACGTCCAGTCCGGACTGTTCCGCGAAGTGGACCGCTTCGCCGACGGCGGCCATCGTACCGTTGACGATGATCTGGTTGGCGAGCTTCGTCGTCGTTCCGGCGCCCGCCGGTCCGAGGTAGACAGAGGACGCGGCGAACGTGTCAAATACAGGCTGCACTTGATGGAAGGCGTCCTCGTCGCCGCCGATCATGAGCGAGAGCGTGCCGTCGATCGCTTTCGGCTCGCCTCCGCTGACCGGCGCATCGAGCCACCGCCCGCCGCGGTCGTGCACGGCGGCAGCGAGGGACTTCGAGACTTCCGGCAGAATCGAGCTGAGGTCGGCGATGATTGTGCCGGCCTGCAGGGCTGACAGGATGCCATGATCGGCGGTCAGGACGTCCTGCACGTGATGCGAGTCCGGCAGCATCGTCAGCACGAGGTCCGCCTCGACGGCCGTTTCCGCGGGCGAGGCTGCTGCGTGCGCCCCGGCGTTCTCGAGGTACTGGACCGTCTCTTGATTCAAATCGAAGACGGTGACCTGATGACCTGCCTTCAGCAGGTGAAGCGCAATCGGTTTTCCCATGATGCCTGTTCCAACCATGCCTATGTTCATGTTCATTCCTCCTAGATTGTTGAAAGCGTTCTCGTATATAAGGTTATTGTACACATAATAAATAAAAATGTATACATTATTTGTGTTTCACTGTGCAACAAGATACAATAGAAAAAAACAACAGGGGGGATGCAGATGAAGAAACAGTTTGCGGCGGATCAGGCGTATGAACGGATCCGCGATGCGATCTACGACGGCGTGTATCCTTCCGGTGAGCGCCTGACCGAAGTGCAGATGGCCGAAGAGCTGCAGATGAGCCGCACCCCGGTGCGGGAGGCATTGAAACGCCTCGGCGAAGAAGGACTGCTGAAGAACAAGCGGGTGCTGGCCCCGACGGAAAAAGAGTTCATCGACACGTTCGACGTGCGCCGGCTGCTGGAAGGGCATGCTGCGGCCAGAGCTGCAGCCTACATGACGATCCCGGAAAAGGAGGAGCTGCGGGCATGCGTGACGCACGCCGAGAACGGGCAGCTGGAAGAGCGGATGTACTGGAACAAGCAGTTCCACGAAAAGCTGGTCACCGCGAGCGGCAACGAGGTGCTGATCGAGGCGGTCTCCAGGATGGAAGCCATCGTATACTTGTTCCGGCAGACGGTCGTCTACGAACAGCGGCCCGGTCTCCTCGAGGAGCATCACGCCATCTGTGATGCCATCGACGCAGGGGACAGGGAGCTCGCCGACACCCGGATGAAAGACCATCTCGATAACGACCTGCAGTTCGCCCTGCGCATGCGGAAATAAGCAGAGCCACCTGCCATTACCTTCTTCTTACAGCTGAGAAGCTGCCGGAATTTCCGGCAGCTTCTTTTGCGGTGCAGGAAAAAAATCATGCAAAAAGTGCTCAGGGGAAGTGTACGAAGGGCTGCGGCATGTCCATCTTCGTTGAACGATTGGGGGATGTAGCTTTGTGTGGTCGTGGTTTGGGTGCGGATCGGTCACTCGCGGTGCCGGCTCGGACGCTGCGCGGCGGTGGGCAGTCGCTAGACGGGAGCGGGCAGTCGCTCGAGGAGGAAAAGCGGTCACAACGGTGCTGGGCGGTCACTTAGGCGGACGCAGCGGACGTTCAGGAGCCGCGCTCGGTCACTCGGCGCCACGCAGCGGCGCTTTGGCCGACCGCACCGGCGACGTCATCGGAAACCTTAAGACCGTCAATGACCCAAGCCCTTCTGGTTTACGGCTGCCGGGGCAGCCGCGGAAAAAAGGTGGATTGGGGGTTGGAGGTTTTTGATGTGTGCGTGGATCTGGTGCGGAGCGGTCACTCGCGGCGCCGGCTCGGACGCTGCGCGACCGGGAGCAGTCGCAAGGCGGGAGCGGGCAGTCGCTCGAGGAGGAAAAGCGGTCACAGCGGTGCTGGGCGGTCACTTAGGCGGACGCAGCGGACGTTCAGGAGCCGCGCTCGGTCACTCCGCGCCACGCAGCGGCGCTTTGGCCGACCGCACCGGCGACGTCATCGGAAACCTTAAGACCGTCAATGACCCAAGCCCTTCTGGTTTACGGCTGCCGGGGCAGCCGCGGAAACTTCGTAAAAAAGCATCAGATGTCCTGGAAGAAGTCGAAATTGCGCACTTCTCGGGAAGAACGAAGGCCCCCTTTTTCTCTTCAACAACCTGCGGCGCAAGCTGTTCCGACCAAAAGGTAAGCCGCGCTTTTGTTTGTAGCAAGGTATACGTTTGGGTGAAAAGGGGCGCGGCTTCGTTCAGATCACCTTTCGGTTCTGGGGTGCTCGTGGAGCCCGTAACGGACGTTCAGCGCTGAAACGCAGACCGCCGCCGGACGGAAGCGGATAGGCAGCACGAAAAAGCGGACCGTCAGCCACCGGGCAAACGGTCCGCGGCGTTCCGGGCACGGCGTTTTATTCGCGGTCGGTGGCAGTGCGACCGTTGGCCTGGACATAGAGAACCGCCAGTTGAAACAGACATTCATGCAGGGAGGCCGGATCTCCAGCGTAGGGCTGCAGCAGCTCGAGGAACTCCAGCTGATCGTCGGGTGGAGAGTCGAGCAGTTCCTGCAGGAGAAAATCGCTGTCGATCCGGTGGTACGTCCCCCCGATCCAGAACGTGTACGTCCGCTCGGGAACCGGATGTTTCAACAAAAACGGCTGTAGGTCGGTGTAGGAGTGTGGCATGAGCAGCACCTCCTTACCAGCTTGCTTTTTTGACGCCGGGAATCTGGCCTTTGTGCGCGTAGTCGCGGAAGGCGATCCGGGACATGCGGAACTTTCTCATGTAACCGCGAGGGCGGCCGGTCACCTCACAGCGGCTGTTGAGCCTGGTCGGGGAAGAGTCCCGAGGCAGCTTTCTAAGGGCTTCGTAATCCCCTTTTTCCTTCAGTTCTTTCCGCAGTTCTGCGTATCGTGCGACCATGTCCTGGCGTTTTTTCTCTTTTGCGACTTTGGACTTTTTCGCCATGTGCTCATCTCCTTATGCTGGAATGATTCGTAAAGGTGGACAGAGAAAGGGGGAGCTCTCTGTCCATCGAACAAATCGTAATAATAACGATTTACATAAGTTAATATATCGTAATCGTTACGATTTGTAAAGCGTCGTGTCATCATCGTGGCTGTCTTCCACGTGATTTCCGGGAAGAAATGGGTTCCTGCTCAGCTGTCTCCTCGGCTATAATAAAGAATAGAAGGGGGTGCTGTCGTGCGGCTTTTTTTCATGCAGGGGAGTCTGCTGCTGGTGGTATCAGCAGTAATTGCAGTATCAACGGAAGTTCCGTTTGATCAGCCGCTCTTCTTCGTCGGGGGCAGTGTCTTTTATGGACTGTATGCGTCCCTGATGCTTTGGCGGCAGCGCACGATCCCTCTTGTTGCAGCGCAGCTTGTGTGGGCGGTTCTGTACGGGACGATGATGTCGGACGGCGCGCTTCCTCTACTGATGGGACTGCCGCTCATCACATCGGCCCTGCTTGATATGCAGCGGCCGGGGGTGACAGCTGCAGCCGGTGCGGCCGTCGTGCTCGTTCCTGTATATGTCCACGGGACTCTCGCATGGGAATGGCAGCTCGTGCTGACAAGTATGTACGCCGCTTTTGCCGGGGCGGTATGGCTGTACATGCGGGAGAGAATCAGTACGAATGCAGCAGCAGAGCAGGTAGTGGAAACCGAATGGGAAAACAGACGCCTGCGCCGCAGTATCGACATACAGGAACAGGAAGTCCGGGAAGAGGAGCGTCTCCGAATCGCGAGGGACATCCATGACTCGGTCGGACACCAGCTGACAGCGCTGCTCATGCAGGCAGGGGTCCTCCGGCGTTCAGTAGAAGGCGAGGCGCAGCAGCACGCGGAAATGATCGAACAGACCGCCGGCGAAGCGTTGGAGCAGACGCGGGATGCCGTCCGGCAGATGAGGCAGAAAGAGATTCCGGCCGGAGTGCATGCCGTTATTCATCTGCTTCGCAAGCTGGAGCGGGAATCTCAGATGGTGATCCAGTGGAAGGCGGAGGACGGATTTTTATCGGCTGCCTTTACGAACGATCAGCATACCGCCATCTACCGTTTCGTGCAGGAAGGAATGACGAACGCGATGAAGTATGGAAGAACACGCGAGGTGATGCTGCATGTCCAGATCCGTGGAGGAAGGCAGGCCGTGTTGAAGATGGAAAACCGAACCTCACAGGAGATGATGGGGCCCGTCGGAAGCGGTCTGACAGGGCTGCAGGAGCGCTTCGATGCACTCGGAGGGGCGTGTACATGGGAGCATCACGGAGATCGTTTCACGATGGAAGGGGTTTTCCCGCTGGAAAGGAGTGAAATCAATTGAAAAAGGTACTGCTTGCAGAGGACCAGCGGATGGTGCGTCAAGGCCTCCGGATGATGATCGAAGAGACAGGGGAATTCTCCGTAGCAGCAGAAGCAGGCACGGGAGCCGAGGCAGTCGAACAAGCCGGACGTATCCCGATAGATGTTGCTGTCCTGGATATCCGCATGCCGGGGATGACAGGGCTGGAAGCATGCCGCAGGTTGGTGGAGATGCAGCCGGATCTGCCTGTGCTCATGCTGACGACATTTGATGACAATGCCTACGCGATAGAAGCGCTGGAGAGCGGCGCCAAAGGGTTCATGCTGAAGGATGCTGACGCGGCCCGCCTGATCACAGCGATGAAAAAAGCGCTCGAAGGCGGCATCACTATTGATGAGGGCACCGCGGGCAGAATCATTCCTGACCTGATGAAGCGGGAGCGGCATGAGCCGGCAGACGTCCCGTTGACGAAACGGGAAAAAGACATTGCGGCCCTCGTCGGAGAAGGTCGGACCAATCAAGAGATTGCGTCCGAACTGTTCTTGTCGATCGGCACTGTCAAAAACCACATATCGGTCATTCTCGACAAACTGGATCTCCGGGACCGGACGCAGCTGGCGATTTTTGCGATCCGGCATCATCTCGTGTAGCACATGCTGCACGGGATTTTTTGTTGGTCCTTGTTCGAGGATAGACGCCTGCTTCGGCGGCGTCCAGCCGAGTGTCTTCCGTCCTTCGACACGGTGTCCGCTGCGCCCCGGTCTGTCACGGATGCTGCCTGCATAGGTGACGCAGGTCATGGGTAAGGGACCGGAATTCGTTACTGCAGCTACGTCCACTGCTCTGAAAGATACGATACACTTGATGTACATAAGAAAGGAGGCGGAGCGGATGCTGGAAGTGATGGATGTAACAAAGACATTCAAGGAACGGACCGCGGTGAGCCGGGTGAATGTGTTTATTGAAAAAGGTGAGATTGTCGGACTGCTCGGACCGAACGGCGCCGGTAAGTCGACGACGATCTCCATGATATCGAGTCTTGTTGCGCCGACGGAAGGAGAGATTTATGCAGGGGGATACTCGGTCAAAAAAGACCGGACGCATATCCGGCGGATGATCGGCGTCGTCCCGCAGGAAATTGCGCTGTTCCAGGACCTGACTGCAAAAGAGAATCTCCGTTTTTTCGGACGAGCCTACAAGCTGAAAGGAAAACTGCTCCAAGAACGGGTCCGTTACGTGTTGGACATCGTCGGTCTCACGGATCGTGCTGGGGAGCTCGTCAAGACGTATTCCGGTGGGATGAAGCGGCGGCTGAACATCGCCGTAGCGCTGCTGCATGAGCCGGAGCTGTTGATCATGGATGAACCGACGGTCGGCATCGATCCTCAGTCGCGGAGCTATATTCTCGAAACGGTACGGGAGCTGAACCGGACGAAGAACATGACCATCATTTACACCAGTCACTACATGGAAGAGGTCGAATATTTGTGTGACAGGGTGTATATCATGGACCACGGCGAAATTATCGCGGCGGGAACGAAGCGGGAACTGAAGGCGATGCTCATGGAAGAAGACAGTATCGTCGTCACCTTGAGCCGAAGCGCCGGAGATATCGCGGAGGTACTCGAGAAACGCGAAGACATCACACGTGTATACACTTCCGGAAATGAAGCCGTCATTGCGGCGAAAAAGGACGCACCTGTGCTCGAGGCGGTGATTCAATGGACGCGAGACGCCGGTGTTGATATCCAGTCTGTAGAAGTCCGGTCGCCGAGCTTGGAGGATGTCTTTTTGCATCTCACAGGCCGGACACTGCGGGAGTAAGGGGGGAAAGCGATGTTCTGGACGATGCTTGCAAAAGAAATCAAACAGCTGCTGCGGGAGCGGAGCGAACTGCTGACGCTGCTGCTCATGCCGATCATTCTCATCACCATCCTCGGAAGCGCACTGCAGGGGATGATGTCACCGGGAGCTGCGGGAGCCGGAAACCTGGAAACAGCTGTTGTGATGGAAGGAACACTGGACGAATCCCTTCTTCAGCTGCAGGAGCATCTGGCCTCGGAGGGAATGCCGCCGGAAGCGCAGGAAGCACTGCTCGAGGAAGCGGAGCAGGTCTCCGTTCCAGAGATGTTCGCCGAGATGCTGGCATCCCTTGAAGCAGAGGGAGTGCTATCTGTGGAAGTGCTTGACGAAGCCGGGGCGTCGACTGAAGCATATGACGGGGTCTGGTATTTTGATGAGACCTACCGGGAGCAGACGTGGCGTCAAATGTTGCTGCAGGAAGAGCTGCCTGATCCTGTCGCAGTGGAAGCTTCCGGTCAGTTCGGTATCATCGAGGGCATCACGGATGCTTTTTTCAACGAGCTGAATTGGCAGAAGGAAGCCGCCTATCTCGCTTCTCTGGAAGAGGAAGCGGTACCCGAGCCTGTGCAGACCGAGGTGGAGATCCAGCAGCTCGATAACCGCTCCGCTATCACGTCTTTTGACTATTATACAGCCGGCATGGCCGTGATGTTTGTCCTGTATACCGCGACGTTTCTGGCGAGTACCGCCCATACCGAGCGGCGGAGCTACGTCTTTCACCGGCTGCTCACCTCGAATGTGCCGATGTGGATGTACCTTGCCGGGAAAGGGGGTGCCGGCGTCCTTCTGGCGCTCGTCCAACTCGCGGTGATTTTCAGTTTTTCTTCGCTTGTCTTCGGTGTTTCTTTTCAGCATGCCGGTCTGACGGCGGTGATTGCAGCTGGACTTGCGCTGACTGTCGGCTCGCTGGCGATGCTGCTGACGGCTGTGAACTATCGTCTCCGCAATGAACAGGCGAGTGCTCTGTTTGCCAGTGCCGGTATCACGATGCTCGCTTTTCTCGGAGGCAGCTTCTTCAATGTCAGCCAGCTGTCGGAAACGGTAGCTGCGATCGGTCGTCTTCTTCCGAACGGGGCAGCTATGCAAAGTCTGCTGGCGGTGATGGGAGGAGCTGGAGCCGGATTGATCTATCCGATGCTGCTGTCGATCTCGGTCTTCTGTCTGCTCTGTGCCGGTGCGGCACTGCTCGTATTTCCAAGAAAGGAGGGACTCTAGCATGAGTGCGGTTCTTTATCAGTATGTATGTACCATCCGCAGACGTCCGCTCGCCTTTTTTGGAAGTATGGTGCTCACCATTTTGTTTGCTGCCGTGCTGGGTGCAGGGGGCGGGCAGCTCACTGTTCCTGCCTCGTCCGACACACTAGAAGAAGAAGCACTTGCGGACACCGCCGAGGAGTTGTCGGCACAGGCGGGAGAAAATATTGACTTGGTGCCGTCCAGTGTGACGGACATGGAAGAACGTATCCGTCGCAGCAGTCCACCGTACGGGCTGATGCTCGACGAGTCTGGAGCAGCTGTGCTGCAGGTGTACGAAGCACCGGAAACAGCGCTGCTGATGACGGAGCTGCAGTCCTATTACCGGGAGCGGAGCATGGAAGCGGCCGTCGCAGAGACGCTCGATGTATCGGCGTGGCGCGATCGTGTGTCGGAATATGGATTCGGATACGAGGTGGAACAGACAGAGGAAGGCTTTGCTTATGATCAGGCGCTTCATCCGCTGTTCGGGTTCATGCTCTTTTTTACGATTTATTCGATTGCGTTCAGCATTTCCACCATTGTCGCCCAACGTCATGATGGCACATGGGACCGCGTCATTCTTTCCCCGGTGACAAAGGTGAAGCTGTACCTCGGTCATGTGCTGTTTGCTTTTCTATTCGGCTTGCTGCAGATGTACGTCATCCTGTTTTTATTCCGTTTCGCTTTTCAAGTGGATTTTCACGGAGGGTTCTGGCTGACGCTTCTCGCGGTTCTGCCATACGTGCTTGCGATCGTTTCGCTCGGTGTTCTGCTAAGCGGGATGGTGAAGTCCTACAAAATGCTCGATGCCGTCATACCGCTGACCGGGGTGACGATGGCGATGCTCGGCGGGGCTTTCTGGCCGATTGAAATCGTCCCATCAGCCTTGCTGCAGCGGATCGGAGAATTCACGCCGCTCAAGCACGGCATGGACCTGCTGATCGGCAGTACGTACGGCGGTGCGTCCATGGATGCCATGCTGCTCTCGGCTTCCATTCTGCTGCTCATGAGCGTCCTCTTTGCCGGGATCGGCTTCAACTTGATGGAGCGGCGATAACCCAATCATCAACCAGTCGTCTCACGGCCTGTGCCGGAGGCGGCTGTTTTTGTCGTGGCTCGGACGTTCGCGGCGTCGGCTCGGTCGCTGCGCGACGGTGGGCGGTCGCAAGGCGACAGCGGGCAGTCGCTCGAGAAGGAAAAGCGGTCACAGCGGCGCTGGGCGGTCACT
Organism: Alkalicoccus chagannorensis DSM 18086; assembly: GCF_000429725.1. Taxonomy (GTDB): domain Bacteria; phylum Bacillota; class Bacilli; order Bacillales; family Salisediminibacteriaceae; genus Alkalicoccus; species Alkalicoccus chagannorensis. Next base: position 63,903 of record NZ_AUCK01000012.1, on the reverse strand, counting down.
CGGGAGTACGCAGCGGACACTCAGGAGCCGCGCTCGGTCACTCGGCGCCACGCAGCGGCGCTTCGGCGAAGACCGGCGACGTCCCCTTCAGAAACCTTAAGACCTCCAATGACCCAAGCCCTTTTGGTTTACGGCTGCCGGGGCAGCCGCGGAAACGAGGGTATCATGGTCCGCTCTGGTTGGGCATCGGGCGCAGAGCGGTCACTCGCGGCGCCGGCTCGGTCGCAACGCGGCGGTGGGCGGTCGCTAGGCGATAGCGGGCAGTCGCTCGAGGAGGAAAAGCGGTCACAGCGGCACTGGGCGGTCACTCGGAAGGACGCAGCGGACACTCAGGAGCCGCGTTCGGTCACTCGGCGCCACGCAGCGGCGCTTTGGCCGACCGCACCGGCGACGTCACCTCCAGAAACCTTGAGACCTCCAGTTACCCAAGCCCTTCCCGTCCTTTCGGCTGCCGGGGCAGCCGCGGAAAAGAGGTAAATGGTGGATTGGCGATCTTATCTTTCAGCATAGAAAATCCCCCGCCGGTCGCAGAGCCGGCGGGGGATGGTCTATTCGTTTTCTTTGAACAAGCCGAGGCGGCCGATGCGCTCGACGGCTTCGCGCAGGCGGTCTTCGCTCGTGAGCAGCGCCGCTCGGACGTAGCCTTCGCCGTACTCGCCGAAGCCGGCGCCGGGGGCGGTGACGACGTGGGCGCTTTCCAGCAGTTCTTCGGCGAAGGCTTCGGACGACCAGCCGTCCGGCACGGGGAGCCACGCAAAAAACGATCCGTCCGGAGCGTCTGCTTCCCAGCCGATCCCGGCAAGCGCGTCCATCAACGCTTTTCGCCGGGACTGATACGTCTGCCGCAGTGCTTCTACGTCATCGGCTCCATCGTCCAGCGCTGTTGCTGCGGCGGATTGAACGGCGCCGAAGAGGCTGACGAAATAGTGGTCCTGAATCAGGTTCAAGTGGGAGATGACGGAGGCATTGCCGGCCGCAAACGCGACGCGCCAGCCGGCCATGTTGAACGTCTTCGACAGCGTGTAGACTTCAATGCCGACATCTTTCGCTCCCGGCGTCTGCAGAAAGCTCGGCGGCTTCTTTTCGTCGAACCCGATGGCGCCGTAGGCGAAATCGTGGCAGACGCAGATGTTGTTCGCGGCCGCGGTGCGCACCGTGTCCTGAAAAAAAGCCTCGTCCGCGCCAGCGCCCGTAGGATTATTCGGATAATTGAGGAACATCAGCTTGGCACGGGAGAGAAGATCAGAGCCGAGCATCCCGAGATCAGGCAGAAACCCATTTCCCCGAAGCAGTGGCATGCGGACCGCCTCCGCGCCGGCGATGGCGGTACCGGAGAGGTAGTCCGGGTACCCGGGGTCTGGAAGCAGGGCGGTGTCGCCGGGGTTGAGCAGGCACTGGCTCAGCTCGACGAGGCCGGTTTTGGCGCCGGGGAGAATCGCGATCTCGGTCTCCGGGTCGAGGGTCACGCCGTATTCGCGTTCATAGAAACGGGCGGCGGCCTGTTTGAGGAACGGATACCCCTGGAACGGGGAATATTTGTGGAACTTCGGGTGCTCGGCAGCTTCCTGAAGGCGTTCGACGACGGCGGGCGGGGTGGGCAGGTCGGGATTGCCCTGACCGAGGTTGATGATGTCCGCGCCGGTGGCGGCTTTCGCCTGGGTCTGCTTCACGAGTTTGGCAAAGAATTGCTGCGGCAGCCGTTCGAGCTGCCGGGAAGGTGGGAAATAACCGGTCATTGGGATGCTCCTTTCAGAATGGTCAGCCACATCTCGGGTCTACATTCGTTTCAATGAAATCGCGCGCCGCATTTTGTCGAGGGACTGCTCCATCTGTTCCTGACGGACGACGCTGAGGTGGATGTAGAGGGCGTCGATCAGGCTGAGCTGGGCGATGCGGCTGGCGAGGGCTTCCGATCGGTAATCCGTCTCCATGGAGATCGTGCGCAGGACGACGTCTGCTTTTTCGGAGAGGGGGGATTTGGCGAAGTTCGTGATCGCGATGATGCCGGCCCCGTTTTCTTTTGCTATGTCAGCTGCTTCGAGAATGTCTTTGTTTGTACCAGAGTGCGAGACCAGGACCACGACATCGTCCGGCTGCAGCTGGGAGGCAGACATCACCTGCAGGTGGGAGTCGGTGTAGACGGTGCTCGGCATGCCGGAGCGGAGAAATTTATGGTGGGCGTCCAGAGCGACGGCGCCAGATCCGCCGTTGCCGTAAAATTCAATCCGGCGCGCCCGCAGGAGCATTCCGGCGGCAGCTTCAAAGGCCTCTTCGTCGAGCAGGCTGATGGTTTCTTCCAGGGTGCGGATGTTGGACTGGAACACTTTTTCTGCCATGACTTTCGGTGCATCGTCGGCGTTGATGGCTTCGTGGATGTTTTCGGTTCCAGTGACAAGCTCGGAGGCAAGCGCAATCTTGAGCGCCTGGTAGCCTTTAAAGCCGATCGACTGGCAGAATCGGAAGACGCTCGCTTCGGAGACGCCGATCCGTTCGGCGGTCTGGGTAATCGTGGAATGGACAATTTCTTCCGGATGGGCGAGGACGTAATCCGCTACGGCTTTTTCTTTGCTGCGCAGGGACTGATACATGCCCCGGATCCGGCTCAGGCAGTGCGATGTTTCTTCTTTTTTCATGCTGATCTCCCCCTTTTGAAGATGACACGCCCTACAGGCGCTTAGCGCGAAAGGTCTGTACTGTCTTGATTATACACAAGGAGGGTGATCTCCTGCTTACAGAACGTATTTTCGATGATAGGAATGTATACGTTTTTATACAGAGGGGCGGCGGGTTTGTCGGCTACCCGGGAAGCAGGAAGCTCCCATGCTTCCCTCCAAGAACCTGCGCAGTACGCCGTTTGCAGGGATGTCGATCGGAAAAAGGCCGTCTCACAAAGAGTGTGAGACGGCCTCGGGCTGCTGGGCATCGGCTGCTCGGGAAGAACGAAGAACGCCCGCTTTCCTTGAGAACCGTCCGTTCCGCGGCGCTTCGAGAAAATGGCACAGGCCATCACGAATGAAGGGCGGGGTAGAGCTGACGGTAGCGGCGGAAGCGTTCCTGAAACCGGGCATGCCGTTCCGGATCCGGCTCGGCCGCCGGCTGCATTGGGATCGAATCCCGGATGCTGCTGTAGCTGTCGACTTCTCCGCGTGCGAGCCGCACGCACCAGGCGGCTCCCCAGGCAGAGCTCTGATGGCTGAGCGGCAGTTCCACGGTCCGGCCGAACACATCGGCTGTCATCTGCAGCCAGAGCGGGGATCGGGCGAAGCCGCCGCCCGCCCGGATGGAGTGGCTCTGCTGCGTCTGCGCTTCGACGGACAAAAAGACGTCGTACACACTGAAAAGAACGCCTTCCATGACGGCGCGCACCATCTCCTGCTGCCCGTGTTCAATGGACAGGCCGGTGAAGGCACCTCTAGCATTCGGGTCCCACACAGGTGCTCGTTCTCCCTGCAGGTAGGGGAGGAAGAGCGGATCGTCTTCGGCGGGCGGCCGGTCTTCAACGAGGGCGATCGTCTCTTCCACGGTCTTTCCCATCAGCCGGCTCAGCCACTGGAGGGCAATGCCGCCGTTGTTCGTCGGTCCGCCGACGAGCCACATGCCATCATCGAACGCATAGCTGAACGTCTGCTGCGCCGGGGAGAGGCTGGGGGAGCTGCTGAACTGCCGGACGGCTCCGCTCGTTCCGATGGTGAGCGCGGTTTCGCCCGGCAGCAGGGCGCCGATGCCAATATTGGCGAGCGCGCCGTCGCTGGAGCCGATGGCAAACACCGTCTCCGGCGGAAGCCCGCAGCGTGCGAGGCAGGCTTCCTTCATTGGAGGGAGCAGGTACGTCGGTTTGACGGGCACGCCGAACTGCGTGTCCGTGAGACTGAGAGAGTCGAGCAGCTCCGGATCCCATGCCCAGTTCGTCACCGAAAACAGTCCGGAGGCTGCTGCCGTGGCATAATCGATCACCGATTCCCCGAACCAGCGGCGGAGGAGAAATTCTTTGATGGATACGACCGACGACGTCCGTGCCAGAAGCGCCGGCTCCTGTTCCCGGAACCATTGCAGCTTGCTGATCGGGGACATCGGATGCACGGGCGTTCCGGACGCCTGATACATGGAAGCCGCTTTCCCGTCTGCATGCCAGGCTGCGGCAGCGTCGCTGCTCCGGGTGTCTGCCCACGTGATCACGTTCGTGAGCGGTTCGTCGTGTTTATCGAGCAGCAGCAGCGTGTGCATCGCGGTGGAAAAGCCTGCTGCGGTGACGGCCCCTTCCTGCGGCTGAGCCTGTCTGATGGCTTCCAGCGCAGCGGTTTCGATGGCGTAGGGATCCTGTTCCGCAAAGCCGGGTTTTGGGTGGAGCAGGTCATATCCGACTTCGGCCTCTGCTGCCTGTGCGCCTTCCCGCGTGAAGACGACGGCCTTGGCACTGGTGGTTCCGATATCAATTCCCATGACGAATTCTTGTACCACGATGATCCCTCCTACATCCGTTTCAGCGAAATGGCGTTTCTCATTTTATTCAAGGACTGCTCCATCTCTTCCTGCCGGGCCACGCTCACGTTGACATACAGCGTGTCGATCAGGCTGAGCTGGGCGAGGCGGCTGGCCAGGGCTTCCGATCGGTAATCGGTTTCGGCTGACACGGTGTACAGCGTCACGTCGGCGCGTTCAGAGAGCGGAGATTTTGCCAGGTTCGTCAGCGCAATCAACCCCGCGCCCTGTTCGGCGGCGACATCGGCAGCCTGGAGGATGTCCTGGTTCGTACCGGAGTGGGAGATGAGCACGACGGTATCCGCCGGGGTCAGCTGGGAGGCAGACATCACCTGCATGTGGGAATCGGCATAGGCCATCGTCGGAATACCTGTACGGAGGAACTTATGGTGCGCATCGGAAGCGATCATGCCGGAACCGCCGTTGCCGTAGAATTCCACCTTTCTGGAATGAAGCAGCATGTGCACGGCTTTCTCCAGGGCGCCCTCGTCCAGAACGGACACTGTCTCCTCGAGCGTGCGGGCATTTGTCTGAAATACTTTTTCCGCGATGGTTTTTGCATTGTCGCCTTCTTTGATCGATTCATGAATGTTTTCGACCCCGGTCACCAGCTCGGATGCGAGGGCAATTTTCATCGCCTGGTAGCCTTTAAAACCGATTCGTTTACAGAAGCGGAAGACGGTAGCCTCGGCGACTTCCAGCTGCTCGGCCACCTGGCTGATCGTCGAATGGACGATCTCCTCCGGGTACTCGAGAATGTAGTCGGCAATGCGGCGTTCTTTGTCTCTCAGATTATTATAAATACCGCGGATGCGGTGCTTGCAGTGCGTGGATTCCACTATGCTCATAAGGCCCATCTCCTCTTCCGTCATTTCTTTCAGAACATATCAAGAGAACATACGACGTTGATGCAGGGCGGGTGTTTCCTGCAGGTGGTCCGCCCGCAGCGGGGAAAAACGAAGCACCTGTTCTTCCATCTGACAGCCTGCAGGACGGCGCCCGTGCTTCCGCCCAAAAGGGGGGTGGATCTTCTAGTCTGACACCCATTATAAGGGAAACACGAAAATAAAAAAATATTTTTTTATTATTTCCCCTTGAAAAAGAAATTTTTTATCCTATAATGAAACATAACAAGAAAATAAATTTCACGAACGGAGGGGTGCATGTGCATATTGGTTTGATCGGTCTCGGCAAGATGGGGTATCCCCTGGCGTTAAATCTGCTGGATCATGATCACACAGTGACAGGAACGGATACAGCAGCTGAGAACAAGAGCGCGCTGGAAGACGCAGGTGGTACATCCGCCGCTTCCATGAAAGAGGTCATCGCCTCCCTGCCGACACCGAGAGTCGTCTGGCTGATGGTGCCGGCTGGTGACATTACCGACCAGGTGATTCAGGAAGCGTCAGCGCTCATGGAAGAAGGCGATATTCTCGTCGATGGAGGCAACTCCAACTATGAGGTATCCATGAATCACGGCATCGAATTGAAGAAGAAAGGGATTTATTTCGTCGATGTCGGCACGTCCGGCGGCGTCGATGGTGCCAGAAACGGTGCCTGCATGATGGTCGGCGGCGAAGAACCAGCCATTGCCCAGCTGGAGCAGGTGCTCGAAGATGTCACGATTGACGATGGCTATCTTCACGCAGGACCTCCCGGCAGCGGTCACTTTTTGAAAATGATCCACAATGGCATTGAGTACGGCATGATGCAGTCGATCGCAGAAGGGTTCGACATTCTGGAAAAAAGTCCTTTTGACTACAATTATGAAAGCGTAGCCAAGGTGTGGAACCACGGTTCGGTCATCCGATCCTGGCTGATGGAGCTGACGCAGGAAGCCTTCCGCAAAGACGAGCGGCTTGAGAACATCCGCGGCGTGATGAATTCATCCGGAGAAGGCAAGTGGACGGTGGAAACCGCACTGAATCTGCAGGTGCCGGCACCGGTCATCTCCCTGTCGCTGATGATGCGGTATCGTTCCTTGGAAGACGATACGTTTACAGGGAAAGTCGTAGCCGCACTGCGAAATGAATTCGGCGGACATGACGTCGTGAAAAAGTAAGCGGAACTGCTTGAAGAAGGGAGGTGGGGAAGATGCGCAGTTCCATCGTGATCGGGATCATCAGTATCATCTTTGCGGCGGCCGCCTGGACGATGACGACAGATCTTCCACCGGAGTCCGCGCTGTTTCCAAGATTGATTTTAGGAAGTATGGGGGTGGTTGGCCTTCTCATGACAATCGACGGCGCAAGGAAGCTGAGGACAGAGAATATCGAGGACGAAGAGCCTGGACTCACCAAGAACATCGTGATTTTCCAGCTGGTGATTCCGGGAGCCATCATGCTGTTTGCTTATGGACTTCTGCATCTGGCCGGATTTTTCATTACCGCGTTTGTCGTTATTAATATTCTTTATTACTACCAGCGCTACAGGATGCTGGAAGCTCTGCCATCCGGCCGGGATGCCCTGACAGGTGTCATTCTGTCCGGGAGTGTCACGCTCGTCACGTACCTGGTGTTTTCGGTACTGCTTGGTCTTCCTACACCGTCAGGAGAATGGTTTTAGGGTGAAAACGTAAGCGTTTACGAGAAAGCATGGATTTCAAATTTATTAAAGGGGTGTCTGAATCATGAAAAAAGTAATTGGTCTTTCCAGTGTCGCGCTGCTAGGGTTTCTGGCGGCTTGTGGTGACAACAATGACGACGCCGTCAACGACAACAACGGCGCAGCGGATAACAACGGCAACACAAACGAAGTGAACGATGTGGACAACAACGATAATAATAACGACATGAATAACGACATGGACGACGACAACGACATGAACAATGATGACAACAACAACGACATGAATGACGACGACGGCGAAACGGCAGAAGCCGACCCGGACTATCCGGAACAGCCGATTGAAATCATTGTCCCGTATAGTGCCGGCGGTGGTGGTGACACGGTCTCCCGTATTCTGTCCGATGCCATGTCGGATGAGCTCGGCGAGCAGGTGAACGTCGTCAACCGAGAAGGTGCCGGCGGGGAGATCGGCATTGCGGAGATGGCAAACGCGGAGCCGGACGGCTATACGCTCGGTGTCTTCGGTTACCCGGATAACTTCGTTCTGGAAAACACGACCGACACGGACTTTACGTTCGACAGCTTTGAATATATCGCTTCCTTTGACGACGTGCCGCACGCCCTCTTCACGTCTCCCGGGAGTGGACTGGAAACGACAGAAGACGTGATCGAGTACGCGGAGGAGAACCCTGGAGAGCTGACCATTGGGGAATCCGGCGCACTCGGGCTGTTGAAGGTACTGGCATTTGAAGACGAAGCAGGTATTGACGTATCACCGGTGAACTACGACGGCGGTGGCGACCTCGTCAACGACCTCCTTGGTGATCATATCGATGTGGCGTCTTCGTCCATCACTGCAGCTCCGGAAATCACCGATTCCGGTGGAACCCCGATCGGGTACGCAGCAGCGGAACGTCTGGATATGTTCGATGACTATCCAACCTTTGAAGAGCAGGATCTGGACTTGAACATGGGTGTCCGCCGCGTCGTTGTAGCGCCGGAGGAAACACCGGATGAAATCATTCAGGCGCTCTCCAACGCTATGGATCAACTAGGTGAATCGGAAGAACTGGAGCAGGCCTTCAGCGATGCGGAGCTTCCGTACGAGTACCTCGATTATGAAGAGCTGAACGACTACCTGGATGAACAGAACGAAACGCTGCAGCCGATCATTGATGAAAACGAGGACGACTTCTAAGCAAGCCGCTCCTTGATTCACCGGGAGAGAGTGTATCCCCCTCTCTCCTCCCGGTTTGATACATGCAGCGGGAAAACGAACTGCCGGTAAGGAGGTTAATTTATGGGTGCATTCGACTTAGACATACTGCTCGGCACATTATCCCCGGACGTCCTGATGATTGTCTTCATCGGTGTTCTGATCGGCATCATTGTCGGTGCAATTCCGGGGCTGAACGGCGCGATCGGTATTTCCCTGCTGCTCCCTCTGACATTTGCAATGGACCCGCAGAACGGCATCCTGCTGCTCGGTGGTATTTATATGGGCGGCATGTATGGTGGCTCGATCACCGCGATTCTGCTGAATGTGCCGGGAGATGTGGTCGCTGCACCTGCCGCCATGGAAGGGTATCCGCTGACGAAACAGGGTCGTGCGAAAGAAGCCTTGTACTACTCGATCTTCTCCAGTATGGTCGGCGGCTTTCTCGGTGTGCTGACACTGATTCTCTTCACGCCTCCACTGGCGAATCTTGCGTTGATGTTCGGCCCCGCTGAAATGTTCTTCATTTCCTTGTCCGGTTTGGTCGTCATCGGTGCTATTGCAGGAAACAACGTCTACAAATCGATTTTTGCGGCCCTGCTCGGGCTGTTTATCAGCACGATCGGAGTGGACATGGCAGCTGGTGCAGAACGGTTTACCTTTGAGGCCATGACGCTCAGACAGGGAATCAACCTGATTCCGATTGTGCTCGGGTTGTTCTGCTTTGCAGAGATGTTCTTGAATATCGGAAAGAAATCGAACGAAGTGATGACATACAAAGATCAGTCCATTAAACGGATGACCGTCATCAAGGACGTCATTAAGCATAAATTCCTCGTCGTGAAGTCCAGCCTGATTGGAACGTTTATCGGTATCCTGCCGGGTGTCGGCACGACGCTGGCTGTCTTTATGGCTTACGGCGAATCCAAGCGGACGTCCAAACGCCGCGATCAGTTCGAGAAGGGCAACACGGAAGGCATCATGGCCGCCGAGTCTGCAAACAACGCGACGGTCGGAAGCTCGATGGTGCCGCTCCTGGCCCTCGGTGTCCCGGGAAGCCCGACGACGGCGATCATTGCCGGTGCGTTGATTATTCACGGGATCGTGCTCGGACCGAGCCTGTTCGAACAGCGTCCGGATGTCGCCTACACGTTCTTATACGGGATGCTGCTGACGGTCGTCGCGATGGGTGTCATCGGAGCGTTCGGTATTAAATACTTCTCGTACATTCTCAAGGTACGGCAGGAATTCATCGTACCGACCGTGCTGATTTTCGCCCTGTTCGGCGCCTACAGCATCCGGAACAGCCTGTTCGACGTCCTCATTGCGATCATCATCGGTCTGTTCGGGGTTATCTTCAAAAAGACAGGCGTCCCGCTTGCCCCCGTCATTATCGGTGTCGTGCTCGGGCCGCTCATTGAACGGAACTTGACCCGGGCGATGACCATCGCAGAAGCACAGAATGTCCCCCTCATTCAATATATGCTGACCAATCCGCTGTCGATCGCACTGCTCGGATTCGTCATCCTGCTTCTTGTCATTGTCCTGAAAATGCGCAAAAAAGATTTCGGCGCATAACAAAAACGATCCCCTTCCCCCGGGGGATCGTTTTTTGTCTGTTCGGTCATAAGAAGGTATACGTTTTCATCGAGGGAGACGGCCTCGCAGCGCATGAGCCTGTCGTTTCGAACAACAGGCGCTGCGCCCTTGTGTTCTTTCCAGGAGAAGAGAGGGTCTTCGCTCCATGGTATACGGGTTGGGGCCGGAGCGGACGCTAGGCGCTCGTGCTCGGACACTCCGCGCTTGGCAGCGGTCACTCGCAGAGCTGGAGCAGTCACTCAGCCAGGAAAAGCGGCTGTTCAGGAGCTGGGCGGACACTCGGAAGAGCGCAGCGGACACTCAGCGGAAGTCAACGGACACTCACTAAGGGCGAGCGGTCACTCGTCGCTGATGCGCCGTCCCCCCTGTATGAAAAGTTATACATGCTTATCACACAAAAACCACGCCGGAGAAGAAACCTTCCGGCGTGGTTCTGATCACGTACCACATTGTTCGACTGCAGCTGCGTCGGCTGGGGGGCACGCCTTGCTGGCAGTAGTCTGCCTTGATTGGTTCGAGCGGGTTTTTGCCCTGAATCAGATCGGCCGCTTTCTCTGCCGGCATCCGTACCGGCGCAGTCTGCTCTATACTTCCCCTGTTACATACGGAATGGTCAGCGGTCCCTGCGGCAGGACGGCGACACGCATCCCGCTTCCGTGCTTGGTACGGAGCTGTTCCAAGGTTTCGGCGATATCCCCGCAGTAGTGCAGCATGGCCTGTTCGACCTGCTCGGCGCTCAGCTTCGAGTGGACGTGCACATCTGCCCACGTCTGGATGACGGCCTGTTTCTGCACCTGCCACTGGTCGAACATGCTGAATTCCGGGTTGTTGATCATGTCCAGCAGCTCCTGCGGGGAGGAGGCGAGCGAGAAAATATGCGCGAAGTTGCCGTGATCGGGAATCCCATCTGCACATTCGGCAGCAACGATGATATCGCCGCCTTCTTTCACGATTTTCTGCGCGGCACTCATGCCTTTTACCGCCTGGTACAAATTCTGGTCGAGCGGGTAGCCGGAGTTGGAGGTGATGACGACATCGAAGCGGTCCTCGCACGGCGCCATCGCATGCTCCTTCGTGTAGGTACACCCCTCGGCGTGCGCTTCCTCCCAGTCGCCGGAGAAGACGTTCGTGATTTCTTTCTTTCCATTCAGCGTGACGTTCAGCAGGAAATGCGGCGGACAGAGGTGATTGACTTCGCGCGACATCTCCTGCACCGGATTGCCTTCCATCAGGCCCCATGTGGCGTTTGGATCCCCGATCATGCGCGCATTGTGGAAAGTCAGGATCGTCTCAATCCCGGCAATGCCCGGCATGTTCCCCTTCGGTCCGCCGGAAAAACCGGCGAAGAAGTGGGGTTCGATAAAGCCGGTTGTGATGCGAAAATCGGCCTCTACATATTCTTTATTCAAATACACGTCGCAGCCGAAACGGCTCTCGCCGACAAGCGCGAGCTCGTCCTTTTCATGGCAGTGGTGGTTGATGATGCGCAGATGCTCGTATGCCCAGTCACCGACCATGACGCGGAACTCTTCGTCGGTCTGATCGCGGTGGGTGCCGGTGCCATTGATAACGACGAAGTTCTCGTGCGGCACGTGGGGGAGTTCCGCGACGATCGCTGGAATCATGATATGGTCCGGCGTCGGACGGGTGATGTCACTGATCACAATGGCTACTTTATCCTCGGCCCGCACCCGATCGCGAAGAGGCTTGGAGCCGATCGGCTGCTGCATGCTTTCGCGGACAGCGGCCATTTCATCCGGGAGCCCCGGCTCGTCTTCGGGTTCGATGACGCGCGTATGCTCTGGTAGTTCGAGCGGGATATCGTCTTTCCCGTATAAAATCGATACGTTCATAAATAAGGCCCCTTTCGATTCTTGCGGACTGGTGACTGCTGGACGAAAGCAGCCATTTTCTGCTCGATAAGTTTGAACGCTGTCTTAGTTTATGTTTTCCAGCCAGTCGGCGATAACAGCTTGTGCACGTGGATCAGTCAAGGTCGAGAAGTGTGTCATTTCTTCTTTCTTGATGACATCAGCTTGTGAGTGTTTTTCGAAAAGTGGTCTATATTCCCCGGCTTGAAAAGATTCGTCGGCACTACCGACCAGAAGAAGGGTGTTTTCAGGCAAGGCTTGCAAATCCTGTTCATAGTCGTCTCTGGGATGCATGGATAGTTGTAAGTCATAATCGTACGTCAATGTTTCCGTTCCATCACGCATGCTGGCGGGCATGTTAAACGAAATGACATCGAGATTGTTGAATAAGCTGATACCGAGCGTATTACTGATTTCCAAGCCAATGATACGTGGAATATTCGGGTTGGACCAGGTGTCCTCAGCTTGGTTTGTCGGAGCATCATGATGAATGTATGGGGCGATGAGCACATATCCCGAGAGCTCTTGTTCATGCTCTCCTCCGGCAAAACGAATCGCTGTGCCACCTCCGCTGGAATGTCCGCCTAGAAACAGGGAGGCTTCTTCATGATCTTGACGAATGTGAGTGATGAGATGTTTTAAATCGTCTTCCACCTGTCCGATATAATCGGCTGATCCCCGGGATTCGGTTTCTGCGCCGTGACCCCGCAAATCAGGCGTATATACATGAGCGATGTCTTGGTTTGCCAGGTGGGTTGCCATGGGGGACAAATATGCACTGTGGTAGCCTGAGCCGTGCAGCAAAATGAGCACGTTCTCTTCGGACGATGCCGGATAATGCCGATAACCCAACTCTTCTCCGTCGGCTGAATCATAAAATTGTAGGTCAGGCACTCCATCTGTTTTCAAACGAAGGTCTTCAAAGGCGAGGCTTTCCAAATCCTCTTGTGCTTGTTCAGTAGGGATGAGCAGGGCGATACCGAGTAACAAGACAAAGATGAAAAAGATACTCAGGGTAGTGATGCCCGATATCATCCATATTTTTCTATTCAAGGTGAGGCACCTCCTAGAAAGACAGCAGTAGGCATAAAACTCCTTCCTGCTTTCATGAGCCTGAAGCCGCCGCAATCAGGCAGCTCAAACAAAGGTATTTTACAGCGGTGATCAATCGTCTTCCTCTGTTCCAATGATACCACGCTTCCGCTGCCATCGATCAATCATAATGAAGGCAATAGGACAGAGGATTGCTGTGACCAGAACAGAGAGGGAGAACTGTGCCGTAGCGAGGTCGGTCATTTCTGTATGGCCTGCGCTTCTGCTTCCGATATCCCCATCAACAGCCGCGGTATCGACCTTGATTTTCGGGGTGTTTTCCCTCTTTTAACTGCATGCGGTAGCGGAGCGGCTGCTTTTCTGATTCAATGGAAGTAGAGAAGCAGCGGCATCTGCCGACCGGAGGGGAGAACATGGAACGCATACAGGAGAAGACGTTTCACATCATCAAGCTGGCCCCGCCGAAACGGCTGCCGGGCAAGGTGTTTGATTTATTCCTCGTTGCGCTGATCCTGCTTAACGTCTTTATCGTCGTGCAGGAGTTCACGCATCCGGAGGCGTATGCGGCGATGTATGAGCCGTGGCAGGTGGTGCGCTGGTTTTCGCTGACGTTTTTTACGGTGGAATATGTGCTGCGAATTTGGACGGCGGTGCAGAAGTATGCGTACCGCGATCCGGTCACCGGACGGCTGAAGTACATGACGACGCCGTTTATGGTGATTGATTTTCTGGCGATTGTGCCGTTCTATCTGTACCAGATTGATACGCTCGTCGTGCGGATTCTCAACATCTTCAAACTGCTGAAACTGGTGAAAGCGACGCGCTACGTGCGGCGCATCCTCGCGTATGAGCGGTGGCGGTTGTTTGGACGGAAATAAGAAGGAACGCCTGCAGGGGGTCTGCAGGCGTTTTTTGGGTGGGGTGATCGTGCAGAGAGGGGAGGGCGAGTCCGGACAATTGGTGGCGATTGTGACAAAGTGCAGGCGAATTTCGGACAATTGGTGCCGATTGTGACCAAGCGCCGCCAAAGTGTGGACAAAGCCTTTTTTCCTCGTTTCCGCGGCTGCTTCGGCAGCCGGGGACCAGAAGGGCTTGGGTAACTGACGGTGTAATGGTTTCTGGACGAGACGTCAGCGGGATCGGCCGAAGCGCCGTTGGGAGGCGCGGAGTGACCGAGTGTGGCTCCTGAATGTCCGCTGCGCACGTCTGAGTGACCGCCCAGCACCGCTTTGACCGCTTTTCCTCCTGGAGCGACTGCCCAATCCCACCTAGCGACCGCTCACTGCCGCGCAGCGTCCGAGCCGAGGCCGCGAGTGACGGCTCTGCACCCAATCCACGCACGCACCAAAAACCTCCAAGCCCCTTATGACTTTTTTTCCGCGGTTGCTTCGGCAGCCGGGGACTAGAAGGGCTTGGGTAACTGACGGTCAAATGGTTTCTGGAGGTGACGTCGCCGGTGCGGTTGACCGAAGCGCCGCTGCGTGGCGCGGAGTGACCGAGCGCGGCTCCTGAACGTCCGCTGCGTCCACCTGAGTGACCGCCCAGCACCACTGTGACCGCTTTTCCTCCTGGAGCGACTGCCCGCTCCCACCTAGCGACCGCCCACGGCCGCGCAGCGTCCGAGCCGAGGCCGCGAGTGACGGCTCTGCGCCCGATCCACGCACGCACCAAAAACCTCCAAGCCCCTTATGACCTTTTTTCCGCGGCTGCTCCGGCAGCCGTAGACCAGAAGGGCTTGGGTAACTGACGGTGTAATGGTTTCGGGAGGTGACGTCGCCGGCCTTTACCGAAGCGCCGTTGGGAGGCGCGGAGTGACCGAGCGCGGCTCCTGAACGTCCGCAGCGCCTTCTAGAGTGACCGCCCAGCACCGCTGTGACCGCTTTTCCTCCTGGAGCGACTGCCCGCTCCCACCTAGCGACCGCCCACGGCCGCGCTACGTCCGAGCAGGCGCGCTGAACGTCCGATCCGCGCATGATGCACAACCAGAGCGGACCATGATACCTTCGTTTCCGCGGCTGCCCAAGCAGCCGTCATTCATGAGGAAAAGGAGCGTCTCCTTTGAGAATCCATGCTTATCCAACAACGACCGATCGTACCGAACCGGACGCCGCTTCTAAAAAAGTTGTCGAGCAAAAACAGGTGCCGCTTCCCTGACTGTGGGAGGCGGCACCTGCTGTAAGTGCTGGCTTATAATTTGAACGTACGGACGGTATCCTGTAAATCTTCGGCCATGCCGCTGAGGGTCTCGGCAGCTGCGGAGATCTCCTCCATCGACGCATTCTGCTCTTCTGCAGAAGCGGCGACCGTCTGTGTGTGCTCCGAAGAATTTTCGGCGATTTTCCCAGATTCTTCGACGGATCTGAGCATCGCTTCCGTACTGGATGAAATCTGCTGCACCGCTGCAGAGACTTCCTGCACTTCGGTGGTGACGGCTTGAATAGAAGCAGAAATCCCTTTGAATGTCTCGCCTGCATTGTCACCATAAACGAGGCCTGCTTCCACGGTTTTTCTGCCGTCTTCCATGGAATGGACGGATTCTTTCACGCCATCTTGAATGTCGTTGACCAGCGTCCGGATCTGCCCGGCCGACTGGCTGGACTGTTCGGCAAGTTTGCGTACTTCATCGGCGACAACGGCGAAGCCTTTGCCGTGCTCGCCGGCTCGAGCCGCTTCAATCGCGGCGTTCAACGCGAGCAGGTTCGTCTGTTCAGCGACATCGGTAATGAGCGAGATGATATTGCCGATTTCCTTGGACCGCTCTCCCAGCTCTTCCATGATAGCGGACGTGGAACGGGTCTTTTCGTTGATCAGATTCATTTGTTCGACGACCTGCTGGATGACCTCGGCGCCTTCTTCCGACTTCCCGCTGGTAGCAGTGGCCGAATTGTTCACCTGTTCCATACTTCCGGTGATCTGAACCATCCCATTGGAAATGTCGTTCACCGTATCGACGGCGTTCTGAGAACTCTTCACTTGTTTCTCTGAGCCTTCGGCGACTTCCTGTACGGACGTCGCGATGCTTTCCGTCGCCTTGCTTGTCTCTTCTGCGCTGGCGGTCAGCTGCTCCGAGGAGGCCGCGACCTGCTCGGATGCTTGAGCCACTTTTTGCAGCAGCGCGTTCAAGTTTTCCTTCATTTGATTATAACTCTGGGTGAGCTGGCCGATTTCATCCTGGGACTCATCCTGAATATCGGCAGTGAAATCTCCCTGTCCGGCCTGTTCCAGCGCACCGGCGAGCTTGGATAATCGCTTGTTCATCTTTTTTGTAAACAGCATCGTCAGTCCGATTGAGAGGAGAGAGACGACGGCAAGCGCTAAGAGAAATCCCTGCATCGTCTGTGCAATCGTAGCGTCAATGAATTCCTGCGACGCCCCGACGTACCACATGCCGAGCACGTCGCCGTTTTCATCATAAATAGGCTGGTAGGCGGTTTGATACATCGTGCCTTGTACGTCCGCTTCCCCGATGTACACCTCTTCGTCCTGAAGCACGGCCTGTGCGACTTCCTCGGACACCTGCGTGCCGACCGCGCGCTCTCCTTCGCTCAACACATTCGTCGTGGCCCGCGTATCTCCTAAAAAGATGGTGACGGTCCCACCGGTCATGTCGCCAATATCGTCGACCAGATCAAAGTTCCCGCTGATCTGCTCGTCGCCTTTATACAACATGTCCTCCTGCACGTTCCATGGTCCAGGATAGCGTTCATCGACGTAATTGTAGCCAATATCCAAATCCGACTCGACTTTATCGATCGCTGTTTCCTGCACTCCGTCGGTGACCTGATTGTGGACAACCACTCCGAGTATGACGGAGAGGCCTGCAATAATCGAGATCACCAATACATTCAGCTTCGTCCCGAATTTCCACCGATTCACGATATTCTTCATATACATCCCCACTATCCTTTATTTAGATCTAGCTGCTGTGTGATCTGCACGGCGGTTGGATGGACGCTCCGTCCCGATGGAGCGCATGCTCGTCTGACCGCTGTCTCGGATGTTATCTCCACTTTCTATGTATGGTGTCACGCATCTTCCTGTATGTTCCCTGTCATGAAGGGGCCTTCTCTTTGGTGTATGTTCCGTCATCGCAGCAAGTGAACGCATGACCTTTTCATAGTAAATGGATCCTCTTAGTACACATATCGACGAAATCTCATAAAAGTTAATACATAAAAAAACGAAAGCATGAATAGTCATAGGAAGAAGGTTGATGCAAAGCAGCGACGGCTTCTTCATTGCTGTCAGCATCGGAAGAAACATGTCGGCCTTCAAATGAAGAACAACAGCGTTGCATCAACCGCACGGCGAGCTTTTAGCGGGAAACAATTTTCGAGAGAAGAGAGGAGAAAATGAATATTGACCAATCTGGTCAATTCAGCATATACTAATAGTGACCAGGTTGGTCATCAAGAGGAGGCTGACACCATGACAGATAAATTTCACGAACTCGACCGGGCGAAGCAGGAGCTGATCATCAATGCGGCGCTGCGCGAATTCCGGTCGAGTGGATACGAGAAAGCCTCGACCAATGCGATTGTGAAAGAGGCCGGCATTTCCAAAGGATCGCTGTTTGTTTATTTTCAGCATAAGCGCGGGCTGTATGACTACCTGCTGGACCATGCGGCAGGCGTACTGGAGGAAGTATACGCCGCGCTCGATCCAGAGGAGGGGGATTTGTTCGAGCGCATGGAGCAGATCGGGAGGCAGAAGCTGCTCGTCCAGCAGCAATGGCCGGACGTGTTCGATTTTTTATGGAGCCTGCAGGAAGAAGGCAGTGCCGAAGTAGGAGAAGAAGCGCGGCGGCGGCTCGCGAGCCTGTATGAACGGGGCTACGCGAAAATGTACGAGAACATGGATTACTCGCTGTTCCGGGAGGATATCGATCCGCAGAAAGCCGTTGAAGTGGTCCACTGGACGATGAACGGCTTCGGCAGCAAGCAGCTCGCGCAGATGGAGAGTTTCGCGGATATGGATCCCGAAGCCTACATGGCCGAGTGGCGTGCATACGCTGCGCTGTTGAAACGAAGTTTTTACCGATGAGGAGGAGGGGGAACCATGCTGAAAACGGAGCATATCACAAAGACATTCGGATCTTTCCAAGCGCTGCAGGACGTGTCCCTGGAAGTGAATGAAGGAGAGATTTTCGGCTTTATCGGGCCGAACGGATCGGGGAAGTCCACGACGATCCGGATCCTGCTCGGCGTGCTGCAGGCAACGAGCGGCCGCGCCGAGATTTTCGGGAAGGACGTCTGGAAGGACGCGGTCGAGATTCACAAGCACCTTGCCTACGTGCCGGGGGACGTTCACCTTTGGCCGAATTTGACCGGCGGGGAAGTGATCGACTTATTCGCACGACTGCGGGGCCATAAAAAACCGGTCGACAAAGACAAATGGCTGGAGCGCTTCGATCTGGACCCGACGAAGAAGTGCCGCACGTATTCGAAGGGAAACCGGCAGAAAGTGGCGCTCGTTTCCGCGTTTACCTCCCAGGCCGACCTGTTCATCCTCGATGAACCGACGTCGGGGCTCGATCCGCTTATGGAGCGGGTGTTTCAGGAAAGCATCCGCGAGTTGAGCCGGGAGGGCAAAAGCGTGCTGCTCTCGAGCCATATTTTATCCGAGGTCGAAAAACTCTGCGACCGGGTGGCGATTATTCGTGAAGGTGCCATTATTGAAACCGGATCGCTCGAGGAACTCCGGCATTTAACGAGAACGCAGCTGCTCGTCGAAGCGAAGCAGCCGGTCACCGGACTGGAGGCCTGGGCGCATGAGCTGGAGGAGACTGACGGCGGCCTGCGGATCCAAGTGGACACGGAGCAGCTGGATGAAGTCGTGCGGCATCTCGCCGGCTTCGGTATTACGAAACTGGAGAGCGCGCCGCCGACGCTCGAGGATCTCTTTATGCACCATTACGAAAGGAGAGGAGGCGGGGCGTCATGAAGGAACAGGCTTCCCGTCATACGCTGGAGCTGCTGCGGTTCTATCTGCGGCTCGACCGGATTCGTCTCGGCATCTGGCTTGTGGCGCTCACTTTTTTCACCGTGATCGTGCCGCCGGCCTTCCTCGGCCTTTATGAGTCGGACCAAGAACGCCAGCTTATGGCCGAAACGATGGAAAATCCAGCGATGACCGCCATGGTCGGAACAGGAGCACTCGACGACTATACCATCGGCGCGATGACTGCCCATCAAATGCTGTTAATGACGGCGGTCGTCGCGGGAGTCATGATCATCCTCCTCGTCACCCGGCACACCCGTACGGATGAAGAAGACGGCCGGACGGAACTGATCCGGGCGCTTCCTGTCGGCCGACGTGCCGGCGTGCAGGCAGCCCTGCTCTACACCATCATCACGGCGGTCCTCTTGGCGCTCTTCACCGGCTTCGGCCTGTACGCCCTGCAGATCGACACGCTCGACTTCGAAGGCTCGCTTCTTTACGGCGCAGCGCTCGGCGGCACCGTCCTCGTGTTCGGCGGCGTCACCGCCGCTGCCGCTCAGCTTGCAGACACCGGGCGGGGGACCATCGGATTGTCCATCACCGTTCTTTTAGGTGCCTACGTCTTCCGCGGGGTCACGGATGTAACGAACGAGACGCTGTCCTGGCTCTCGCCGCTCGGCTGGGTTTCCAAAACCGATGCCTACAGCAGCAACGCGTGGCTGCCCATCCTCGTCATGATCGCCGCGGCGCTTGCCCTCGCTGTTGCTGCGGGAATACTGCAGGAGCGGCGGGACCTCGGCGGCGGGCTGCTGCCGCATCGAGCGGGGAAAGCGAATGCGGCGTCGTACCTTGCCCATCCAGCAGCACTCGTCTTCCGGCTGCAGCGCACCGCCCTCATTACCTGGGGCGTGGGTATGTTCGTCCTCGGCGTCAGCTACGGTTCTGTTTTGGGGGACATGGAGGCCTTTATTGAAGGAAACGAGATGATGGCTGCCGTGCTGGACCCGACTTCCGACCTCTCGATGACCGAGCAGTACCTGCCGATGCTGATTGTCGTCATGAGCATGATGGCGGCCATCCCGCCGATCATCGCCATCAACCGGATGCGCGGCGAGGAGCAGAAGGGGCGGCTCGACCCGATCCTCGCCCGCCCTGTTTCACGTGAAACAGTATTCGGCTCCTATGCCGGCTATGCCGTGCTCAACATGCTGCTCATGCTCACGGTAGTCGGCAGCGGTCTCTTCGCCGCCGCAGCCGCATCCATGGATGACGCATTTCCCTTTACGATGATCTGGCAGGCCGTTCTCGCCTACGGAGCTGCGACAGCCTTGCTCCTGGGATTATCCCTCTTCCTGCAGGGATTCTTTCCCCGGCTGCTGCCGCTCGTCTGGGGATACCTGCTCTACTCCTTCGTCGTCGTCTATCTCGGCTCCCTGTTCCAGTTCCCCGAATGGGTCATGAACCTGTCCCCATTCGCCCACGTCCCCGACTACCCGGTCGAGGAAATGGCGTTCCTGCCAATCCTGCTGTTGAGTGGGCTGGCCCTCCTCCTTGGGGGTGCAGGCTGGGCCGGATTCCGTAAGCGGGATCTGGAAGGGTAAGGCAGCAGCGGGATTAAATACCGATGAGAACGACCGGCGCCCGTCAGACGAATCCACGTCTGACGGGCGTTTTTTACATGATAGGAATGTATAAGTTTTCATACAGTGTGATGGCGGCTCCATGCGATGCTCGGGAAGAAACAAAGAACGTTTTCTTCCCTCAAAAAGCTTGCAGCGCTTCCGCACGCCGTTCCGACCAACAGGCGTTCCAGGTTTCAGAAGGGCGCGATTTATACACCTTTTCCGGTACACAGGAAGAGCGGAAGTCGCTGAAAGGACCCTGTTCGGATGCATGACGGTATTTGGAAAATTCCTGTACGTACGTGACGACTCTCTTCAGGATCCGGTTCAATTATTTCGCCTCTGAAATGAACTACGGTATCATAGACGGCAGACGGAACGAACAAAGGAGCGCTCAGTGTGGTCGATAACATTCGAAAAGGACCTCTGCTTGCGGTGCTGCTGACCGGAGCGTTTGTGGCGATTTTGAATCAGACGCTGCTCGTAACGGCGATCCCTCCCATCATGGAGGATCTCGGCATCACAGCGAATACCGCGCAGTGGATCAATACGATCTTCATGCTTGTCAACGGGATCATGATTCCGATTACAGCATTTTTGATTGCAAAGTTTACAACGAGAAATCTCTTCATGACGGCGATGGGCCTCTTTGCCCTCGGCACGCTCATTGCCGGTATTTCTCCGACGTTTGAAGTACTGCTTCTCGGCCGGATCGTCCAGGCGAGCGGGGCGGGGATTCTGCTGCCGCTCATGCAGACGACGATCTTCTTGATTTTCCCAAGGGAGAAGCGGGGACAGGCAATGGGCCTGGTCGGGCTCGTGATTGCGTTTGCGCCGGCGATCGGTCCGACGCTGTCCGGCTATGTCGTTGACCAGTTTCCATGGCGGACGCTTTTCTACATCGTGCTGCCGATTGCGATTATTGATTTGATTGTGGCGTACTTTATTTTGAAAAACGTCACGGAGCGGACGTTCCCGAAAGTGGATTATCTCTCTATTATGCTCTCGACGCTCGGGTTCGGCGGTCTGCTGTATGCCTTCAGTATTGCCGGCACCGCCGGCTGGGCGAGCTTCGAGGTCGGCATCTCGAGCATCATCGGTTTCCTCTCACTCTCGTGGTTTATTGTCCGGCAGCTGCGGCTGCGCGAGCCGATCCTCGAATTCCGCGTGTTCCGGTATAAAATTTTCGCTTTGACGAACGTGATTGGTGTCGTGCTCTTCATGTCGATGATCGGGGCTGCGACGATTCTGCCGATCTACATGCAGGACATGCTCGGCTTCAGCGCGTTTGAGTCCGGCTTGATGCTGCTGCCGGGCGCCGTGATCATGGGAATTATGAATCCCGTGACCGGACGCATCTTTGACAAGATCGGGGCCCGGTGGCTCGCCATCAGCGGCATGGCCATGCTGACGGTGACGACGTTTTTATTCACACAGTTGACCGAAGCGACGTCGTTCACCTACCTGGCGACGGTCCACGCGTTCCGCATGCTCAGTCTCGCGATGGTCATGATGCCGGTAACAACCGCCGGCTTGAATCAGCTCCCGGAAAAATGGATTCCGCACGGAACGGCGATGAACAACACCCTCCGGCAGGTCGGCGGTTCTCTAGGCACGGCCTTCCTGGTGACAGTGATGACTGTCGGCGCCCTCGCTTCCTCCGACGGCATGCTTACCAATGAGGCCTGGGTCCAAGGCGTGAACGTCTCCTTCGGGGTGGCGACAGGGCTGGCATTTGTTGGATTTTGTATCGCTTTATTTGTTCAATCACCCTCCAAATCTTCCGATTGAACGAGATACTCGTCGTTGTTTCTATGTAAATCCGTGAAAAACGCGAAAATGAAGAATTATTCCTTTTTTTGCGCTTATATGCCTGTTATAATGCAATTATCATGTTTTGATACGTCATCTCATGGGAAATGGTCAGGTACAACCTGATATACAGATCGTCGCTTGATTTTGGGCTTAGCCGACCAGGCTTATAAAAAAGGAAAGAGTAGAAAGGAGCGAGGGAGAATGGCTGATTACAAGCATATTCTTGTAGGTCTTGATGTTTTGGAGGATGGAGCAGACCGTGTATTTGAACACGCCTGCCAGGCTGCGGTGGAGAACGATGCCCGTTTGACGATCGCATATGTGATGAATGTACCTGAATTTACAACGCTGGAGCGCATGGACCCACAAGGCGCAAAGGAACTGAAGCAGGAGGCGCGCGAAAACCTTCAGCAGTTCCATGCGAAAGCAGAAGAGCGCGGCGTCAACAACGTCGCCAGCATTGTAGATAAAGGCGTTCCGAAGAAGCGCATCATTTCTCATCTATCCAAAGAACACAATCCGGACCTTCTCGTCATTGGACAGACTCGCGGATCCCGCTTCTATCAGCTGCTGGACGGGAACACGTCCAACGCGGTGAAAAAGAAAGCGAACTGCGATGTCACTGTGGTTCAGATGAATGACGAACCAGTAAAAGCATAATAGCAGCGGCTAACAAGTGCACAAGCTGTTTTCCAACATCCCGCCGGTAGATGGAGAACAGCTTTTTTGTGTGTCGGGGTGTTCGTTTGTTACATGCGTTCCTCCCGTGCGCTGACGGTCCATCCGCCTTCTTTGAACGTTTGCTCTTTACTCAAACGGTGCTCAGGCAAGAAAGGTCCGCCGTTTTATCCACCTTGCTTCTGTGGATTTTTCTTCCATGCATCGTTGGCTCCCACAAAAAAATCTCGCCCCCATACCCTCGTGAAAGGGGGCGGGAGCGAGATTGGCAGCGGCACTGCCGGACAGGATGCGGCAGGTTCGCTGGTGCAAGAAGCTCGGCATACAGCTGTTTCCGCAGTATCAGGTATCTGTCTTTTCCGGTACGACCTCTACATAAACGAGTTCGCTGCGGGAACCTAGGCGGACGGGCGGGCCCCAGAAGCCGAAGCCGCAGGAAACGAACGCGTGCATCTGCTCGAAGCGGTGGTAGCCCCAGTCGAGTGGGAACATCCGCTTCGTGATGTAATTGTACGGCCAGATCTGGCCGCGGTGGGTGTGTCCGCTGAGCGAGATGTCCGCGCCGGCGGCGGCCAGTTCATGGAGGCTCGTCGGCTGGTGGTCCATAACGAGCACCGGCTGCGCCGACGTGTCGAGCAGTGCTTCCGGAGTGGATCGGCTTTTGTTTGTTTTATCGGAACGGCCGACAATTGTGACGAGCTCGTCGATCCGGCGCGTTTCGTCCTCCAGCAGCTCGATACCGATGTGATGCAGCATCTCCCGGAGCGCAGGGATCGCCTGGCCGTAATACTCATGGTTGCCGGTCACCGCATAAATGCCTTTCGGGGCATCCAATTTTCCCAAAATACGATCTTGTCCCTTATCCGCGAAGACGTGCGGGTCGTCGTCGACGATGTCGCCACAGAGCAGAATCATGTCCGCGTGCAGTTCATTCAGGTGATCGACCAGCCGGTGGACGTGCTTCGTGTTCGATAAGCCGCCGAAATGCATGTCGGAGGCGAAGGCGAACGTGAACGGCTCGCTGGCTCCCTGAATGTGGATGGTGTGGCGTCGGACGACCGGTGAATAGGCGTTGTAGAGGCCGACGCCCCAGTAGACGACCATCAGCAGGACACCGGCCGCCGTGGCTGCGGTGACGGTGCTGTCCCACGGAAACCAGCGGGAGGCAACAAGCACCGCCAGATGGAGCAGGGGCAGCGCCAGCACGAAAAAGTGCAGGAAGGCGAACCAGATGGCGCCTGCCGTCTTCAACACCGGAAACCGGATCCCGGCGACGTACACATAGGCAGCAGCCTGCAGAAGCAGGACGAGCGGCAGCAGCGGAACCGGAAATACGTAGGCGAGTACCCAGGCAATATAAACATGAATGCCGCTGTACACAACAAAGAACAGCGCACTCATCGCAATTTGAAGCAGTTTCATCACAGTCGAATCTCCTTTCCATCTGACGCAAGTATAGCACTGCTGGGGGTGCCGCCGCATAATCGATGCATCCTGCAGCAGGAAAACCCCGCCGCTCCGTCGAACTGGAGAGGAAATGGAAAGAGAAAGGCTGGCTGTTCATGGCACTGTTCTACATTCTCCGGGACATCATCGTACCTGTCTTTATCCTTATGACCCTCGGGTTCGTCCTGCAGCGGAAATTCACGATGGACCTCGGCACTCTCGCCAAACTGAATATTTACTTCTTCGTTCCGGGCTTTATTTTCGTGACCCTCTATGAATCGGATGTCTCCCCGGCGCTGTTCGGTGCGGTGACAGGATTTTTCTTTCTCTTCGTGTTCCTGCTTTTCTTCGTGTCGGCGTTTACCGCCAGGCTCCTGGGACTCGAAACCGCGAAGAAAACGACCTTCACGAACAGCGCGCTGTTCTTTAACTCCGGCAACTACGGCGTCCCCGTCAACGACCTCGTTTTCCGCGGGGACCCGTACGCGATGTCGATCCAGGTGGTTGTCCTCACGCTACAGAACATGTTCCTCTTTTCCTATGGGATTCTAACCATGCGGGCTGCCGGAGAAGGACGGCTGCGCGCGCTGGCCGGCTACTTGAAAATGCCCGTCCTGTACGCCATGCTGCTCGGCATCGGCATGAACCTGCTCGAGCTTCCTGTCGCTCACTACGTCTGGGTGCCGGTGAACTACGTCGCCGACGGCATGATCGCCATCGCGCTTCTGACCCTCGGCGCCCAGGTCGCCCGAATCTCCTGGAGTACCGGCCTCGGCACGATTTACGCGAGCCTGGCCGTCCGCCTCGTCGTCGGCCCGGTCCTTGCGCTCGGCCTGATTCTGCTGTTCCGTCTCGACGGCACGACGGCGCAGGCTCTCCTGATTGCTTCCGCCATGCCGACGTCGGTCAACAGCGCCGTGATCGCCCAGGAATACAACAACCATCCGGATTTTGCGGCCAAAATCGTGCTCTTTTCGACGTTATGCAGCGCCTTCACCGTCACCGTCGTCATTTACGCCGCACGTGTCCTATTCGGCTGAAGCCCTCGTTGTCCGGACGAGAGGCCGCTGAAGATCGTACAATGTTTCATGACGATAGGCCATGATAGACGGTCACTTTTATAATAGTGATGAGAATCACCATTTTAGAAAGCGCTGTTAAATCTTGATGTTGTTATTTGATGAAAGCAGCGATAGGCGGCGACGCTCAAGGGATAAGCGCAGTCCGAAAATCCTCCTTCGCTTCGCGAGGGATAGTTGAGGACAAGCCCCTGAGCAAGCGTCCGCCGAAAGCGGATGAAATCAACAACGAACGATAACATAGCCTTTTAGAAAGGAAGATGAAGATATGGATGGAATTCAGCAAGGCTTGACTTTGTTACTTTTGATAGCTGTCGCTGCTATTTTCTTTTCTGCTGTGAGGCTTTTTATTTTCACCTTTTTAAGCGGTTTTTATCGCAGAGTTTATCAATGTTTAAAGAGAATACGCCTCTCTAATCAAAAATAGAAACCGGTCCTTCATTCAAAAAGCATTCTCGATCTTCAATGACTGGTACGACGAGGGTGGGAACATCTCTTTCCCTATGGTGGAAAGAGATGTTCCCAAGACGGTGACGCCTGCGGGAAAGCATGAGGGGAAGACCCGCAGAACATCCAAAGGAGGTTCGAGGAGGCTGAAGCCATGCCTGCGGCAAGCTTCCGTCTGTCGTGCAGTCGAGGCTGCTTTTCATTCATCCAATGCTGCTATAAAAATGCCCTCCATGTAGAGAGTGTCTGTCATAAGCGACGCTTTCAGTGGCCTCTCTGACGACACGTGCGATTGAAGACAGAGCTGCAGGGTTCATGGCTTGCCCCTGGGAGAAAAGGACAGGTAAGATGGACGAATGAAGGAGGAGTTGCAGATGACAGGTAATCAGAAAGAAGCATCCATAGAAGAGATCCACCGCGCGATGGAGGAGGGAACGCTGACCTCAGCCGGTCTCGTGGAAACGTTGACGGCGTGGATCGAAGAAATCAACGAAGCTGGACCGGAGCTGCGGGCCGTCCGCATGCTCAATCCGGACGCCGCAGACGAAGCCCGGGCGCGGGATGAAGAATGGCAGAACGGCGTGCGCCGTCCGCTGCAGGGCATTCCCGTGCTGCTGAAGGACAACATAGAAGCGGGCACGATGCCGACGACGGCCGGTGCTGAAGCGCTGCGTGGAAACGTCACCGGACGCGACGCTTTTCTCGTGAAGCAGCTGCGCGAAGCCGGCGCGGTCATTCTCGGCAAAACGAACTTGAGCGAATGGGCCTTTTTCATGACGGATGGAGCCCCGAGCGGCTACTCGACCGTCGGCGGTCAGGTGAAACACCCGCATGGACCGGAAACGTTCGAAGCCGGTTCGGTCGGCGGTTCGAGCTCCGGCTCCGGGGCAGCCGTCTCGGCCGGCATGGCGCCGATTGCTGTCGGTACGGAGACATCCGGTTCGATTTTAAGCCCGGCCAGTGCCAACAGCCTTGTCGGACTGAAGCCGACCGTCGGCGCCGTCAGCCGAAACGGCATCATTCCGCTTGCAGAGAGTCAGGATACGGCCGGACCGATGGCACGCACGGTCCGTGACGCCGCGCTGCTGTTCGGAGCGATCACGGGAGAAGACGAATCGGATGAAATAACAAAAAAAGGTGAAACCTCCAAGGATTATACATCGTATCTAGACACAGAAAGCCTGACCGGTGCTATTTTTGGTATCGATTGGGACTACGCCGGCAAAGAGGGAAGCGAGGAACGGCGCCTGATCGAAGAGGCCGTATCCACCCTGCGCCGCAGAGGAGCCGTCGTACGGAATGTCACGATTCCGAAGGCGGAACCGCCGCACGTGCTGTTTTATGAAATGAAGCGGGGCACGGATGCTTACCTTTCCGCGTCCCCGGCCGAGATTCCGGTGCGGTCCCTCGACGAACTGCTCGCTTTCAACCGGGAAGATCCCGAAGGCCGGATGCGTTTCGGACAGACGCTGCTGGAGCAGGCAGCCGAAAAAAGCAGCGATCCAGATGATGCGGAGTATGTGGCTTTCCGGGAGACCGATGTCCGCACGTCCCGTGAGGAAGGGGTGGACGCCGTGATGGCCGAACACGCGCTGGACGGAATGTTATCCGTCAACAACCACGGTGCTGCACTGCCGGCCAAAGCCGGCTACCCGTCGATCACGATTCCGGTTGGTGCCCAGGAAAACGGGATGCCGGTTGGACTGACGATCACGGCGCGGGCCTGGGAAGAACCACGGCTTGTCGCCTTCGGCAGCGCGGTCGAAGCGCATGCCGGCCACCGGGTCGTGCCGGCGCTGGCAGTGGAACAGCCGAACTAATCAGAGGAGGAGAGCAGCATGCTGACCAAGTTAAGGAACCTGGAGTCCGATACGATGACCCCGTACGTATTGACGACCGCTCCGCTGCTGCTGCTCCTTGCTTTTTTCGTGCCGCCGGCAGTCATCATGCTCGGACAGGACACGCTGTTCTTTTCCTATGATCACTGGTCGTTCATCCGACCGGATGCGGCGTTCCAAGGAGTAGGGGCAGCCATGATCTGGCTGGCAGTCGTACTCGTTTCCTGGTGGGCCACGAAGATTGCCGCTGAAAAAAGGGAGCGTCCGTACAAGTTAACCGGGCTGCACCTGACTGCTGCCGTGCTGACGCTGCCGGCAGTCGTGCTCTCCCTCTCGCACTATGCATACCTGGATGAGTCGGCGGCGGTGGAAAATAAATTCTTCGCTGTGGGGGAAACACGGGTTGCCTGGGACGACGTGGAGCACGTTGTGAGAGAGGCTGAGGCCGGATCACGCCAGGTGACGGCGTATTCGTTTGAGGGCCGGGAAGATACGGTCACTATTCCTTACGACAGCAGCGACTATCAGACCGTCCAGGCGATCAGCCGCGTGCAGGATATGTATGCATGGGACGTGGAAGAACAACGAGACGAATAACGAAGCCGCCTTCCGACCGGGAGGCGGCTTTGTTTTCGGCGTGATGAAGAGCTTCGATGTGTTGTACGGCTGGGGCAGCCGCCTGTCTGTTCATGCATCAACATTCGAAAAGAAGAGCTTGCCTGGCCCCGTCCAGCGAGGGTGCCTTCCCTTTCAGTCAGCAGGCCGCTGGCTGGTTCGGTTGATCAAAGGCAGTGTGATGAGGAAACGGAGCCCGCCTTCAGGTCTATTTTCCGCTTGGATGTCTCCGTCGTGCAGGTGGATCAGCTGTTTGACAATCGAGAGGCCGAGCCCGCTTCCAGGCGTTTTACTGCTGCGGGCATCATCCCCGCGGTAAAACCGGTCCCAGATAGAAGAGAGCTGCGATGCAGGGATGCCGGGTCCGTTATCATCAAACACGAGGACCGCTGTCTTGTCCTCCTGGTATACGTGCAGGTGTATCCGGCAGCCAGGACCGGTGTAGAGGACCGCGTTTCTCAGCAGGTTGTAGAGCGCCTGCTCTAATCGGTCTTGATCCAGGTGGACGTGTAACTGCTGAGAAGAGCGGGAAAACGAGAGGGTGCAGTGCTCCGCTTCGGCCGCAGCCTGGTAATTGTTGCAGAACTGCTGCACCGCATCAGACAGATCCAGGTTCTCCAGACGGAGGCTTCGTTTTCCTTCCTCCATATTGGTCAGTTCCACAAGATCCTCGACGAGCCGCTCCATCCGCACGGCTTCCCGGTGAATCACCGATATCTGCCGGTTCGCCTCTTCGGGAGCCTGAGGTTGATCTTGAAGCAGGGAAGCGTAGGCTTTAACGTACGTGAGTGGTGTCCGCAGATCATGGGAAATGCTTGATAAGAGCTGCTTTCTCGACTGCTGGTAAGCGGCCAGTTGACTCGACATCTCGTCAATGCGGGAGCTCAGCAGACCAAGTTCATCCTGACGACGCCAGTCCAGGGTCTCGCCCCAGTGACCATCTGCAATGTGGGCAGTGGAATCGGCGAGTTCACGCAGGGGACGGTGCACACGCCGGTGGAGAAACAACAGAAACAGTGCTCCGAGAAGCAGACTGCCGCCGGCTGCTGCAAGGGTCAATCGGAACAGCGCCGCGGTCGTATCGGCGAGGGGCTGCATCGATTGATCAATGAAAAGGTACCCCGCGGTCTCGCCGTTTTCTGCAAAAGGAGAGACCGCAAAAATACGATCGCCTCCCGGGCTGTAGGCGACCTCCGAAGGGGAATGAGATTGAATCCACGCTTGATAGGCGGCAATCTCGTGCTCGTCGGCACCGTCTGAGATCCGGACTGGATGCAGGTCCATGTCGAACTCGACGTAGTTTACGCCTTCTTCGCGTTCCTCCATCGTTAATATATGATTGAATGTGCCCGGATGAAAATTTTGATCGATTACGTCCGCATGGGCTGCCAGGCGGCTTTCTAAATCGGAAAAGGTCTGCTCTTCGTAAAACGACGTGGAAGCGGCATAGTAGCTTCCTGCCAGGACCGCAATGATGACGAGCATCATGACCCCTGTCATGATGCTGATTTTGGTTGTTACATTCACGGGCTTTCCCTCATCCGATAGCCGACACCCCACACCGTTTCAATCCACACGCCTTCATCGACTGCCTGCAGTTTTTCCCGGATATTTTTAATATGAGTATCAATCGTTCGGTCGAGTGAAACAGCAGGACGCAGGGTCAGCTGCTCGAGCAGCTGGTCCCTGGTGAACACCCGGCCGGGTCGCTGCAGGAAAAAGGAGAGCAGGTCGTATTCTTTCTTCGTCAGTTCGAGTGCATGACCATGAAAATAGATTTTTCGAGCCGCCTCATCCAATGCGAAAGGCAGCGGGGACTGCGGCGTCGCCAGCCGACCGCTGCGGCGCAGCACGGCCTCTACTCTGGCGCGGACTTCTGCGGGTTCAAAAGGTTTGGTGATGTAATCATCCGCCCCTTGTTCCAGCCCTTTGACAATGTGTTCTTTGTCCGTGAGGGCAGAGATCATCATCACTGCCGGAGGGTCTTTCCTCGTACGGACGGTCTGAAGAAAACTCCAGCCGTCCTCCCCCGGCATCATGATATCGAGCAGCAGCAGGTCTGTCTCCGGCAGCTGCTGCTTGGCTTCTTTTGTATTTGAAGCGGTACGGATATCATATGCTTTTTCAGCAACACAGGCGCGCAGCAGCGTCTGCATTTCCGGCTCATCATCGACGATCGTAATCACTGGTTTCATGGGAGGGGCTCCTTTCCTATGATGTTGAACGAGAAGATGTAACTATGTAGGGAGACTGACTCCGGAAAAGGGAGCCAGCCTTGCTGCGTAAAGCTTGAGAACCTATTAGGAGGATCCGTTGTTATTGTTATTTGAGTGCGGCATGTCGTCATTATCATCATGAGGCATGTTGTTGTTATTGTGCGGCATGTCGTCATTATCATCATGAGGCATGTCGTTGTTATTGTGCGGCATGTCGTCATTATCATTATGAGGCATATCGTTGTTATTGTGCGGCATGTTGTCATTATCATTATGGGGCATGTCGTTGTTATTGTGGTTATTCATCGTATTGTCATGGTCCATGTCATGATTCTCGTCGTTATCATGGTTCATTTGATTGTCTTCTTCCTCATGATTGTCTCCGCCATGGTCATCGTGATCTTCTCCATGATCGCCGTGGTCATCGCCGGTGACAGATTGGATTT
The DNA here is from genome assembly GCF_000429725.1 of Alkalicoccus chagannorensis DSM 18086. Taxonomy (GTDB): domain Bacteria; phylum Bacillota; class Bacilli; order Bacillales; family Salisediminibacteriaceae; genus Alkalicoccus; species Alkalicoccus chagannorensis. The sequence continues at coordinate 32,975 of NZ_AUCK01000012.1, read as the reverse complement.
CCATCAGCTGATCAAGCACGCCCTGGGTCTGGAAGCTGATATTCTCTTCGGTTCCCAGGAGGTAGCTGTGGTTGTAAGGTCCTTCCATCGGGGCTTCTTCAAAAGAAGGCTTGATCTGCGCCAGATAATCCGCATGCGCCTGCTCCGCTTCACCATCTTCCATCCAGAGAAGGGGTGCATGTTTACCCAGGTGGGCAAAAGGAGCGCCGGCCAGCACGAGGTCTGGATTTTCGGTGGATGCAAAGACAAAGCCGTGACCAGGATCGTTGATGTCCCAGCCGAAGCCGTCATGCTCGTAGGAAGCGAATGCAATGGACAGCTCGACAGGATCTTCTTCATCGATGCGTTCCACATTCCCATAGGAGGAAAGGGTTTCTTCGACTTCCTCAGAAATGATGTTTTCTCCGCCGAGCACGTACATCTCTACGTCTCCATCCCGGGCTTCCAGCGCGTCGATGGTGGCGTCCGGTACCTCGTCGTCTACATACAGCAGGGGTTCGTCCATATGAGAAATCCAGCTTCCGGCTACAGAGGAATGAAGGCGGTGGTCGTCATTGGAGGAACCGATCAGAACGGCTTCCGGATACGAACCAATGGTATCGGCAAACAGGCTGTCTGCTTCGGCAGCAAACGCAGCGGGTTCTTCCTCAATCAGGGTGTCGACTTCAAAATCGGCGAGCATGTCCTCCTCCTCGTCTGTCAGCTCCATGGCGGAGAGGACTTCGACTCCATCGTCATTCCCGAGGGGAGCCAGCCGTTCAATCTCGGCAACGAGGTCGTCATTCAAGCCGTCTTCTGCGAGCAGCAGCGGTCCGTCATTCGGGTGATGTACGAGGGTCAGCACGCTGAGGGCCTGCTGCCACTCGTTCGGGTCGGCAAGAATAACGGTACCAGGCTGGTTATGTTCATGGGTGGCCGGCCAGATCGTCTGAGACGTCTCGATGGAAACATCGGTGAGGTTGTCCTGATCGATGCGGGTGATGTTCTTCGTGTTACGTGTAAGCAGATTTTCCGAGGCTTCTTCACGTTCTTCCTCCGGGAGAGCAGCATGCTCCTCCTCGAATGCCTCACGGTCGTTATTACCTCCGGCTCCCGCGTTGTCATTCCCATCATGGTCCATTCCGTTTTGGTCGTCCTCATCTTCATTGTTCTCTTCTAGATTTTCGACATCTTCTTCCTCGTTCATCTCATTGTTCTCTTCAGCCATATTGTTGTTGTCAGACTGATCCTGAATCTCTACTGTATCATTGTTGTTCTCGTTGGTACATGCAGCCAGGGTCAGCAGGACAGCGCCACTGAGCATCCATGTTTTTTTCATGATGAAGCCTCCTTCTTAAAATAGGGTGCTTCCTCTTTATACCCGGGAGGTATGAAGAAAGTGTGTGTTTTTTCTCTAAAAATAAGGGCAGCCGGCGATGAAGGTCATCGTGTTGTGATGCCGCCCCATTAGGGAAGGCTGCCGGAGAAAGGAGAAGCGGGGAGGTTGGAAAGCTGCTGTGGAATGGACACTCAGAGAGGACGGCGGTTCGGCCCAGGCCGCCGTCTGCTCTTCAAAACCCGGCAGCGATGACGCACGCCATTCCGACCAAAAGGCGCTCTGCGCTTTTGCTTGGAACGGATGCCGGAAAAGAGGGACGCTGTTTCTGCGATCGTCCTATTCGGCTTTCAGCAGTTTGGCGTTGATGGCAACAATGATCGTGCTTAAGGACATGAGCACCGCGCCGACCGCTGGCGTGAGGAGGATACCAGCCTGATAGAGGACACCGGCAGCTAACGGGAGGGCGACGATGTTATACCCTGCGGCCCACCATAAGTTTTGAATCATTTTCCGATAGGTGGAGCGGGAGAGCTTGATGAGAGCGACGACATCCAGAGGGTTGCTGCGGACGAGAACGACATCAGCAGATTCAACGGCGACATCTGTACCTGCACCAATGGCGACACCCAAGTCGGCGGCAGCAAGCGCTGGAGCATCGTTGACACCATCCCCGGTCATTGCTGTTTTTTTGCCGGATTCCTGAACTTTTTTTACAATATCCGCCTTCTCATGCGGAAGAACCTCCGCATAGATATGATCAAGCTCAAGCTCCGCTCCAACCCAATGTGCTACGGTATGGTTGTCCCCGGTCACCATCATGGCTTCGATCCCCATCTGATGGAGCACGGCCACGGCTTCTTTGGAATCATCACGGACTTGATCGGCTAAAGCGATCATCCCGTACAGCTCGTCCTCTACGACAAGGAAAATAACCGTTTTCCCATCATCGGAGAGTTGTTGGAAGGCTGCTTCATCAAATGACATACCGGCTTCACGCACATAGCCGGGGCTGACTGCGAGGACGTCTCGCTCGTCTACCTTTCCCTGCAGGCCTTTCCCTGTGAGAGACTCGACCTCGGTTGGTTGTGAATAGGAGATGTTCTCTTCTTCTGCAGAGCTGACAATGCCATGTGCAATCGGATGAGCCGATGAAGATTCGAGGGACGCCGCGTAGTAAAGAATGGTCTCCCGATCTGCCGCGGCTTCTATCACATTCGTGATGCCGAACGCTCCTTTCGTCAACGTCCCGGTCTTATCAAACAACACTGCGTCAAGATGCCTTGCTTCCTCGAAGCTGGTCCGGTTGCGGATCAAGAGGCCTTTTTTAGCAGAGTGCGAGGTGGAGACGGCATTGACCAGCGGAGTAGCGAGGCCTAACGCGTGCGGGCAGGCGATGACCATCACGGTCACCATCCGCTCGATGGCAAAGTTGGTCGAGAACCCTGCAGCCAGCCATCCGGCCAGTGTCAAGAACCCGGCTGTCAGCGCAACATAAAACAGGAATTTTGCAGCCCGGTTTGCCAGGTCCTGTGTTTTGGATTTCGATTCCTGCGCTTCCTGAACCAGCGTGATCACCTGGGACAGGTAACTTTCTTCGCCCGTTTTTTCGACTTCCACATGAAGAATGCCTTCGCTGTTGATGGAACCACCAATCAGGCTGTCCCCCCGTTTCTTTTAAGACAGGAACTGCTTCGCCAGTGACGGCGGATTCATCCACATCCGAACGGCCGTCTGTCACTGTGCCGTCCACGGGAACCTTCTCTCCAGGTTTCACGAGTACGATCTGGCCTGGTTTCAACTCGGCTGCCGGGACATCGACGGTCGTACCGTCATTCATCTGCAGATGAGCGGTGGAGGGCATAAACTTCACGAGTTCTTCCAAATCACCGGAAGCCCCGGCAATGGATTTCATTTCTATCCAATGACCTAAAAGCATAATAACGATCAACGTGGACAGTTCCCAGTACATTTCGTGGCCGGGAACACCAAATACGACGGCGGAACTGTAAAAGTAGGCGACGGAAATCGCCAGAGAGATGAGCGTCATCATCCCGGGACTGCGGTCTTTGATCTCGCTCCCGGTCCCTGATAAAAATGGCCATCCGCCGTAAAAGTAAACAAAACTGGAGAGGGCGAACAACAGATACATATCCCCGGTGAAGCGCCAATCGACTCCGATGAAATCCTGAATCATCGGAGAAAGTGCAAGAATCGGCACCATGAAGATCAACGAGATGTAAAAACGACGTTTGAAGTACTCGATATGACCGTGGTGCTCCCCGTGGCCATGGTGACCTTCCTCTTCCTGGGCATGATGCCCGTGTTCCTCGTGATGGTCCATGTCTATCTCCTCCTTATCACCTACCACTATAGAGGTAAATTGTGAAGAAAGTATGAAGAACCACTGATGGCTTCTTCCTTTTGTAAATGCATTCAAGGGCGAGGGACAGAATGTGGGGGAAGGCGCGGTGTGTCCATGGATATGTCGCAGAGCGGTCTTTGCGGCGCTGCGCTCGGACGCACGGCGCTTGGGAGCGGTCATTCAACGAGGAAAAGCGGCGGTTCAGAGGGGAAGCTCGGTCACTCAGGCGCCGGGCGGACACTCCGCGGGCTGCAGCGGACGCTGGGGCGCCTCGCTCGGACGTTCAAGCGGACCGGGCGGCGCTTTTTCCGCTCCTCGAGAAAACCTGCAGCCCCTGATTTACCCAAGCCCTTCCGGTTTACGGCTGCCGGAGCAGCCGCTGAAAAAGGTAATTGATGGGCTTCCAGGTTGGGATGGAAGACGCGGTGTGTCCATGGATATGTCGCAGAGCGGTCTTTGCGGCGCTGCGCTCGGACGCACGGCGCGTGGGAGCGGTCATTCAACGAGGAAAAGCGGCGGTTCAGAGGGGAAGCTCGGTCACTCGGGCGCCGGGCGGACACTCCGCGGAGCCTGGCGGTCACTCAGAACCTTCGCTCGGACATTCAGCACGGCCGGGCGGCGCTTTGTCGACGGCCGCCGGCAACGGGAGACATCCATCCAGAACTTCATCCACCTAAACCCTTCCCGTCCCCGGCACAGCAGGCCGGGGAAACGTCTCCGATCGAAAAGAAATTTTCCCATCCAGCAGGAATTCCTTTCCTTGTGTCGAAACGAAGATAAAGAAGAGCAGAAGCCATGGTCAGTCGTGCGCATTTCATTTTTGAAGGAGGATGAACATGACAACGACAGCGGAACGTTTAGGAGACAAGGCGGCATATTATCTGGAGCACACGTGTGAGACGATCCCGAAAGAGCAGATTTATGCGCCGGGGCCGGACATGGTGGCGCGGGTGTATCAGGCGACGGATCGCTCGCCGGCGGTGCTTCGGAACCTGCAGAGTCTGTTCGGGCACGGCAGGCTGGCGGGAACGGGGTATTTGTCGATTCTGCCGGTGGATCAGGGGATTGAGCATTCGGCGGGGGCGTCGTTTGCGAAAAATCCGGCGTATTTTGATCCGAAGGCGATTGTGGATTTGGCGCTGGAAGCGGACTGCAGCGCGGTGGCGTCGACGCTCGGAGTGCTCGGCGCGGTCGCGCGGGATTATGCGCACCGGATTCCGTTCATTGCCAAAATCAACCACAATGAGCTGCTGACGTACCCGGAGACGTACGACCAAATCATGTTCGGATCGGTGGAGAAGGCGTGGCAGATGGGTGCGGCGGCCGTCGGAGCGACGGTCTATTTCGGCTCGGAGCACAGCGGCCGGCAGATCCAGGAGGTCACGGAAGCCTTCGAGCGGGCGCATGAGCTCGGCATGGCGACGATCCTCTGGGCATATCTGCGGAATCCCGGTTTCAAAAAAGACGGGGAGGATTATCATACGTCGACGGACCTCTCCAGTCAGGCGGTGCACCTGTCCGCGAGCATGGGAGCTGATATCGTGAAGCAGAAGCTGCCGACGAACAATGGCGGCTACACCGCCATCGGCTACGGGAAAACGGATGAGCGTGTCTACAGCGAACTGACGAGCGAGCATCCGATTGACCTGACGCGCTACATGGTGGCAAACTCGTATATGGGACGGGCTGGATTGATCAATTCGGGCGGCGGTTCGGCCGCACGAGATCTGGAAGAAGCGGTCGAAACGGCCGTCATCAATAAACGAGCCGGCGGAATGGGGCTGATCCTCGGACGAAAAGCGTTTCAGCGGCCGCGCAGCGAGGGGATCGAACTGATCCGCGCCGTGCAGGACGTTTACGCAGATTCGGAGATCACCCTGGCTTAAATTGAAGGAGAGCTGGGCAGGTTATGATCACGTTCGTCAAATGGATAGGAGCAGCGGCGGTGCTTGCCGGCGTGCTGCTCCTGCTGATTTACTGGTTTCAAGATCGCCTCGTCTTCTTTCCGTCGACGATCGACGAGACACAGGGCGACCAGACGGCATCGGTTCAGGAGGATGCCGAACGGGTCTCGTATGTCATGGAGGACGGGACGACCGTAGCCGGCTGGAAGCTCAATCGGAGTGACGAGCGGCTGCTGATTTACTATGGCGGGAACGGGCAGGAGCTGTCCGGACAGGTGAGGGACATGGACGATTTTGACGACTGGTCGGTGCTCCTCGTGAATTACCGCGGCTACGGGTTGAGTGAAGGCGATCCGGGCGAAGACGTGCTCTACAGCGATGCGCTCGAGGTATACGATCAGGTAGCTGAGGAGTACTGCGAAACGGCTGTGATCGGGCGGAGCATCGGTACCGCGGTGGCGGCTAACACCGCCGTGGAGCGGGATGTAGATCAGATGGTACTGATTTCACCTTTTGACAGTCTAGCCGCCGTCGGGTCGGAAGCGTACCCGTTCCTGCCGGTGGAAACGCTGCTGCGCTTCGAGTTTGATACCGCTTCGAGGATCCAGGGATGGGATGGTCCGCTGATGGTCGTCTACGGCGAAGACGATGCCATCGTACAGCCGGAAAGGACCCGGGCGCTGCTGGAAGCCTGGGATGGCGAAGCGGATGAAGTGAGGTCGATGCCAGGCCGCGGTCATAACGACCTGCAGCTGGAGCCGGATTTTTATTCGGCGATGGCAGACTTTCTGCGTGAGCGCAGCACGACTATGGAATGAACAGGACGACCCTCGTACCACCGATCCGCAGCCTTTGGATCCGGGTGGGGCGGGGGTTTTTTGTCGCGATGAGGTACTTGTACGTTTGCCTGGAGGTGGCTCAAAAGTGTCATGAAGTGACGTCATCTGCTTCATGGACAGGCTCAAATGTATCCAGATGTGGCTCAAATCCGGCGAAGTGGCTCAAAAAAAGCGGCAGGCGACGCGCTCCCGCTGCCCGGCCGCCCGCTTCATGCCAGGAAGCGACGCCTTTTTTCGCTCAAGCGACCTGCTTTTCCTCTGTGAAACATCCTCGTACATCGGTGTTCCTCTCGCAACAAGGTCTATCACAAAAAAGGCTTCGGAAGGGTCACTTCCGAAGCCGTCACGTCGACTGGATGAACGATGGTTACGCGCGCTCCCAAATGTCCTGGAACTGCACGTCCGCGGCTTTCATCATCGTATAAACCGGGCAGCGCGCTTCGACTTTCTCCTGCAGATCGCGAAGCTGTTCTTCCGATGCATCGGCATCGACCTTCGCCTGGATCTGCACCGTTTCAAAATACGGGCGCACAGAGGTATCGCCCATGAACCCCTTCGGATTAAAGCTGCCTTCGATTGTAAACTCGATACCTTCGAGCTCGAGGCCCATCTCCCGGGCGACCATGTTCGCGGTAATGTTCTCACACGCGGCGAGCGACGCAAGCGCCGTCTGCATTGGGTTCGGCCCCTGATCCATGCCGCCCATGCTGCTTCCCTCATCGAACACCAGCTTATGGCGTCCTGCCTCGGCATCCAGCTTCAGTCCTTCACTCTCGGCGTGTACGTTAAATGTCATCATGTGTTCATCATCCTTTTTTTATAAATGGTGTGCGTCCTTTCCCGGACGCGGGGAGTATAGCAACGGGAAAACCCCGGTACCTGCATTATGCGGCTTTTCCCTCTGGCTGAAACCAGCGGGTCATGCTGAATTTGGCGTAGTACGTAATCATCTGGTACTGAATTAAAAAAGCTAGCGTCAATAGCAGAGCAGCTTCGCCCCCGAAAGAGGTGGCGGCGATCCCGAGCGCTATCGACAAGTTGCGGAGCGCCGTACCGTTCACGAGTGCAATACCCTGCTCCCGATGGAAGAAGCGCTTCGCCACCCAGGTGCTGAACGCGAAATTAATCAGATAGAACAGCAGGACAGCGGCGAGGGCGGAACCGATAATGCCGATGTTAGCCACAATCATGTCTGCCCGGACGCTCGTGCTGACGAAGACGACCCAGAGCAGTCCCCAGACGCTGAGCGGCGGGAAGTTCGGTTTGATCTTCTTTTGAAACTCCGGTTGAGAATATTTTTTCAGCAGGATAAAGGTCGTCAGCTGTCCGAGCACGAGAGGGATGAAGACGACCATCAGGATGGTGTGCAGTATCGCCATCACGTGAATCGGCACAAACTGTCCGATCATTGCGAGCAGGTACCACGGCGTCAGCAGCGCGCCGGCGATGAGGCCAAATACGGTCAGCTTCACGGCTGCCGGGACGTTCCCTTTTTGGATGCCGGTCCACGAAATGGTCATGCCGCTCGTCGGCAGCAGTGCTGCGAGCGCCAAACCGGCAAACATGAGCGGCTGGTCGGAGAAAAACAGGATGCCGAGCAGAAAGGCGACACCGGGAATAAAGAGAAAATTAATCGCGAAGGAGGCGCCGATCAGCCGGCTGTCTTCCTTGATTTTCGTCAGTTCTCCGAGCTTCAGCCCCACCATCGTCGCGTAGATCATGATAATCGTCGCCAGCATGATGGTCGGCATCAGAAAGGACGTATCGACAAGCAGGCCGACGATAAAACTCAGGATAAGAATTCCAGGGACCGCAATCATCATATTCTTCTGCGGCCACTGGTAGATTTTCATGAACATGGTTGCACCTCCTTATGTAAATACCGTACGGGGTATGAAGAATACTATACTGGGTATATATACAAAAGTCAATATACATGTTTTTCGATGGAAAAGCAGATGTCTAAGGTGGACAAACGGACGGCTGCGAGGAACAATAGAAGGAAACGTTCAAAGGTGGGAAAACTTATGAAGGAAGGGAAAGGCAACCAGCAGCAGCGCTGGGAACGCGCACTGGCAGGGCAGCCAGACAAGTTCGGGACCGAGGCGAGCCCGGCGGCTGTGCGTGCAGCCAAGGCATGGAAAGAAGCCGGCATCACGCACGTTCTCGAGCTCGGAGGCGGACAGGGGAGAGATGCGTGCTACTTCGCATCGCAAGGCTTTCACGTCACGGTGCTCGACTATACGGAAAGCGGTACGGCCGCTGTCAGAGAGAAAGCAGCAGCACTCGGTCTGGAGGATCGTGTGCATGCCGTTTGTCATGACGTGAAGACACCGCTGCCCTTTAAGGAAGCGGCGTTCGACGCGTGTTACTCGCACATGCTCTTCTGTATGGCGTTTACCGGAGAGGAGCTGGAGAGACTGGTCCAGCGGCTGCACCGCGTGCTCCGTCCTGGAGGAGAAATCGTCTATACCGTGCGGCACACGGGCGATCCCCATTACGGCACCGGCAGTCACCATGGCGGAAACATCTACGAAAGCAGCGGCTACGTCGTTCACTATTTTGATCAGGCGATGGTCCAGCAGCTGACAGCAGGCTATGACCTGCACGTCATGGACACGTTTGAAGAAGGCACGCTGCCGAAAAAGCTCTACTATGTACACATGCGAAAAGCCTCCACGTGAGTTCGAGAGCAGGCAGCACCGGAAAGGATTCTCCCTCCGGCGCTGCCTGCTGTTATCGTGTTTCTGCTTCTCACAGGTGGCGCGGACGGCGAGGCGGATTCAACCTATCGGGACGAAGCCGGGCGACGGGAAGCAAGCAGAGGCTGTCGCGCGGGCCGCCGCAGTTCACGTCAATACCCGTGCCCGGCGGTGGAGGCGGAACAAGCATCGCTTATGCGAGCGGCGGAGTTTTCGGCGGATTTCCATTCTGCTGTATCGTTCCGACACGTAATCCGTTCGTTTCGGCACGTCGGACACGGGCGGGCTTCCCGGCGGCGCCTGCAGAGCCCCTAACGATTGCAGCACCTTGAAACCGAGGTCTGCGCGCATCGCTCCGGCCCACATTAGCATGCCGATTTCGATATCGTGGAACCGGTCGAGGTCGGTTCGAACCCTGGCGAGCATCCGCTCGATCTCCTCGTACTCCTCTGAGTACTCTGGCAGCTGCAGCTGATTCGGGAGCGACCGTTCTTGCAGGTACTTGACCCAGTACGTTGTCTGGAACTGTTTGTTTTCGTTGATCGTTTCTACGTTAAGCAGCTGGACGCCGATGCCGGTGTGCTTTCGGATCAGCCGTTTACGCAGCTCTGCGACCTGGTCCATGCTCACGTTCATGATCCGCAGCTGCCGCTTCCCCCACCACTGCCATTCTTTCGGCGGCCACAGGCTCTGACGGGCGGAAGCATCGAACATCATATACGGTACCCGCTCTTTTCCCTCACCTTCTGCATCGAGAAGAAGCTCCTCGGAGCCGATGTTGTCGTATACTCCGCCGTCTGTCAGAAGAAAATGGCTGTAGTCTTCGCGCATGAGGGAAAACGGACGTTCTTTGATGTTTAAGCGCACAGGTTCAAAGAGAAGGGGAAACGCCGAAGAAGCAGCGACGGCATCCGCCACGGTAATACCGTCCACTTCCTTACTCGTGCCAAAGACCTCATCTGCGAGCGTATCCCGGCTGAACGAAAACCGCTTCAACGTCTGCAGGTTCGTCGCGTTGCAGATCCACTTCGGCTCCTCAGGCAGATCGTGGAGTTCCATGGACCGGCGCCCGGTGTCATCGAGCAGTTCTCTTCCGAGCAGCCGCTGATCAAAGACGATGGGGGATGTTCTGCTGAATCTGGCGCGTGGCAGGAACGGCCGGAGCGGACTGCGGAAAGGAGTATACGCCTGACGGAGGACGCGGTTGCGGAACCCTGCTTTGCCGAAACGGACGAGCTTCCGGCCGACGCGGGCGTCAAAGTCAGCCGTGTCGTGAAACGTCCCCTTCGCCAATTCCTTCATGATGAGCGCGGCAGTAATACTGCCGCCGGAAACCGAGCTGATGAGCTTCACCTGATCATGGACCCCCAGTTCGACAAGCCTGCGGTAGGCACCAAGACAGAAAAACGCGGCACGGAATCCACCGCCGGAAAAGGCAACCTGGAATGCGCTCATGATGCTTCCTCCTCTGATATTTGGTTGTTTTTTACATGATAGGAATGTATAAGTTTTCATACAGTGTGACGGCGGCTCCATGCGCTGCTCGGGAAGAAACAAAGAACGTTTTCTTCCCTCAAAAAGCTTGCAGCGCTTCCGCACGCCGTTCCGACCAAAAGGCGCTTTGCGCTTTTGTTCTGAGCTGGCAGGATGGCTGCGGCTTTGCGTACGTGTTTTTGGAAGGAATACAGGCTTTTACCTAGCTGATCAGGATGACGCCGAAGACTTCTTTTCTGGAGAAATCAGCTACTTTTACCCATAAATAAACAACCTCAAACCTCTTTTGGAAGGTGTGAAGCTTTCTCCTCTTCCGAAACTCAACGCATACCACTTGTTTCACCAGGAAAATGAAAGCGCTTTTAAAAACAGGTATTTTTCACTGGATACGCGTGAGAAGGTGCTTTACACTGGAAGTAGAACGAGATTGCAGACAGGGTATGGTTCGGTTCAATTTGAGAGGGGGATTGGCTCGTGCTGGATGCGAAGTATTTGGATCTGCTCGCGCAGAAGTACGGAAGTGAAGAGAAGGTAGCCAACGAGATTATCAATCTGGAGGCCATTCTGGACCTTCCGAAGGGGACGGAACATTTCGTGAGCGACCTGCACGGGGAGTACCATGCGTTTCAGCATGTGCTCCGCAACGGGTCCGGCAATGTGAAAATGAAAATCCAGGACTTGTTTCAGGAGGAGCTGGATGAGCACAAAATCAACGAATTCGCTACGCTGATTTACTATCCGGAAGAAAAGCTCAAGCTGGTAAAAAGCCATTTCAGCCAGAGAGAGGATCTCTACGCCTGGTATGAGGATACGATCAGCCGCATGCTGAAACTGATTACGCATGCTTCGTCCAAGTACACCCGCTCCAAGCTCCGCAAAGCGCTGCCGGAGCAGTTCGCCTACATCACCGAGGAACTGCTGTATAAGAAGGAAGGATACGAGGATAAGACCGCCTACTATACGAAGATTCTCGAGCGGCTCATGTCGCTCGGCCAGGCGGACAAGCTGATCATCGGTCTTGCCTATACGACCCAGCGGCTTGTCGTCGATCACCTCCATGTCGTCGGAGATATTTTTGACCGGGGACCGGATCCGGATAAAATCATGGATACGCTGATTGACTACCACTCCGTCGATATTCAGTGGGGCAATCACGACGTGCTCTGGGTCGGCGCCTATGCCGGATCGAAGGTGTGTCTCGCGAACATCATCCGCATCTGCGCCCGCTACAACAACCTCGATATCATCGAAGACGTGTACGGCATTAACCTTCGCCCGCTGCTCAACATTGCTGAAAAGTACTACAGCGAAAACCCGCCATTCCGGCCGAAGCGGATGGCCGGCGACAGCCTGACCGAGCAGGAGGAGCTGCAGATCACGAAGATTCACCAGGCGATTTCCATCATCCAGTTTAAGCTCGAGAGCCCGATCATCAAGCGCCGCGAGTGCCTCAACATGGAGAGCCGGCTGCTGCTGGAGAAAGTCGATTACGACAAGCAGGAGGTCACCCTTCAGGCCGGCACGTATGCGCTGAAAGATACTTGCTTTGCCACGATCGATCCAGAAGACCCGGCGGCGCTGCTGGAAGAGGAGCAGCAGGTGATCGACAAGCTGCTGTTTTCTTTCCAGCATTCGGAGAAGCTGATTCGGCACATGGACTTTTTGATGAAGAAAGGGAGCCTGTATCGTCGTTATAACGGCAACCTGCTCATCCACGGCTGTATTCCGCTGGAAGAAGACGGGACGATGAAGGCGATGGACATTGAAGGGACGTCGTATGCCGGCCGCGAGCTGCTCGATGTCTTTGAACACTACGTGCGCTACGCCTACGCTCATCCGGAAGAGACGGATGATTTCGCAACAGACATGGTCTGGTACTTGTGGACCGGGGAGAATTCGTCCCTTTTCGGAAAAAGGGAAATGACGACCTTCGAGCGTTATTTCATTCAAGAAAAGGAAACGCACAAGGAGCGAAAAAATCCGTATTATCACCTGCGTGAAGACGTAGGTGTGTGCCGACAGTTGCTGGAGGATTTCGGCTTGGACCCGGATCAGGGGCGTATCATCAACGGCCATACGCCGGTTAAAGAAATCGATGGGGAGGACCCGATCAAAGCGGAAGGCAAGATGATCGTCATCGATGGCGGCTTCTCCAAAGCCTATCAGTCGACGACGGGGATTGCGGGCTATACGCTGCTGTATAACTCCTACGGCATGCAGTTGGTCGCCCATCAGCACTTTGATTCGCAGGAAGACGTTCTGATGCAGGAGGCGGACGTCCACTCCGTGAAGCGGCTCGTGAACGAGGAGTTGGAACGTAAAAAAGTCCGGGAAACCAACACCGGCCGCAAGCTGCAGCAGGAAATTGAAGGATTGCACAACCTGCTCCAGTACCGCTACATGAAGTAACGTTGGGAAGCACCGCTCCGAACAGGAGGAGCGGTGCTTTCCTGTGTCATGTGAGGGGACGGTCAGCAGGCTTTCGTTACACCGCCGCAAAACCGCGGGATACCAAGGCCCTCCGGTTTACGGCTGCCGGGGCAGCCGCGGGAATAAGGGGATGAAAGGGGTGGAGGGTTTGGTCCTGTCTGCCATTTAGGTCCAGAGCGGTCACTCATGCCGACGGCTCGGACGTTGCGCGGCCGGGAGCGGACGTTCAGCGGGAGCGGGCGGTCTCTCCGACGAGAAAAACGGTCGTTCGAGCGCTGGGCGGTCACTCAGAACGACGGAACGGACACTCCGCACCGCCCGGCAGTCACTCCGCGAAGCCGGGCGGTCACAGGAAGCGGATCCGGCCTATCAAAAAAGGAACAAAACCGCCGGGCATCTAAGCCCTTCCGGTTTACGGCTGCCGGGGCAGCCGCGGAAATAAGGTCTTATGCCTCACGGGTTAGACAGAAGCCGTCGGTGAAGCTGCCTGCGTTGCCGAAAGAGCAAAAAAAACGCGCCGGGAGCGATGACTCTCCCGGCGCGTTGGCTTATTCTTCTACGGTGGCGGCTTCGGATTCGGTTCCGTCTTCGGTGACGGCGGTGATCGTCAGAGCAGCGTCAGGCAGGTCGCCGAACGTGTGTGTTTTCCGTTCATAAGTGGCGATGCTTGCTTCAAGCGTTCGTTCGTCCTCCTGGCCGCTGTAGATGCGGTAGCCGACCACGCGTTCATCTTCCACCGCGTGGAAACGGAGCGTACTGCCGCTCAGCTCCACATTGGTTGGCGCTGGCGGAGGTTCTTCTTCTGCGCTTTCTTCGACAAGTTCTGTATAGACGACAAGCCGATCATCGTGTGTACCTTCGGCCTGATTGAACGTACCGGTACAGGTAATCAGATTCATCTGCCGACGTGAACTGGGCCCGAAGATGTCTTCGATCGGTGCTTCCCGCCGGTCGTACTGCACCACGCTTGTCACCTGAAACGTCAACGTGTTTCCTTCTTCGTCATCGACATGGACCTCATCGCCGGCTTCCAGCTCATCCAGATCGTAAAAGACGGCAGGACCTTCCCGGCTGTCGACGTGCCCGGCGAGGACGGCATTCCCCCGCTCCCCCGGTTTTACGCCGGGCTCAAACCAGCCAATGTTTTCCGCTGCTTCCGGAACTCCCATTTCGCCGTTATCGAGAATTCCCACCTCTTCGACAGGTCCTTCAATATCTGCCGATGGTGCACGCAGCCCCGTAGGTGCATGAAACGTCTGCTCTTCTTCTTCCGCTGACTCCGTCTCTTCCGGATCACTGCGGGAAGGGTGGGCCTGGAACTCATGCTCTGCTTCGGTTAATCCACTTGTACGCAGATCGATTCCAAGATCCTCTCCACTTTCCTCGAGTTCCGACATGACCTGCGTCTCGGACGGGGAGGAGAGGACCGGCACGAGCATCGTACCGGCACCTGCCAGGCCCGCCGCTGTCAGGGGAAGCAGGAAGTAGTAAAACAAACGTTTCATGCGGACCGCTCCTTTCTCGTCATCAACGTGTTACTGTTTGACAGATGTTACTTTTCTGCGTCCGAAGAGCAGGGCACCAGCTGCTGCCGCGAGTGCTGCGGTCAGCGACCAGACGATCGTGGAGTTACCTGCTGTACCACCAAGACCGGTAGCAGGCATTTCTTCAGGCATGTCGCCCTGCTGGAACGCTTCCGGCATTTGATCGACAAAGGCACCGCTCAATACTTCGCCCAGTACGAACATGTGGTGGTGGCCGTGACGGTATTCGTCGCTCCACTTGCGTTCAAAGTCTCCGGCAACGTAAGCGTCAAACGTGTTCGTGACATCTCCTACGTGGGATCGGATCTCTGTTTCACCGGCTTCTTGTGGAATGCGGCCTTCGGTAGCTTCATCCAGGAAAGTGGAGAATTCAACGACGTAGTTCTCCAGGTTTTCGTCCGCCTGCATGCGGGCTTCGTCGTCATTTTCAACGGCTGCGCCTACCATGTCACCGAAGAAATCGATGTGGCTCTGCCAGATTGGTTCGAACGCTGCAGCGCCTTCATCTCCGTAAATATCGCCCATCGCTGCGGTCAGATCCGCTGTGTTTTCATCCAGGGCCCATGATGCTTCATCGAAGTCTTCTGCCCCGTCAAACCCTTTCTGCATGCTGAAGGCAGCAAGGAAGAAGTGCTCGGAAAGCAGGTAGTTCAAATCACTGCGCAGATCCGATGCTGGTGTGGAAAGATCGGTGTTATCAAATTCTTCCGGCATCTGCTCCACAATCGCGCCGCCGAGGTTTTCCCCGATGCCAAACATGTGGTGGAAGCCGTCACGGAAGTTTTCGTACGTTTCCATGTAATCGCCATCCGTGTAGGCATCGAACGTGTCGGTAACGTCCGCGACGTGGGCAGTAACCGCTTCTTCTGCTGCTTCCTGCGGCAGGCCGCCTTCCGTTGCGCCGTCAAGGAACACGGAGAATTCCTGAATGTAGTTCTCCAGGTCCGCTTCTGCCTGAGCACGGGCTTCTTCGTTGCCTTCTGCTTCTGCGGCAACCATATCGCCGAAGAAGTTAATGTGGCTCTGCCAGATGCGGTTGAATTCTTCCGCTCCTTCTTCGCCGTAAACCGATTCAATGGCGGCTGTGAGCTCTGCTGTATTTTCATCAAGTGCCGCTCCGGCCTGCTCGGCATCCGGTTCGCCGTCATGGGCCTTCTGCATGAAGGCGACCGTCAGGGCAAAGTGTTCGGAGAAGAGTGTGTCCAGATCCGCCCGGAAGTCCGCCGCAGGTGTGGATACCGTTACGTCTTCTGCATCTCCCATTTCGTCGTTTTCGTACGCATCGTTGTAGCCATTGTCATCGTAGTCATTGTTTCCATGGTCGTTATGATCATCGTGATCTTGAGCCATGGCGGCTGTCGGTAGAAAAACGAGGGCGGCACAGGAACTGAGTACGGTCTTTTTCATCTTGTTCATAATAGGTCACGCTCCTTGAAAGTTTGTTTGGATGGGACCTGTTCCGCAGCTTCCAGCTGAAAAGCGGGGAACAGATGAAACCAAGGATTATCACCGCGGTTGATTTTCCTTTGTATCCTAGTAAACGAGGAAGGTTCACGATTGGATCACTTTTTTTCGAAAAAAATTAAAAAACTTTTTAGGGAAGGGGCAGAAAGCGGGACACACCGCACGTTGAGAACGGTATTCGTTAAAGGTTTTCCGCGGCTGTCGATGATGTCGGTCGCATGGTGACTTCTCAATAGAAAGCTTCCTGCAGTACGTTCCTTTATAATGAACAGGAAGGCTGCGAGCAGTCTTTAGACGTTTCAAAGGAGGTTGTATGATGGCAAAAACAGCAATCATCACCGGAGGCGGCAGTGGACTCGGACAGGCGACGGCGCTGCACCTGGCGGACAAAGGCGTGAACATTGCGGTCGTGGACATCGGGGAAGAAGGAGCCCAGGAGACAGTGCGGCTCGTGAAGGAGAAGGGACCGGATGCGATTTTTATTCAAGCGGACGTGTCCAAGCATGATGAGGTGAAGGCGTATGTCGATCAGACGCTCGATCATTTCGGTACGATTGATTATTTCTTCAATAATGCAGGCATCTCCGGCAGCGGCGGCTATTTCCTCGATACGGACGTCGAAGAAATGGAGAACATCATCGGGATCAACCTGCTCGGGGCGATGTACGGCCTGCGCTACGTTGCGGATGTCATGGTCAAAAACGGCGGCGGGGCTATCGTCAATACGGCTTCCAGCGCCGGAGTGATCGGCCAGGCGACCGTCGTCACCTATGCCGCAACGAAGCACGCCCTCGCCGGAGTGACGAAAAGCCTCGTCGCGGAATATGCGAAAGACGGCCTGCGGGTCAACGCCGTGGCACCGGGACCGACGGAGACACCGATGGTCAAGCAGTACTTTGATGCGAATCCGGAGATGAAAGCAAGCGCAGAGCAGGGGATTCCGCAGCGTCGTCTTGGCACGTCGGATGAAGTCGCCGAGCTCGTCACCTTCCTGCTGACGTCGAAAGCAGAGTACATCAATGGAGAAATCATCCGCATCGACGGCGGATTTACGAACACGAAATAACGATATGAAGAAAAGCTGTCTCTCCTTAGGAAGGAGGGGCAGCTTTTCGTATGTCAGGGAGTTTTTTTAGAAGAGGAAATTCAGGTGGTGTTCGCGGTTTGGGTGCGGCTCGGACGTTCGGCCGGGAAAAGCGGTCGGAAGGCGGCCGCGGACGGCGCTTCGGAGGAGGTGAGCGGTCACATCGAAGAGCAAAGCGGTCACTCCGGCGCTGGGCGGACACTCCGCCGGCCGGCTCGGACGTTCATCGTGGAAAAACGGTCGCAAGGAAAATGCGGGCGGCGCTTTGGAGGAGTCCGTCCGGCACAAAAGACGGCTGCAGTGAAGCAAAGGAAGTCAGCCCATCCGTCACCCAAGCCCTTCCGGTTTACGGCTGCCGGGGCAGCCGCGGAAAGAAGGTGGATATAAGGGTTGGGGGTTGAAGGTCCTGTTCGCCGTTTCGGTCCGGCTCGGACGTTCGACCGGGAAAAGCGGTCGGAAGGCGGCCGCGGACGGCGCTTCGGGGGAGGTGAGCAGTCACATCGAAGAGCAAAGCGGTCACTCCGCCGCTGGGCGGTCACTCCGCCGGCCGGCTCGGACGTTCAGCGTGGCAAAGCGGTCGCAAGGCGGCCACGGGCGGCGCTTTGGAGGAGTCCGGCAGTCAGAAGCGCCGGCTGCAGCGAAGCAAAGGAAGTCAGTCCATCAGTCACCCAAGCCCTTCCGGGTTACGGCTGCCGGGGCAGCCGCGGAAAGAAGGTGGATATAAGGGTTGGGGGTTGGAGATCGTGACTGCGGTTTGGATCCGGCTCGGACGTTCGGCCGGGAAAAGCGGTCGGAAGGCGGCCGCGGACGGCGCTTCGAAGGAGGTGAGCGGTCACATCGAAGAGCAAAGCGGTCACTCCGGCGCTGGGCGGACACTCCGCCGGCCGGCTCGGACGTTCAGCGGGGAAAAACGGTCGGAAGGAAAGCGCGGACGGCGCTTGAGAGGAGTTCGTCCGTCACAAAAGCCGGCGGCAAGCGAAGCAAAGGAAGTCAGTCCGTCCGTCACCTAATACCAAGCCTGCCGAGGAAACCACCCATCCTGGTCCCCACCAAAAAGAACTGCCGGAAGAATTTCTCCGGCAGTTCTCTCTCTCCATGTCTACGGCGAGGCAAGCACCATCTGCCCCTGCGGTTGTTCGTTGTTCGGCTGAGGTTCGAGCGTAATCGCAATCTGATCGACCTGGATGTCGTCCATGTCGCTCAGCCGGTAGCGGACGGCGCCGTTGCCGTCGTCATCAATCGTGAAACTCCCGGCAGAGATCGGCGTTTCGCCTTCAATGACCCACGCCTGAAAGGCTTCTTCTCCTTCCAGCTCGGGCATGCCGCTCACTTGTACCAGGAGGTCTACGTGACCGTCCTCGGCAATGATGGTAGCCGAACCTTCTCCCGTGAAGAGTTCCTCGTCTGTGGAAGCAAGGTTGGACGCAAGCAGCACATCAGCGACGCCGCCTTCCTCGTCTTCCTGTTCCAGGAGGGCTTCATAGTCGGCTTCAATCACATCTCGTTCAAACGCCAGCTGTTCGGCTTCTCCGGCGAGCTGCTCCCGATCTTCCGCCAGCTGCTGGTTTTCCATGAGCAGGTACCCGTTTCCTGCGAGCGAGAAAAGGAGGGCGGCAGCCGCTGCGCCAACGAACCAGGTTGCAAGCGGGCCTTTGCGTGAACGCCGTTTTTCGTCTAATGCCGGCGCCGACGTCTCGGGCGAGCTCGTGTCGTCGCTGTTCCATACGTTCGTCAGCACGCGTTCTTTCATGCCTTCCGGCGGTTCTTCCGCTTCGCTTAGAAACGGGAGTTCGGCAGAAAGAGCTTCCCATTCTGCGAGTTCTTCCCGGCACGAAGGGCATGCCTGCATGTGCTGTTCAAAGGCTTGTTTTTCTTCTTCTGACAAATGTCCGTTGAAGTAATCAATCAACTTGTCACATTCCTGATGCGCCACTACCAATCCCTCCTTTCTTCGTAAAGTTCCTGCTTCAAGTGATTCAGGGCCAGCCGGATCCGGCCTTTCACCGTTCCGATCGGAAGGTCCACTTGTTCCGCAATCATTTTCTGAGAGTATCCTTTGAAATAGAACAGGTCGATGATCAGCCGCTGCTCGTCTTTGAGTACCCGCATCGCTTCGCGGACCCGTTCGCTCTGCTGCTTCCATTCGACCAGCTCTTCTGTTCCGGGCTGGGTGTCCGCATGCTCGACTTCCTGATGGATCACCTCATCGGTATGTTTCTTTTGTCTGCGGAGGTAGTCGATGGCGGTGTTCCGGGTGATCGACAGCAGCCACGTGGAAAATTTCCCTTTGTCCGGAGAATAGACGCCGTTTCCTTTCCATAGCTTGATCAGTACTTCCTGTACGACTTCTTCAGCGGCATCGGAACTGTGGACGACTTTATAGGCGAAGGAAAAAAGCAGTCTGCTGTACTTGTCGTAGATCATTTCCATGGCAGCCTGATCCTTTGCACGGAGGCGCTCGTACAGCTGTACGTCATCGTGCATGTCCATGTAACCCTCCTTCTGCAGAAACAAGCTTGTACCCTAATAAACGAACGGAATCCGGAATTTGATCACTTCCGAACAGTCTTTTTTTCAACCTTGTACAGACATCCTGGATGAATCGAGCTGGATGGTTTTATGTACCGGTTCGTTTTTATGGTGTCAAAGCAGTTCCCGGCGTTTGGTGTGACTATCTTTATTCTCGTAAGGACGTCGACGCCCATGAAACACAAAAAACGGGGCAAAGACAACCTATCCCCATCCTATCAGAATTGTTCTCAAGAGGAGAAAAGAATAGATCGTCCAGTGCGAAATTGAAAAAAGTGCACTGACACGCACTGACGTTCACTGACGTTCACTGAACGAGGTAGCTTCTTCTTATCGCCGGTCAGTGAGTTTTGAGGGGGAATTTCCCTGTGCTACGCTACTAGGCAGACATGGAGAAACAACCAATCAGGAGGAATGACAGATGAGCACCAAACAACAGAAGAAGCTTCATTTGATTGATACGGACATTCACGAAAAAGTAACGTACGAGGATTTAATGCCGTATTTAGAACAGCCGTACAAACGATACATCGAGGACTGCCACTGGATTCAGGAAAAGCACATGCCGTTTACCCAACCAGCCGTGGCGGGTGTGAACAGAGCGGATGCGGAAGTGCCGGATGGCCGGCCTGCTGGGTCAGACCTTCCATTCATGCAGTATCAGCTGCTGGATGACATCGGTCATGAGGTCGGCATCCTGACCGGGGCGTTGGATCCGTCTCCCTCTTCCATGCACGGGTGGTACGAGATGGCGACGGCGTTGGCCCGCGCCTATAACGACTGGCAGATTGAGCACTGGCTGGAGAAAGACGAGCGGCTTTACGGCTCGGTGCACATCGCTGCTCAGGAACCACACGAAGCAGTGAAAGAGATTGAGCGTGTCGGCAGTCACGAAAAAATGGTGCAGATCCTGCTCCCGATCGACGATATCATGTGGGGCGATCCTTACTACCACCCTATTTTTGAAGCGGCAGAAAAACATGATCTGATGATCGGCATGCATCACAATGAGCCGCCGGTCTATTACGGCAAATGGCCGCGCTACTTCATTGAGTGGCATACCCTGATCCCGACCGCCCACATGATGATCGTCACGAACATGGTGTTTAACGGCGTCTTTGAGAAATTCCCGAAACTGAAAATGATGATGATTGAGGGTGGGTTCACCTATGTTCCTTTCCTGATGCGCAAAATGGACCAGCAGTACCGGGATCTGCGTCATGAAGTGCCGTGGATTCAACGCATGCCGAGTGACATCATCCGGGAACACATCTGCTTTACGACACAGCCGCTGGAGGAAATGTCCAAAAAGGAATTCCTGCAGACCTTTGAACAGATGGGCAGCGACGATATGGTTTCCTTCTCAACCGATTATCCTCATTGGGATTATGATAATCCATACGAGGCACTGCCAAATGGCTTGGACGAAGAGCTCATGAGGAAACTGTTGTCCGAGAATGCACGGAACTTTTATCCGAAGCTTCCGAATCGGAAGGAGGAAGACTAAATGGAAGAAGTAGTCTGCAGTAAGGAGGATCTTAACCCGGGAGAGATGATGGAGAGCACGTTTGGCCGGCACAGTATTGTCGTCTGCCGCGCATCGGACGGGCACTACTACGCTTTCTTAAACCGGTGTATCCATCAAGGAGCTCCCTTGTCCAAAGGGAAAATCTGTGGTGCGCCGGAGCCGACAGATACATTAGGCGAGTATAACTTTGACCGGGAAGGGGACATCCTCCGCTGCCCATGGCACGGTCGGGAGTTCGATATACGGAACGAAGGAAGAATGCTGGCAAACGAGAAATTCAAAATTAAAAATTTCAACGTCATGGAAAAAAACGAGCAGGTAATTGTATATAAATGATGAAACAGCAACGCAGAGCCCCGGTAAAATTGGCATCGTGTTAGCGGTGATTGGATTCTGGAGCAGGATTGGTTTGTTGTAATGGAGTGATATAGATGAAGAACATGTTGATCAATGGCGCATGGGTCGAAGCCCATACGAAAGCGGAGCGGGAGATCATCAATCCGTTTAACCAAGAGGTCCTCGCTGTAGCAGCAGAAGGGGATACGACAGACGCACAGCTGGCCATTGAAGCAGCACGCGCAGCGTTTGATCAAGGGGAGTGGCCCTCCGTTCCAGCAGCGGAGCGGGGACGTCTTCTTGAGATCACGGCTTCTTTCATCGAGCGGGATATCGATGAACTGATGAAGCTGGAAACGCTGGATACAGGAAAAACGCTCATTGAAAGCGAAGCGGATATGAAAGACATTGCCGGTGTGTTCCGCTATTATGCAGGACTTGCTGACAAGCACGGCGGAGACATCATCGATTCCCCGATTCCCGACTCCACCAGTAAAGTGGTCCAGGAGCCGGTCGGCGTATGCGGACAGATCACGCCGTGGAATTATCCACTTCTGCAGGCAGCGTGGAAGCTCGCTCCGGCGCTTGCCGCGGGAAATACGCTGGTGCTGAAACCGAGTGAAATCACCCCGCTGACGACCATCAAAGTATTCGAACTGATGGAGGAGGCAGGATTTCCGGAAGGTGTCATCAACCTCGTGCTGGGACCGGGCCACACCGTCGGCCAGGAGCTCGCGGCCAGTGATGACGTAGACCTCATCTCGTTCACGGGCGGCATCGAGACCGGCAGGAAAATCATGCAGACGGCCAGCGGGAATATGAAAAAAATCGCCCTGGAACTCGGTGGGAAAAATCCGAACATCGTTTTTGCAGACTGCGACTTTGACATCGCGTTAGACCAAGCGTTGAACGCTGTCTATTTTCACGCCGGACAGGTCTGTTCTGCTGGTGCCAGACTGATTGTGGAAGCATCGCTCCACGATGCCTTCGTCGCAGCATTGGAAGAGCGGGTGAAGGCGATCCGGCTCGGAGACGGCATGGAGGAAGCGACCGAGTCCGGACCGATGATTTCCGCTGAACATCGAGAAAAAGTGAGAAAGCTGGTGGATATCGGTGTAGAAGAGGGCGCGAACCTGCTGATTGGCGGCAAGTATCCTGAAGATCCGGCGCTTGCAGATGGCTTCTTCTTTCTGCCGACCATTTTCACGGAATGCCGGTCGGACATGACCATCGTCCAGGAAGAAGTGTTCGGACCTGTGCTCACGGTGGAGACGTTCCAAACTGAAGAAGAAGCAGCGAAGATCGCCAATGACTCGATATATGGTCTTGCCGGAGCTGTCTGGACAGAGGATATTGCCAAAGCCGAGCGCATTGCCGGCAAGCTTAGAATGGGTACGGTGTGGATCAATGATTTTCATCCGTACATCCCGCAGGCACCATGGGGCGGGTATAAACAGTCCGGAATCGGCAGAGAACTCGGGAAAGCAGGACTCGAAGAATATACCGAGCAGAAGCATATTTTTCAAAATACAAAACCAGCACCACTCCACTGGTTTTCAGCAGCAAAGGGGAGGTGAAAGCAATGAAGGAAGACATCTACGATCTGACGATTGTCGGCGGTGGTCCAGCGGGGCTATTCGCGGCTTTCTACGGTGGAATGAGGCAGATGAAGGTAAAAATCATTGATAGTCTGCCGGAAATCGGCGGACAGCTCGCTACCCTGTATCCGGAAAAATACATTTACGATATAGCCGGGTACGAGAAGGTGCGTGCCAAGGACCTGGTGGACAATCTTGTTGCCCAGTCTGCGCAGTTCGAGCCTTCGATCAAGCTGGAAGAAGTCGTGCAGCAAATTCACAAGCACGACGAGGGGATGTTCGAATTATCAACTGATAAAGCGAGCCACTTATCCAAAGCCATCATTATCACGTCTGGAGCGGGAGCATTTGAACCGAGGCGGTTGACGCTCGACGGTGCCGATTACTATGAAGGGAAAAACCTGCATTATTTCATCAATGACCTGGAGGCTTTCCGGGATCAGAAGGTCCTCGTATCCGGCGGCGGAGACTCCGCCGTAGACTGGGCGCTGATGCTCGAGCCCATTGCAGCAGAAGTCACGCTGGTTCACCGGAGAGACAAATTCCGCTGTCATGAACACAGCATGGATCAGCTGCGCCAGTCGAGTGTGAACATCAAAACACCGTATACGATGGAGCAGTTGGAAGGAAATGACCTCAAGATAGAACAAGTAGTGCTGCAGGAGAAAGATGGAGAGCAGGAGAGAATCGACGTCGATGCGGTTATCGTCAACCATGGGTTCACTTCTTCTCTTGGTCCGATCAAAGAATGGGGGCTGGATCTGGATAAAAACACGATTCCGGTAAACTCCAAGATGGAGACGAACATCAAAGGCATTTATGCTGCTGGAGATATTGCCTCTTATGAAGGAAAAGTCAAATTGATTGCCATCGGTTTCGGGGAAGCTCCGATTGCCGTGAATCATGCGAAATCGTATATCGACCCTGCTGCCAAACTGCAGCCGAAGCACAGTACAAGTATGTTTTCATAAAGGGCGGAACCTCTTCGCCCTTTTCAGTCATCTAGAATTAGTATGAACCGGCCGACAGGCCAAATCTAAACCCTAAAGGAGATAGATATGAATTTCAAAAAGAACCAACTAGTCGGAGCCATTGGTATGACAGCATTGTTAGCAGCAGCAACCGCCTGCGGAAATGAGAACGATAACACGGCGGAAGAGAACACGAACAACAACGGAGAGGCGGAAGCTTCCGGTGAGTCTATTGGCGAACAGGTTGATTACGAAATCGTTGGCATCGATCCAGGAACAGGCATCATGGATAATGCAGAGATCGCCATCGAAGAGTATGATCTGGATGAAAACTGGTCGGTGCTCAGCAGCTCCGGTCCCGTCATGACAGCAGAACTCGGCGAAGCGATTGATAACGAAGAGCCGGTCGTCGTCACAGGCTGGCAGCCGCACTGGAAGTTCATGGAGTATGACCTAAAGTTCCTTGAAGATCCGGAACTGGTATTCGGCGAAGGGGAAGACATCCATACGTTGACGCGAACGGGACTGGAAGAAGATATGCCGGGAGCGTTTCCTGTCATCGACCAGTTTTCCTGGGAGATGAGTGATATGGAAGAGGTCATGATGATGGCCGAAGAAGAGGATACTGAAGTAGATGAAGCAGCGAGACAGTGGGTAGACGATAATGAAGACATGGTTGCCGAGTGGACAGAAGGCGCTGAAGAAGGCGACGGAGAATTGATCGAATTCACGTTGGTCAACTGGGCCGATGCACTGGCGGCGACGAATGTGGTCAGCGAAGTGCTCAAAGACCTCAACTATGAAACAGATCTCGTTGAAGTGATGATTGATGCGATGTACACCGGACTTGCTACGGATGGAGCGGATGCGATGTTTGCTTCATGGCTGCCGGGACAGCAGCAGTATTACGATGAATACGAAGAGGACTTCGTCGATCTCGGACCGAATACAGAAGGCACCCGTCTCGGGCTGGTCGTCCCAGAGTACATGGATATCGATTCGATTGAAGACTTGAGAGAACTCGAAGAATAAAAGAAAGTGTCGCTGACGCATGGCTGCTCCTGCACGAGTCAGGAACGCGCCGCAGCGAAAACGCTGTAGGACACCTGTCCTGCAGCGTTTCTTGCAGAGGAAGCATGGATCAGGTTTCATGGGAAGAAGACGGCGGTTCTGTCCGCTGCTCGGTAAGATCGAAGCGCTTGTTCTTCCCTTTAAAAACCTGCAGCGACGCCACACGCCGTTCCGACCAAAAAGCGCTGTGCGCTTTTGGTCTATGATAGGAATGTATAAGTTTTCATACAGCGTGACGGCGGCTCCATGCGCTGCTCGGGAAGAAACAAAGAACGTTTCCTTCCCTCAAAAAGCTTGCAGCGCTTCCGCACGCCGTTCCGACCAAAAGGCGCTGTGCGCTTTTGGTCTAGACGCCGTTTTGACGTGGCTCGGTCACTCGAGGCGTGCGCTCGGACGTTCAGCCGTCGCTGGCGGTCACTCAGCGGCACAGCTCGGATATTCAAAGAGAAAGCTCGGTCATTCGGGCTTTGCTCGGACACTCAGGAGAAGCGCTCGGACGTTCAGAAGACCCGCTCGGTCACTCAGAGAGAATACGCGGACGTTCAGCGCTGAGTCGTGACTTCCTCAATAAGAGCGCCACACCTCAATCACCCAAGCCCTTCTCGTCTGCAGCTGGTTCTGCAGCTGCAGAAAAGCCTGGTATCACCCTTGGCATGGGACGGGATAACATATTCACAGGCTGTGGCTGCTCACACAAGTAGTATGATGAAACACGTCGCAGCAGCGAACCTTCCATAAAATAAAGCGGCCGGTGTTGTTGGATCGTCTCACGCAGGATATGCTGTAGAAAGGAAAGCGCAGACGTGAAAAGGCACTGGTGTGGATTGCAGGCCGTGTCAGATCGACGTCACACTGGAGGTGAGGACCCGTGCTTCAAAAAATGCGAAACGGCTTAAATCTGCCGGATGACTATACTAGTGCTGCCTTGAAGCAGGATGCGATTGCCGGCATCACCGTCTTCGTGATGCTCGTGCCGCAGGGCATGGCTTATGCTGTATTGGCGGGACTGCCTCCAGTGATGGGGTTGTATGCGTCGATTCTGCCCCTGTTGATCTATGCCTTTGCCGGGTCATCCCGGCAGCTGGCGATCGGACCGGTGGCGATGGCCTCGATCCTCGTCTTCGCCGGCGTATCGCTGCTGGCAGAGCCGCAGAGCCCGGAGTATGTGTCGCTTGTCCTTCTGCTCACCTTGATGGTAGGCGGCATTCAATGTCTGCTCGGCCTGGTGAATGCAGGCACGCTCGTCAAATTCATTTCGCAGAATGTGATCAACGGATTCACGTCGGCCGCAGCGATCATGATTGGACTGAGCCAGGCTGGAAACTTTGTCGGAGTAGACGTCTTAACCCAGACCCAGTTCATCCCGCTGCTGATGGACCTGTTGACGAACCTCTCGCAAATACACCTGCCGACTGCAGCCATTGGTCTAGTCAGTCTGATTGCCTTAATCGGAATGAAAAAAATACATACGAAGCTGCCAGCCTCGCTGTTTGTCGTTGCAGGGAGCACGCTGCTCGTTTACGTGCTTGGCCTGGATGAAGCGGGGGTGGCCATCGTTGGCGAGGTGCCGCAGGGACTTCCTGCTTTCTCTCTTCCGGAAGTAAATCCGGCTTCGATGCAGCTCCTGCTGCCGACAGCGCTGACGATTGCTTTGATTGCGATGATGGAATCACTCGCTATTACGAAAACACTCGCAGATAGAGACAGCCCGCCGGTGAACATCAATAAAGAGCTTCGTGGAATCGGTCTCGCTAATATCGGCAGCTCGTTGTTCTCCGGCTATACGGTGACGGGGAGCTTCTCAAGAAGCGCGGTGAACCACGCCACAGGAGCCGTCTCGCAGGTGTCCATGGTCATCGCCGCGCTCGGGGTGCTGGGCACGCTGTTCTTTTTGACCCCTCTTTTTTATTACCTGCCGCTTGCCGTTCTTGCGGCGATCATTCTCTCGGCCGTCACAGGATTGATCAGCTTGAGGTCGGCGACTCATGCCTTCCGTATCAAACCATCGGATGGCTGGGTCTGGGTCGTTACCTTCGTGTCCACGCTCGTTGTGGGCATTCAGTGGGGGCTGTTGATCGGAGCAGGGGTTTCTTTATGTATTTTGATCAACCGCATTTCCCACCCGCACGTCACAGAGCTCGGCTGGCATGCCAAAACCCAGACGTACCGGGACGTCGAGCGTTTTCCTGATTCCGTCGTGATCTCGACAATCAAGCTGATACGAATCGATGCAAGAATCCACTTCTCGAATGCGGCCTATCTTGAGGACTATTTGGAAACGAAAATCAAAGAGCTCGAACAGAAAGAAGCGGAGCCGTCCCATGTTATTGTCGATATGGCAGGAGTCAACGACATCGATACGATGGGAATCACCGCGCTGGAGCGAGTAGTGGAGAAATACGAAACAGACGGAGAACTGCACATCTGGTTTGTGAATGTAAAAGGACAGGTGCGCGAACTGCTGGAGCAGGCAGGCTGGGAAAGACGCTTCCCGGAGAATATCAGACCCTCCACGCTCAGCGGACTCATGAAAGAAATCAAACCGCCGATAGATTATATGATTTAACAGCATCAGCTCCAGTCCCTGCTTCATACAGGTCTGGAGCCGTTTTTGTCTTTCTTTCCATCTTGAATGATAGGAATGTATACGTTGTTATACAGAGTGACGGTGGCTTTGTCGGCTGCGCGGAAATCAGAAAGCCCCATGCTTCCCTCCAAGCACCTGCGGTACACGCCGTTTTCCTCTAATGAAAAAGAATCATTCCTTCCTCTTTCAAGAAAAGCGTAAGCCTTTCATGTTCTCTTCTTCCTATGAACGCTGCCTCGACAAGCATAAGCTACATCTACTGAGTTATGAATGTTCTGATATTTAATAATTCCTTAAAAAGGGTATAGTAATAAAAGGTAATCGTTTACTTGCACACGATGAGAGGGTGAATCGTTATGATGAACGACACGCATGACAATCTGATTTCCAGAGTAAAACATAGATCCCATCTTCATCCCGAAGATGGACTGCAGATCATTCAAAAGGTCTTCCCTGAAAATGAAGTGCAGGGTGGACTCGATCCGAGAGTAAAAGCATTGCTAGAAAGCCGTGAAGGCCCTGCTTCCCGCAGGCCAATGGAAATGAATGATCTGCAAGAGGTCCGCAACAGCACTGAATGTAATAACGAAGATATCAGCAGCAATGTACGTATTGAATATAAAACGATACATTTACCTGACAGAAAACTGAACATCAGAATATATAATAGAACAAAAGAAGAAAAGCCCGGTATCGTTTTTTATCACGGGGGAGGATTTTTCGATCAAGACACACTCGTGATGGAGAATTTATGTAAGTATATGGCACAGGAAGCGGATGCAGTCGCCGTGGCGGTAGAATATAGGCTCGCACCAGAACATCCATATCGTGCGGGACTCCATGATTGCCTGGAAGGGCTTCGGTACGTGTATGAATTTGCCTCGGAACTGGGTATCAATGCAAAGCAGATCGGGCTGATCGGGGACAGCGTTGGAGGGAATCTCGCACTCGGCGTGCACCATTTAAGTAAGGAGGAACCTTGGGACATCTCTCATATAGGACTTCTCTGTCCGCTGCTCGACTTATCCGATTTTTCAAGAAAGGCGTGGAGTATAGAAGATTACGACTTGCGCATGCAGCCAGAGCTCATTCGCGAAGAACTCATTGCGATGAGAGAGTCGGTCTATTTCATCCAATCTCTGTATTTAGAGAACCTGGGAGATGTGTTCCTTTCCTTAGTATCCCCATTGCTGAGAGAAAACAAAAAAGAGTTCCCACCGATCACGATGATAGCGGCTGAATTTGATTTTCTGCGTATACAGGCTGAGGAATTTTCTGAAGAGCTGCAGCAAGCGAATGTACCTTTACGACATGTAGAGTATCAAGGAATGGAGCACGCCTTCGTCAGGAAACTTGGCCACTATCCACAGGCGGAAGACGCAGTAAAAGAAATCGTAAAAGACTTTTGGCGGGTGATTTCTTCATAATACTGCAGAAGGCGGCGGGTTTTGATGTTTTTTCTGCGTTCATCATCACATTTTTACTGAGGGTATCCGGCGGCTTCGTATGCTGAGCAGGAAACATGAAGAACCCATGCTTCCCTCCAAGAACCTTCGGTACACGCCGTGCCGGCCCAAAGCTGCCCCGCGCTTTTGG
This sequence comes from Alkalicoccus chagannorensis DSM 18086, assembly GCF_000429725.1. Classification (GTDB taxonomy): domain Bacteria; phylum Bacillota; class Bacilli; order Bacillales; family Salisediminibacteriaceae; genus Alkalicoccus; species Alkalicoccus chagannorensis. The sequence continues at coordinate 3,618 of NZ_AUCK01000012.1, read as the reverse complement.
ACAGTGCCCAGGATATCAACACCTGCGATGGCTAGGTCAGGTCTGAGAGTATCTGGGAGATGGAGGACGCTTGATCGAGGTATATATAGAGCAGCGGAAGCAGCAGCAGGCTCCCTATCACGAGCCAAGCCTTCGTGTACGGGGGGCTGACGGATCGAAAAAGGAGCGCGAGTATCAGGCTGAAGCCGACCGTCAGCATCGCGAGCGCGGTGCTGCGCATGCTGCCTATTTCATGAACCAGCAGGGCATGCCGAAGTTCGTCATCGATGTTCGCTGCCTCCAGCATGTACGCGTCCGTACCCGGCAATCGCTGCTGCACAGCTAATCCGTCCGCTGTTTCTTGATACCAGTACAAGTAGGGAAACAAAGAGTTAAAATAGAAGGCCGCCATTAAGGTACATAACAGAACAAAGGTGATGACCACGTAGGCCAGCTGTTTCTTCAAAAAGAATCTCCTCCTTCCTACGCGTTCCTCTCACAGTCGGAGCTGCTATAGTAATACAAGAAAAAAAGAGCAGAGCACTCCAGACAGAGGAAGCGAGGGCTGCGTAGGTGTTTTCTCTTTGAGTAGTTCTCCAGAAGCGCTTGAGACACGAAAGCGATCGAACAGGTGCCGGATAACAGAAGGGCGTTCCACGGATATCCGATGGCAAACACGTTGAAGAGGATCAAGATCAGCACAGCTGCAATCGAGGTGTAGACCGCCATGGAAGGGAGAATCCCCTCTATATAGCGGAGCGAAAGCGGATCTTCATGGATCAACCGGCGTTGAAGCAGGCGGTGCAACAGGACAATCAGCACGAAGCGAACAGCGTCATGTTCATTGAGGATGTTCCTTTCCTTTTCATGCGGGCACTTTCATCGAGCTCTTGTATCAGAGTATACTAATCGTAACATGAATGGAAATAATAGGGTTTGGGCTTTTCGTCTATTATTTTTATAGAAAGAGATGGCTGGGTGAGCATGGTGGCGAGGATGCCGATGTGGGGCGACGAGGTTCCGTGTAGACCTCGACGTACCTCTCGCTTCTTGTGGCGGGGTTCGCATCGTTTGGCGAGCTTTTTCTCTGGGGCGACGGGCTTTCGCGTCCAGGCGTCGCGGATCAAGGGGGATGCCGACGAGGTTTGCTTGTTGAGTCGACGAGGTTGTCGTCGGAGGAGAAATGCTGCCGAAAACATGGCAGATAATCAGGGAAACGTATTGCCTTTTGGCATACCATTCGATTCAAAAAGGAGGCAGCCAGCGTGAATATCGAGATGGTGATAGATGCGCTCGTGCAACAAGGAATCCTGCGTGCCGAGGAAGCAGCACTGCAGGAGATGAGCGGCGGTACGGTCGGCCACGTCTATCTGCTCAAAAACAGCAGCAGGGAGCTTGTCGTCAAAATCAGTCCGCCGGAGATCTTGGAACCGGAGGTAAAGTTTCTTTACTTTTACCGTGAAAGTCCCTATGTGCCGCATCCTGTCTATGTTGATCCGTCGTTTCGTTACCTGGTATATGAGCCCCTGCCAGGGACTTCTTCTGTTCCAGTCTCGATGAAAAAAAGCGAGCTGCTGTCCACGCTGTTGACCGCTTTCGTCTCTCAGTATGCAGGCGTTCCGAAAGAGCGGGGGTGGGGGGCGACGGACGAGCCATCTGCCTCGTGGCAGGATTTTCTCCTGGAGGAAATCGAAGAAGCACAGCGCGTGATCGGAACGCACCTGGAAGAGTCAGACGCGTCGTTTGTCCGCAACCTGGTACTGCAGACAAGCGAGAAGAAAGAGCCGCACCTGCTTCATGGAGATTTCGGTGTACATAATTTTCTGTTTCACGAAGGGAAGCTGTCGGGCATTCTTGATCCTGCTCCGGTTCTCGGAGATCCCGTTTACGACGTCGTCTATGCGTTCTGTTCCTCCCCGGAAGAACTCCACCTTCAGACGTTAGAGGAAATCGAATCAGAACTGTTCGAGCAGACCGGCTGGAATCTGCCGGATATCTTCGGTCAGGTCGTGATCGGCTTGTACCTTCGGCTCGCTATCTGTTTGAAGCACCATCCGGACGACTTTCCCACGTATCTGGAAGCATGGAGATACTGGAAAGACATTGTCGAAGGCCCTTCATTTCGGTCATAATGCTTGTCCAAGAGGATTGAGTTATCCCCATTACTTTTTGATACAATACAGAAAAGAAATCAAGAAACGAAAAAAGAGAAAGAGGTTTTTTTTATGCCGCTTGGAAAAAAAGAATCAAAGCGGGTGTCGATTTCGGATAAGCGTCAAATCACCATTCCTAAAAAATTTTTTGATGAGGTTGGATTTGATAAGCAAGTAGTGGTCGAAAATCGAGGCAATCATTTGGTGTTGAAGCCAATAAGAGAGGGTTTTAACCACGTCTGTTGATTAACCAAAATTTAGGTTTGATAAATAGCCCTTGGTTCTCCGTTCATACAACCAGGTGGCCAGGGCGCTTTTCCATTCTAAAGGAAGCGTATGATGCAGGAACATGCGCAGAAAACCCTTTAGAGATAAAGGTTTTCGGACGATTTTTTTAACGGATTCAAAGACCCATTTCACAAGGATATATGCCATCAGTGCCGCAAACAGCTGAGAAAAGACCGCATTTTTCGTCGTGCCAAACAGAACCGGTACATTCAACTGCCCCTTGATCCATTGAAAGAACGATTCGATCTGCCAACGCGTCTGATACATGGATGCAATCGCTTCTGCTGAGAGATCGCGTATGTTTGTTGCAACACGGATCGGGTGACCTTTGTGGTCATGAAATGTAACCACCCGAAACCGGTGCGCGGTTCGGGATTGTTCCGTTCCAAGTTGACAGGTGATGTCGTCTGTCACGTTCGAATGGGTTGGGACAAAACGTTGAAGCCCGTGAGGGCGATGGTATTTGACGTTCTCTCTTAGGCGAATGACAAAACGCTGATCTTGTCTTTCGTACTCATCCAACTGGGCATGTTTGCCGTATGCACGGTCTGCCACAAGAATAAATGAGCGATTAGCTAAAGATACGCCTGCGGGTCCATCATGGACCCGTCCAATCGTTTCTTTGACTTCAAACGGCATGCCGGTCTCGGGTGTATAGGCGACATGCAGTTTGATTCCTGAACGTTTTCCGTGAAAAGGAGCCCAGGGGAGTCGAGTTTCTCCAACCGTCATCGTTGTAGAATCGATCAGAAGTAACGCATGTTTGATTGGTTTTGATCGACGCTGAGCCCGATTACATCGGGTTACCAAGAGATGAAACAGATCCTTGATCACTTCGTATGGCAACTCCGTTGCCTTCTTACTGATCGTAGAAAAGTTCACAGGAGCAAGATCGGAAGCAGCCATCTGATCGGCGCCATCCCGGTAGCCTTCCCATTTCTCGAGGGCGGCAGCTAAAAGAAAATCAATCAGATCTCGAACACGAAATTTACGGGCAACATCCTCGTAGCCGTATGTTTTTAAGCATTGTTCAAGCTCTTCTTCGGCAATCAATTGATCAAATAAAGCGGAAATTGTGGTAAACTGATTCATGGGAGACACCTTCTCTGATGATGTTGGTTTAGACGCTTTACATCTTATCAGGTCGGTGTCTTCTTTTCTATTTTTTGTGGTAGTTATTGGCTAATCAACAGACGTG
>NZ_AUCK01000011.1 GCF_000429725.1 Alkalicoccus chagannorensis DSM 18086 | reverse complement strand
TATGAAACGATGTTTTCAGTTGAGTCACCCATTCCAACAAAGCACGGAATCCAGAATACCTGTTATCGAACCGAAAGGCTTCGGCAAGATCAATACCGCGGTCATCCTGAGCCCGGGCGTAGTTGGTTTTTTTCGCAATATCAACACCGATAATCAATGTCTCTGAATGGATTTGCTTGATGTTTTCGTTTCGGTTATAATTCATTCGTGAGTCCTCCTTGGAAGTAGTTAGGGGTCCTTTTCGCTGATCAGCTTTGGACACCTTGTATCCTACCAGGAGGGCTCTTTTTTTGACAAACCCCAAATTACTTCAATACAGGAATGCTTTCTTTCTGTTTCTCTTTCTGGTCCATCCATTCTTCCGCCCATGACTGAATTTCGTCCAGCGCGGGCTCGAGAGCACGGCCTTTATCAGTCAGCTTGTATTCTATACGAACCGGCGTCTCCGGATAAACAGAACGTTCTACGACACCGATGTCTTCCAGCTCTTTCAATCGATCCACCAGCATTTTATCGCTCATATTCGGAATGTTGACGGAGATATCTTTGAACCTGGCCGGTCCGTGAAGCAGCACTCTGATGATAAGGCCGTTCCAGCGTTTCCCGAGCAGTTGAAAAGCAGATTCAAACTTTGGGCAAAGCTCCAGATGCTCCATTCCATTTCACCTCTCATTTCAGGAGTAGAAACTCCCGTTTCATTGCTTCATTATAACACAGAATGCCCTTCTTCTGTACAGAGAAGGCCTGTTTCTCGAGCGTGGGGAGCGGTTTTCTGCATCCGGGAGTGTCCTTCCCGCTCTTTGTTCAGCACTGTCCCATTGATCAGTCTCTTTCTGAAGCGCTCCTTCTTTTCGTGGCTGCATCGACAGTCGATGATTCCTGTTTCCTACGGAGCAAGCCGGCATCCCGGACAGCTGTTCATCTGGTTGGGGCAAAGGTTTCATAGAAGCAGATTCCGGGAAGGGCAGGTAATGTATAAAAAAGCAGAAGGAGCTGGTGACACATGACAAAAGTACTTATTCCGTATTACAGCACATTCGGTCACATTTACACGATGGTGAAAGCAGCAGCAGAAGGGGCTGCGCAAGTGGACGGAGTGGAAGTGAAAATCGTCCGCATTGAAGAATTTGATGCAGTAAAGGCGGCTATGTCCGGGCAGGATGCCTACGACCAGGCACAGGAGATGCAGAAAGATGTCCCGACGGCAACCCATGAAGATCTGAAGTGGGCTGACGGCATACTCTGGGGTATTCCGACCAGGTATGGGACGATGCCGGCACAGATGAAACAGTTTCTCGATTCCGCCGGTTCTCTCTGGATGAATGGAGAGCTGGAAGGGAAAGTGACCGGCGTCGTGACGAGCACCGGTTCAATTCATGGAGGACAGGAAACGACTGCGTTGACAACTTTCGTTCCGCTCATGCACTTTGGTATGATTTACGTCGGCCTGCCTTATGGCGAGAATCCGGAACAGCTGACCACAGACGGCATCGGAGGTTCTCCTTATGCAGCATCAACCGTGGCGGGGCCGGATGGCAGCAGCCAGCCGGATGAGCGGGATCTGACGATGACGCGCCGTCTCGGCAAGCGGATTGCAGAAACAGCGAAAAAACTTCACGGCTGATATACATGCATCGTAGAAGCACGTACAGCACTCCGGCGGCAGCCGGAGTGCTTTTTTAAAGTATAAGCATAAGTTTTCATACAGGGGGACGGCGGCTTCCTGCGTTGCGCGGGAAGAAAGAAGACCGCTCGCTTCTCTCGAAAAGTCTGCGGTCCAAGCCGCTGCGTGCTTGTCTTCAGGATCTTCACGTTCCCGCTGAGACAACCCGAAAACCCGGATGGGCAGCTCCCTTTTTTTATGTGAAAGTTCGGTATCAATCGAACGGCACTTTAAGCGGCATCCCTGCGCATGGTATAATACTGCTAATGCAGGAGGTGAGACAGCTTGGAGGAGAAGAGACAGCTATACATAGACTGGATGTTGGTGACAACGGTGATCCTGATCAGCTTATTTGGCCTGATCATGGTTTACAGTGCCAGCTTTGTGGAAGGATATGAAAATTATAATAACGCTCTTTTTTATTTTAACCGTCACCTGATGTGGCTTGTCCTCGGACTGGGTGTCTTTTTCTTTCTGATGTTTTTCCCATACCGTCACTACCAGAAGCTGATTCCCTTCATGCTGCTCGGTTCCTTTGCCCTGCTGCTCATTGTACTGCTTACGCCTCTCGGTCATACGGTCAACGGAGCTACCCGATGGATTGCGATAGGCGGTTTTACGATCCAGCCGTCGGAATTTGTCAAACTGGCGATGATCATTTACCTTGCGAGTGTTTATGCCAAAAAAGCACCATATATCCACGATTTCAAAAACGGCTTGTTCAAACCACTGTTGGTTGTCGCTGCTGCCTTCATCCTGATCATGTTCCAGCCCGATCTGGGAACAGGCACCTCGATCATCATGGTGGCAGGGCTGCTTGCTTTTCTAGCCGGAGCGAGACTGTGGCATATAGTCAGCCTCGCCGTGCTGGCGGTTTCTGTCATCTGGTTTTATGCAAGCTCCGCAGAATATCGGATGAATCGGTTGGCCGGCTACCTGAATGCCTTCGAACTGGAGCAGACGGAAGGGTTTCAGGTTGTGCAGTCCTTTATCGCCGTTGCTCACGGCGGCTTGACCGGCGCAGGTCTTGGACAGAGCGTGCAGAAGCTGTTCTATCTGCCGGAGGCGCACACGGATTTCATTCTCGCCATTGTCAGTGAAGAACTAGGCTTTCTCGGGGTGGCAGCAGCGCTGCTGTTTGCCTCCCTGCTGATCGGACGCGGATTTCTCATTGGTTTCCGGGCGAGAGATACATTCGGGAGCCTGCTCGCTTTTGGCATTTCCGCGCAGCTGGCAGTACAGGTCATTTTCAACAGCGGTGCCGTTACGGGGCTGCTGCCGGTAACTGGGATTCCATTCCCATTTTTAAGCTATGGCGGCTCGTCGCTGCTGGTAACGCTGGCGTCTGTCGGTATCCTCGCGAACATTTCGAGACGGGTGGAGAAAGACCGCCGCCTCCGTCAGAACGATCCAGATGAAGAAGAATTACATACGGAATCGTATGATGTTAATGTAAGGAGAAGCGAACATGCAGGAACGTAAAAGTCCACTTCAACAGCTGGACTACTCTCTATTGTTTTTTCTATTTGTGCTCATGTGCATCAGCCTGGTCGCGATCTACAGTGCTGCCTCGACAGAGCAGTATAATGCCCCGGGGTATTTCGTGCAGCGCCAGATCATCTGGTTTGCGCTCGGGGTCATCGTCATGGGCGGTGCGATGCTTTTCGACTATGAATCCTTTAAAAATTTCTCCATCACCTTCTACATTATCAGCATGATTCTGCTGCTGCTGGTTGCCGTGATGGGGACAGAAATCAACGGAGCCCAGCGCTGGCTCGATCTGCCGGGTGTCCCGCGTTTTCAGCCTTCTGAGTTTGTGAAAATATTCCTTATTTTTTCGTTGTCTCATCTGCTTTTGACGATCACGAGAAAACCGAGGCCGGTCTCCTTTCTCTCTGACTGCATCGTCGTCGGAAAAATTCTCGCCGTCGGTCTACCACCGTTTCTCCTCATTCTGGTGCAGCCGGACTTAGGAACGGCGCTTGTCATCGGGGCCATCATTGGCATTATGATTTTGATGGCGGGTGTTACTTTTCGGATGATTGGTCTGTTAGTTTCAATCTTCGTAGGCGCCATCAGCTTTCTCGTCTGGCTCCATAACGTGAATTTTGAACTATTCAACCGGATTATCCAGGACCACCAGCTGAGCCGGATATACGCATGGCTGAGTCCTGGTGAGAACATTGGCGCCGCAGGGTATCAGCTGTACCACGCGCTGCAGGGAGTCGGAGCTGGCCAGCTCTACGGCTCCGGATTCATGGGCGGCATCAAAACCCAGAGCGGCCTGATTCCAGAGCTGCACACCGACTTTGTATTTACTGTTATTGCAGAAGAGTTCGGTTTTATGGGGGCGACCGTGCTGCTGGTGGTGTACTTCCTCCTGCTTTATAGAATGGTCGTGATTGCCTTCACGTGTAACAATACGTACGGGACGTATCTGGTTGCCGGTGTTATCGGCCTGCTCGTCTTCCAGATTTTCCAGAACATTGGGATGACGATTGGCGTCGTGCCGATCACTGGTCTGGCACTGCCGTTTATCAGTTACGGAGGAAGCTCGCTGATCACGAATATGCTGGCAGTGGGAATCGTGTTAAATGTTAATATACGGACGAAACATTATATGTTTGGTGAAGAAGAATAGAGGGATGTAAAGATGAGAGCAGATAAACTGCTTGCGAAACTGGGGTACGGCTCCAGAAAAGAAGTGAAAAAATTACTGAAGCAGGGCGCTCTCCAGCAGGACGGACGGCCGGTGAAAGAGGGGAAGACGCACGTGGATCCAGACAGCAGCGGCCTGCTCCTGTTTGGAGACACTGTCACTTACCGGGACTATGTGTACCTGCTGATGAATAAACCGCTGGAAATGATTTCAGCCACCGAAGATGAGACGGAGGAAACCGTCACGGAGCTGCTGGAGGAAAAAGACCAGCTGTTTGCTCCCTTTCCTGTCGGCCGTCTGGACAAAGATACGACAGGGCTGCTGCTGCTTACCAACGACGGAAAGCTGGCTCACCAGCTGACGTCCCCAAAGCGGAAGGTGGACAAAGAATACAAAGTATCGCTGGCGGATGCGATCGACGATCGAACCGAAGCGCAGCTGGAAAAAGGGATGACGCTGGAAGACGGAACAGAAGTACAGCCGGCGGTTGTGAAACGGACGGAACGGGCAACCGAAATTTTCCTTACCATTCAGGAAGGAAAGTATCATCAGGTGAAGCGAATGCTAGCTGCCTGTGGAAACCGGGTGACCGCATTGACGCGTGTGAGAATGGGTCCGATCCACCTGGATAAAGCCTTGAATCCGGGTGAATACCGCGAACTGACGGGAGAGGAACTGCAGTTGCTGCAGGAGCATAAAAAATAGCGGGGGCGAGAGGCCGTTTACGAACCAAGAGTGGCCCGGTACCGCACCGGGCCACTCTTATTTAGTCGATAGGAATGTATAAGTTCCCATTTAGGGGGACGGCGTAGCCGGCTGCGCGGGAAGAACGAAGCCCCTGTTCTTCCCTTGAAAAGCATGCAGCGACGATGCACGCCGTTCCGATCAAAAAGTGCTTTCGCTATCGTTCACGGAGGATGCATCAAAGCATCCATACGGTGATAGGATGCCTTGCCGGCCGCGCCGGGACTGCCCGCATCGGAAGGCGTCATTATTACCGACAAACGATAAATACGAGCCGACGATCGTCAAAGCAGTCGTCGGCTCGTATTTATGGTTCATCCACCGGTTTATTGATGCACGGCCTTCGTTGAGGCAGCTCTACCCGGGTGTCAGGATACGATTGTTTTCTTGTCCGTGGTTGTCCAGACGCCACGTCCGGTCGGGGTGACGAGGTCGTTGTATTCGAGCACGTGCAGATCCCGCTGAATCGTTCGTTCAGTCGTGCCGAACTCTTCCGTAAGTTCGTGTGTGGAGACGCTCCCTTTCTGTTTGATGAAGAGGTATACCGATTTAATACGAGTTAACATACGATCAGTCGACGGTTTCAAAAAACCACTCCTTTGTTTGTCACCCAAAAGAAATCAGCGCACACCTTGCGCAGAAAGGGCGTACATGGTTGATCACTTAAAGACGGATATCAATACTGCTGCCGGATGTCGGGTGAGGTGCTTCAGCAGAAGTGGAAGCACTGCCCTCGTTCATCTTTTCCAGCATGTTGATGCTCTGTGCTGCGTCGGTGGATAGTGAGCTTTTAAGAAGACTCATACTAACCGTCTGCTGCAGCTGGGCAGTCTGTGCCTGCATCATCGAGCTTATGTCCATAACGTCCCCCTCCTTGCTTAACATTTTACCCTATTTTAGCGAAAGACGTAAAGGTGAACCTCAGTAAATTTCGTTAAAATTACGTAAACTGTGTGTGAATCGTTCGGATTCTGCTGTAAAGGGCCCGGTTTCTTCCAGTTCAGACGGGGTCGCAGGTGCTATGAATTTCTGGTAAGGTGGACTGCAGGTGTGTGTCCGTCTGAAGAGAGATGTTGAAGACAAAACGCCTTGCCGCAGGTCGTATGACAGCAGCTGCTCCCGGGATCTCATCATGGCGAAAGCAGGATTAAAGCTGCGTTTTGTCCTTCCTTCCACGACAGGGAACAGCTCCTGCCTGCAAATCTGTACATTAAAAAGAAAGCTGGGATGTATCATGTTTCCGTCACACATACTACGAATGAAAGCTTATTTCTTCTTTATCTATTTCGGTCTCGGCGGGTTGTTCCCACTGCTGACGGTCTACCTTCAGGATATCGGCCTCAGCGGTGCACAGATCGGTGTGATTACGTCCATTGGCCCTGTTACGATGATTCTCGTCCAGCCGCTGTGGGGGATGCTCAGTGATCTGACGAAACGGCCGAGGCTGCTGCTGATGGCAGCCTCTACGGGAGCGGCTTTCAGTGGACTCGCATACGCGGGAGTGACCGATTATTATGTATTCGTTGCTGTCGCCGTTATGCTGGCTGTGTTTCAGAGCGCGGTCATTCCGCTGTCGGATAACCTGGCCATGAATTACGTGAAGCGGAAGGGTGGAGACTACGGCCGTATCCGAATGTGGGGCGCTGTCGGGTTTGCCGTCGCCGTCTGGATTATGGGCAACTTGTCTGACCTTTTTGGACTGCAGGTGATATTCTACGGTTTCTTCCTCGTTTTTGCCGTCAGTGCGCTGACAGCCGCGGGGCTTCCGAATGAGAACGCGGCAGTGAGGGTGGATCTTCGTGGGGGTCTCGGCAAACTGATGAGAGTTCCTGGCTTTCTGCTTTTTCTGCTGATTACATTTCTCGTATATGGACCGATTATGGCAAACAACTTTTATTTTGGTGTCATGATCCAGTTTGCCGGCGGATCGCTTGCCGGCGTCGGCTTTGCCTTTCTGCTTGCCGCGGGAAGTGAAGTACCGTTCATGCGCTGGGCAGGGGACTGGATCCACCGCAGAGGTGTGCTGTGGATATTGACCGCAGCTGCTCTCGTCTCCGGACTGCGGTGGCTTTTTTACTCGTTTGAACCTTCCCCGGGATGGATTTATGCAACCACCATCCTTCAAGGTTTCAGTATCGGGTTGTTCGTGCCGGCAGCTCTCCAGTATGTCTCGGATCTGGCCCCGCCGGAAGTGAAAGCAACGGCCGTGTCGGTATACGCAGCGGTCGGCAATGGGGTCGGTGCGTTCTTCTTCAGTCTGAGTGCCGGATTGATCCTCGACTTCCATTCGATTCTCGGTGTCTATTTTTTCTATGGCGTGATGACGCTGACGGGCGCTCTGCTGATGCTGGTGCTCGCCCGGCGGACGAAAAACGCGGTGAGTCTGTCGCTGCCGGGAGGCTGACGAAAAAAGCTTCCGGCCATCCACTTGGGACAGCCGGAAGCCGGTCTGTTGACATCGTGTTTGTTGCTGCACCGTTCGTCCCTTAAGCATCGGCGTGATTCAGGTAATACAAGCAGGACACCGATGCCCGTCTTCTGCAGTAATCATCGGGACTTAGTCGTTAAATTGAAAGAGATCGGTGGAAAGGTACCGTTCGCCAGTGTCGCAGGCAATGGCAACAATGGTATCATCCGGGCCGAAGTTTTCAGCTGTTTTCAGTGCTGCATAGCAGGCCGCACCCGATGAAGGACCAACGAGAATGCCTTCTTCCCGTGCCAGGCGTCCAGCCGTTTCATACGCATCTTCATCACTGATCTGATGGATACGGCCATAGACCTCTTCGTTTAAGATCGGCGGCACAAATCCGGGAGACGTGCCGACAAGTTTATGAGGGCCGGGACGTCCCCCTGAAAGAACCGGAGATCCTTTCGGTTCCACCACATCGATCGTGACATCCGGATATTCTTTACGCAGTTCTTCTCCTGTACCGGTGATGGTCCCGCCCGTACCCGAAGTGGCGACGAATGCGGAGAGATTTTTGCCAATCTGGTTCATGGCGTCAATGATTTCGACCGCTGTGGAACCGCGGTGGGCATCGGGATTGGCGCTGTTCTCAAACTGCATCGGCATGAATGCATTTTCTGTTGCAGCGGTAATTTCTTTCGCCTTTTCGATAGCGCCGGGCATTTTTTTCTCGCCTGGAGTTAGAACAACCTCGGCCCCGTAGGCTTTCAAAAGATTGATCCGTTCCTGCGACATCGTATCGGGCATGGTGAGGATCGCTTTATATCCTTTCGCTGCGGCGTTCATCGCAAGACCGATTCCAGTATTACCTGATGTCGGTTCGACGATAACGGAGTTTGGGTGCAGCAGACCATCTTTTTCCGCCTGTTCAATCATATTTGCAGCGGCTCGGTCTTTTACGCTGCCGCTTGGATTTTGAAATTCCAGTTTCAAATACACCACAGCTCCGCTTTCCGGCGTCACGTGCCGGAGCTTCACAAGGGGCGTATCTCCAATTAATTCATCCATCTGATTCACTACTTTTGTCAAAGCAGACTCATCCTTTCCCGCGTCTCATTTTTTCCTATCCGTTTAGTATCCATTATACCACACCTATCTTGCTGCTTGAAACGAAGCGCAGGAGGGAAAATAAAAACGAGGAGGGATTCGATGACGCATCATTTTCTGGGCATCAGGGTGACAGAACAACTCCAGAAGAAAGGGAGAGCGCTTCAAGAATCGATGGCACTTGACCGATATTATAAACAGCTGACCTATGAGCAGGATATGCATCTGACCATTTTATTTCTGGGCGGCTGGGACATGGATAAGAAGCGGCTTCTCTGGGACCGGCTCTGCCGGCTGGAGCTGCCGGGCAGTGAGCTGTCTGTAAACGGATGGAATGGATTCGGATCTCCAGATTACCCCAGGGTGCTGTACATGGAGCCACAGGGAGACTTAAAACCCCTGTATCAGGTCGTTTTAAAGGAGGCGGAGTTCCTGGGATTTCCTTCTCCGGGCCGGCCCTTCCGTCCGCATGTTACGATTGCCAAGAAGAAGAAGGCAGCGGCCTTTCCCTATCCTTCTTCGGGCACGTTCAGTGGAGGGGGAATAAACATGAGAGCGTCAGCGCTGGAATGGATGGAAGTCCATCCCGGGAAGCAGCCGTCGTATACAACAGTGGAGGAACCGCTCAAACTCGGGCGGGAGTGAGGAGGAAGCTTGTGGCACAGTTAGTGAAACTATCCGATTACGTGTCCCGGTATGAAATCGATATGTATCGTTATCCAAGCCGGTATGTCCGCCTCAAGCGGGAGCGGTGGACGCGGTTGAAGCAGGACTGGGAAGCCGTGCAGGGTTCCCACCAGCTGCCGTTATATCAATATTATGAAGAGGACGAGGGGATCTGGAGCCGGACGAAAACCTGGATGAAAGGGCTCCGAAAAAAAACAGAAGAAGAAGTCGCCGTGCCGACCAACGAAGGGCTGCGGTCGCGGACGCTCGATGGGTTGAAGCAGCACTTCCGGGATGAGTTGTTTGATTTCCAGATCAACTGGGCGAGTTCGACCGTCTCAGAAAGGTCGCGCGTGGATCCGGCCTACTATGACGATCCACTGCTGCGGATGCTGATGGAAGAACTGCCGGACACCTGCTTCATTTTTTATCGTCCGGTTCTCTATGCCAGAAAAGCACCGGTGGACTGCGATATTATCATCCTCAGTCCGAATAACATGTGGATTCTGCACGCGCTGCCGGGATCGAAAGAGACGATTTATGGAGTGAAGGACAACAGATATTGGGAAAAACGAGAGGGCGAAAACAAGACGCCCCTGCTGAAACCTGCGCTGTCTCTGCAGCGGACGAAATCGGTAGTGCAGACCATCCTCTCGGAGCGGGAGTTGAATATTCCGGTGAAAACGGGCGTAATCTGCCTGGAGGGCTATCTTGATGTTCCTAAAGGAGGGACGTCCACGCAGATGATGGACCGGCGCGATGTGAAGGCATGGAAAGAACAGATGCAGCGGATGCAGGCCCCGATTAAGAACAACCAGCTCAAGGCAGCAGATCTGCTGCTCCGCTTCACACAAACCGTTTCTGAATACAGGGCAGCGTCAGAAAAGCAGGAAGAGGTTGAAGTAGATGAGTAGTTCCGATATGATATAGAAAGCATGCTGACAGAAGGAGCGGAAACTACTCATGACACACCACGAAGCACAAGAAGGACCGCTGCTTGTCCGCCGCTCACCAGACTGGCAGGGCGGATCCGGTATAGAGATCACGTGTCCTTCGATGGATATCGTCGTCTTTGCAGCGGCATTTACCGACGCAAAGAAAGATTTGGAACAGCTCCTGGAGAGAAACCTGGATGAAGCCGACATTCGTGTCCTCCCAGCCTGGACGCTGGAAGAAAAGCAGCAGCTGGATGCCGACGTAGCGGCACTGGCCGAACTTGGATAGCATCGAAATACACGTCAGCCTGTCGAACTCTTTTCGGCGGGCTTTTTGTGTGAAGCGGCTACTCCCGCTCTTACAAGAGGATTGGATCCGGCTGCAGCCCGGAAGGATGATCTTCTCTTCTTAAGACCCGCCGTGATCAAGGAATACGCTTCGATTCATGCTGGTGGGATGAAGGGTCGGTGTAAGCGTTCTCGAAGCCGAAGCAAAGGGAAGGAATGCTTTTTTCAGCACATCATGTAAAAAAAGAGGATTGCAGGAGTCCTTTGACCCATGACTGAATCATGATAGAATAGAAAGAAATCGTTGCACCTGATCATGTTGTCTCCTACGTCACCTAAAGAGGAGCAGGAGGGAAAACCATGCAGTCATCAGCACACGATAAAGTAGAAGCTGTCGTGGATGGGCAGGGGTTGTTTGTTCACGTCGATTATCAGCATAACCTTCCGGCCGCTGCTCCTGGAAGAGACCTGCTGAGCCTGCTGCTCACCTTTTTTTCGGAAAAAGAGGTAGAGCAGGCTGGCGAGGTTCTTTCCGGGACGAGAGAGTTCTGGCAGAGTCGCGGGGAAAGCGGGATGGAGGCGTGTCTCTTCAAAGGAGCGAATTCCCGCCATCCCGAGTTCGCTTTCTCCATGCAGCGCCACTCTCCGGACGTATCCGAAGTCGATATTCAATTCGTGACGGATCCCGTCTGTGCCGTCGACCACCTCGGACGCCTTACCTATACGAACTTCTTTTGGGAGCGGCTGTTCCTGCACCACGGAAGAGAAGCGGAAGGCAGATTCATATGGGAAGTGATGCATGCAAGCTGGGAGAATGTATTGAAAGAACATGTTGATCAGAAGGCGGACAGCCGGCGGACGTGTCTCGATCAGTATGATGGCTATGCAGAAAGCTGGTTTCACGTACGCGTCTACCCTACTCGTCATGGCGGGAGTATGCTGCTGTTTTATTCGAATCAGTCTGCCGTGGAAGCCCCGAGAGGAGAAGATGCGCTGACCTCCCTGGCGCACCGGAAAAAGATTTACAGCACGATGGAAGAATTGATTGCAAAAGGGCGTCCCTTTTCCTGCATGATGCTGGATTTGAAAAACTTCCGTGAAGTCAATAATACGTACACGTATCCTGTAGGAGATCTTTTTTTAATCAAGCTGGCTGAGCGGTTCCAGCAGGATATGCCGGATGTTTGGACTGGAAGAAGCGGGGGAGACGAATTTGTTTTTATCTCCGAGGGAACGGAAGATCAGGCCCGAATGGCGCATCGACTGCAGACGCTGTTGGAGGAGGGCATCGACGTGGAGGGGCACTGGATACGAGCTGCCGCTTCCCTTGCAGGAGCAGCGTATCCTGCCCACGGTCGTTCCCCTCATGCTTTGTTTCATGCGATGGAAGCTGCGATGAAAGAGGCTAAAACGTCCATGGCGGACAATACATATGTAGAGTACCGTCCCCAGTTCACAGAGAACGCGCAGCGGAAAAGAACGATGGAACGGGACCTGGATACAGCCCTGCTCGATGGCAGCTACTATTTGGTATTCCAGCCTCAGGTAGATACCAACCAGGACTGTATTGCGGGAGTAGAAGTCCTCTCACGATGGTGCCATCCTGAGCTGGGTCATATTCCGCCTCCGGAATTCATCGCCGCAGCGGAAAGAAAAGGGCATTTGAAAAAAATCACGGAGTGGATCATGCAGGAAGGGCTCAGCCATTATTTGAACTGGCGGGACGGGTATGATTATGATGGCACGATGTCCTTCAACATACCGCCGAAGCTGCTGGAGGACGACGGATTTCTTCATTTCCTTCTTCAACTCCCCGAACGATGGCATATAAAGCCGGGAAAAATAGAGCTGGAACTGCTGGAGTCCACCGATTTGATGAAACAGCCATCGCTGCATTCTCGTCTGAAACTGCTCCAGCAGCATGGATTCAAGCTATCGGTCGACGATTTCGGATCCGGCTACTCGAAAATCGGCTACTTGATGGAATACCCGTTTGATCAAGTAAAACTCGACAAGCTATTTGTAGACAGGATCGGCAGGGATAACAAAGGCGAAGCGGTACTGCGGGGAGTGGTGAGCATGGTGCAGTCCATCGGGATTCCGATTGTCGTCGAAGGGGTAGAGATGGAAAGGCAGCAGCACTTTTTGGAGGAGATTGGATGCTTTGTCATGCAAGGGTACTTGTTTGCTCCGCCGATGTATGCAGCTGCTGTTAAACAATCAATCCGGACGTACGGACGGCAGAAAAAGTCCGGACAGCGCTTCTGAAACCACTCAAGACGCAGGTGCTCCGCGCTTTTATTCAATGATAGGAATGTATAAGTTTTCATACAGTGTGACGGCGGCTCCATGTGCTGCTCGGGAAGAAACAAAGCACGTTTTCTTCCCTCAAAAAGCTTGCAGCGCTTCCGCACGCCGTTCCTACCAAAAGGCGCTCCGCGCTTTTGTTCTCTTACGAGAAAAGCATCGGTACCAGGGCCGCCGCCTTGTCATCTTCGCGGACGTAGCGGAGGGTGGCTTCCTCCCGTGCGCCCGTTCGTACCGATGCTGATTCTGAAGAGCAGAAAGGGAAAAGCCTCGGCTGAGGAGGCTCTTCCGCAGGGGCTCGACGACTTCTTCCACTGGGTGGAAGAACACGAACTGACTAAAAGGTGCACTTTGCTTTTGCACACGCTCATTAGGAGCAGCTGGCAGCCATTCGTATTCCATGCCGGCAATAAAAAAAGATGCCGTCAGAGGAGGCGGGCCCTGAAACAGCAGGGCCCGCCTCCTCTTACAGGCATCTCTTAATGAAAGACGCACGGATACCGTCTGAGAACAGGCGGCATCCGTGCGTGTAGTTTCATCATTTTCGCAGAGCTTCCATAAGTAAAACTTACAGGCTCGGAGTGGAAAAGCGGACGGGTGCGATATTCCATATGTCCGCAGCGTATTCGTGGATCGTCCGGTCACTGGAGAATTTGCCAGAGTACGCGATGTTGACCAACGCTTTCTGCTGCCACTTCTCTCGAATCCGGAACGTGCTGTCCACGTGTTCCTGGGTGACGATATAATCCTCGAAGTCTTTGAGAACGAAGTACGGATCGTTATGGGAGAGGATATGATAAAAGATATCCTTGAACTCTATTTCCTGCGATCCGAAATCGCCGCCGTTCAACTGATCCATGATCCGACGTACGCGGTCATCGGCATGATAGATCTCTTTGGCATTGTAGCTGCCTTCGTCTCGGTATTGTTGAATTTCACTGCTGGATAACCCGAAGATGAAAATATTATCCCTGCCAACAAGGTCGTGAATCTCCACATTAGCACCATCCATCGTGCCGACCGTCAAGGCCCCGTTCATCATCATCTTCATGTTTCCGGTACCGGATGCTTCTTTGCCGGCGGTAGAGATCTGCTCGCTCAAGTCTGCCGCTGGAATAATGCTTTCAGCCAGACTAACGTTGTAGTTTTCCATGAAGATCAACTTCAGGCGACCTTTGACATCTTTGTCGTGATTCACAACGGATGCAACGTGATGGATCAGTTTGATGATTTCTTTCGCCATATAATAGCCGGGAGCGGCTTTGGCGGCAAAAATGAAGGTTCGTGGTGTGATATCCATAGCCGGATTATCTTTGATCTCATTATATAAATAAATGACGTGAAACACGTTAAGAAGCTGCCTCTTGTATTCGTGCAGACGTTTGATCTGAACATCAAAAATAGAGTCGGGATCGACGCTTATTCCCGTTTGTTTCTGGATGATATCGGTCATTTTTGCTTTGTTATTCCGTTTCACCTGATCGAGCTTCTGAAGAAAGGCGTTGTCGTTCGTGTAGCGCAGCAGACCGGCAAGCTTGGATGGCTGCTGAATCCACTGTGGACCAATGGCATCTGAAATTGTATCAGCCAGTTCTGTGTTCACCTGCAGCAGCCAGCGTCTATGCGTAATGCCGTTGGTTTTGTTATTGAATTTACCAGGATAAAGTTCATGGAAATCTTTCATTTCGGATTTCTTCAAAATATCCGTGTGGAGCTGGGCAACACCATTGACACTGAAACTCCCGACAATCGCGAGCCTGGCCATATGGACTTGATCATCGGCAATGACGGCAAGCTCCGGAATCTTATCACGAAGCTCGGGATGATCAAACCAGAGTCCCTGGCAGAAGCGTTCATTGATTTCATTAATGATCATGAAACTTCTCGGAAGGACGTGTTTAATCATATCCACCGGCCATTTTTCCAATGCTTCGCTCAGCGTCGTATGATTGGTGTAGGCGATCGTATGGCGGGTGACATGCCACGCGTCGTCCCAGTTCAACCCTTCCTGGTCCATCAGCAGCCGCATTAATTCCGGCACCGCAAGCGATGGATGGGTATCGTTGATCTGCACGCAGATTTTTTGATGCATCTGCTTCAATGGAAGATCGTGAACGCGCTTGAAATCGCCGATAATCTGCTGCAGGGTCGCTGAAACGAGAAAATATTGCTGCTTCAGACGAAGTTCTTTTCCTTCATAATTGGAGTCATCCGGGTAAAGAAAGCCGGAAATCTGCTCAATGGAATGCATGTGATCCAGATGATGATAGTACCTGCTTTCAGAATCTCCGAGCAGATGAGAGTCTTCAGGAGGAAGTTCGGCACTCCAGAGCCTTAATGTATTCACCACATTATTGTCATAGCCGGCAACTGGCACGTCGTATGGGACGGCGCGGACTTCATCTGTATTCCTCGGACTGAATTCCAATGTTCCATCCGCTCGAGTATGCATGTCGACTTCCCCTCCGAAATGGATGGTAAGTGCCTCATCTGCTTTCCTCGTTTCCCACGGATACGTTTCTTTCAACCAGTAGTCCGGAAGCTCTACCTGATTTCCGTGAATGATACGCTGCTCAAACAAACCGTAGCGGTAGCGGATCCCGGAACCGTGCCCGGCGTACTGAAGTGATGCCATCGAGTCGAGGAAGCAGGCCGCAAGCCGTCCGAGGCCGCCGTTTCCGAGGCCTGCATCATGTTCTTCTGCATAAATGTCTTCCGGGCTTCTTCCAAGCCGGTGCAGCGCTTCGTGGCAGACGTCACGCAGACCGCAGTTTAAAAGATTACTCTCGAGCAGACGTCCAATAAGAAATTCCATGGACACATAGTACACTTGTCTCTCCTGTTGATCTTCATAGGCTTTTTTCGTTTCATGCCAATTTTCATGCATGTTCTCCTGGACGATCGCGGCTACGGCGTAATATATGTCTTTGTCAGCTGCTCCGGCGATGTCGACGCCCCGTGCCTGTTTCACTTTTTCTTTTAATTTATGCTCGAACGCTTCAATAGTAAGCAAAGCAGGAACCTCCTCTAAGGTGAATGGTCGGCCCCCTTCCTCCAGCTGCCAACGAGCGGCGCTGCTGGATCAGAAGGAGGGCCGGTAAATCATTGGATGATGCCGTCGCTCCTGCGGATTATGTGACTGCCAGCTCACGGTATAAACCATTGTAGAGTTCAGCTGAATCTTTCCAGCTGAATCTGCTGCGGTTGACGTTTTGAATCAGGGGCTTCCAGAGTTCTTCGCGGTGGTAGACCAGCAGGGAGTACCGCATCGTATACAGCAGCTCATGGGCGTTATAATTAGCGAAGCTGAACCCATTTCCTTCACCTGATGTTTCGTCATACGGCTGTACCGTATCCCGGAGGCCGCCTGTTTCACGGACGATCGGAATCGATTTGTACTGCAGCGCGATCAGCTGCGATAAGCCGCACGGTTCAAATTTCGACGGCATGATAAAGAAATCCGAAGCAGCGTATATTCGTCGGGCATCTGCCTCGCTGAATTTCAGGACAGCCGCCATTTTATTCGGGTACCGGTGAGCCAGATAGGCAAATGACTGTTCAAACTGGTAGTCGCCGGTGCCGAGAAGAATAAACTGAACGTTCTCCTGCAGAAATTCCTCCAGTATGCGCTCCAGCAGGTGGAATCCTTTTTGATCCACCAGTCTGGAGATGGCGGCATACACCGGCACTTCTGGATCGACCGGGAGACAGAGGTCTTTCTGCAGAGCCGTTTTATTCTGTTTTTTCTTTGCCCGCGAGGTTTTGAACGGGGAGTATAGATAGGGATCTTTCATCGGATTGTATTCATCTGTGTCGATCCCATTGATGATCCCTGTCAGGTCCATCGCACGTTCGTTGAGCAGCGGATCAAGCCCTTCGCCGTAGTAGGGCTGCTTGATTTCTTCTGCATAGCTCGGACTGACGGTCGTGATTTTATCCGCATGGAACACCGCAGCCTTCATGCAGTTGATCATGTTTTTCCACTCAAATCCCGGGAAATGTTCAGGTCCGAGATTCATCAGGTCCCCGAACGCGTCGTGAGTCATCCAGCCCTGATACTGAATATTATGGATAGTAAAGACTGTTTTGATGTCAGGACGAAGAATTCGGGTGAATGCCACAGCCAGACCTGTCTGCCAGTCGTGGGCGTGCAGAATATCGATGTCCCTTCCTTCTATATGCGGCAGTGCTTCGATCACCGCTCTGCTGAAGAACACGTATCGTTCGCCGTCATCAAAGTAGCCGTAGGCGGACTGCCGTCCGAAGTAAAAGGATTGATCGATAAAGTAATAGGTGACCCCGTTACGCGACATCGTGTGGAGAATAGCTTCCTGGTTCCTCCAGCCTACCGGCACAACGAGATCAGCGCAGTGGGTGAGTTCTTTCCGGTATGTCTCCGGCATTCCGTGGTACAACGGCAGAATGACACTGACCTCTGTTTCCCCTGATTGCTGAAGGGCTTCCGGGAGGGAACCGATCACATCTGCGAGGCCGCCGGTTTTAATAAAAGGAGTACATTCTGATGCAGCAAACAAAATATGTTTCATAAGTTTAGATGGCACAGAAAAGCACCATTTGTGTTTTCTGTGCCTGCCTCCTTTCTTCTGCTTTAAAATCGGGCAGGATCTGCCGGGCTGCCAGGCAGGATGCACCTGGCGATGCCGGGGATGCCGGACTGCCCCGCCATCTGCGGTGCCTTGTCTGGCAGAGGGGATGTGCACGGGAGCGTCCGGCTTCGGGTGCTCTGCTTTCTGCTAGATGGTTTTCCGCTTAGCTACGACAAACGGCTTCTCTGACGAACCGATAAATGTCTGGCCGCCGCTGATGCTGACATCTTTATCAAGCACGACGTTTTCCAGGTGGACGCCGTCTTCAATCGTACAGCGCTGCATGATGATGGAATTTTTTACGACGGCGCCCTTCTTGACTTTCACTCCGCGGAACAGGACGCTGTTTTCTACGCTGCCGTCGATGACGCAGCCGTTGGCGAGCAGGGTATCTTTGACATCGGCAGTCGTCCGGTATTTGACTGGAGGCTCGTTACTGATTTTGGTCCGGACGTATTCATTGTCAAAAAACAGCCGCTGGTATGCGTCCGGATCGAGCAGATTGATGTTATGACGATAGAAAGATTCGACAGAGTTGACGAAGAGAGAGAACCCGTCATAATTCCATGACGTCATATGCAGATCATCCATGTTTTCTTTCACTCCATGAAAGAAAAAGTGATCTTTATGAAACGCGATGCACTGATCGACTAGGCGCAGAAGCACCTCTTTTTTGATGATGTAGACGTTGGTGAACAACGTCCCGTTTGTCTGATCATTCGTCAGTGCCAGTACCTTGCCGTCTTCCCCTTTTTCGACACGGAGCTGGGACATGTGCTCCGGCAGCTGCTCGTCGACTTCGACGGTGATCAGCGTGACATCCGCATCGGTATGAAGGTGGTGGGAAAAAGCTTCATCCAGGCTCGTGTTGGCAATGAATTGGCTTCCGCTGATCAGGACATGGTCCGCTTTAGAGCGGTGGAAGTAGTCCCGGTTGTTATGAAAGTGACGGAGATCGCCACGGGAAATATCAGTCGGGTCATTCCAGTCCGGAGGCAGGATGAACAGTCCCCCGTGCCTGCGGGCCAGCTCCCAGTCTGCTCCTGTGCCGACATGGTCCATCAGCGAACGATACTTATGGTTCGTAAACACCGCTACCTCTTCAATGCCGGATTTCACCATATTGGACAGCGTAAAGTCAATCAGACGATAGCGTCCGGCGAACGGCGCCGCCGCTCCGCACCGGAAATACGTCAGTTCTTCAAGAAAATCGTGTTCGTGTTCCAGGTTGATTAAGCCCATCATAGTATTCATCGCGCTTCCTCCTTTACGTTAGCTGTGCAATATAGGCGCTGTCGATTACGACTGGTTCCGGTTCGGTGGTGCCGTCAATAACAGTCCCATCCGGGATTACCACGTTTTCCATAATAATGGCACGCGTGATCTCACAGCCGCTGCCTACTTTGACATGCGGATGGAGAATCGATTCGTTGACGTGGGAGCTGCGCCCGACGTGGATACATTCAAACAGGATCGAATTCTTCACTGTGCCGGAGATCCAGGACCCGGAGTTGATGAGGGAATTCTCGACTTCCGCCGCACTATCGATGAACTGCGGTGGAAAATTCGTATCCTGCGAGTACGTGCGCCATGATTTGTTGTTCAGTGATACTGAGAGATCCTCTTCCAGGAGGTCCATGTTTGCCTCCCAGTAGCTCTGAATCGTTCCGACATCCTTCCAGTAGCCTTCGTAACGATACGCGTACAAACGCTTTTCATCGTTGAGCATAGCCGGAATGACATCTTTACCGAAATCATGATCCGAATCGGATTTCGCCGCATCCTCCAGCAGGTATTCGCGGAGGGTGCGCCAGTTAAAGACATAGATTCCCATGGAAGCCAGGTTGCTTTTTGGTTCAGCTGGTTTCTCATCGAATTCGTAGATTTCCAGGTTGTCTTTCGTATTCAGAATACCGAACCGCGGAGCCTCTTCCCAAGGAACCTCAATGACGGAAATCGTTGCGTCAGAAGCTTTTTCTTCATGATGACGGATCATGGCGTCATAATCCATCTGATAAATGTGGTCCCCGGAAATGACGAGTACGTACTCCGGATCATACTGATCGATATAATGAATGTTGCGGTAGATGGCATCCGCCGTCCCCTGATACCAGCTTCCTCCTTCTTTCGCGGTGTAGGGGGAGAGGATGGTGACGCCATCGCTCTGACGGTCGAGATCCCACGGTTTACCGATCCCGATGTGTTTGTTTAATTCCAGTGGGGAGTACTGGGTGAGCACTCCGACCGTGTATATACCCGAGTTGGAGCAGTTGGACAAGGTGAAATCGATGATGCGGTATTTCCCCCCAAAAGGCACAGCAGGTTTCGCGAGGTTCTTGGTCAGCAGTCCGAGACGTTTCCCTTCTCCTCCAGCCAGCAGCATTCCGACGCAGCGTTTTTTCATGTTGAGGCCTCCTCTTTCGTCTTTGGCATTTTTTTCTTAAATACAGCAGCAGCATAAGGTGGAACTTTGACTTGTAAATGCTGCGGATGTCCGTGCCGTTCGCCGGGAATAGTGAAGAGTTCGTCATCATTGAGCTGATGGGATCCCCCATAGCGCTCATGATCCGAGTTGAAGGACTCTTCATAGGTTCCCGCCTCCGGTACACCGACCGTGTAGTCGTAGTGGACAGTAGGGGTGAAGTTGCACAAAATGATCAGCATTTCATCCGCCCCGCGGCTTTTTCGAAGAAAGCAGATGACACTCTGTTCGCTGTTGTGCGGATCGATCCATTCAAACCCTCGGCTGTCATGGTCGAGTTCGAACAACGCTCGTTCCTGCCGGTAAAAATGGTTCAGCTCCGCGGTGTACTGCTGCAGGGCATGGTGGAGCGGGTAGTCCAGCAGCAGCCAGTCCAGGTCATCCTGGTCTTTCCATTCTGCATACTGCCCGAATTCACTGCCCATAAAGAGCAGTTTTTTTCCGGGGTGGCTGATCTGATAGGCAAACAGCAGCCGGAGCTGCGCAAATTGCTGCCATTGGTCGCCGGGCATTTTATCGAGCATCGATTTTTTGCCGTGGACGACTTCATCGTGGGAGAACGGCAGGACAAAATTTTCACTGAACGTATACATGAAAGAAAACGTCAGATTCTGGTGATGCCATTTCCTGTGAATCGATTCGTACTCCATGTAATCGAGCATGTCGTTCATCCAGCCCATGTTCCATTTGTAGTTGAAGCCGAGACCGCCGCTGTAGACAGGGGATGTGATGAGCGGGACGTCGGAGCTGTCCTCTGCCATCATCAGCGCTTCCGGCTCATAGGCAAAAACGGTTTCATTCAGCTTCTTCAGGAAGGCGAGTGCCTCCAGGTTTTCTTCGCCGCCGTAATAATTTTTCAATGGTTCTTTACCGGCACGGTCGAAATTGAGGTAGATCATCGATGCGACAGCATCCGCCCGGATCCCGTCGACGCCGCATTCCCGCAGCCAGAACACGGCATTGGAAATAAGGAACGTCTGGATTTCCGGTCTGCCGAAATCAAATGTCAGCGTCCCCCAGGACGGTTTGTCGGCTTTTTCAGGATCCTGATACTCATATAGAGGCTCCCCGTCGAATTCACGAAGGCCGTGATCGTCCCGGCAGAAGTGGCCAGGAACCCAGTCCATGATGACACCGATTCCTTCCTGATGACACCGGTCGACGAAATGTTTGAATTCGTTCGGCGTGCCGTACCTGCTCGTGACAGCAAAATAGCCGGTAATCTGGTAGCCCCACGAGAGGTCAAATGGATGTTCTGCTAATGGCATTAGTTCAATATGGGTGTATCCCATCTCCTTCACGTAGGGAACGAGAAGGTCCGCCATTTCCTTGTAGCTGTAGAGCGTGCCGTCGCTCTTGTTTTTCCACGTACCAAAATGCACTTCGTAAATATTAAGGGGTTCGTTGTAGGAGGGCCGCTGTTTTTTTTGTGCCCGCCAGGATGAATCCGACCATTCGTATTCCTCGGCATCATATGGAGTGACGGAGGCGGTCGCCGGACGGACTTCAGCCTGGCGCGCATACGGATCGGCTTTCAGTCCGTGCCAGCCGTTGGCGTTGCTGATGGCATATTTGTACACAGTACCTGCAGGGATATCGGCAAAGAAATTTCCCCACAGTCCCTGAGTACCGATCCGCTCCAGCGGATGAGACTCCGTACTCCATGTATTAAAGTCTCCTGCAACAGAGACCGAGGATGCATGCGGAGCCCAGACGAGAAAGCGGCAGCCGGGAATTCCATCCATCTCTGTATAATGGCTGCCCATAAACCGGTATGCCTCGTAATGAGTTCCCTGGTGGAACAAGTAGACATCCTCTTCAGTGATACCGAATTTCATATCAGGAAGCCTCCTTTCTATAGTTATCCCTTTCCCGTATACTATTCGATACGAACCGGGAAAATTCCTGTAAGAATTATGAGGAAATTGCGACAAATATTGCATTTGTATCACATTTGTGTGAACACAGTGTTGTGATCTCCTCCTCCGCAGCTTACATCGGAGGGAAAGAGGGTATTTACTTTATAGCATACCGGACCCTGCCACGGCAGTGTCCGGCAGTCTTTACGTACGCTGGAAAGAATGCACGCATCTTTTTACGGAGATTGACACCGGGAGGGGACGACCGGCACCATGACCGGAGAGGGACGCAGAGAAGAGGGTGGACAATGAAACAAGTATGGTTTGATGAAAGACGCACGCTCGTGCTGGTGAACACATGGAGACCGAGAATCATTTATGCCGTCTATGAGGACGGGACAGAGATAGAGCTGCATTACAATCAACAGATAGGAGAGAAGGAAGCGGCGTATCGGGCAGAACATCCGCTCCCGCTGCAGAAACGAATGAGCGCGCGTATTGGGGAGGAGCTGCTGCCTGTTTTCTTCCGCGGCATCGTCCGCGACCCCTTGTTTGATGAAACGTTCGCTGCAGTCGATGCCGAACTCGGAGCAGTCGTGCGCAGCGGGACAACGACGTTCCGTGTCTGGACGCCGTCAGCGGAACGGGTTTCACTCATAGTGGATGGGAAAAAAAAGAAGATGGAGGAACAGCCGCACGGCGTCTGGGAACTGATTGTTCCGACAGACTGTACGGGACTTCCGTATGTTTACGAAGTGGCGATCCACGGACGGCGGGAGGAAGTGCCGGATCCCTACGCCAAGGCAGTCACGGCCAATAGCATGGAGAGTGTCGTGGTCGTGCCGGGCATCCGCGCAGAAAAAGAGCGGCCGGGTCTTGCTAACCTGCAGGACAGCATCATCTATGAACTGCACGTGAGGGACGCTACGATTCACCCGGAATCCGGAGCCTCCGCTCGAGGGAAATACATGGGTCTGACAGAACGAGGGACCACGACCTCCAATGGTTTTTCCACAGGACTTGATTATCTGGAAGAGCTCGGTATCACGCATGTCGAACTGCTTCCCATCAATGATTTTGCAAGGGTAGATGACAACCATCCGGAAAGCAGTTATAAC
The DNA here is from genome assembly GCF_000429725.1 of Alkalicoccus chagannorensis DSM 18086. GTDB lineage: Bacteria > Bacillota > Bacilli > Bacillales > Salisediminibacteriaceae > Alkalicoccus > Alkalicoccus chagannorensis. The sequence continues at coordinate 101,146 of NZ_AUCK01000011.1, read as the reverse complement.
TGGGGGTATGATCCGCTCTTTTTCCAAGTGCCGGAAGGGAGCTACGCTACCCGTCCTGCCGACCCTGAAAATCGGCTGGATGAAGTTGGCAGCATGATCGATGCCTTCCACGGCGCACGCATCGGCGTGATTTTGGACGTTGTCTTTAATCACGTATTCATTATGGAGGAGTCTCCATTTGAAAAACTTGTTCCCGGCTACTATTTCCGAAGGACGGAATCCGGAGATCTCAGTAACGGGACCGGCGTCGGCAATGATACAGCGACGGAACGGCTGATGGTTCGGAAGTTTTTTGTGGAGACCATTGACTACTGGCTCCGTACCTTCCGTGTCGACGGATTCCGATTTGATCTCATGGGCGCACTGGATGTTGAGACGATGCAGCAAATACAGGCGCGGTGCCAGGAGGAAGAAGTGCCTGTGATGCTGCTTGGCGAAGGCTGGGATCTGCCGACGGCTCTTGCACCGGAGCAGAAAACAGTCAATACCCGGGCCGGGGAAGTACCCGGTATCCGCTTTTTTAATGATTTGTTCCGTGATACGATGAAAGGCTCGGTGTTTGATTTTCTGGATCATGGTTTTGTGAACGGGCAGGGACGGTATCGGGAGAGGATGCCTCAACTCGTAAAAGGATCTGCTTCTTTGAACGAAGCAGCGGATCCTCACGTGAACGAAGTGAACCAAACAGTGAATTACGTTGAATGCCACGACAATCATACGCTGTGGGACAGGCTGGAAGAGTCCAACCGTCTGGAGAGTGAATCGGAGCGGCGCTCCCTTCATCAGCTTGCCTCAGCGCTGACGCTCGTCAGTCAGGGGGTTCCGTTTCTCCATGCCGGACAGGAGTTTTACCGGACGAAGGACGGCGAAGGGAACAGCTACATGTCTCCCGACTGGATCAATCAGCTGGACTGGACGCGCCGAGAACAGTTTGATGACGATGTGAAGGTCATTCGGGCGCTGATCCGGATCCGGAAAGAGTATCCCGCGTTTCGCCTTCGCTCAGCTGAAATGGTCGAAGAACGCCTTCATATTCTTGAAACACCGCAGCCGGTGTTCGGATTCAGCCTGCTGGAAGCAGGAGAGGACATTGTGATTTATGCGAATCCGTCGAGTAAAATGATGGAAGTTCAGCTGCCGTCCACCGGCAGCTGGGAGGTGCTTCTTTCCACGGGGGAAAAGACTGAAGCGTCGCTCATCGGCGAATTTCTGACACTGCGGCCGCGCGAATTTACGATCGCAAAAAAATGGCGCCGGTAGTTGAAGTATCCTTGAAACTTCTTTACAATGATATAAGGCTTTTTGTGCGCGATGCAATGACGGAAAATAAGGGTGAATCGATGGAACATTTTATGGGAGAAGGATGGCAGCTCCGGCCCGCCGGAGGAGCCACAGGTGAGGCATACATTGCCGAACAGGGACAACAAAAAATATTTATCAAACGTAATTCTTCTCCATTCCTTGCTGTCTTGTCCGCAGAAGGAATTGTTCCAAAACTTCTCTGGACGAAGCGCCTGGAGAATGGAGATGTGATTACGGCCCAGCAGTGGATTGATGGAAGAGAACTGCACGCTGCGGAAATGAATCAGGACCGGGTGGCAGCGCTGCTTGCCACCATCCATGATTCTGAGGAGCTGCTGGACATGTTCAAGCGGATGGGGAACCGGCCTCTGGACCCGGAGGCTATTCTTCATGCGCATGCAGAAGAACGTGCGGAGCATCACACAGCTGTCGACCGGGCGCTGGAGCTGTTGAAACAGGTTCCGGAGATCCCTTCGGAAGAATTTGTTGTCTGTCATTCGGACGTGCATCATAACAACTGGATTGAAGATGACCAGGCTGGATTGTTTTTAATAGACTGGGATGGAGCGCAGGTAGCAGACCCTGCGCTCGATTTAGCCCCGCTCCTTTACGGCTACGTCCCAAAGGATTACTGGGCCCAGTGGATGGAGGCTTACGGCCGGTCATTGACGACGTCGCTTCGTTATCGATTATGGTGGTACCGGACCGTTCAGTGTCTGGATCATGTCCGGTGGCATGCCCTCTGCGGAAGCAGGGAAGAGGAAGACTTCTGGCTGGCGAGAACAGCAGAATTAGTGGAAGAAGCCGGCAGGTTCTCTTCAGAATAAGGGCTGTTTATCCCGAACCAGGGGAGGCAGCCTTTTTTAGGTGATAGGGATGCACAAGTTTTCATACTAGAAGACGGCGGCTTCATGCGCTGCACGGGAAGAAAGAAGACTGCTTTTTTCCCTCGAAAAGCGTGCGGTACACGCCGTTCCGACCAATAGGCGCTTTGCGCTTTTGGTCTGGAAATAAAGGAGGATGACATCATGAGACTGCGTCACAAACCTTGGGCGGAGGATTATATAAACGAAAACCGGCATATCGTTCCTGAACAGCCGGAGCGTTGGCAGGGGCGGTGGTCGGAGCGCTTTGAGCAGCGCGCGCCGCTGCATGTGGAGATTGGTACGGGGAAAGGACGCTTCGTCAACGAACTTGCTGCCTCGAACCCGGAGATCAACGTGATCGGGATTGAATTAATGGAGAGTGTGCTTGTCACCGGTGTACAGCGGGCAGCAGATGCACCGAAGAAAAACCTGCAGCTGCTGCAGGCCGATGTGAAAGATATCGGCGACTTTTTTGCTCCTGGTGAAATCGACCGCCTGTATATTAATTTTACGGACCCGTGGCCGAAAAAGCGCCATGCTAAAAGAAGGCTGACGCATGAAGGATTTCTGAATCGGTATGTCGAAGTGATGAACCGAGGAGCGGAAATCCATATGAAGACGGACAATCAGGGGCTCTTTGAGTATTCCCTCTCTTCCCTGACTTCCTTCGGTTTTTATCTCCGCGATGTCAGTCTGGACCTTCATCGCAGCGGCTGGCAGGGCAATATCATGACGGAGTATGAAGAGAAATTCTTTGAAAAAGGGATGCCTATTTATCGTCTGGAAGCCGCGCTCCATCAATAACAGGAAGGTGTTGAGAGGATGGCTTTGGAACAATTTCACGTCAGTGAAGATACGGTATTGACCTGGTTGAACGGGGGAGTGACGCACATGGACGGGGGCGCCATGTTCGGTGTTGTACCGAAACCCCTCTGGTCAAAAAAATACCCTGCTAATGAGAACAACCAGATCGAACTCCGCTCCGATCCTATACTGATTCAACTTCCAGGCAGAAATATTCTGCTGGAATCCGGAATGGGAAAAGATCGTCTGTCAGAGAAAGCGAAACGAAATTTTGGCGTCACCGAAGAGAGCAGAGTGCCGGAAGACCTTGCCCGTCTTGGATTATCGGTAGAAGATATTGATACGGTGATCATGACCCACCTGCACTTCGACCACGCGTGCGGGCTTGTAGAAGAGACGAACAGCGGTCCGGTACCGGCGTTTCCGAATGCAGATATCATCGTCAGCAGAACCGAGTGGAACGAAATGAAGCATCCAACCATCCGGTCCCGTAACACGTATTTCGAGGAAAATTGGAAACCGGCAGCGCATCAGGTGAAGCCCTTCGATGAAGAAATAGAAGTCGCCCCGGGAATCCGGATGATTCATACCGGTGGACACAGCGCAGGCCATGCCATCATTCACATTTCCAGAGGCGAGCGGGATATCTGGCACTTCGCGGATATTCTCCCCACTCATGCGCACCAGAACGTGCTCTGGGTGCTTGCCTATGATGACTACCCAATGGACTCCATCGCCAAAAAGCAGCAGTATGCCGTGCCCGCGGTGCAGCGCAGCGACTGGGTGTTGTTCTATCATGATTACAAATACCGCATGATCCGCTGGACGAGTGACGGCAGAGCGGTGGAAGAGGCGTTGTTCCGAGAGGGGGAGACGCCCGGGAAGCCGTAGCGCCGCTGCTGCTCTTATCAGAGGATGACGTGCGTGCCCTGCGGTCCTCCAGCGATCCTCCAGCGATCCCCCCGTGGTTTTCGGCCCCCGGCATGCGGATCCATCGCCTGACAGCGCCTGAACAGCAGGACGATCAAAAAACCCGGGAAACAGCAGCGCTGTCTTCCCGGGTTCTTCTTCTATTCCTGCTTTTGAAAAGACACGATCGTGCCGGTCGGGGCATCAACAAAAAATTCGTATGCTGCGGCACTCCCGTCTTCTTCTGTGATCGTAATCCCGCCTCGGTATACGTCATACTCAAGCTGTTCCTGCTCCAGTTTTTCCGTCGTCATGTGGACCCAGGATCCTTCGATCGTTCCCAGTTCAGAAGCTTTCTTTTTGACCAATTTCAGCGCTTTTTCCGGAGCGACCGGCGCTTCCCGCTGATCCATCGTGGATTTGGCGAGCATCGTTACAGCGACACCGGCTCCTACACCTGCTGCAAAACGTTTCCAACTCATGACTAACAACTCCTCTATCTGACTTTTCTCCAGTATAGCGGAGATTGCAGAAGATGCCAATACAACAGCTTAAAATTGGAAGGGCTTTCGAGGAAAGGACTGTGGGTCGCTTTTCTCAGCTGCATTTGCTGCGCATGCCAGGTGCCGATTCGAGACGATCAGGCTGGCGATATCTTTCGTATGTCGAAAAACACTGGCATTCCGATCCCTATTTCGATAAAATGTAACCAGCTGCAAGGCAGTCTACTGCCTATTACAAGGAGGTAATCAAGGATGAATCAGGATACATACCAGATGTTTGAAACGTTGACCCAGCTCCCGGGCGCGCCGGGATTTGAACACCAAGTACGTCACTATGTACGGGGAGAACTTGAAAAATACAGTGATGAAGTGATCCAGGACCGCCTCGGCGGTGTCTTTGGTGTGAAGCACGGCAGCGGACCGAAAGTGATGGTCGCAGGTCACATGGACGAAGTCGGCTTTATGGTCACATCGATTGACGAGAAGGGGCTGCTCCGTTTTCAGACGCTCGGCGGCTGGTGGAGTCAGGTGCTGCTGGCCCAGCGCCTTCATGTTATGACAGAGAATGGACCGGTCACCGGTGTTGTTGGTTCGATCCCTCCTCACCTTCTGGATGAATCGAAGCGGAAAAAACCGATGGATATAAAAGACATGTATATTGATATTGGCGCCGACGACAAAGCAGACGCTGAACGAATCGGTGTGAAGCCGGGACAGCAGATCGTTCCGGTGTGTCCGATGGAAACGATGGCAAATGAGAAGAAGCTGTTGTCGAAAGCGTGGGACAACCGGTACGGCACAGGTCTGTCTATCGAGCTCTTGAAAGATCTGCAGGGGGAAACACTGTCGAGCACGCTTTATTCCGGAGCGACGGTACAGGAAGAAGTTGGTCTTCGCGGAGCCCAGGCTGCGGCAAATATGATTAAACCGGATCTGTTTTTTGCATTGGATGCAAGCCCGGCGAACGATGCCTCCGGCGAAAAAGATGCATTCGGCCACCTCGGGAAAGGCGCGCTGCTCCGTATTTTCGACAGAACGATGATTACGCATCGAGGAATGAGAGATTTCGTGATGGACACGGCTGAATCCAACAACATCCCTTATCAGTACTTTATTTCGCAGGGAGGAACGGATGCCGGACGGGTTCATCTTTCCAATGAAGGGGTGCCCTCAGCGGTCATCGGCGTCTGCAGCCGTTATATTCACACGGCAGCTTCGATCATGCACGTGGATGATTATGCTGCCGCAAGAGAACTGATCGTCAAGCTCGTGAAGTCTGTCGACGACACGACCCTGGCCTCAATCCGCGACCAGGTATAACGACGCCGGACAGGGCCGCAGGCGGTCCTTCGGATGCGTGGATATAAAACCGGCGCCGGAATCTATATCCGGCGCCGGTTGTCGTGAGAGAGGTCTTCTTCATGCGGAACTGCCGCCGGGAAGTCTACTCCTCAGCGAAGATGTAGGCAAGTGCCTGCAGTGCCTGTTCTGACGACTCCACCGTCACCTGCGCTTTCTGGGATAGTTCCTTTAACGGGTGATGCAGCTGCTCCGGGCGGACAAGGATCAACGGCTTGTCCATCGCAATCGCTGCTCCTGCGTCCATGGCGCTGTTCCACTGTTTATAGGATTCTCCGAAGAGGGCGATAACGACATCTGCTTTATCCATCAGCACCCTGGTGCGGAGGTTGTTCATTTCGGATGCCTTTTCGTCTTTGATGACCTTATTCGGCTGCTCGCCGAGAATCTCTTCGCCGATATCATCCGACCGGCTGTGGTTTTCCATCGGTCCGACAAAATCCACCGGCAGCTGCATGTGAGCAGCCTGTTTCTTTAGTTCACTGCGCCAGTCATCATGAATCTGGCCTGCTAGGTAGACGGTAATCCGCATGCTTGATCAGTCCTCCTGAATAAAAGTAAGGTTCCTCTCTACGTGTACCCGATTAACGGAGATGAAAACCACCAGGCAGCACTGGTGCCACGTCCATGGTTCGGGATGCTGTCATTTTTTTCGACAAAATAAGACAAAGATATGCTATGATAAGAGAAGGAAAAAAGGGAATGTTGTTTGGGGGGATTCCATGTGGTGGATGGAAGGGAAATATCTTTTTCCAATTGTCCTGCTGCTGAGTGCCTGCGCGGCGGGAGGTAATGAGTGGGACGATCGTACTGCCGATCTGCTGGATACGGAAATGGAAGAAGAGCCAGCGGAACCGGATACATATCATAACGGATTCGAGCTGTATCTGCCTGATGGTGCTGATATCGTGGAGTCGAACAGATCGATGTTGACCGTGATGCTCCATGAACAGTTGTATTTGATCCGCGCCGGGGAACAGGTCGAGGAGGGCAGAGAATCAAAGGAAGTGCTCCTTGATAAAACATATCGCACAGAAGCCGGAGAGATCACGGTCCAGGCTGCTCCGTTTCATGATGATACGTACCAGATTACAGCTGAGAAAGATAACATCTCGGTTCAGACCGTCATGACGCTTGAGGCATTGAATCGGGAAGCAGGCGTGCTGGTCCAGCTGCTTCGTACGGCAGACTGGGAAGCGCCTGAGCACAGCAGGCACTATGGAGGTTGACCTCCGTCCTGGCTGCTGCCGGCCACGGACGCAAGGAAGCGCGGTGTCTCAGAGGGAAGATAGAACGTGAGCCGCGCCCTGTGCCCTGTCTGTTCTGCGGCGTTGTCCGCATCATGACGGAAGGGTGTATCGGAGGGAGAAAACCGAAGACCTTCTCACTCGAATATGTTTTCCCTTCGTATCTTATGATAAAATGACTGCTCACAGCCATGACCATCGCTGTGAGCTTTTTTAAAGTATAAAAGGTATAAGTTTTGATACAAGGAGACGGCGGCATCGTACGCTGCGCGGGAAGAACGAATCACCTGTATTTCCCTGGAAAAGCCTGCAGCGACGAGGCACGCCGTTCCGACCAGAAGGCGCTCTGCGCTTTTGTTCTAAGATAAGAGTGGGGAAGAAGGCTACGGCCCACTATTTCCGGAGAAAGAAGGCGAAATTATGCGGGCATGGTTACAAAAAAAAGGGGTCGAACCCAGCCTCAGAGCTTACGGGATCACCGCGCTCAGCTACATGGCACTCGGGCTGTTTTCTACGCTGATCGTCGGTTTGATCATGCAGACGATGGGTGACCTCGGGACAGAAGCAGGCGTGCCTCTGGAGTGGCTGAGTGAGATCGGTACTTCTGCCATGGCACTTGCGGGACCAGCCATTGGTGCCGCTGTGGCCTATGGGCTCAAAGCACCAAGGATGGTCCTGTTCGCTGCTCTTTTTGCAGGGGCGGCAGGGTATGATGCCGCGGGGCCAGCAGGCAGCTTTGCTGCTTCCATCTTTGCTGTCGAGGCGGGGAAACTCGTATCGCAGGAAACGAAAATCGATATCCTCGTTACGCCTGCGGTTACGATTTTTGCGGGAGCCGCTGGAGCCGCAGCGGCAGGACCTCCCCTGGAAGCAGTACTGCTTCAATTCGGTCAGTTTCTCATGTGGGGCGTCGAACAGCAGCCGCTCGTGATGGGCCTCATTACGGCAGTGTTTATGGGACTTGCGCTGACAGCACCTATTTCCAGTGCTGCAGTGGCTATACTGCTTCAGCTGGAAGGCGTTGCAGCCGGTGCTGCCACCGTCGGGTGCACCGCACAGATGGTTGGATTTGCAGTAAGCAGTTATCGTGAAAATAAAGGGTCAGGTCTGGTAGCATTAGGTATTGGTACGTCCATGCTTCAAATTGCCAACATTGTCCGCAATCCAAAGATTCTCATACCGCCGACAGCAGCTGCCGCAATTGCAGGTCCTTTGGCAGTTATGCTGTTTCAAATGGAGAACAATCCGGAAGGAGCAGGCATGGGATCGAGCGGATTTGTCGGCCAGATCATGACCATCAATACGATGGGGGCTTCGGCTGATGTCTGGACCGGCATACTTCTTTTCCACTTCATCCTGCCAGCTGTCATCAGCCTGATGGTCTCCGAATGGATGCGAAGAAAAGAATGGATTCAGTTTGGTGATATGAAAATTGAACAATCCTGAGGAGGTCAGCATAGATGAAACCGATAGAAATCAAACGGGAGCTTGAAAAGCGCCTGGAAAACGACAACTGGGTTACGTCCTTTGACAAAGACCAGAATACGTTCCGAGTCGTCGACAAGCGGGTGGATCAGGGAATTACTGTGCGCCTGGCAAATTTAACAGAGAAATTCGAAACCAGTCCGGATGAGGCAGCGGAAAGTACGGTCTCGCAGATCAAAGAAGGCATGCGCCTGCTCGTCGAACGCGCGTCCATTAAAGGAAACGAGGACCGGATTTATCCGGTACTGCGGACACCGGACTTCGGTGTCGGAAAACAGCTCCTCTCCACCGAGCATACTGCAGAGACAGCAGTCTTTTATGCCGTGGACGAAGGTTCCTCCTATACGATGATTGATGAGCGCATGATCGAGGAAGCAGGAACGACGGAAGAACAGATCAAAGAGACTGCTGCATTCAATCTGCGGTCCCTGCCGGTCGAGTGGAAGAAAGATGAAACGGCCGGGAATATCTTTTACTTCCTTCACACCGGAGACGGTTACGAAGCGAGCCGGCTGCTGGATCAGCAGCTCCTGGACCGCATGGCAGACGAGGTAGAAGGTGATTTTGTCGCAGCGGTGCCCCATCATGATGTGCTGATTCTGGCTGATATTCGAAATGAATCCGGCTACGATGTCATTGCTCAGATGGCTTTCAAATTCTTCTCCGAAGGGCACATCCCTCTCACGGCTCTGCCGCTGCTATATGAGAACGGTGCGCTCGAGCCGCTGTTTATTCTGGCGAGGAAAAAGCCGAAGGATACGAAAAAAGATGGATGAATGAAGATGTCTGATGATGTATGCTGAGAATAAGAGGAGTACGCTGGGTACTCCCGGAGAAGGCGCGGTCCTGACGTTCAGTGTCAAGGCCGCGTTTTTGCGGGACGTTTCTGCTGCTCCTGCTGAAGAAGCAGGTGAAGGGAGGAAGGCGCAGCTGCTTTACAGGCAAGAACGTACCCGGTGACGAAGAGCCGGGCGCTGCGCTGCCGATAGATGACAAGACAAAAACACTGGCCGGACCTCGCTCCGGTAAAAATGCTCCATCGTTATCCGGAAGGAAAACCGAAAGAAGACAGGCCTGCTGCGCGTCAGCATACGCGAAAAGAAGAGACGAAGCAGGGGAAGCGGAAGAGCGCAGAAGGGAAGAAGAATACGTCTGAAAAGAAACATACGTCTGAGAAGAAAAGCCCCAGCGTACATAAGGAAACCCCGTCCTTCCAGAAGCGGCCGTTTCAAGTGCAGGAAATACCCAGTCCGATTCACGGACTGCGGGGCTATCCACGCATGCCTGCAGAGGAAGCAGACCCTGAAGAGCTTAGGAAACGAGAACTTCAACCAGAAGAACCCTCTCCACTGGTATTTTTTGACGAGGGTCCACCTCCGGTAATCGAAAGAGAAGAAGAACCGGTTCAAGAGGAAGAAGAGACGGCGCCGGGTGCGGAAGTAGAATGGCAGGAATCCATCGATGAGCCGATTGCAGCTCACACGGAACCAGAACCGGCGCAGCCCGATGAACAACCGGGGCAGCAGCATCATGAGAGCCGGGCCGAGCGTGCACGCCGGCGGGAGATGGACGAAAGACAGGTGACGGCACCGCGTTTTGCCGCCGGTGAAAAGAAGCAGGGTCGTGAACCGCAGCCGAAAGGGGTCCGTACCTCCTCCGAGCCGTACAACGTGCTGATGAAGCCGCAGGATTATGTGAAGCAGCGGCGGAGATCGGCGGGGCAGGCGAAAAAACCCGGTCTTCACCTCCTCCACGTGCCCAAAGAAGTACCGGAAGGCCAGCAGTCGTGGGTGGACAGGACCTCAGAGGAACTCAACAACACGCTCGCGTATTTCCGGGTGGATGCAGCGGTTGTCTCCACGACGAGCGGCCCGTCCGTCACGCGCTTCGAAGTCCAGCCGGCTCCCGGCATCAAGGTCAGCAGAATCGTCCAGCTCAGTGATGATCTGAAGCGCAGCCTCGCTGCGACGGATATCCGGATGGAAGCGCCGATTCCGGGGAAAACAACGGTCGGAATTGAAGTTCCCAACCCCGTTCCCCGTCCGGTAGGCCTCCGGGAAATACTGCACACCCCTGCGTTTCAGCAAGCCGATTCCAGGCTGACTGCAGCCCTCGGTGTGGATATCGCCGGGAATCCCGTGACAGTGGACATCGCAGGCATGCCGCACGGGCTGATCGCCGGTGCTACCGGATCCGGAAAAAGTGTCTGCATCAATTCGCTTCTGGTAAGTCTCCTTTTCAAAGCATCTCCAGAAGAAGTACGGCTGCTGCTGATTGACCCGAAAGTGGTCGAGCTCGCTCCGTTCCGAAGAATTCCGCACCTGGCAGGTCCGGTAATTACGGAACCGAAAGAAGCGTCGGCCGCCCTGAACTGGGCCGTTGCTGAAATGGAGCGCCGCTATGAACTTCTTGCTGAAGCCGGGGTCCGTGACCTTGCCCGGTACAACCAGAAGCAGGAGGAGAAGCTGCCTCAGCTGGTTATTGTCATTGATGAGCTGGCCGACTTGATGATGGCTGCACCATCCGATGTGGAGAGCGCTGTCTGCCGGCTCGCGCAGAAAGCGAGAGCCTGCGGGATTCATCTGCTTGTCGCCACCCAGCGCCCTTCTGTCGACGTGATTACCGGATTGATGAAAGCGAATATACCAACACGAATCGCCTTTTCCGTTTCCTCTCAGGCGGATTCGAGAACCATTATGGACGGTGGAGGAGCAGAGCGGCTTCTCGGCAGAGGGGACATGCTCTACCATCCGATGGGAGCCTCCAAGGCCGTCCGGCTGCAGGGAACCTTTATTACAGACGAAGAAATTGAAAAGGTAGTCGAAGCAGCTGCGCTGGCCTATCCGGAACCACCGCCCCTTTTTGAACCAATGGATATCAAGCCGGGACAGGTTTCCTCCGATGATGTCCTTTATGAAGAGGCCAAGGCGTTTGTAGAGGAAAAACAGAGCGCATCCGCATCCATGCTGCAGCGCCATTTCCAGATCGGCTATAACCGTGCAGCCAGGCTGATGGACGATATGGAAGCAGATGGTATGATTTCTGCGGCGAAGGGTTCTAAACCGAGAGACGTCTACGGCCGCACCGGTGCTGGTGAGGATTAAATGACCGGGAAAAGGGTAATAGAACAGGAAGACTACACAGTCCGTCAATTTTCGGGTACAATAGGGCTGTGTCCGTCCCGCAGGGAACCGTGATCACGGGAAACAATAGAACAAAAGCCAGGGAGGAGATGTCCATGCATCAAATTTCTTTGGGAGACCTTGTTCAGTATGTTTCACCGGAAAAGTTCCACTTATTAAAATACGTTGAACGGACAAAAGATATTGTTCTCCGCCATGGCCTGGAGACGGTAGGCGAGGATGATATCGTGGAGATCATGGAAGCAGTCATCACAGAACAGTCAGAGGAGATCCTGCTTCATTAGTAATAAAGTATGTAAATGATGACAAGGAGAACTTGATTCATGAAGGAAATAACATTAAAGCTGCAGGGAAAGATCAGCCGGCTTACCAACAAAACGTTCAAATTCGACGAACGAGTCGGAGATGGATGGTTCTCTGCTGTTTATTTTTTAAAAACGAAAAAAATTGCGGAAGAACTCGTGCCATCGAATGAAGTGACAATGCAGTTTTTTCAGAAGAACCACGCTGTGCTGTGCGGTACAGATGAAGTCCTGGCACTGCTGCAGGAATTTGCCGTCAATCCGGATCAGCTCGACGTTCATTCGCTGGAGGATGGAGATAAAATTGAGCCATTTGAAACTGTCCTGACGATCACGGGGCCCTACCAGCATTTTGGATTTCTTGAAGGTGTGATTGACGGCATTCTCGCACGGCGGTCCTCCGTCGCAACGAATGTGTACGAAGTCGTCAGTGCGGCGAAAACATCCGGTGAGGAAAAGCCCGTTATTTTCATGGGAGACCGCGATGATCACTTCACCATGCAGTCCGGAGACGGCTATGCCGCTTTTATCGGTGGATCCAAAGCGCAGGCGACCCATGCCATGAACGAATGGTGGGGGAAGAAAGGGATCGGCACGATGCCTCATGCGCTCATTCAGCTGTTTGAAGGGGATATTGTGGAGGCGACCAAGGCCTATCAGAAGACGTTCCCGGATGATGAGCTGCTTGCACTGGTAGACTATAATAACGATGTCATTGAAGATTCCCTGAAAGCTGCCCGCGCGTTCGGCCGGGAACTCAGCGGAGTCAGGGTGGATACATCCAATCAAATGGTAGACCGCTACTTTACACGGAACCCCGATATTCTCGGGAGCTTTGATCCGCGGGGAGTCAATCCAAAACTGCTGTTTGCTCTTCGTAGAGCGCTTGATGAAGAAGGATTTCATCACGTGAAAATTGTTGCTTCCGGCGGGTTTGATGCAGAGCGGATTGCTTCGTATGAGAAAAGCGGTGTGCCGGTGGATATGTACGGAGTAGGAAGCAGCCTGTTGAAAGTGAACATCGGTTTTACCGGAGACAACGTGCTTCTGAATGGCCGTCCCGAGGCAAAAGAAGGCAGGAAATACAGGGAAAACGAGCGGCTTCATCCGATACAGCTGGAGAAACGTACGTATTCCACATAATCAGGCGCAGATAAAGTGTGCAGCAGATCGTACCGGAGGGTATCTGGTCCATGCTGCACGCTTTTTTGTGAGAAGAGAAAGACAGACCGGGGCCGTCCAGAACGTTGGTCGTGTCGTCTGCAGAAGGGGAGGAACCTGCATAGGGTTGCCCACAGGCGCAGACGGCGGTTCCGTTCATTCTCAGGAACAAGAGGCGCTGCGCGCTTTTGTTCTTAAAAAGGGGAGAGTAGCAGGATGAAAAAGAAAAAGAATATTTACTCCTCGATCGATTTTGAAGCTGCTAAACAGGAGAAAGAGCGGCAGGAGCTGGAAGCAGCCCAGTCGTTCCTTTCCATGATCAGACAGGAAGCCCTCTCCGGAGTGAACCTGCGGGAGAAAGTGAGAGCAAAGCACCTTTTCCAAGACTTGACTGGCATGGATGTGGACCAGGGCACAGATGCTGTATACGAACACTTTTTGTACTGGTTGATGCTGGACTATGTGACCGTTGTAGGTTCCCGCCCGTTGGATTTGTTCGTCCGACGGGAACAGCATGCGATGACGAGTGCAGAACTCGGCGCAGCAGGACTCTTTATGCTGATGAGGCTCGAGCCTTATTTTGTGACCGAATCTCACAACGGCGTCTGCTACGCGCAGTGCTGGGAAGATAGCAGGAAATACAAATTAAGCGGCCTGAAGAAGCCGCTCACAGCATCAGAAAACAGCTGGATTCTCTGCCGTACGACGATTATCGGCACGGAACGCCGGGCAGCGGGACCTATGATACAGCTGGCGGAGGCAGAAGAAAAACGGTTTTTGGAGACGCTTGAAAATCAGTGGAATATGGGAGAAAAGTCTTATCAACGGTACATGAAAGAGGCCGGCGTTGCTTTTTTGACGATGTCTCAGGTTGATCGCCCGTAGCAGGAGCTGCCGCTCTCTGCTATAATGGAAAGCACCGCTGCCGGGAAGAGAGAGGCGGCGATTACTTATTTATGGTTCGGAGGCTCAAAGAAATGACACACTATCATTTCATCGGAATTAAAGGATCGGGCATGAGCGCCCTTGCACAAATATTGAGTGACATGAACGAACAAGTACAGGGATCAGATGTAGACAAACGTTTTTTTACACAGCGGCCTCTTGAAAAACGCGGCATACCACTGCTGCCGTTTCAGGCATCCAACATTCAGCCGGAGCAGACGATCATTGCTTCACCGGCCTATAACAGCACAAATGTCGAAGTGAAGCAGGCGGAAGACAGCGGCATGACCGTTCATTCCTATCCGGACTTTCTTGGAACATTTCTGACGAAGTTCAAAAGCATTGCGGTCACTGGTGCGCACGGCAAAACGTCGACCACTGGTCTGCTTTCTCATGTTCTCAGAGGAGCAGGGCCGATCACGTATTTGATTGGTGACGGGACCGGGGAAGGACATAAAGACAGCCGTTACTTTGCTTTTGAAGCGTGCGAATACCGACGTCACTTCCTGCATTATCATCCCGATTACGCGATCATGACGAACATTGATTTCGACCATCCGGATTATTTTGAAGACGTGTGGGATGTATTCGATGCATTTCAGTCGATGGCTTTACAAGTGAAAAAAGCGGTGTTTGCCTGCGGGGACGATGAGTACCTGCCTCAACTGAAGGCAGATGTCCCTGTGATTTACTACGGCTTTCATGAGAATAATGATATAAGGGCATACGAGGTGACAACCGACAGCAGTGGTACACATTTCAACGCAGCCGCGGGAGACGAGCAGCTCGGGTCGTTTGTGATACCTGGATACGGTTCTCATCAAGTATTGAATGCACTCAGCGTGATTGCCCTCTGCCGGCATGAAGGCATCGACCTTGCTATTGTGCAGCAGCAGTTGAAAACATTTACCGGCGTCAAGCGCCGTTTCTCCGAAAAGCCGTTTTACAATCAGATTCTCGTGGACGACTATGCGCATCACCCAACGGAAATCCGGGCGACGATCGATTCTGCGAGAAATAAATACAGCGACCGGGAAATAGCCGCGGTGTTCCAGCCGCACACGTTTTCTCGTACAGAAGCGTTTCTGCAGGAGTTTGCGGATACGCTGAAGGAAGCCGATCATGTCTATTTGTGCGATATCTTCGCTTCTGCCCGTGAGAAGGAAGCGGCGCTGTCGATTGATGATCTGAAAGAACGCATCCCCGGTGCGTCGTTGATCACCGAAGCGGAGATGAAACGACTTCATCAGCATGACAGTGCCGTCCTGCTGTTCATGGGAGCAGGGGATGTGCAGAAATACCAGGCGGCCTATGAAAAAACGGAACCGGAGCAGGTTCAGGAAAAGTAGAGGATGCCGCTGCTATGCAGCCGTCATTAGAAGATGGTGCGCAGGCGCGCCGTCCTCCAACTGCAGACGAGCGGGAACCTGCGCGCCGAAGTCGTCGGGAGCTGCGGTGTATAGAAACGATTCAGGGGCGTCTCCATGGTGAATAGAGACGCCCCTGTGTTTCGCTCAGCATGCAAGCTTCTGCTGTTTACTTGAGGTTTTCCGGATTCAAGCCTTTGAGGTCCTCCGTGACAAACCGTCCGTTTTCCCGGATGAGTTCGTCGTCGAAATAGATCCGGCCTCCGCCGTATTCGGCCCGCTGGATCTGCACAATATCCCAGTGGACAGCGGAATCATTGCCGTTATAGGCATTGTCGTACGCCTGCCCCGGAGTGAAGTGGAAACTGCCGTCGATTTTCTCATCAAAGAGAATATCCTGCATCGGGTCCTGAATATACGGATTCACGCCGATGGCGAATTCACCGATGTAGCGTGCCCCTTCATCCGTGTCGAGAATCTCATTGATCTTCTTCGTGTCGCTGGAAGAAGCGGACACGATTCTGCCATTCTCAAACGTAAACTGAATCTGCTCGAACGTCGTTCCCTGATATGGGGATGCCGTGTTGTACGTGATGGTGCCGTTGACGGAATCTCTCACCGGCGCGGTATAAACTTCGCCGTCAGGAATATTCAGGCGGCCGGCGCATTTGATCGCGGGAATATCTTGGATGGAGAAGCGGAGGTCGGTGCCTTCACCGGTGATACGTACGTGATCAGCCGCTTCCATACGGCGGACAAGGGCATCCATTTCCCGATCCATATGAGCGTAGTCGAGGTTGCATACATTGAAGTAAAAGTCCTCGAAGGCATCCGTACTCATTCCTGCAAGCTGGGCCATCGATTCGGTTGGATACCGGAGAACCACCCATTTCGTATCCGGTACGCGGATACGCCGGTGGACTTCCGTGAACACTTTTTTCTGATGCAGGCTCATTTTGTCTGAAGGCACGTCTGAAAGTTCGCTGATGTTGCTGCCTGCACGCAGGCCGATATAGGCATCCATGTTTTTCATGACTTCGGCTTCGAAATGTGCAGTCCAGTCCTGCTGTGCTTCCGTGGCACCTTGAAGCAGGCTCCGGTTTATATCATGCTCTTTCAGGGAAACAAAGGGTAGACCCCCTGCTTCATAGGCCTGCTCCACTAACGCTTTGACCAGTTCTTTCTGGACGCCGAAATTCTCAATAAGCAGCTTTTCGCCGGGCTGGAGATCAGTAGAGTATCGAATCAGATTTCGTGCCAGGGTATTCAATCTTGCGTCACGCATGGCTATCCTCTCCTGTGAAAATATTGTCATACGGTTCATATTGTAACCGCATACCGAAAAGAATACCAGCAATGATCATTTTTCAGCAGGATTTTGACAATGAATGGCGAATCCTGTTCAATAGGGGAATAGACTACATACTTTTTGAAGGAGGACATCATCATGGAATGGCTTCTCTATATCAGCATCCTGATTATTGCACTTGCGTTCGCCATGCTCGTTATTTATTTTGTTGCTACGCTGAAAGCACTGCGAAAAACGATGGACAACGTCACGACAACGGTGGAGGAACTGCAGGAGCAGGTGAATGGCATTACGAATGAATCAACCAATCTGCTACATAAAACGAATGCCCTGGCAGACGACATTCAGCACAAGTCGGACACGCTCAATTCGATTTTTCTGGCTGCGCAGGATCTCGGCGTTACCTTCCAGAACATGAACACATCGGTCAAACGGGTATCCGATACTGTATCCAAGCAGGCGGATGAACGGTCAGAGCAGGCGGCTAAAGCCGTTCAGTGGGGCAATGTTGCCCTGGAACTCTGGACACGCTGGAAAAAGAAAAAAGCGGAACAGGAGAGAAAAGAAACAGCTGGCAGTGGAACTCAATAAGGAGGCTGGTTTGACATGAGTGAAGAGCAGGGTATGAACACAAAGGATTTTTTCATTGGTGCACTATGCGGCGTGATCGCCGGAGCGGGCGCAGCGTTTCTCATCGCCCCTTCTTCCGGAAGAGAGCTGCGCGAAGGAATTAACGAACAGGCGAGAGAAGGCACGACGAGCCTGGTCACTAAAGTAAAGCGCATTTCAAGAAACCTGAAGCGTGACATGCGCGAACTGACCGATTCCGCGGATTATCTGATTGATGATTTTGACGACATGTCCGAAGATATTGCGTCTTCGGTCCGGCAGGAAGTAGAAGATCTGCAGCGGTCGGTGGAACAGCTGATTAAAGAAGTAGAAGAGCGTGAGAAACACAACAAAGACCGGCAGGATTAATTTCCTGCCGGTCTTTGTGTTGAGGCACGTTCTTGTTTTTCTTGCGGGGCAGCAAGCATGCATTTCAGCCGCCCGGCAGATGCCTGCCACAATGGTGCTTGTGCTGCCGCATCAGGAGGAAGCATTCCGGCTGCTCGCGATCCACTTCAGTTCGAGTTCATCTCCGTGCCGGATGAGGCTGGAAAACTGTGCATGTTCTCCGTTACGCAGAATGACGGGCTGCTTCGTCTGGTCCGCTGGCTGCTCGATATCCACCTGGGCGAAAACGTCCTGGAAGATGAAAGCACCGGGGTCCCGTTTTTCGGTCTCGATGGTCCAGCCGTCCGAGACAGGGGTCTCCAGAGGAACAGGCTCTCCCTCCACGAGGCAGGAGCGGGCAGCGCGCTCCAGATACAGAGGCTTCCCCTGAAAGGACACGTGGATGTCTTTAACGGCCTCCTCGTCGTATTGAAGAAGCAGGTCTTTGATGGTCGGGGTCTCTGTTTCTCTCGTTTCCACATGGAGTACATCGCCGGAATAGATCTTGGTGTCATGCTCAGCCGGCCGGCCGTTTTTCGTAAGATGACTCTCTCTCCCCCAGGAAAAAGGTTCTTCGTTTACCCAGGCCGTCCCTTGAGGGGATGTTTGTTCGCCTGTCCACGATAGAACGTCTCCGCACGTTTTGGGGTACGAGATGGAAATGTTGTCCTTATCCGACACCGGATGTTCGGATGTCACGGGAATGCCGTTTAAGGCGATGTCCGCTTCGATGGTAACCGGCTCGTGATTGATTGTCACCTGCAGGTGGAGCTGGTCGTCCAGCAGGTCAGCGATAACGGCGCTTCCAGGACTGCCATCGTCTCCTCTGCTGATGACGACGGCATCGCCGTCCTGCACGGACGTTTCCACCCCGGCATTTTCCCCGTTGACTGTAAGCCGGGGAGGATATCCATGGGTGCCGGGAATGGTGGTGGACCTTTCATTGATTTTCACGATGGAAGCCAGACCGGGGCGTCCGTGCAGATCGGAGAGCTGGACGCCTGAAGCAATCAATGCATCGCCGACCGTGACGTTCTTCATATCAAAGAGCCGCACAGAGGAGCCGTTCACGGTTACGCTCAAGTACTCGATTGGATGTTCCCGGGCTGCAGCAGCGATCCCAACGGGCGTCACGAGTTCTGGTGTCGGTTGAATATGATCCGGAAACGACAAGTTTTTGACCGCGTCCGTGCCGCGCACCGCTACTCTGTCGGCCGGAAGTTCGAGGTTCTGTGCTACCAGTTCCGGCAGGTTGGGGGTCAGCGCACCGCCGCCGACAAGCATTACCGCTTTCGGCGGACGTCCGTTCAGGCGGAGTATTTCTCTGGAGATATTCGAAGCTATATCCCGGACAACTGGCTGCAGTTCCTCGATCACAGCTGCAGCAGGCCGGGAAGAGACCATGCCGAGAACATCCTGCATCTCGACTTCCTCATTTGCATGAAGCTGTCTTTTCAGTATCTCGGCATCCGGAAAGTCCAGCAGATACTGGTCGCTGACGGCTTCGGTTACCGCATCTCCAGCCATTGGCACCATGCCGTAGGCGGTCACGGTGCCTTGATCGGTGATAGCAATGTCGGAAGTCCCCGCGCCAATATCCACCAGGGCGATGTTCAGCCTCCGCATCGAAGCGGGGACGAGGACCTGGATAGCAGCGATGGGTTCCAGCGTCAGTGCTTCGAGCGTCAGACCCGCGCGTTGGAGCGCTGCAATCAGCGATTCGACGACGACTTTTGGCAGAAAGGTTGCTATGACCTCCACCGAGGCGGTATGGCCCTGCTGATCGATGAGGCTGCCAATCAGTTCGCCATCGAGCTTATAGTTCAGAACGGAATATCCGACGCAATACACCTCGCTGCCGGTGCTGCTTTGAGCAAGCTCGTGCTGACCCTGCTGGACTGCAGCGAGTTCCATGTGAAGGAGGGATTCCCGGTTAATAATAGGGCTTCCTTGAATCGCTATCTCTTTTTCCGCCCGCTGCGTCTGCAGCGACCTGCCTGCGGCGGCTGCGCAGACGCGGGGCAGGGGGCCGTGCTTGTTCTCCAGCTTCTCTTTCACCCAGCTGATCGTTTCGGCCGTCTCCATGACGTTATGAATCTGTCCATCAAGCATCGACCGCTCCTGGTGTTCGCGGCTGACAAGATCAATGACATGGTACCCTTCTTCCCGCTTCTCCAGCAGGAGGCCGACCACCGAACGGGTGCCGATATCGATTCCAAATATGTAGGAAGAACTCATGCAAGCATCTCCTTTATCCCGATTAAAAAAATAATTTTGATCTTTTTCTTTATTATACATGATTTCAAACCCCTTGTCAGAGAAGGGTTCCAGCAGTGTTGTATCACTTTAACGCTTAAAAGCGTTTAAGAATTAAAGAAAAAGGGCTGACATTTGTCATTGTATCGTTTATAATGACAATTAAATCTTACACGGGCATGGGCCCGGCAGCATGAGAGGAGTTTTTATGATGGGCAACGAACAACTGGAAGAGCTGAGAAAGCAATTAGACGAGGTGAATGACCAGCTGCTGGAGCTGATTACGAAGCGTGCAGAAATTGCACAGGAAGTCGGACGGGTAAAAGCAGCGCAGGGATTGAATCGTTTCGATCCGGTTCGGGAACGTACGATGCTGGATAAGCTGACCGAGAAAAATGCAGGGCCTTTTGAGACGTCGACCGTTCAACATATTTTCAAAGAAATCTTCAAAGCAAGCCTGGAACTCCAAGAAGATGACCACAGCAAAGCACTTCTCGTTTCACGGAAGAAGAAGCAGGAAGATACGATCGTTGAAGTGCGCGGCGAACGAATCGGGGATGGACAGCAGCGCATCATTGCCGGTCCATGTTCGGTAGAAAGTCAGGAGCAGGTCGATGAAGTTGCCGCAGCTCTTAAAAAGCAGGGAATTAAACTGATGCGGGGTGGAGCGTTCAAACCGAGAACATCTCCTTACGACTTCCAGGGTCTCGGCATGGAAGGCCTTGAAATTCTGAAGCGTGCAGCGGACAAGTACGATCTTGCTGTCATCAGCGAAATTGTGACACCGCACGACGTCGAAAAAGCCGTCGACTACCTTGATGTTATTCAGATCGGTGCACGGAACATGCAGAACTTCGAGCTGCTGAAGGCTGCAGGAAAAGTGAACAAGCCAATCCTGCTGAAGCGCGGCCTCTCTGCTACCATTAAAGAATTCATCAATGCTGCCGAGTACATTCATTCGCAGGGCAACGGCCAGGTCATTCTATGTGAGCGCGGTATCCGCACGTACGAAACTGCGACACGCAACACGCTCGACATTTCCGCTGTACCAATTCTCAAGCAGGAAACACATCTCCCTGTACTGGTCGATGTGACGCACTCAACCGGTCGGAGAGATCTGCTGCTGCCAACAGCCAAAGCAGCATTTGCTGTTGGAGCGGATGGCGTCATGACAGAAGTTCATCCGGATCCAGCGGTAGCACTGTCCGATTCTGCGCAGCAGATGGACATTCCGCAGTTTGCTGAATTCCTTGAAAACTTGAAGCAGTCCGGTCTTTACAAGCAGGGCGAACCTGTAAAGTAAGCCGGCTGGACCATGTTCCAGATGCTTGATTGGAAGCACGGAGGGCCGTCTCAAAAACGTATTGAGACGGTCCTTTTCTATGTTTCTGCGGAATCAGGATAAAAAGAGGAGATTCGGAAGCGCAAATGCTGCGGCAGGAATGAGCTGACTGCTATCTGCTTCTCATTATGAGTCTCTCTAGTACTATCCTATTGATGTATGATTTCTGTTTGAAAACAAGTACTGAAAGCTTGAATTCAAAGGAAAAGATGCCGATATGAAATATAGTTTGCGTGCCTCCACTAAGTGTCGTATCATGAAAATGACTATGAAAACATGAAAGTAATAAATTGTATGTACTGCAAGGAGGAGCGCACAATGATGAATAATATTACCATTTATGATGTTGCAAGAGAAGCCGGGGTTTCGATGGCGACAGTATCCCGGGTAGTTAACGGCAATCCGAACGTCAAACCGACGACGAGAAAAAAGGTCATGGAGGCGATCGACCGTCTCGGATACCGTCCGAATGCTGTCGCGAGAGGCCTCGCCAGCAAGAGAACGACGACGGTGGGAGTAATTATACCAGACATTTCCAGCATCTTCTTCTCAGAACTTGCCAGAGGGATTGAAGACATTGCGACAATGTACAAATACAATATCATCCTGAGCAATTCTGACCAGAACAAAGACAAAGAAATTCACCTTATTAACACAATGCTGGAGAAACAGGTGGACGGAATTGTCTTCATGGGAGGCGAAATCACACCGGAGCACGAAGAGACGTTCCAGAAGTCTCCAGTACCGGTTGTGCTCTCGGCGACGATCGATGAGAAGAAGGAGTTACCTTCAGTAAATATTGATTACAGCAGTGCAGCCTACGACGCGGTGACGGCGCTGATAAATCATGGGCACAAACGTATTGGTATGCTTTCCGGCACGCTGGAGGATCCAATCAATGGCTACCAGAAGTTCGCTGGATATAAAAAGGCATTGAATGATGCGGGGCTCGAACTCGATGACAGCCTGGTCTCTATCGGAGACTACACGTATGACTCTGGACTGGAAGCGATGAACCAGTTCCTGAAGCTGGATCCGAAGCCGACCGCCTTGTTCGCTTCAACGGATGAAATGGCCCTCGGGCTGATCCACGGTGCACAGGATGCCGGCTGGAGTGTTCCGGACGACTTCGATATCATTGGCTTTGACAACACTCGTCTGGCAAATATGGTCCGTCCGACACTGACAACCGTCGTACAGCCGATGTACGACATTGGAGCAGTGTCCATGCGTCTGCTGACAAAGCTGATGGACCAGGAAACGGTGCAGGAAAATGCCGTGGTACTCCCGCATCGGATTGAGTATCGTCAATCGACATCGTTTAAGGGAGATGAATAGAACGCGTCGAATCTAGGTTGATGGGGAGAGTTTTATGAAGAGGACAGACTTACTGACACCATTGGGGATTTTCATTGGGATGACAGCGATGATAGCGGCTGTATACCTGAACGCAGCCGGCCAGGGAGAGCTGACAGACTTCCTGCAGGTAACATCCGTGCTGATTGTACTTGGAGGACTCAGCGCAGCGCTCTTTATAAATTTTTCGCTCGAAGATATGAAGATGCTGCCAAGGGTGATGAAGGAAGCCTTTCAGACAAGAACTCACAATCTTCAGGGTTTGATTGACACATTTGTGGACCTGTCCACCAAGGCAAGAAGAGAAGGGCTTCTTGCTTTGGAAGCAGGTCTCGAGGATGTGGAAGACCCCTTTATTGAAAAAGGAGTACTGCTGGCTGTCGATGGGATTGAACCAGATATCATAAAAGATATTATGATGGCGGAAGTAGTTGCGATGGAAGAACGTCATCGTAAAGGCAGAGTGATTCTTGAAAAGTCCGCTGAATATGCACCTGCCTGGGGGATGATTGGTACTCTCGTCGGGCTGGTGCTGATGCTTCAGAACCTGGAGGATCCGTCCACGCTTGGTCCCAACATGGCGATTGCTCTGCTGACGACGTTATACGGAACGCTGCTGGCGAACTTGGTATTCACGCCGATGGCCCATAAATTGATGCTCAGCACGGAAGAAGAAGTGTTCGTCAAGCAGATTATCATTGAAGGGGTGATCGGGGTCCAGTCAGGGCAGAACCCGAAAGTGCTGGAGGAAAAATTGAGTGCTTTCCTTCCGGATAGAATGAAAGTGGAGGAAGAGGAGCAGGAGGAGCAGGTCGAATAATGGAGAGGAAAAACCGGGGAAACAGTGAAAGTGGCGCACCAAAGTGGATGGTTACATATGCCGATATGATGACGCTGATTCTCGTTTTCTTCATTCTGCTTTTTTCGATGTCCGTCGTGGATGCACAGCGGTTTGAAGCGATAGCGGATTCATTCCAGGACCGGGCTGTCTTTGATAACTTCCCTTCCGTCGTTCCGTTCGAGAATCCTGCAGAAGACCGGGAAGTTCAGGATGATCCTTTCAGTGACCAGATTGATCCCTTTGAAGAAGTAGAAGAGATGGATCCACAGCAGCTCGACAACCAGATGGATGAAGTGCTCGAAGAGGTCAATGAGTATCTGGAAGAACATGAAATCGCCGAAGAAGTCACGGCTTCCAGAGACGACCGGGGAGTAGTGCTCGTACTGCAGGAACAGGCGCTGTTTGAAACGGCCAGTGCGGACCTTCTCACCGATGCACAGCCGTTTCTCGATCAGGTCGGTGAAATCATCGAACAAATTCCGAACCAGGTAGAAGTCGAAGGCCATACCGACAGCCGTCCAATCAGCACAGCTCAGTTTCCGTCGAACTGGGAACTGTCAGGAGCCCGGGCGAGCAGTGTCGTGCGCTATTTGACGTCAACGGAAGACTTGGATCCTCAGCGGTTTACCGCCGTTGGCTACGGGGATACCCGGCCGGTGGCACCGAATACGACCGAAGATAACCTGCAGCAGAACCGACGGGTCGTGATTGTGATTGCAGATCCAGTTCAGAACGAAGGGTAGCCGAAGACAAGCAGTATCGTCCGACGGATACCGGCTGAATCAAAAGAAATAGAGAAACACCGCACTAGAGCTCTTCTCTGGTGCGGTTTTCTGTCGGTAGAAAGCGGATGGGTGTTGATGAAGCTGTTATCCCTGCCGTCATGTCTGCTGATAAGAGATATAGGAAAGTCCTGAGGACCCGTGTTATTATGATAATAGATGCATCTATAAATAGAAAATAAAGGAAATGATGAAAGGGGGGGACGCACATGAAATTTGGTATTATCGGTGCAATGGAAGAAGAAATCGCACACTTTTCTCATGTGTTCGATCTGGCAGAAAGGCATCATGTCGGTATTCACCGCTATGCGGAAGGCAGGTGCGGTGTGCATGAAGTGGTGTTGACAAGAGCTGGCATCGGCAAGGTGAATGCTGCGGCAGCAGCGCAGACGATGATACAATTATTTGATGTGGATGTGATCTTTTTTACTGGAGCAGCCGGAGCCGCGAATCCGGAATATGAGATCGGCGATATCGTCTTCAGCACGAGCTGTCAGCAGCATGATATGAACGCCGCTCCGCTCGGTTTTGAGCCGGGGGAAATTCCGATGTTTGAAGGTCCTTCCGATTTTCCTTCGGACGCCGCGTGGATTGCGAGGTTCAGAAAAGCGGCATCCGAGCGGGAGGATATTACCTGGCATGCAGGGAAAATTGTCAGTGGGGATCAGTTTATTGCGGATAAGGAAACGGCAGCCTTGCTGCGGGATCAGTTTGGTGCAGACTGCATAGAAATGGAAGGGGCGGCCGCCGCACAGATTGCCTGGATGTACAGCATTCCCTATGTGGTGCTGCGGGCGGTGTCGGATAAAGCGAATGGAGAAGCACCCGAGTCCTTTCAGCAGTGGCTGTACGAAGCAGCAGAAAAATCCTCTTCTCTCGTGGCGGAAGTCATTCTTCAGTACAGCAGCGAACATTAATTTCAAAAGCACCCAGCAGCACGAAGCGGAGCCGCATAAAATGCCGGCTCCGCTGATCGTTCCCGGGCCGTCTCTAAAACAACCGAGACGGCCCGTTCTTTTTTGGTTCTCCATCACATGTTGAACATGCTCAGACATGATCGGGCGCTTCTCAAAATGGCACCGATAGGGCGGCCCGCCTGAAACGGAAGAAAAGGTGCCACGGTAATGAGCCCTTCCCCCAACATTTATGATAGAACCTCTTTTTTGCGTTTAAAATCCTCCGCGCCTTCAGAAACGAGGGCGGTTTATCAAAGCTGAGATAGCTGTTTGAGTGCCTGTTGCACCGTGCGTTCATTCTTTCGATTGATTTCTTCCCGGCGGGGAACTTGGGGATAGAGCCCTTTCGGGTCCTGCCATGACTCCGGCAGTGCAACGGGCGCATGCTCCTGCCAGCGCTGAAGCCATATTTCCGGGATCGGATTGGTCATGATCTCCGTCTGCTCACTCATCTCGAGCCAGAGGCCGCCCCAGGCTCGAGGCACGACGCGCCAGATGTCGTAACCGCCGCCGCCGACGGCAATCCAGCGTCCGCCGCAGAATTCATGTGCCAGCTCATGCGCAATCCGCGGCACTTCATAATAAAACGCCACGGTTCCGCACAGATGGGTGAGCGGGTCGAAGTAATGGGCATCTGCGCCGTTCTGCGTGAGGATCACGTCCGGCTTGAAAGTGGAGACGACTTCACGCATTACCTTTCTGCACGCTTCCAGCATGGAGTCGTCTTCCGAGAAGGCCTCAAACGGGACGTTGTACGACGTTCCATAGCCGTCACCGTGTCCGCGTTCCGATACATGCCCGGTACCCGGGAACAGAAATCGTCCGCTTTCATGAAAAGAAAGCGTACATACATCTGGATCATCGTAAAAGGCCCACTGGACACCATCTCCATGATGAGCGTCGGTATCGATGTAAAGAACTCGGGCTCCGTATTTCCGTTTCATGTATTCAATGGCGATAGAACTGTCGTTGTAGATACAGAAGCCGCTCGCTTTGCCGCGGAAGCCATGGTGCAGTCCGCCTCCGAGGTTTAACGCATGATCCACGCTTCCGGTCATCACCTGGTCGGCAGCTTCCAAGGTCCCGCCGACCAGCCAAGCGGCAGCATCATGCATCATTGGAAAAACCGGGGTGTCCTCCGTACCTATCCCGTACTTTGTTTTATAAGAGGACTTCAACTGCCCCTCGGTAGCGCTCATCACCGCAGAAACAAAATCCTCATCATGCACCATCAGCAGCTCTTCGATTGTTGCCATTCTCGCCGGATGGATATCTTTATCTGATAAAGCACCTGCTTCTTTCAGCAGGTCATTGGTCAACGTCAGCCGCTGCTGGTTAAAGGGGTGGTCATCGTGAAACTTATACTGCAGCTGCTCAGGTGAAAAAATGAAAGAGGTTCTTCCGCTCATCAGGACATCCCCAGCGGGACGGGCCACAACACGTGATAGCCGCGCTCCAGCAGTTTTTTTACAAATGTGTCCGGACGCATCGTCTGCAGTCGGATGACCACCCTCATCCCGTTGTCGTCATCCGGAAGGATAAACATGCTCCGCGTGTCCAGACCGAGTTCAGCTGCGATACCGGTCACTTCGTGAAGCTCTCCTGTTTTGTCGGGAATGAGTACTTCTACGCGGGAAGACGGAGCGTTGGATCCTGTCAGATGAACGAGGGTCTGCAGGAGGTCGGAATCTGTGAGCATCCCTACCACTTGATCCGTGCCGAGTACGGGAAGGCAGTGAATCTTGTTTTCCAGCATCCGATTGGCCGCTTCTTCGACAAAATCGCCGGTAAAAGCTGTATGGACAGGTGCCGTCATTCTGTCCGTCACCGTTTTCGCGCCTTCTGGTGCTGATGTAATGTCTCGATCCGAGAGAATACCGAGCAGCGCCCCGGATTCTTCTTCAATTACAGGAAGGTGACGGATGTGGTGCGTTTCCATTGCTGCTGCTGCTTCATGCAGCGTGGTTCCCGGCGTCACCGAGTGAATCTCTGTGTTCATCACTTCTTCTACTTTCATGTCATCAGCCTCCTTTATCAGATCATATACCGGTTGCGGAACCGGACACGGTCAAACTCATGAATTGATTCTGTCGGCACGCGCTTGCCTATACGTGCCATCAGACAGTTGGCCGGGTGAGAGGAGATCTCCGGATCGTCCGTAGCGTACCATTGAAGGCCGCCGGTATTCATTACTTTTTCCATCACGTCGCGGTATTCCCAGATCGACAGTTTGGTCCGTCGTAAATCCCAGTGCCAGTAATACTCTGTCGTAATAATAATATAATCTTCTACCGAATCATCCATCATGGATACTTTGAGGATGGTTTTTGCAAGGTTATGGCCGCGGTAGTCGTTAGATACTTCAATCGCTCCAAGCTCAAGAAGGTCTTCGAATCGGTATTGAGACCACCTTTCCATCTCATCCGGATACAGATACACGGCATAGCCGACTACTGTATCATCGTCAAAAGCGGCGATGATGCGGCTTTCCTCAAGGCCTGCCACATCAATGAGCGCTTTGTGCTGCTGCTCCGGCTTTCGGAAAGACTGGAGCCCTTCATCAAATGATTTTTCTTTTAATACATCCGCTGAAATCGGTCCGGCCACTGTGAACATTTTTCTGTCACGACCGGTATGTTCGATGGAATGAAAGTTTTTTCGATGCTTCAACAGGATCCCTACTTTCCAAGAGAGATACATAAAATATACCATACTTTGGAACCGCTTTCGACTATCTTTCCGCATTAGAATTCGAGTGGATCTTCAAGACCGTGTACGTTGAAACAGGGGAAGCAGTCATGCAGCAGAAGAGGTACGTAAGCGTCAAAGAATACGTACGGAAATCAGGCTCTGCTCCTGCGATTACTCGTCGCATGGAAGCCCGTTTGCTCCTGCGATTACTCGTCGCATGGAAGCCCGTTTGCTCCTGCGATTACTCGTCGCAAGAAAACCGCTCGCTGATCCTGAGCCGCGCCTTCTGCTCGGACACGCCAAAAAGCCGTATACCCTTCTCTTTTTGAAGAATGGTATACGGCCCATCGGCCGCTGGTAACGCTTATTCCGGCTTGTACACAAAGGCTTCCTGCATGGCCGGCGCCCACGGCAGGTACTCCTTTAGAACATCGGGACTCAGGGACGGCAGGTTCGGCAGGGTTTCCAACAGACAGCGCAGGTACGCATGGATGTTCAGCCTGTTCGCCTGCGCCGTATGAACGAGGGAATAGAGGAGAGCTCTTACGTCCGCGCCACGAGGAGTGTTCGCAAAAAGCCAGTTTTTTTCTCCCGACGGCAGCCAAATTGTTCGCGAGTGTCTGTCGTTCCAGTTTCACCCCACGGGCGGACATGCTCTGCGCCTGGCGGTACAGAGGAATGGCCATCTGGAATTTCTGAGTTATGCTCCACGCAATCGTCGAAGCAGAAAGGAAGAAAAGATGCAGCATCCTCCTTTATTATAACGAAAGGCTCGTTTTTCCTAAGAGAGAAAAAGCATTGCAGCCTTTAAAAAAAAGAGCTGCGCGCAGCCGGCGGCAGACTAGCGGAGAGAGTCCCCTCCGGAAAGCGCCCGGCGGAAGCAGAGCGTCCCTCCGTATGCCAAATAATATCTGTTGTTTTTATAGAAAAAACAACAGATATTATTTGGATGATATTGGTTAATCAACAGACCTGACCTTATGCCTTCTTCTCTACTGGCTTGCTTTCAGTATAGATGAAGCGCACGTGTCTAAACAGGTACATATTCTTTGACGCTTACAGAGATAAACGAGGAGGCGCCGAAAAGATTCATAAAACGAGAGCCGGCGATCGATTGGACGATCGCCGGCTCTCTTGCTTCTTCATGGGTAGGGCACTGTGGGCAGGGCCCCCTCTCTATTCATTCTTGTCTGCTATTCAGTATTGTTCGAGGTCTCTTCTTCATTATTGACAGAGCTGTTATTTGTTTCTGTCTCACTGTCAACATCGTTCGTTGCTGCTTCTGCATCGTTATTGCCAGCATCATTCGTGTTGGCATTTGAATCATTCGCTCCGCCATTGTCAGCACCGTTGTTCCCGCCGCCGGCGTTGTTGGCGCCATTGTCAGCACCGTTGTTCCCGCCGCCGGCGTTGTTGGCGCCATTGTCGGCCCCGTTGTTCCCGCCGCCGGCGTTGTTAGGGCTGTTGTCAGCCCCGTTGTTCCCGCCGCCGGCGTTGTTGGCGCCATTGTCGGCCCCGTTGTTCCCGCCGCCGGTGTTGTTGGCGCCATTGTCAGCCCCGTTGTTCCCGCCGCCGGCGTCGTTAGGGCTGTTGTCAGCACCGTTATTCCCGCCGCCGGCGTTGTTGGCGCCGCTGTCAGCCCCGTTGTTCCCGCCGCCGGAGGTGTTGTTGGCGCCACCGCCGGTATTCGTACCGCTGTCGGTTCCGCCGCCGCCAGTGTCGCCAGTGGAGCCGGTGCCGCCTCCGTCGTTGGTACTGGAAGTGGATGCACCAGGATTACCGATGGTTACTACGCTGCTTCGCGAAGATTCCCGGCCGGACGCATCGACTGCGGTAACATAGTATGCGGCTGTACCACCGCTGTACGTGTAGTCCTCATCCCAGCGGAGACTGTCCACATGTGTAAAGGAACTATTTTCATCCGGAGCCTGATACACACGGTATCCGACGACATCGCCTTCCGGATGGGCTCCCCATCCCATGGAGGAAGTCCCTCCGAAGACATTGCTGGGAGCGCCAGGTGTGCGGCCGTTATCCGGTGCTTCTTCTTCTGTGCTTATCAAGTTATCCCAGTCATCCGGAATATACTCAGATAGATCTTCGTCGTCTTCTAAATTGAAGAATTCATCGCTGATCGACACACCGGATCTGGTGAATTCGGAAGGAGTCGAATCAAGAGCGAGATAGAAATCACCGTTCACTCGTACATAATCGACGCGCTCAAGCGTATCATCTGTTTCCGTCGGCACGTGTTCTTCATTAAACAAGTCAGTGGTCACCATGCCGGCTTCTTCGCATAGGTCGGAAGGGAGCTGTCCGGAGATCCCGCAGACGGTTGCTTCTACGATGCCGTCCGGTTGTTCAAAGCTGTCTTCCGGTTCCATGAATGAAGGATCGACCGAGTGGGCAGCGTTCGCAAGGTCGGCCCATAACTGCTGTGTTCTTGGACCGTAGTTCATGCCGTTCACCGATTGTTCGACGCTGACTTCCTGTGTGCCGTAACCGACCCAGATTCCCTGGGTGAAGTTCGGATTCAGACCTACGAACCAGGAATCGACGATATCATTTGTCGTTCCTGTTTTACCGGCCAGGTCGCTGTCAAAATTCATGCGGCCGGGCAGGGAGCCTGCGGTTCCCATGTCCGAATCAAGCACGTCGCGCATCATATCGATCATCAGATAGTTGGTCTGTGTACTTAAAATGTCGGTCTCCACGTCGTGATCCTGTTCAAAAATCACGTCCCCATCAGCTGTTTCAATTCGTTCGATCATATAGGATTCTTTTTTGGATCCTTCGTTACCGAATGAGGAGAACGCGCTCGTATTGGCTTCCACGGTCATGCCGATCGTACCAAGAGCCGTGGATTCAAAAGGGAAGCTGCTATCATCCGGAAAGAATCGTTCAAAGCCGTAGTCGCGTAGTCCGTCCAGGATGTATTCCTGATCCATTCTGGACATTTCCCGTACTGCCGGAACGTTTCGGGAAGAAGCATGCGCTTCTCTTGCTGTCATCATACCCTGGTTGTTCAAGTCAAAGTTGGTGACCTCCCGCGGCTCATCATCGTCTCGTGTAGATTCATAGATATACGGAATATCGGGCGTCAAGTAAGCGGGCTGCAGCTCGCCGCTTTCAAAACCAAGTCCGTACGTGAGCAGAGACTTCATGGTAGAGCCAGTGTTACGTCGGAAACCACCAGCGTAGGAGAGTGTCATCGCATGGTTCACTTCGCTGATTTCAAAGTCACGGCTGGCTACAAAACTTTTGACTGCACCGGTGCGGTTGTCGATCAGCACCGATCCTGTCTGCTCTTCGTATTCTACATCGACCCATTCGCCATCCTCTGTCTCCTGGGAGACCGTCTTATTCGGACCGAAGTGTTCGAAATTCTCTACTGCCTCCTGCTGCGCATCGTAAATGTCTTTGTCGATGGACGTATGAATGCGGTAGCCATTTCGCTGCAGGGCTTCTTCCGCATCTTCACGGTAGCGGTTAAGAAGTAGAAGTTCCTGCTCCGGATCATCAATTTCGTCGAGAAATACATCGTCTTCTTCCATCAAATACTCAGCTACTTTATCTCTTGAACGATTTTCTACTGTTCTCAAAATAAACGGATAGTCATCGTAAGAAGTAGTTTCCGGCTCCGCAAAACTGGCCTCGAGGTCATAGTTCTCAGCCGCTTCCAGTTCTTCATCATCAATATAATCCATGCGGTGCATCCGGTCGAGCACGGTAGCCATTCGGTTGATGCCGGAGTCAAAGGATTCTTTGACACTTCCATCTACTTCAAAAGGCGTGTGGCCGAACGGCGACTGCGGCAGACCAGCAATGAATGCGGCCTGGGGAATGTTCAGTTCAGAAGCATCCACCCCGAAAATCCCCTGAGCAGCTGCCTGAGCACCGGCTACCTGCTGACCTGACGCATTGCGGCCGAAGGGAACAACATTTAAGTAGGCTTCCAGAATATCTTCTTTATCAAAAAATTGTTCTACGCGCATCGCCAGCAGAATTTCTGCAGCTTTCCGGTCATGAGTGACTTCACTCGAAAGCAGCTGGTTTTTCACAAGCTGCTGGGTCAGCGTACTTCCGCCGGTCTGTGTATCCCCGCCGGAAAAATCCTGCATTACTGCCCGCATCAATGCTTTCGGGACAATCCCTTCATGCTCGAAGAAATATTCATCTTCGGTTGCAATGACCGCATTGATCAAGTTCTCTGACATATCGTCAAGAGGGATCTCACGTCTTTCCAGAGGGGAGGGAAGGTCTCCTAGGTATTCTTCATCATCAAAATAAATTTCCGTCGCTTCTTCGTAGTCATATATAGCTAGCTCGAGCTCGTCCGGCTCGTGCACTTCCTCTTCCTGGACGAGGGAAGCAAAGTAGCCGGCTCCTGCTCCTCCAGCGAAAGCAGCCATAACCAGAAGGAGTATAAAAAAGATTAAAAGTACATTCCAGACAACCGCAGAAGTAATGCGGAAACTCCTGGTCAGGGCAGCGACCCCGCCGGCAATTCCGGCTTTTTTCTGTTCAGCCACAGTGTTTCCTCCTTTTACAAACATAGGTGAATTCATTATATCATATGACTATCTGTGCCCAATAGGTTGATGGTCTTAATCCCTATCGGTGAAAAGCTTGACTGAACCAGTTCGCCTGTGATAAAAAATAGAGTGGTATGCATATCATGATCGACGTTGAACAGAAAAAGTAGTCTGCTGTTTCCCTGTACAGAAAACTGGTGGCCGATGCGAACCAGGCATAAACAGACAGATGAATTACGTTCTGGGAGTCCGCCGCTGGAAACAGCGCCGCCGCTGCACGTTACGCAGTTGAGATCAGATCACAGCGGTCTGAGAGAAGGGTGGCACCGTGCTGGACGACCAGCGCCCCTTGCTGCAGAAGCAGCAGGGGGCGTTTTTTTCTTGGCTGGAATGGATAAGTTTTCATTACAGAAGCAGCCGTCGGATGCCGGCTCTCGTCGCAACGACGCTGTCTGATTACACTAAAATCAAGGGGGAAGACACATGACACACATTTTAGAGGACCTGAAGAACCGGGGACTCGTAAATCAGGTGACCGATGAGCATGGATTAAAGGAGCTGTTGAATCAAGAACAGGTAAAGCTCTACTGCGGATTCGATCCGACAGGGGACAGCCTGCACATCGGACATCTCCTGACGATCATCACGCTCCGGCGCTTTCAGCTCTCCGGGCATCAGCCCTACCCGCTCGTAGGAGGAGCCACCGGACTCATTGGGGACCCGAGCGGCAAAAGCGCAGAGCGAAGCCTCAATGAAGAAGAAGTAGTGAAAGGCTTCAGCAGGAAAATTCAGCATCAGCTGGAGAAGTACCTCGATTTTGAAGGGGAAAACAAAGCGGTCCTCGTCAACAACTATGACTGGATCGGCAGCATGACCATCATTGACTTTTTGAGGGATACCGGCAAACATTTCGGTGTTAACTACATGCTTGCAAAAGAATCTGTCGAAGCCCGGATCAAAAGCGGCATTTCCTTTACGGAGTTCAGCTACCAGATTCTGCAGTCGCTCGATTTTCAGTATCTGCATGACCATCACGGTGTCAAGCTGCAGATCGGCGGCAGTGATCAGTGGGGGAATATTACGGCAGGGCTCGAATTGATCCGCCGCACATATGGCATGGAAGAAAGCGGCCGTGAGCCAGTTTATGGATTTACGATTCCGCTCGTGACGAAAGCCGACGGGCAGAAGTTCGGCAAAACGGAGGGAGGAGCCGTCTGGCTTGACCCGGAAAAAACCTCCCCTTATGAGTTCTACCAGTTTCTGCTGAACACTGACGATCAGGACGTCATCAAGTTTCTCCGGTATTTCACGTTTCTGGAGGAAGAGGAGATCCGCTCGCTCGAAAAGGAAGTCCAGGAACGACCTCATGAGCGTGCAGCCCAGAGAAGGCTGGCAGAAGAGCTTACGGCCTTTGTCCATGATAAAGAAAATCTGCACCAGGCACAGAATATCACACAGGCGTTTTTCGGCGGTGGTGACCTTACCTCCCTGACGACAGCTGAAATCAGTCAAGGTTTTAAAGATGTGCCGTCCTACCGCATGGAGGAAGCGCAGATGCCGCTGGTAGAACTGCTCATCGAAGCTGGAATCGTAACATCGAAGAGGCAGGCGAGAGAGGACATAACGAATGGCGCCGTTTATGTGAACGGCACCCGCTGCCAGGACCTGGATTATCAGGTCGAAGAGAAAGATCAAATAGATAAAGCCTTTACCATCATCCGCCGCGGGAAGAAGAAGTTTTTCCTGATTCGATGGAGCGGTTGAATGCAGTAGGGAAAGGAGCCCGAACATGAGTGACACGTCATCTTTCCGGGCGTTAATGGCCAGCATCGCCAACCATCCGTGGTTTCAGCCAATCATCATCAGCATCATCATTTTTAACGGCCTGATCATCATTGCAGAGTCGTATCAGCCCGGCAATGATCTGCTGCTCGTCCTTGATACGGTTATTGTGTGGATTTTTGTTATCGAGCTGATGATTAAACTGACGGGGCTGGGGATCCGCGGCTATTTTAAAAATCCGTGGAACCATTTTGATTTCGCCATTGTAGCTCTCAGTCTCATCTTTTATAACACACCACTGGTCAGTGTTCTTCGTCTGATCCGCGTGCTGCGTCTGATCCGGATGATTCCGGCTATACCGGCACTGAAGAAAATTATCGATTCGCTCGTCCGTTCCATTCCTGCGCTGACCGGGATTCTCGGCTTGACGATACTCATTTTCTCTATTTATGCGATTATCGGCACGACGTTTTTCCGGGGAGTGCTGCCGGCCGAATTTTTCGACAGCTTTCATATGAGCCTGTTTACGCTGCTTCAGGTAGTTACCTTTGAATCCTGGGCAAGCCAGGTGGCAAGGCCGGTTATTGCGGAAATTCCGCTGGCCTGGATTTACTTCGTCTCCTTCATCGTCATCGGAGCCCTCGTCATTCTCAACCTTGTCGTAGCGGTCATTCTTGATTATCTTGGACATGAAGATGAAGAGGTGAATAAGCAGGAAATGGCGAGACTGCATGAAGACAACGAGGAACTGAAGTCGGAAATCCGCGAAATCAAGGACATGCTGCAGGACCGGAACCGACCTTAAGAGCAGCGCTTCTCGTAATGCAGCAGAAAGCGTCAAAGCACCTGTACCGGAGGGCCGAAGCACCTTTTCTCTAAACGGAAAAAAGCTTCGTGAACAGAGCAGGGTGATCAACCATCATCTGCTGGAAACGGACTTGCTCAAATCTGCCTGCCGTCGTCTCCGGCGATGCAGGACCAAGCCCTCTGAGGCGTGCATAGCCGTATGCCACTCTTGAAACAAGAGCATGGTATACGGCTGTTTGACGTTCCCGGACAGAAAGCGACAGCTCAGAAACAGCGAGAAGGCTTCCTGCGGCGAGGAGCCGGGTCCCTCTCTCCTTCATGATTTTGGATACATGCATAAAAAAGGATGGTGCCGGCACTTGCAAGGTGCCCGCGGAACAAGGGAGAAAAACAGGTCCTCATTCACAAATTGAACAGGCTCAGGAGTGCTCAGACGTTTTTCAAATGGCGCACTTAGGATTCTCATTGAAAAGAAAAAACAAACCGAACCCTTTTCAGAAGTGAAGGGCGGCGACGACAGAGGGATCAAGCGCCGTCCGAACATCCTGCAGATGTGAACAACAAAAAAAGCAGGACCCGGATTTGGGTCCTGCTTTTCTGCGGCATATTAACGGCTGTACCACTCAACGATGAGCTGTTCGTTAATTTCTGCCGGAAGTTCAGAACGTTCAGGCAGACGCACGTAAGTGCCGACTTTGTTGTCTTCGTCAAATTCAAGGTAGGAAGGAACGAAGTCGTTGACTTCCAGTGCATCCTTGATTGCATCCATGTTCATGGATCGTTCGCGAAGAGAAATTTTCTGACCTGGAACCACGCGGTAAGATGGTACATCCACGCGGCCGCCGTCGACTGTCACGTGTCCGTGGTTAACCAGCTGACGGGACTGACGACGCGTACGTGCAAATCCTAGTCGGTAAACAATGTTATCGAGACGGGATTCCAGCAGTGCCATGAAGTTCTCACCGTGAATACCTTCACGCTTGCCTGCAATCTCAAACAGCTTGTGGAACTGACGCTCTGTCATACCGTACATGTGACGCAGCTTCTGCTTTTCCTGAAGCTGAAGTCCGTATTCTGTCATCTTCTTACGGGAGTTCGGGCCGTGCTGGCCTGGTCCGTAAGGTCGTTTCTGGAGTTCTTTCCCTGTTCCGCTTAGAGAAATACCGAGGCGGCGGGAAATCTTCCAGCTTGGTCCTGTGTATCGAGCCATGTGATAGCTCCTCCTTCATCATAAAAAAATTACGTGAAATAAACAGGTCGTAATCCCGGATCCCTGTCATTTCATGGTCTGGTACCTTCGCCTCGACAGCTGGAGGTTACGCAGTACCCCTCGACGGTGCGGGCATGAAATGATACAGAAAAACGTTTACGCAGGCTGTCCTATTTGCACAAAAGCTATTGTAACGAAAACAGGGCCGGGAGTCAACCTGTTTATCTCGCTAATCGACGGGGTACATGATACTATAGTAATAGATGAAGAGAAGACAATACGGAAAGAATGATGAAATGATGTCATTCTGCGGGGGAGGGACATGATTGTGCGCATCGACAGCAGGAACTACATACCTGAAGCATCTCAGTTTCATTTAATAGCCGGGGCGGCAGAAAAGCTGGACATACCGCTGCTGGTGCAGGCTGCTGATACGAGCGGGAAGGTACGTCTGTACGCCGATTACCGGAACGATGCGGCGTGCTGCACCCGGATGGAGGCCCCTCTCGTTCCCGGGAATGTTTTCATCGAAGCTCCGGAATCAGAGCACAGCCGTATTGCGGCGCTGCTCCAGCTGGAAGAGAGAGATGTGTCCGACTGGGTCTACACACTGCTCGAAGACCTGGAAGTGTACGAGACGGTCGAAGAGTTTTCCAAACGTTTTTTCTCCGCCCTTTTTATCGACCCGACTGCAGCCGTTCTTTACATGCAGGAAGCAGAAGAATATTGCCTGCTCCCTGTGACGGCAGGACTTGAACGGGTACGTCCCGATACGTGCAGCCATGAGGTCATCGGACAGCTGCATGACGCTGCGGCTCAGCAGACGGCGGTCACGATACCGACCGGCGACAGCGAAAGCAGAGGATATCCCGTGTCGGTCAGGGGGGCGGCTGCAGGCATGATCCTTGCCGGGAATGAGGCCGGCTGCCGGCTTCATGAGAAAGACATGACACGTATGATTCGATTGTTTTCTCCAGTCCTGGTGAAATTGCATAAAACAGAAATGCTGAAAAAAGATAAGAGTAAAAAAGACCTGCTTCTCCGTTTTTCCCGAACGTTTCACTCTTCTAACGAAACATCGGATATTCTAGAAAGCTTCCTTAGTGCGGTAGACTCTTTCTATCCAAGTGCGGGAGCAGAAATTCACCTTGCTGGAGAGTGGAGTTCGATCAGCAATCACAGAATCAGCCAGCTGTCTTTTTATAATCCTACCGATATCGTCGTCGAGGCGTATCAGCAGGCGGAATACAAACGCGACGCCAGCACACTCTATATTCCTTTGAAAGGACGTCAGGGAGTATATGGAATATGTACCCTGCAGACTAAGGGGGAGACGTACGCTCCCTATGACGACTCGTTCCTCCAGCTGCTCGCAGACTCGTGTGGGGATTCACTTGAAAATGCCCATTTGTACCAGCAGACGAAACGGCACGCAGAAGACATGACGGCCATCAATGACTTCACGAAGCTGTTAAATAAAAAGCGTTCCACTGCCGTCATGACGAATGTCCTCGCGGCCTCTATTCAGGAAAGTACGGGTGTGGACCAGGTCGTGTGCATGTTAAAGGACGTGCGCTACCATCACGCTTCTGTTCTTCCTGATAGGTGGAACGAGGCGTCCATGGAGCCATACAGGCGATTAATGCAGCGGGATCTGCTGGAAAAAGGCGAGCACATTTTTCTCGGGACGATGGGGAAAGAGGCGTTGTTCCAGACCGCAGCCGGGATCCCGATGGTGCAGGATAATACCATTATCGGCGGTGTGCTGCTTCTGTCCAGCAAAAAAATGGCACTCAGCTTCGAAGCATTTAAAGTGCTTCAGTCTATGACGCAGCATGCCGCGCTGGCAGTAACCAACGCTGTTCTGCAGGAAGAACTCCGCTACCTGCTGGAGACGGATGCGCTCACTTCGCTTTATACGAGAGATTACATGGAGAATAAGGTACGAACTTCTATCGATCAGCATCGCGGCGGTTCGCTTCTGCTCTTTGATCTCGATAATTTCAAATCGGTCAACGATACGTACGGCCACCAGACTGGCGACAAGGTTCTCGCTGACAGCGCTGCGGTTCTGCTGCAGGCAGCCGACCGTTTCGGCGGGACGGCCTGTCGATGGGGTGGGGAAGAAATGGCTCTCTATCTCCCGGAACATGGAAAACGGACGGCGCTGGAAGCAGCGGAATGGATTCGTGTCCGCGTTCCGGAAACAACAGAACCTTCTGTAACGCTATCCTGCGGAATCAGCCTGTGGAAAGAAGACGAAACGATCAAGCTGGAGCGACTGTTTGCCGAGGCAGACCAGCGTCTCTACCGAGCAAAACGGAACGGCAGAAATCAGACAGCAGCCCCCGATGAACAAGAGGTTGAAACAGAAGGGACAGGCTCCGCCTGAGCGGCTCTGTCAGAAAAGAAAATCCGGTTCTGAGTACCTTCCAGCGATAAAAACGAGCCGCATAGAAACGGTAGAAACGAAAAAGGCCCTCACCTTGTTTTTGGTGAGGGCCTTTGTTTGAGAACGTAAATCACGGGTCTGCGCCTATATGAAACGGGAGGCCAGGACCGGCTTTCAGCGGTTCAGGTGGTTTTGGAGCGTATCGGCGAAGGCTTCGAGCCCTTCCTGGTCTTCTTCCGTGAAACGGGAATGGACAGGACTGTCAATATCGAGCACGCCGAACACCTCGCCATTGTGAAAAAGCGGGATAACAATTTCGGAGTTGGACGCTGCGTCACAGGCAATGTGGCCGGGAAACGCATGCACATCGTCTACCCGCTGTGTACGTTTTTCCGCAGCCGCTGTGCCGCAGACCCCTTTTCCAAAAGCAATTCTGACACAGGCAGGCAGGCCTTGAAAGGGGCCGAGAACAAGCCCGCCCTCCTGTTCGAGGTAAAAACCTGTCCAGTTCACATCGTCAAGAAAATCATGAAGCAGTGCTGCTGCATTGCTCAGATTGGCCGTAGTATTGGTTTCTCCCTCCAATAGCGCATCCAGCTGACGGTTCAGCATGCGATACTTTTCCGGGAGTGTTCCTTGATCTGCTGCTGTATTGACCATAGGTATCACCTTTCCATTCATGTAGTATGCCCAGGAGTATATCACAGACCTCGGTGGATGAACATGCATCAGCTCCGGCTCTGGATGTCCGTGGAGCAGCCGCTAGTCCAGGAGGGATGCGACGCTTTGAATGTCGGCACCTGTGTGGTCCGAGCGGTGGGCATCCGACCCGTATACAACGGGGATGTCCATCCCGGCTGCTTCCTGAACAAAGGTTTCAGGAGGATACATCTCGCGGCATTCCGGTTTATACCTGCCTGCCGTATTGGCGTCGAGCTGCATGCCGGCAGCTGCCAGATGATGGAGTACTTCCCTGATCCGCGGCGTGTCATCGACCTGCTGGTCAAAAGCATGCTGAAACTTGCGGATCAAAGTGATATGGCCGAGGCGGGCCGGTTTATACGGCCCCAGATCAGCCTGAATGGCCTGTAGCAGGGTCTCGTAGTAGAGGTGATATAATGGCCCGCGTCCGCCTGCGTCCAGCGCCGCCGCTTCAAAGGCTTCCCTGCTGAAATCAATGCAGTGCCAGCGGCTGTCTGTCTGAAGAAAATGTACGGACAGGATGCTGTCGTCCAGGTAAGGACCTGCTTCCTGAAGAAGGGCCTTCGTTTCCTTTTCCCATCCGTGAATGTAATCCACCTCCAGGCCGGACAAGATCGTCAGGCTGCCCCGGTACTCTTGTTTGATGCGCTCTACAGCCTCCAGGTATGGAAACAGCTCATCCGGGTGCATGGCGCTGTCCCCGCCCGGGACCGGATCTTGAAATGAGGCCGGCAGCGGTGCGTGCTCTGTAAACGTTAGACCGCTCAGCCCTTTTTTTCGTGCTTCTTCTGCATAGGCAGCGAGTGTATCCGCGGTGCCGTGCGGGCAGAACGGGGTGTGTACGTGACCATCATGGCTCAGCATAAGAATGTCCTCCTTAAATACAGTGAAGTCGAACGGTGTCCAGTATCCGTTATCCTTCTATCATCTGCAGAAAACGGAGAGAAAACAATAGAAAATTACTGAATTTAAGAGAAAATTTTCAGATAAGACGTCTGCTCATCGCCTGTGAAGCAGTAACAGGCGATGAGCAGGCAGTGCCGGGTGGAAACATAGAGGAAAAATGAGTCGAAAGAATCAATTGTTGAAATTCAAATAACTGGTCGTCCAGAAGCAGGGCTAAATGGTAAGATAGGAGTTGATAAAAAATATGATGAACGTCTAGTAATTGTTCGGACAGCTGGATGACCGGCTGATAAAGAACAGTCCGGCTGTGAGGGAGGCAGGCGCATGGCATATGTGATTTACATAACAGCAGCATTACTTGCTGCGGGTATTGTATTCAGCATCTGGATGAGGAAGAAAATATCATCGAGAATCGATCAGCTTGGTTTGAAAAAAGCAGAGTTGATGAATCGTCCGGTGACACAGTCTCTTTCCAAACTGAAAGAACTGAGGCTCTCCGGTGAAACAGAAGCTCATTTTAATACGTGGCGCGAAACGTGGGATGACATCGTCACCAGGCAGCTTCCGGAAATCGAGGACCGATTGATGGAAATCGAGGAATTCTCAGACCGCTACCGTTTCCCGCGTGCCTTTGAGCTGTGCAGGCAGACGGAGGAAGAACTGCAGCTTATCGAAAAACAGATTGACCATCTCATTGCCGAAGTGGAAGAGCTGGTGGACAGTGAAGAACAGAACCGCGGCGATGTGGAGTATATGGCAGATGAATATGAAGACACGAAGAAAAAGATGTGGGTGCAGAAAGGCGCGCTCTCGACAGCTGGTGCGCAGCTGGAGAGCAGGCTTTACCAAGTGTATGAACAATTCGCAGAGTTTCATGAGCGTACGAGAGAAGGGGATTACTTTCAGGCATCGGAGATCCTCTCGGGTATCCGAAGTGAGCTGACCTTCCTCAATGACGCGGTGGACATGGTTCCCGGTTTGTTCCTGCGCCTCCGCAGGGAGATTCCTGCCCAGCTCACGCAGCTGCAGGAAGGCCTTGAAGAAATGGAACAAGGCGGCTATCCGGTTCATCTTTTTGAGATGCAGGAACAAATCGACACCTGGCGGGAGGCCTGCCGAGAAGGAGAAAGTGCCGTGGAAGAGCTTCGTCTGCAGGAAGCTGCAGAAAAAGCGGACGCAGCCGAGGCGGCATTGACCTCCATGTACGATACGCTGGAAGAGGAAGCCCTGGCACGCTCCCGCGCCGAGAGCCTCGCTGCTGAAGGAGCCGTTCTGATTGAAGAGAGCAGAGATTCGCTGGAAGCGTTACGTGCGGAAGTCGAAACGGTGAAAGCCGGCTACCAGCTGCGGGAAGAGGAAGAACGGAACATCCAGCGTTTTGAAGAGCGACGGCGGCAGCTCGCAGCTGATTTCGCAGTGCTTGAAGATGGCATGGAAAACAGCATTCAAACCTATACGACAACGAAAGACCAGCTGGAAGTTTGGAAAGCGGATGTCGAGAAGCTTCATGCGGATATGGCGGAAGTGCAGGACAGTTTTCAGCATCTGCGCCAGGGAGAACTGCATGCAAGAGATCAGCTTCAGGAGCACCGCGGAAGCCTGCGGGGACTTCAGAAGCGGCTGCGGCGTTCTTCGCTGCCAGTTGTACCGGATCACGTGAAGGAGATCATTCACCGGGCGGAGGAGAGCGTAACGGCGGCAGAAGAAGAACTCCATCAAGAACCGCTTGCGATGGAGATGGTCGAGAAAAAAAGTGCCGAAGCCGATCAGGCCGTTCAGTACGCCGGAGAAGCTGTGGAAAAGACCATGCAGGATGCAGCAGCGGCAGAGAAGGTCATCCAGTACGGAAACCGCTACCGCTCTTCTCATGATCAAGTACACATTCTGCTTCTGCAGGCAGAGGACCAGTTCCGTCATGGGAAGTATGGAGAGGCGCTGGAACTTGCTGTCCAGGGTGTGGAAAAAGTCGAAAAAGATGTGCTTGAAAAATTGACACTCGGCAGATGATGCCGGTGTCAATTTCTTTTGGTTTACGCTGTATGCCCCTTCCCGGAGAAGAGCGTGTATGCGGCATCAGCCCTTCCCGCATGGAAGGGCTGCTTCCGGCCAGAGTTTCAGCACTACCTGCATCCGGAACGTCCTGCATCAAAGAAACAGAGGAAACAATCGTATCTCATTTTCAGATATGATAGGATAACGGATTGAAAGGAGAGAGTCCGGATGATTTATCTTGATAACAGTGCATCCACCAGACCGGATCCTGCGGTACTGGCATCCTACCAGGCAGCTGCGGATGCGTATTTTGCAAATCCTGCTTCCCTCCATCCGGAAGGAACGAGAGCCGAAAACCTACTGGAGAAAGCCAGAAAACAGGTGGCTGCACAGCTTCGTGCAGAGCCGTTTGAGGTCATCTTCACCTCCGGGGCAACGGAAGCAAACAACACGGCCATTCAGGGAACAGCTAAGAACAAAACAGGCAGGGTGCATATGGTCGTCACCACCGTGGAACATCCTTCTGTTCATGAGACATGCCTTCACCTTGAATCGCAGGGTGTCGACATCACATGGCTTCACCCGGACCAGGACGGGAGAATCACGGTCCCGCAGGTCGAGTCCGCCCTGAAGGATCATACCTGCCTCGTATCGATGATGCATGTGAACAATGAGACGGGCGTCGTATTTCCAATAGAAGAGGTCGGTGGCATGCTGCAGCACTACCCGAACGTCGCATTTCACGTCGACCATGTACAGGGAGCCGGGCGCGTCCCGTTGGATTTCTCTGAAGCAGGGGTTGATCTATTGACGATCTCCGGTCATAAAATACACGGACTGAAAGGAACGGGAGCACTGCTTGTGCGGAAGGCGTCTCTGCTGAAGCCGCTACTCCATGGGGGCGGGCAGGAAGCAGGACTCCGCTCCGGTACTGCCGATGCAGCGGGGGCGGTATCCTTAGCAAAGGCGCTCCGACTCACGATGGAAGCGGCGGGGGATAAACAGCAGCACATGCGGCGCTTGAGTCTGGACATACAGCAGTTTCTGCTGGAAAGGCCTGACGTATTCGTGCTGCAGCCGGGAGAGAGTGCGCCTCACATTACGGCTGCCGCCTTAACAACCCGGAATCCGGAACCCTTCATTCAGGCGATGGCAGAGCAGGATGTCATTATATCCACCACCTCCGCCTGCAGCTCCAAAGCAGCAGGCAGCCGGGTATGGAAGGGCATGGGGCTTGATGGCAGCGGTGCGGTCCGTATTTCACTGACATCATCAACCACGGAGGAGGATGTCGAAGGATTTAAGCAGGCGTGGCTGCAGGCAGAGGAGAAAATCATAAAGGCAGG
The DNA here is from genome assembly GCF_000429725.1 of Alkalicoccus chagannorensis DSM 18086. GTDB lineage: Bacteria > Bacillota > Bacilli > Bacillales > Salisediminibacteriaceae > Alkalicoccus > Alkalicoccus chagannorensis. Next base: position 57,552 of record NZ_AUCK01000011.1, on the reverse strand, counting down.
TGCAGCGCTATGAAGGCAGATTCTCTGCTCATACGATATGCGGAGCTATCCGTAAAGGGGAAAAACCGTAAAAAATTCGAAAGTCGACTTGAAAAGAACGTCCGGAAAAAACTAGCCGTGTGGCCCGAAGTGACAACAAGCCGGTCATTCGGACGTCTGTATGTCCACCTGAACGGGGCTCCGCGGCTGGAAGTGGAGTCGGCTCTGCAGGACGTTTTCGGCATTGCTTCGTTCAGTCCGGTCATGCGGACGGAGCTGGATGAAGAAGCCGTCTTCAGCGCAGCTGATTTGATGACGAAAGAGATGCTCCCCGGCGGAGGTACGATCAAGGTCTCGGTACGGCGGATAGAAAAACAGTTTCCTGTCGGTTCACAGGAGATGAATCAACGGATCGGCAGTGCCGTCTTAAGGAACAATCCGTCCTGCACCGTGGACGTGCATCAGCCGGACCTTGAGCTGAAAGTAGAAATACGAACAGATGGCATCTACGTCTCCGGCGGACAGAAGCCGGGTCTCGGAGGACTGCCAGTCGGTACGAGTGGACGGGGCATGCTTCTTCTTTCCGGCGGGATTGACAGCCCGGTGGCCGGCTACTATGCCATGAAACGGGGGCTCACGCTGGACGCGGTTCACTTTCACAGTCCGCCGTATACGAACGACCGGGCTCTGCAGAAGGTGAAGGATCTGGCGCGCCGGCTTGCGGCATACGGCGTCGGAGTGCGCCTGCACATCGTGCCGTTTACAGCCTGTCAGCTCGCCATCCATCAGCAGGTGCCCGATAACTGTGAGATTACCGTCATGAGAAGGTTCATGCTGCGGATGGCAGAAGCGATTGCAGCACAACAGGATATTAAAGCACTCCTGACAGGGGAGAGCCTTGGTCAAGTAGCAAGCCAGACGATCGACAGCATGTATGCGATCAATCAGGTGACAACAATGCCGCTGCTCCGGCCGTTGATTACGATGGACAAAATGGAGGTAATTGCACAGGCAGAGCGGATCGGCACATACGCCACGTCGATTCTTCCTTTTGAAGACTGCTGTACTCTGTTTCTGGCATCAGACGTAAAAACACGTCCGAACGCGGAGAAAGTCGCCTACTACGAAAGTTTTCTTCCGATTCAAGAGCTTGTGGACGAAGCGGTTGAGAATGCAGAGACGATGTATATTCAGGCAGAACAGCCGGCTGATGAGGCAGATGACCTGCTCTAAAAAGGCTTCCGCTTCGTTTCTGCCGTGTGCAAGCTGTCAGCAAGGCGCCCGTTTCTTTTCAGCGTGGGGGTGCTGGAGACCAGTCCCGGCCACCTTCTGCCTTGCAGAAGACAGGGGAAAAACAGCATAATGGATAAGAGGAAGGAGGCGTTTCTGAATTGTATACACTTTGGTATGGCGGAAAAATCAGAACAATGGTACAGGAAGCCGATTCAGCGGAAGCGGTTGTCACAAATCAAGGATACATTGAGGCAGTTGGCCGGGAGTCGGAACTCCGCAGCCGATACGGGGATCACGTATCAGAAGAGATACATATAAACGGCGTCCTCTATCCTGGATTTGTCGATAGTCATCTGCATGTTGTCGGTCATGGGGAAAAGCTGCTGCAACTGGATGTCTCGGGCGTGAAGAGCCTGGATGAGCTTAAGGTGCTCCTTCAACAAAAAGCGAATGAAACGCCGCCCGGCAGCTGGATTACAGCAGAAGGCTTCAACGAAAACCTGTATGAAGGCAGCCGTGTGCCGGATAAGTATTTTCTGGATCAGATCACAACCAGCCATCCGGTAATGGTGACCAGAGTATGCAGGCATGCGATGACCGTCAATTCGTATGCGCTGGAAGCGGCCGGGGTGGATGCGTCGACCGTTTCACCTGAAGGGGGAAGGATTGAGAGATCAGAGGAAGGTGAGCCGACCGGCTATATTCATGATCAGGCACAGGAGCTGATCCGGGGCATACTTCCCGAAAAGAGCCGGGATGATGTCAAGCTGGCGATGCAGACTGCGTTGACAGACCTTCACCGGAATGGTTTTACTGGAGGACATACGGAGGATTTATTCTATTACCGGTCACCGAAGGAAACCCTGGAGCTGTTCTATGAACTGATTCACGATGAGCAGCGGTTCCGGGCCGATCTACTTGTGCATCACGAGGCACTGGACGAAGTGCTGGCGTATGAAGCGGAGCATCCGTACGTCAAGCTGAATACGGTGAAAATTTTTGCCGACGGTGCCCTGGGAGGAAGGACCGCTCTCCTCTCCTCCCCTTATGACGATGCTCCCGGCGTGCAGGGCGTAGCGATCCATTCCCAGGAGGAAATGGATGCCCTCGTGAAACGGGCGAGGAAAGCCGGCATGGGGGCCGCGGTCCATGTGATCGGGGATGCAGCGCTGGAGATGGCACTGCACGCAGTGGAAACCTATCCGGCGCCTCCGGGAACGAGAGACAGATTTATTCATCTTCAGGTGACACGTCCGGATTTACGGAAGCGCATGCAGCGCCTCCCGCTTGTGCTGGATATCCAGCCTCAGTTTACTGCGTCAGATTTCCCGTGGGTGATTGAGCGGCTCGGGCGTGCAAGGATGAAAGATGCCTTCGCCTGGAAAACTCTTCTGCGGGAAGGGCTGCTTTGCGCTGGCGGATCGGATGCTCCGATCGAGCCTGTTAATCCACTGCTCGGCCTGCACGCTGCGGTCACTAGACGGAAGCCGGAAGAACGCCATCAAGGGTGGTATCCGGAAGAAGCATTGACCCCGTTTGAAGCGGTGCAGCTCTTTACGCATGGCAGTGCTCAAGCTGTAGTGAAAGAAGAAAGGGCCGGCATTATTGCGCCGGGTTATGAGGCGGATTTTACGGTGCTGTCGGGAGATCTTTTCACTCTTGACCCTGATCGGTGGCTGGAGCTGCATGTCGAACAAACGGTGGTAGCCGGCGCCGTGATGTACAGCCGAAGAGAGAACTGAAACCGAAGAACCCTTCTTCCCGTACAAGTAGGGGGAGATTCCCTCCTGAGAACAAAAGCGCAAAGCGCTGCAAGCTTTTTGAGGGAAGATAACGTTTTTGTTTCTTCCCGTGGAGCGCATGAAGCTGCCATCCCCCTGTATGAAAACTTATACTTCCTAAACTACAAAAAAGCCCCCGGGAAGAAGCATCCCGGGCGCTCTGCCATTGCTGACGCAGGCTGCAGCCTGCTGCGGTTCCCATGCGCACGGCACGGTGGAACGGCGGTAGTTATAGGAAGCTGCGCTTCAATTTGTTGTGAAATAAGTTGTCTTTCATGCGGAGGGTTTTGACTGTGCGGTCGGAAACCCTGACCGAGATGTCATGACTGTGGCGGATTCCGAGTGCCTCATTGTCAATGCCGATAATTGGATGGTCATTCCCGTCCTGCACAATCTTCAGCTTCAGCTCCCGTTGTTTGCTCAGAACCATAGGAGAACCGAGCGTACGGTATTGATTATTGTTCACTGAAGCCATTTCAGTCAGCTGCATGGAAGGAAGTTTCGGATCGACAATGGCACCGCCAAGGGATTTGTTGTAGGCCGTACTTCCCGTCGGTGTGGAGACGAGCAGGCCGTCCCCCCGGAACGTTTCAAAGTAAAGATCATCGACGAATACATCAATGACGAACGTTTTGATGATATTCGAACGAAGAGAGACTTCATTTAGAACGTGGAAGGTTTTTTCGCCGTCGATGGTCACTTCGAGTGTCGGATAGCGTAGGACTTCCACAAGGTCCGACTGCATCGCCAGCTCCAGTCTCTCGGTATTTTCCGTAGAGAAGTCCGTGTAAAAGCCGAATTCTCCGTCGTTGATGCCAATGTACAGCGCATCTTCACGGAAGCGGGTTTTCTGAAGCGCCTGCAGAAAAGTGCCGTCCCCGCCGAAACTGGCAATGATGTTGGCCTCTTCCGGCCGCTCGGTCAGTGTGAAGCCGTACTTTTTGCCGAGTTCTCTGATTTTCTGCACTTTCGGTTCAAGTTCATCCGTTTTTTTGTAGAATAAATAGACTTTTTTGCGGTCTGTCATACCATCAGAGCTCCTTTGCTGTCGGGATGATCAAATTCAGGTTCTCTATTATCATATCAAATCCGTGCGGTGCGCGCAGTAATAGGTTTTTGAGCAGGGTGGAAAGTGAATAGAAAGAAGAAAGCAACTTAAGGAGGCGGACATATGATGAATGGAAAGCGCTGGGCTGCTCTCGCAGCGGCCGCAGCAGTCGTGCTCGTAAGCGGGATTATCAATCTCGCAACGACGGCACTCCAGACCGATTTTACAGAAGTATTCGAAGGTGGAACAGATCCTGTCAATGAGCGTGTCGTGGAAGAGGGCACGGACGCCGGGAAAATCGCCGTGATTCCAATTGAAGGAACGATCATGGCCGGTGGAGCCGGGCTGCTCGGTGGAGGATACGACCATCAGCTGCTGCTTCGCCAGCTCGAACAGGCTGCAGAAGATCCAGAAGTGTCCGGTGTTGTCCTGCGGGTGAATACTCCCGGCGGAGGCGTCGTGGAGAGTGATGAGATACATAACAGTATCCAGAACCTGCAGGAAGAATACAGCAAAGATGTGTACGTATCGATGGGAAATCAGGCAGCAAGCGGAGGCTACTATGTTTCTGCGCCGGCTGACCGGATTTTTGCCAATGGACAGACCATCACAGGCTCACTCGGGGTCATCATGCAGTCCATTAATGTGGCGGAGCTTGCCGACGACCTGGGAATCAGTGACAACACGATCCAGTCCGGCGAGTTTAAAGATATCATGTCCCCGACGCGGGAGATGACCGACGAAGATGAAGAGGTGCTGCAGTCGATCGTCGACGATGCGTATGAACAGTTTGTTGACGTGATTGACGAAGGCAGAGAGAACTTAAGCCGGGAAGAAATACTCGAACTTGCAGACGGGCGGATTTATACCGGGTCCCAGGCAGTGGATAACGGACTGGTTGATGACACGGGCAATCTTGACGATGCGGTCGATGCGATGAAAGAAGACCTTGGCCAGGATTACTCTGTTGTGGAATATGAAGCCGGCTTCGGTATCGGTTCCCTGATGGGCGCAGCTGCTGAAACGTTCGCTTCCCAATCGCAAAAAGATCAGCTTCTCGACTGGGTGACCAGTAATCAGGGACGCGAGCTGATGTATCTCTATACGGACTGAGGTGAACAACTATGACTGAAAACCAGTATGAACCCGGCACTACCGAAGAACCTGTATATGCAGAGAACACGTCAGCACCGGCAGCAGTAGAAGCTGCTCCGGCAGGATTCTGGATCCGCCTCTGGGCGTATGCAGCCGATTTACTCGTTACCGGCTCGCTGAGCGGAGCGGTCCTCGGCTTGTATCAAATGATCACAGGCGGACTGGAGCTCAACCTGCTGGTGTTTTCTCTGACCGCCCTGCTGAGCGGCGTCGTCACGTACGGCTACTTCATCCTGCTCACCGGCTTCTGGGGGAAGACGCTCGGTAAAATGATCTTCGGCCTGCGCGTCGTATCCCGTGAACAGGAACTGCTGTCATGGGGGGACATTTTGTTCCGGGAACTGATCGGCAGATTCCTTCACCGCACGCTCGTCATCACGAATATTTTGTATCTTTTTGTCGCTTTTCATCCAGAAAAGCGGGGGATTCATGATATCATCGGCAGTACGGTTGTGATTCACGAACCGCAGCGGACGATCCGTCTGCCGCGCCGCACGGAACAGAACGTTCCCGCGGCCGACTAATCTACGTTTAGAGGAGGAAGCAGCCATGGCAAACATTACGTTTAAAGAGAATCCCGTTACCTTACAGGGACAGCAGAAGCAGGAAGGGGATCAGGCACCGGATTTCACGGTACTGGACCGGCAGCTTCAGGAAGTCTCTTTCTCCGAAGCGAAAGGAAAGAAGGTGCTGATCAGTGCCGTACCGTCTGTCGATACGAGTACATGTGATCAGCAGACCCGTCGTTTTAACGAAGAAGTGGAACAAGTGGCGGGTGCGGAAATATGGACGATCAGTCTGGACCTCCCTTTTGCTCAGCGGCGATGGTGCGCAGACAGTGGACTGGAGCAGGCAAAACTGTATTCGGACCACCGTTCCCTGGATTTTGCGATGAACTACGGGGTGCTGATGGAAGAACTGCGCCTGCTCGCAAGGGCTGTGTTCGTTGTCGATTCCAAAGGGACGATCACGTACACAGAGTACGTACCGGAAGTCAGCGGCCACCCAGATTACGATGCTGCACTGGAAGCATTGAAGAAAGCGGAATAACGGGCAGTCTCAGGGAAAAGTAATGATAGGTGCACGCTGGAAAGGTTCTCTTTTCCAGCGTGCTTTTTTACATGATAGGAATGTATACGTTCACGTCTGTTGATTAACTAATACCATCCAAATAATATCTGTTGTTTTTTCTATAAAAAGCAACAGAAAGAGCTTCTTATTTGGAATATGGAGAGACGCTCTGCTTCCGCCTCCGACGGAAAGGGACGTATCTGACGGCTTCACGCAGGAGGTCTTTTTCTGCATACAACGCTTGTGCTTTCACTGGAATCAAAAAACTGTTATGCTCGTATGTTGAAAAGCTACGCTGAGAAAGAGGGATGTATTGTGGAGGAAACGAAGACAGAACAGTATCACCGGATTTTACATGAAGGTGCGCAGCTGATCCAAAAACAGGAAGAAGAAACGTTATTTCTGGAGGCGCTGGGTGATTTCGGAAGCATCATTCGCACTGGCGACGTTCCCGCGGCGTATTCAGAAGAGGTCCAACAAGAGCTTCTCGCCCTTCGTGATGCGAGGCCGGCAGCCGAAAAGGAAGAAATTAGAAGGGCCCTGCAGCTGGCCGTGCTGCAGGGAATGAAGGAAGCTGTCCAGCCGCATCACGCCATGACGCCTGATGCCGTCTCGCTGTTTGCAGGCTATCTCCTGAACCTGCTCACGGCGAAAGAAGACAAAGAAAAACTCGTCGTGTGGGACCCGGCCGTCGGCTCCGGTAATCTTATGACGGCAGTGATCAACCAGATGGACAGTGCTGTTCATTTCGTGGGAGCGGAGCCGGATGAAACGCTGCTCAAACTCGCCTGGATGAATGCCGAACTGCAGGAGCACGAGGCGGATCTGTTTCATCAGGAGAGCGTCGGTTCTCCTGCACTGAAAAATGTAGATGCTGTCGTCTCGGATCTTCCACAGGGGTATTACCCGGATGATGACACCGCGGCTTCCTTCCGGACAGGAGTAGAAGAAGGCCATTCCTATGTCCACCACCTGCTGATGGAGCAGGGAATCCGCCATGTAAAAGAAGGAGGCTTTGCTGTCTTCCTCGTACCAAACAACCTGTTTCAGTCGGAGCAGGCAGCCATGCTGGATCCCGTTTTGAAAGAAGAGGCCGTGGTCTATGCACTGCTGCAGCTGCCGCAGACGATGTTTAAAACGAAAGAAGCCGGGAAAAGCATCCTTGTACTGCGAAAGCGTACGCCGGGAATGGCTGTGCCAGAGCAGGCGCTGCTGGCAGAACTTCCGTCGTTCACGAAAGAAGCCGCCCTTGCTGACATGATGAAGCAGATCAAGGAATGGGTGGAAGCGCACATTTAACTGTTGTAATGGCTGGTTGAAAAACAGTGTAAAAGATCAGATGAACATGCTGCAACCTTTTTGTGCCAGGAGAATTCTGTTTACTCTGTGTTCTAGTGTGAAGCGTTTTCTTAGTGATACAGGTGTTGCACGTGCAGCTTATCGATGATTTAATATAAGGAGCAGTTTTTGTATCATCATGAAGGAGCGATTAACCATGTCTAAAATAATGGCCATTAACGCCGGCAGTTCATCGTTGAAGTTTCAACTTTTAACCATGCCGGAAGAAGACATTCTTACCAAGGGAATTGTAGAACGGATCGGGATGAATGATGCTCAGTTCACCATCGAAGTGCATGGGGAGAAGAACAAGGAAACGCTGGACATCCCTGATCATGAACAGGCAGTAAAAATACTGCTGGATAAGCTTACAGGATCCGGTATCATCCAGTCATTGAATGAAATCGACGGCATTGGTCACCGGGTTGTTCACGGTGGGGAGAAGTTCAATGATTCTGTCTTGATCAACGAAGACGTTATTCGTGGGATCGAAGATGTTTCGGAATTGGCTCCGCTGCATAATCCGGCCAACCTGACTGGAATTCGAGCTTTTCAGGAAGTACTGCCGAACGTTCCGGCTGTTGCCGTCTTTGACACGGCGTTTCATCAAACCATGCCGGAAGAGTCGTATCTGTACAGCCTTCCTTATGAGTACTATGAGAAATACGGCATCAGAAAATATGGTTTCCACGGGACGTCCCACAAATACGTATCCGAACGAGCGGCTGAGCTGCTGAACCGGCCGGTGGAAAACCTCCGCTTGATCTCCTGCCATCTCGGTAACGGAGCATCCATTGCAGCCATTGAGGGTGGACAGTCCATCGACACATCCATGGGCTTCACACCGCTGGCAGGTGTTACGATGGGAACGCGTTCCGGTAATATCGACCCGGCCCTGATCCCTTATATTATGGAAAAAGCGGATCTGTCTGCAGAAGAAGTGATGGACGTACTCAACAAAAAATCGGGAATGCTTGCCTTGTCCGGCTTCTCCAGCGACCTCCGCGATATTGAGAAGCATGCTTCCGACGGAAATGAGCGTGCCAGACTGGCACTGGAAGTGTTCACCTCCCGTATCCACAAATATATCGGCTCCTATGCTGCACGGATGCACGGACTCGATGCGGTAATCTTCACCGCTGGTATCGGGGAAAACAGTGATGTCATCCGCGCGCAGGTCTTGAAAGGCCTGGAGTTCATGGGTATTTACTGGGACCCGGCGCTGAACAAAATCCGCGGACAGGAAGCATTTATCAACTACCCTCATTCTCCGGTAAAAGTCATTGTCATTCCGACGGATGAAGAAGTCGTGATTGCCAGAGATACGGTCCGGCTCAGTCCGGAAGCGTAACCGCCACACACCAGTTTCTTTCCTGAAAGAAACTGGTGCCGGTTTTAAGAGGAGAACACTTGTTGATCTGGAGAAACGCCGCCGCAGGCGAGAGCGGCATGACATCCACAACAATACTCAGCTTTGAGCGGGGACAAAAAGACGATGTTCCAGGGCGAACCCCGGGCATCGTCTTTTTTTTAGTATAGGAATGTATAAGTTTTCATAAAAGAAGACGACGGCTTGTCTGCTGCGTAAGCGTCAAAGAACATGTACCTGTTTAGACACGTGCGCTTTATCTATACTGAAAGCAAGCCAGTAGGTAAGAAGACATGAGTTCAGGCCTTTTCATTAACCAATATCATCCAAACAACAGATATTATTTGGCATACGGAGGGACGCTCTGCTTCCGCCGGACGCTTTCCGGAGGGGACTCTCTCCGCTAGTCTGCCGCCGGCAGCCGGATCTTCGAATCGTCCTGATCCTCCCGGAGTCGCCGGCTGCGCGCCGCTCTTTTTTTTAAAAAGGCTGCAATGCTTTTTCTCTCTTAGGAAAAACGAGCCTTTCGTTATAAGAAATGAGGATGCTGCATCCTTTCTTCCTTCCTGCTTCGACCATTGCTTGGAGCACAACTCAGAAATTCCAGGTGGCCATTCCTCTGTACCGCCAGGCGCAGAGCATGTCCGCCCGTGGGGTGAAACTGGAACGACAGACACTCGCGAACAACTTGGCTCCCGTCACGGAGCAGTGGATCCGGCCGATGGTCAACCTCCTTCAGGCCCACCTGTTGGAACAGGACGTTCTTCATGCCGATGGAACGCGTATCTAAGTCCTGCGGGAGAAGGATCTGAAGCCGACATCCCATTCCTATATGTGGGCCTGTACTTCGGCAGTGGAAGAGGTGCCATGCGTCGTCTTTGACTGCCACGCTTCCCGAGGATACGAGGCGCCGCAGGCACAGCGCCCGATTTTCGTACGTATTCTTTGACGCTTATTCTGCTGCGCGCGAAGAACGTAGAACTTGTTCCTTCCATTAAACCCATGCGGCGACGACGCGCGTGCGCTCGGTTCCGGCCTAAAGAATCCCGGACTTCTCTGGAAATGAGAGCGAAAGAAGCCCCATCAGCATTCTCTGCCGATGGGGCTTCTTCATGATGTCGTGATAACGGAAGGCCGCTTATTCCACTTCCTGTTTGTTCTCCGTACGGACGATGAGGACGTCGCATTTCGCGTGGCGTACGATATGCTCAGAGACGCTTCCGATGAGGAAACGTTCCACAGCGTTCAGCCCGGTCGCCCCGGTTACGATGAGGTCGACTTCATGCTTTTTCGCCACATCTTTTGGGATCTTGATTTTTGGAGATCCTTGATCCACGATGAGCGTAATGTCTTTGACCCCTTGTTCTTCTGCCTGCTCCCGGTACCCGTCAAGAAGGTCTCTCGCATACTGTTCTGCTTCTGTGAAGATATTCCGGTCATAGTGTTCAATAGAAGCGAACGTGCGGGTATCCACAATGTGAGCCAGTATCAACCGTGCGTCGTTGTCCTTAGCCATAAAAGCAGCCTTTTTAAAAGCACGCTTCGCTTCGTCTGATCCATCTACTGCTACGAGAATGTTGTTGTAACGTACACTCATTGTAACTCCTCCCCTTCCTTTATTCGGGATGCGGTTCATGATGTAATGTCTCTATTATTCCTATTCCCTGGGCAGAAGAAATCAAACACAACGAAGTGGATGATTGGCATCTCTCTGCTTTTTCGTTCACAATATAGACAGAAAAACATCAGGAGGGACATAAGATGAGACATGCACTCGTAACCGCAGGAACAAAAGGACTTGGAAAACAAGTGGCATCGTCCTTGATTGAGAAAGGCTACTCCGTAACGGCTACATACCGCTCCGACCATGAAGCAGCGGAATCGTGCAGGCGCGAATGGGAAGCGCAGGGAGCGGACGTCCAGCTGATTCAAGCGGACGTCCAGAAGAAAGAGGAGCTGGAAAGCATGATGGACCAGGTCCTCGATACGTACCGACGGCTGGATGTGCTTGTGCTGAATGCCGGCCCGTATATTTTCGAGCGGAAGGCACTCGCAGATTACAACGACGAGGAATGGCTTTCCATGATGCATGGGAATCTTCACTCGGCTTTTTATCTATTGCGGAGGGCCGTTCCGGTGATGAGAGAACAGCGGTTCGGCAGGATCGTCACATACGGCTTTCAAGAAGCGGGCCACGCGCCCGGATGGCTTTACCGGGCTGCCTTTGCCAGTGCGAAATCAGGACTTGTATCGCTGACCCGATCCGTCGCTCTGGAAGAAGCAGCGTACGGGATTACAGCAAATATGGTTTGTCCCGGCGAGATCCTGGGAGAGTGGAAAGAAGCCCCGATTTCTGCAGCGATTGGCGAAAAGGATGAAAACACGCCGATTGGTCGTCCAGGTACTGGAGGGGACATCGCGCGGGCCGTCACGTTCTTCGCAGACGATCAGGCCGATATGGTGACCGGGAGCGTGCTCGAAGTCACCGGAGCAGTGGATGTGATCCACAAAAATCTTTAATCAGACGATCTGCAGTGTTTTCGGGTACGCCGTTAACAGCACCGGACCCGCTTCCTCCATGATGATATCATCTTCGATCCGCACCCCGAGCGTGTCAGGCAGGTAGATGCCTGGTTCAATCGTGAAGGCGAGTCCTGCTTCAAGTTTGTCGTTGTTATTCGAGCTCATGGAAGGAGCTTCGTGGACATCGATGCCGATGCCGTGCCCAATCCGGTGCGGGAAGTAATCGCCCCAGCCGGCCTGCTCAATGACGTTCCTGGCTGCCGTATCGATGTCGCCGAGTCTCGTTCCTGTCCGGCAGGCTCGGACCGCAGCTTCCTGCGCCTTCTGGACAGTTTCATAAATACGGCGCTGTTGTTCATCCGCATGCCGGAAGAACACCGTGCGCGTGATGTCTGATGTGTAGCCTTTCCAGCGGACGCCGAGGTCGAATAGGACGCCGTCCCCTGCTGCCAGTTTTCTGTTTCCGGGATTTCCGTGGGGATCGCCAGCTCCGCCTCCAAACAAGACCATGGTGCTGAAGGACATCTCGCGGACGCCTTCTTTTTTGAGTGCGAACTCTACAGCGGCGATCACTTCCATCTCCGTGACCCCTTCTTTCAGAGCAGAGATGCCCGTCTCGACACCGAAATCTGCCAGGGCGGCTGCTTCTTCCATCGCTTTTCTTTCGTCAGCGGTCTTCTTTCCCCTCGCTTCCAGCAGGATAGGATCAGCAGATACGAGTGCCGCTCCTGGAGCGAGCTGCTCCCACTGCTGGACTCTGGCCCAGGCCATCGTTTCCTCCAGTGCAATCGTCTCGTGGGGGAGTTTTTTTTCCTGAATGATCTGCATAAGCAGCGTCCACGGATCGGTGCTGTCATCATAGCCGTAAACAGCTCCATCAAACAAAGCGCTAATCTGCTTCTTCTCCATACCGGGGCATACGGTAAACGGGTCACCGTCAGCGGGCAGAAGCACGGCGATCAGTCGTTCATGCGGGTCGGCATCAAAGCCGGAAGCATAGAATACATTCGAACGAGACTGGAGCATCATCAGATCGATACCTTTCTTAGTCATTTCCTGCTGCAAGTGGTTGATCCGGTTGAGATTCATCATGTTCATGTCCACTCCTCTTCTGTCAATTCCGTTTCAGTGTAGCACAACAAAAAAATCAGGGGAATAAATACCAGGAAGCAAGGGTATAGGCATTGATGAATCCACTATACCAAGGAGGCGTTCAGATCGATGAAAGTATCCTACCACGGCCATTCAGTTGTAAAAATCGAAACGAACGGAACCAACATTTTTATTGATCCTTTTATCAGCGGTAATGAGCTGACAGATCTCCGGGCAGATGACACGAAAGCGGATGTCATTCTTCTTACCCACGGTCACAATGATCATGTCGGTGACACCGTTGATATGGCGAAACGCAATGATGCTCTTGTCGTGGCTCCTTTTGAGCTGGCTACGTATCTTGGGTTTCAAGGCGTTAATGCGCATCCGATGCACATCGGCGGAAAACATGAATTTGCGTTTGGAACTGTGAAATTCACGCAGGCGTTTCATGGGTCAGCCTATACCGAGGAAGAAAATCAGCGTATTGTTTACACAGGCATGCCAGCCGGCATTCTGTTTACAGCCGAAGGGAAGACAGTGTACCACGCCGGCGATACTGGCCTCTTCTCCGATTTGAAACTAATCGGGGAGCAGCATGAGATCGATCTTGCTTTCCTGCCGATCGGCGATAACTTTACGATGGGGCCGGACGATGCAGTACTGGCTGCGGATTGGGTACAGGCAGACAAAGTAGTTCCTGTTCACTATGATACGTTCCCTGTGATTAAACAGGATCCGCATGCATTTGCTTCTAAATTAAAGAATGCAGAAGGAATCGTGATGAAAGCGGGCGATGAGCTCGACCTGTAACGCTGTCAAGGACGAGCAGCGGAATAAGATCCGGCTCTGACATGTTGAAGTAACTGGATAGAATCAATATAAACCGCGCCGGCAGGCGCGGTTTATATGTGTCAAGATTGTCTTTTATGGTCTATACGCACAGGTTGTGCACGATAGGGAAGATTTCCTCATTGATGGATGCAGAGACCTGGCGGCCGGCGGCGTTACGGGAGGGAAGGCAGAGTGGGGACTGCTTCCTCCTGCTGCATCGACGTTAACACGTCTTCGGTATAGCGCTGGGCCAGTGACACGGTATTGTTCTCTTCGTCGGAGGCGTATTCTTCCTGCAGCACCGGGTAGAGGCGTTCCCATAAGACTGTTCTTTCCGCATGGTCGCGGTCGAATTCGTGAAAAAACTCTTCGATCGTCATGCCGCGTCCTTCAGCAATACCGCTGACGGAGGCAGGCGTGTTCGTCTCAAACAGTTCGACGTTGTAATCAGCCTGCTCCTCGACATCCTCTTCATCGACTTCGATATCATACCGGCTGGAAGCCAAGCTCCGCCATTCCTCTTCAAAACGGACTCTTTCTTCCGCAAGCTGCATCAGCTCGTTGACAGACCAGTTTTCGTTGTACTCATGCATCTGAATATAATAACGGATAAACCACCGTTCGAGATCGGTATCATCTACATCACCAGAACCGGGATAGTACGTTCTCGATTCAAATATATCGAGTGCTTCTTCTGTCATTTCAGCATAATAGGAAGCCGAAAAACTTTCTTCCTGATCGCCGAAAATCAATTCGACGGTGTTGTTTTCGGAATCCGCTGCCTCTTGACTTTCCGGGCTGCAGCCAGCTGCTGTCAGCAGGAAGAGCAGAAGCATCCACCATATCTTCACCGGAGTCCCTCCTTTTACGTGCATTAGTACTACTCCTATACCCGAACCATGAACAGATTATCTAATAATCTCAAAAAATGTGAAATTAGTTTGCGGGCCCACCTCATTTTACCATTATGTACCCTGGTGTGGGAGAAGTAGAAGGACATTCTTTACTATCCCGTGGGGGGACCCGCTGAGACAGTTTCGATACGACAGGCAGAAAGATATAGTACAGCAGCACAAATCTGCTTGAACTGGGTGGCTGTTCCTATTATACTTGTAATAGTACAGACAGGAGAATGGACGTGAACAGATTCTCCAAGAAGGATGTGTGCCTGCTATGACAAAGCACGAACAAATACTACAGCATATCAGATCCCTGGACGTCGGCAGTAAAATTTCCGTGCGGAACATTGCCAAGGATCTTCACGTGAGTGAAGGGACGGCTTACAGAGCGATTAAGGATGCGGAAAATCAAGGTCTCGTCAGTACGATTGAGCGGGTAGGGACCATCAGAATTGAGAAGAAGCAGAAAGAAAATATTGAAAAACTCACATATGCAGAAGTGGTCAATGTCGTGGAAGGGACCGTGCTCGGCGGGAGGAACGGGCTCTACAAAACGTTGAACAAATTTGTCATCGGGGCCATGAAATCCGAAGCGATGATGCGCTATGTCGAGGCGGGCAATCTGCTGATTGTCGGAAACCGGGAAAAAGTCCACCGGATGGCTTTGGAAGAAGGGTCTGCGGTGCTGATCACCGGCGGCTTCGATACGACTGAAGAAGCCAAACAGCTGGCTGACGAACTGGAGCTCCCGATTATTTCCACCTCGTATGATACGTTCACGGTAGCAACGATGATCAACCGGGCCATCTACGATCAGCTGATCAAAAAGGAAATTATCTCTGTTGAAGATATTCTCATTCCACTCGAAGAAACCGATCATCTGACGCTTCATAACACAGTGGAAAAATACCAGACCCTCAATCAGCAGACCGGTCACAGCCGCTATCCCGTCATCGATGATCATCTCCGGCTGCATGGGATCGTCACAGCGAAAGACGTGATGGGCGCGGGAGCTTTCACAGAGATCGAGAAAGTGATGACGAAGCAGCCGATTACGGTGACGAGACAAACCTCTGTCGCTTCAGCGGCCCACATGATGGTCTGGGAAGGGATCGAACTGCTGCCGGTCATTTCCTCTTCCCGTGAACTTCTCGGGGTCATCAGCAGACAGGATGTACTGAAAGCCCTGCAGATGATTCAGCGGCAGCCCCACGTCGGGGATACCATTGAGGACCTTGTCACGCGTCATCTGGAAGATGTATCCGAAGGCCGTCACGCCAGGTATCAATTGGAAGTGACGCCGCAGATGACGAATCATCTCGGAACGATTTCATACGGAGTGATTACGACCATCGTGACGGAATCCGCGAGCCGGGTGCTGCGCCGCTACAAAAAAGGAGATCTCGTAGTCGAAAATCTGACTGTCTTCTTCATGAAGCCGGTGCAGATTGATGCCAGAATGATTGTAGAACCGAAAGTACTCGAAGTCGGCCGGAAATTCGGGAAAGTGGATGTTGAGCTGTATTACGAAGATCAAGTGGTTGGGAAAGCGATGCTCATGGCACAGCTGATTGACCGATAAATACGATAACAGCCAGAACAAAAGCGCGGAGCGCCTTTTGGTCGGAACGGCATGCGGAAGCGCTGCAAGCTTTTTGAGGGAAGAAAACGTGCTTTGTTTCTTCCCGAGCAGCGCATGGAGCCGCCGTCACACTGTATGAAAACTTATACATTCCTATATTCCAAAAAAGGCCGCCTCCGATCGAATCGGAGGCGGCCAGGGGAGACGGCTTCTGTCAGGAAGCGTCCTTCTTTTTCTCTTCTTTTGCAAGCGGCTGAAAGTGCTTGTGCCGTTTGACTCCATGATAAATATTGAACACACCGAGAGCGGTAAAAATCAGCCCGATGACAGCGGCTGTGGTCGTCTGGAAGTTGATGTAGCTGTTAATACCAAAAGTCGTGACGAAGATACCGAGCGACATCGTTGCTCTCGCTCCGAGCACTTCGTATTGAGCTCCTCCACGGGCTCTTGACTGGAAGACTTTAAAATACACGAACAGTACGAGGGAAACAATAATAACAATAGGAAATAGGATCATGATGCTGGACTCCTTTAGCTTTATTCATTTCTGCACGAAGCAGGCTTGACGCAATTCATTATATCAGACACGCAAAGGAAAACACACCCTTTCACACTGAGGGCATCCACCCGCTGGACAACCACATGAAAAAAGCGGTCAGTGTGTATTAAATCGAGAGCCGGAAAAAGAGATTTCCGGATGTAGGAGGATTGTATGAGGCAGGTAATGTTTGATATTTGGGATACGATTACACGCACCGACAACATTGTGATATTTCGTCACGTCCGGCCCGATCCGGACGCGGTAGGCTCCCAGGCGGCATTGAAAGAGTTGATCCTGACAGCGTTCCCCGATAAACAAGTACTGCTGGCGGGGGAGGAAGAGGCGTCCCTGACGTTCCTTGCACATATGGATACGATGGATAGCGGCAATGCGCTGGCTGTCATCTGTGATACAGCAAATCAGGCCAGGATCGACGGCAGGACAGCAGATGCTGATTTCATCGTGAAGATCGATCATCATCCGGAAGTGGACATCTACGGAGATCTGCAGCTCGTCAACCCACAGGCCAGCTCGACGGCGGAAATGATCTATCAGCTGGCAGAGGTGAATGGACTCGAAATCAGTCCCGCCTGTGCGCGGCTTTTGTACGCAGGGATCAGTGCGGATACAGGACGATTCCGCTTCCCGAATGCAACAGCAGAAACGTTCCGCGTCGTCAGCAGGCTTGTCGCGATTGATTTCGACCGGACAGCTCTGCACCAGAAGATGGAAGAAACGAGCTGGAAAATCATGCGGCTGCAGGGACACATCCTCAGCACGATGGAAATGACATCATCCGGAGCTGTGCAGGTACCCTTGACGGAAGCATCCCTCCGTGAATACGACGTGACCGTGCAGGAATCCTCCGCGCTCGTCAACTGCTTCTCGAATATTGAAGGGCTGACGGCATGGGTGTTCTTTGTCGAGGAAGGAGATGAGATCCGGGTTCGCCTTCGTTCGAAGGGTCCTGAGATTCATCATCTGGCGGAAGCCTATAACGGCGGAGGTCATCCGATGGCATCCGGAGCTGCCGTATCAGACTGGGCGGAGGCAGAAGCGTTATTCACGGAGCTGGATCAACTCTGCCGCAGCTATCGATCATCTTGAATGCAAGCGCCTGAGCAGGCGGAGACAGATCACCTTCAAACACGAAACGTCCGCCTCCGTCACGCATGAAGTGCTCCATTTGTTCCTTCGAAGGTACGTGTTCCCCTTCTTCCCAGACGGGAAGGAGGGGATTTTTTGGATGATACGAATGGAGACGTTCTCACTGGTGGGAGACGGCGGCTCCGTACACTGCGAGGGGCGACGAAAGAAGAACCCTCCCATCCCTCATCAATCCTGAGGCACACGCGGTTCCAACCAAAAGGTGCTCCGCGCTTTGGATCCTTGGGATGAACAGAAGAAGAGGGGGCGGTTCGGAAAGACCAGTGCACCTGTGCTCGTTGAAACAGAAGGCGGCAGAGGCAGGCGATGCTGGATTTGGAACGCATGTTCTGATACATTGAATACAAGGCATCAGAAGAGAGAGGGATCTGTCATGAGTTTCGTTCATCTGCACGTACATAGTGCTTTCAGCATGCTTGAAAGCTGCGCTCGTATCGAGGCGCTGACGGCGGCAGCGGCGGCAGAACAAATGCCTGCGCTGGCACTTACCGACAAGGGGAATATGCACGCGGCTGTCCCGTTTTATGAATCGTGTCTGAAACACGGGATCAAGCCGATCATCGGGGTCGAGATGCCGTTCATCTGGGAAGAGGAACGCTATTCTCTCGTTCTTCTGGCTGCTTCGACGGACGGGTATCATGAGCTTCTGCAGCTGCTTACCGAAGTGCAGCTCCATCAGCAGGAACAAGCCCTGGAGCTCCGTCACCTGAAAGAACTGAATGAGGTATTCATCATTCAGCCGATGAACGGAGGTCCTCTGCAGACGCTGCTGCTTCATGAACAGCGGGAACGTGCCGCACTGTGGGAAACGACGTTAAAGGACGAAGCGGGTGTGCAGATCTGGACGGAAGTACAATTCCACCAGACGGCCTGGGAACGGAGTGTGCTTCTTTCACTGAGGGATTGGGAGAAGCAGTTTCCTCAGCGTTTTACTGCCTCCGTACACCTTCACGCTGCATCAAAAGAGGACACGGAGGTGCTTCCCGTATTGGAGGCGGTCCGCTCCGGAGGACAGGTAGAACTGGCACCGGAGGAGATGTCCTATTGGCATTTTATGCGTGAGGAGGAGGTCCGCTCCCTGCTTCCAGGCTGGGAGGAAGCAGTAGACGAAGCCGGACGGATAGCAGCAGCATGCAGCTGGGAACTTCCGCTCGGCCAGCAGCTGCTGCCTTCTTACCCTGGAGACGTGCCATCTGCTCAATTGCTGGAGCAGTGGTGCAGGGATGGCTTGAAACGGCGTTATGAGACTGTGACAGCAGAAGTAGAGGCGCGCCTGAAGCGGGAACTGGATGTAATTTTATCCATGCAGTTCGAGGATTATTTTCTGATTGTTGCAGATTTCATGGCCTATGCAGCGGCACACGGGCTGAAGACGGGTCCTGGACGTGGCTCGGCCGCAGGCTCACTTGCCGCTTATGTTCTCGGTATCACCGAAGTAGATCCAGTAAAATATGATCTTCTGTTTGAGCGGTTCTT
Organism: Alkalicoccus chagannorensis DSM 18086; assembly: GCF_000429725.1. Taxonomy (GTDB): domain Bacteria; phylum Bacillota; class Bacilli; order Bacillales; family Salisediminibacteriaceae; genus Alkalicoccus; species Alkalicoccus chagannorensis. The sequence goes on along the minus strand of NZ_AUCK01000011.1, from coordinate 38,464 downwards.
GAATCCTGGTCGAGTAAGCATGCCCGATATTGATATTGATTTTGCCGATCAGGACCGGGAGCAGGTCATCCGCTACGTCGCGGAAACATATGGGCACGACCGCGTCGCTCAAATTATTACATTTGGGACCTTTGCAGCGAAAGCCGCTCTCCGGGATACCGGGAGAGCCCTTGGATTTGACCAGCGGAGGCTGGACGAGCTGGCAAAAATGATCCCATCCAGACCCGGGATCACCCTCAGGCAGGCGCTTGAAGAGAACAGCGCCCTGCAGGAGGCAGCAGAGGAGGAGGCTGCCGGACAGCTGCTGCAGATGTCTGAACGAATAGAAGGACTCCCGAGGCACGCGTCGATTCATGCAGCAGGCATCGTTGTCAGCGATCAGCCGCTTGCAGCGGAAGTTCCGCTGCAGCGCGGGCAGGAGGGATTATCCCTTACCGGCTTTCCGATGGGGGATGTGGAAAAGCTCGGTCTGCTGAAAATGGATTTTCTCGGGCTGCGCAACCTTACGCTGATTCAGCAGATGGAGAAAGATACCGGCACTGCGGCTCCTTCTGAACCGGAGCCGGATCCGGCTGTGTTCGCCCTCCTCAGTGAGGGGAGGACGGCGGGCGTCTTCCAGCTGGAGTCTGCCGGCATGCAGCGGGTATTAAAGAAACTGAAACCGGCGGACTTTGAAGACATTGTCGCCGTCAACGCCCTGTACAGACCGGGTCCGATGGAATTCATTCCGGAATACATCGACCGCCGGCACGGAAAGAAGCCGGTCAGCTACATTCACCCGGCGCTGGAGCCGATCCTCAAACAGACGTACGGGATTTTGATTTACCAGGAGCAGATTATGCAGACGGCGGTTACGATGGCTGGTTTTTCGCTGTCGGAAGCAGACCTGCTCCGCCGGGCTGTGAGCAAGAAGCAGCCGGATGAGCTCGAAGAAATGGAACAGCGGTTTAAAGAGGGCGGCAGGAGCAATGGATTCGGTACCGAGGAGACGGCGGAGGTATTCAGCCAGATTCTTCGTTTTGCGAACTACGGTTTTAACCGGAGCCATGCGGTGGCGTACAGTCTCATCTCGTATCAGCTTGCCTACTTCAAAGCCAGGTTCCCGGAAGCCTTCTATGCAGCACTGCTCGATTTCGCGGTGCATGATGACGAACGGCGTTCGATGTTTATGCAGGAAGCTGCTGCCGCCGGCATTCAAATCCTCGGTCCATGTGTCCAGCGGGGCGGAGCCCGGTTTCGTTCCGGTGAGGACGGGCTGAGGACCGGTCTCACCGCAGTGAAGCAGGTGGGAGGGGGGCTCGCGCGCGCGGTCGAAGCAGAGAGGGCGAACGGTCCATACCAGGACTTGTTCGATTTCGCCGCGAGACTACCACGACAGCAGATTAACACGCGTTCTCTGGAAGCATTGATTCTCAGCGGCGCCCTTGATGTATTCGGCGTCCATCGTGCGGGCCTTCTTAAGAGTATAGACACGGCACTCGAATACGCAGAGCAGGAGCGCAGAAAAAAAGAGACCGGCGAAGCGCTGTTCCCGGATGAAGAGAAAGAAGCACGGTACACAGAGGCTCCCCCTATGTCCCGGGAAGCCCTGCTGAAGCAGGAGAAAGCGTTTCTCGGCTTTTACGCCAGCGGCCATCCTCTGGAAGAAGCAGCGGAGCTGCTGAAGAAATACGACCGCATGCCAGTGGTGGACATCCTTGCTTCTTCCGGGAATGTCCGGGCAGCTGGCATTGTGCTCCAGGTCAGGCAGGTGCAGACGAAAAAGGGAGATATGATGGCGTTTGTTGAACTGGAAGATGAGACCGGCACGATTTCCGTAACCGTCTTTCCGGAAGCGTACCGCCGGTATCAGCTGCAGCTGCAGAAAGGGGCTAAAATTTTTCTCGATGGAAAAATCGATGAATACAAAGGAGAGAAGAAGCTGCTCCTGGAGAAAATGGTCCCTATAGAAGAGCTCGTGAAACAGTCGGAACAGCACGACGTTCTGTACTTATACATCACGTACTCGATTGAAAAAACGAAGATGGAAGCATTGAAGACGATGCTGGAAAACGAACCCGGCAGTACGCCGGTCGTGCTGAAATATGCGTCGTCCGGAAACGTGGTCAGGCTGTCCGAAATGTGGAATGTGCGGGTAACGGACGCATTTCTTGCAAAGCTGGAGGCACTTCTTGGGAAAAAACATGCCATTGTCAGACAGTCGAGGGTGTAAGATGCGTCCGTTTTTGTTATAATGAATCCGGTGAGAGGTGGTCAGACCACCCAGGAGCGTGAACATATTAATGACTGCAGAGGAGCGTGGCCGAATTGGCAACATTACGAGAAGAAGCACTGCACATGCACCGGGTAAAGAAGGGGAAGCTGGAAACAACTCCTAAAGTTCCAGTACGAAACAAAAACGACTTATCCCTCGCGTATTCTCCCGGCGTAGCAGAACCGTGTAAAGCGATTTTCGAAGATCCGCAGACGGTTTATGACTATACAATCAAGGGGAATATGGTCGGTGTCGTTTCCGATGGTTCAGCAGTACTCGGACTCGGAAACATCGGACCTGAAGCTTCGATGCCGGTTATGGAAGGGAAAGCAGTCCTCTTTAAATCTTTTGCGGGCGTCGATGCATTTCCTATCTGCCTCAATACCAATGATGTCGATACAATCGTGAACACGGTGAAATTAATGGAGCCGACCTTCGGCGGGATCAACCTCGAAGATATCGCTGCGCCCCGCTGCTTTGAGATTGAAGAACGTCTGAAACGGGAAATGAACATACCGGTCTTCCACGATGATCAGCACGGCACCGCTATTGTTACTGCAGCCGGCCTCGTTAACGCGCTCAAACTGAGCGGGAAGGCGATGAAAGATATCCGCGTCGTCATCAACGGGGCGGGTGCAGCAGGCATTGCCATTATGAAGCTGCTGCAGAGCATGGGATGCAAGAGCATCATTCTATGTGACTCCAAAGGAGCTATTTTCGAAGGGCGTTCCTACGGCATGAACAAACTGAAAAACGATATTGCCCAAGTGACGAATGCGGAACACCTGGAAGGATCTCTTTCTGAGGTGATCGCTGATTCCGACGTCTTTATCGGAGTGTCGGTGGAAGGTGCACTCAATGAAGAGATGGTTGCTTCCATGAACGAAAATCCGATTATTTTCGCCATGGCCAACCCGGTTCCGGAGATCATGCCGGAAGATGCCAAACGAGCCGGAGCAAGCGTTATCGGGACGGGACGGTCGGATTTTCCAAACCAGGTCAATAACGTACTGGCTTTCCCAGGAATCTTCCGCGGCGCCCTCGATGTCTACGCTACGCACATCAATGAAGAGATGAAAGTGGCTGCAGTGAAAGCTATTGCAGAGCTCGTCTCCGGTCCGGAGCTGCACGAAGATTACGTGATTCCCGCTCCGTTTGATAAGCGGGTAGCCCCTGCAGTTGCCAAAGCGGTAGCGAAAGCAGCAATGGAGACCGGCGTAGCCCGGAGAAAAGTAGATGCGGAAGAAGTGGCGGAACGAACGCGTCAGATGACAATGATTGAACACGATGCCTGATAAAGCAGCAGAATGCTGTCCGGAGTGACGTCCGGACAGCATTTTCGCTGAAGGTTTCCTGAAGATGAAGGAGTTACTATGGAACACACATCGAAGAAAGTGTATGTGAGGATTCTCCAGCATATTGAGTTCCTCATGATCAACGGTGGACTGGAAGCTGGCAGCAGGCTGCCGTCCGAACGCGAACTTGCAGAGACCCTGCATTGCGGACGTTCCTCTGTAAGAGAAGCGCTGCGCGCCCTCGAACTGCTTGATTTGATTGAAACGAGAAAGGGCGAAGGGACGTTTTTACGGAAGGCCGGAAGTCATCGGCTTGCAGAAATTCTCACCGGGTTCTTCCTGAAAGATGAGCGTGCCAGATCCGATCTCGGGGAAACCCGGACGCTGATTGAAGTGGAAGCTGTTCGTCTGGCACGGGGCAGAATGAAGGAAGCACAGTTGAACGATCTGGGCCGCCTTGTAGCAGAGGTGCAGCAGAGCAGAGAGAACAGCTGCTTTGTGGAACAGGATATGCAGTTCCACCGGATGCTCGTCGAGCTGAGCGGAAACAGGCTGCTCCTGAATATATGGCGGCCGCTCGTGGAATACAGCCGCACAGCACTGGAAGAAAGCCTCAGCAGGCCGGGAAGAACCGCTGCAGCATGGGAAGAACATGAAACGATCCTTTCCCTGCTGCAGCTGAATGATGTTGATCATGCAGCAGACAAGCTCAGGGATCATCTCGATAACAGTACGTTTTGACCATCAGGTTTAAAGGAGGAACAGATCTATGCTGAAAGATCTCTTTTCAAAAAAACGCAAAAAGCATCCCGATCAGTCAAAGAAGAAAGAAGTGCCGGAAGGGTTGATGGCGAAGTGCCCGGACTGCGGCACGATTTTTTACATAAAAGAGCTGCGTAAAAATGACATGGTATGCGAAAACTGCGGGTACCATCACCGCATCACAGCCGGAGAGCGCCTGCATTGTACTATTGATGAAGGCAGCTTCGAAGAATTTGATCAAGGCATGATTGCAGAGGATCCGCTTCAATTCCCTGAATATAAAGAGAAGTCTGCAGCAGACCGCGAAAAATCAAACTTAAATGAAGCCATTGTCACGGGAAAGGCCAGCGTGGAAGGTGTACCTGTTGTCATTGGTGTGATGGATGCCCGGTTTCGTATGGGAAGCATGGGGTCCGTTGTCGGGGAGAAAATAGCACGCGCCGTAGACCGTGCCATCGAAGCGCGTCTGCCGGTCATTCTGTTTTCCGCTTCCGGAGGGGCGAGAATGCAGGAGGGCGTCGTCAGTCTCATGCAGATGGCAAAAACGAGTGCGGCGCTGAAACGACTGGATGAAGCAGGCCTGCTCTTCATCAGCGTCATGACGCATCCGACTACAGGCGGCGTCTCCGCAAGTTTCGCCTCATTAGGAGACGTGAACCTGGCTGAGCCAAGAGCGCTGATCGGCTTTGCCGGCCGACGGATTATTGAACAGACCATCCGGGAAAAGCTGCCGGACGACTTCCAGACGTCTGAATTTCTGATGGAACATGGACAGCTGGACCAGGTCGTCCACCGACATGATATGCGCCGTACGATCGCCATTCTGCTGGCTGTGCACCACCCTGCGGCAAAGGAGGAGACAACATGACTGAACAACTGCCATTCGAAAAACCAGTAGTCGAGCTGAGAAATAAAATCGCGGAATTGAAATCCTTTACAGAAGAAAAAGAGATCGATCTTACCGGTGAAATTGAAAAGCTGGAGCAGCGCCTGCAGCAGCTGGAAGAAGATATTTACGGAAACATGAATCCATGGGACCGGGTCCAGCTCGCACGTCATTCGCAGCGCCCGACGACAGATGAATACATGAAGCGCCTGATCGACGACTTTGTCGAGCTGCATGGCGACCGCCTGTACGGCGATGATGCGGCTATTATCGGCGGTGTTGGATTCTTTGAAGGACAGCCGGTCACAGTCATAGGGCATCAGCGGGGCAGAGACACGAAAGAAAATGTGCGCCGGAACTTCGGCATGCCGCATCCGGAAGGATACCGCAAAGCACTGCGCCTGATGCGGCAGGCGGAGAAATTCCAACGGCCTGTCATCTGTTTCATCGACACGAAGGGGGCATTCCCGGGCAAAGCGGCCGAAGAACGAGGGCAGAGTGAGGCCATTGCCAGAAATCTGCTGGAGATGGCAGGGCTGCGTGTACCCGTGATCTGTATCGTCATCGGAGAAGGCGGAAGCGGCGGCGCACTGGCCCTCGGGATCGGAGACCGGCTGTTCATGCTCGAGAATGCAACGTACTCTGTCATTTCGCCGGAAGGGGCAGCAGCACTCCTCTGGAAAGATGCCGGAGAAGCAAAACGTGCGGCGGAAACGATGAAAATCACCGCTCCGGATTTGTACGACCTGGGCATCATCGATCATATTATCCGGGAAGCACGCGGCGGGGCCCATCGGGATGTGGAATCCCAGGCGGAAGCGATCCGCACTGTTCTGTCAACCTCGCTGGACGAGCTCCGTGCGCTGGATACCGACGAACTGGTCTCGCAGCGGCATGAAAAATTTAATAAAATCGGATCCTATACGTTTGTAAACGATGCCAATGCCGAGGAATAGGGATTTTTGTCGAATATCCTTCCATGTATGAAAAGCCTGCCATGCCGGGCGTCTATTGTGTTTGAAAAAGGAAAGTGTTATTTTTAACACATGTGAAAAAGAAGCCATAATCCGAGGTGAACAAATCATGAAACGCATTGGTGTACTAACAAGCGGAGGCGACTCTCCGGGCATGAATGCAGCCATCCGGGCTGTTGTACGGAAAGCGATTTATCATAACCTGGAGGTATTTGGTATTTATTACGGATTCCAGGGATTGATTGACGGGAATATTGAAAAAATGGAACTTGGATCCGTCGGTGACATTATTCACCGTGGAGGAACCAAGTTGTATACAGCAAGATGTGAAGAGTTCAAAACGCCGGAAGGCCAGCAGAAGGGCATTGAACAGCTGAAAAAATTCGGCATCGAAGCCCTTGTCGTCATCGGCGGAGATGGTTCCTTCATGGGAGCGAAAAAGCTGGCGGAACAAGGTTTTCCAACCATCGGAGTTCCAGGTACCATCGACAACGATATTCCAGGGACCGATTTTACCATCGGCTTTGATACAGCATTGAATACAGCGATCGACGCAGTCGATAAAATCAGAGACACTGCCACGTCGCATGAACGGACGTACATCGTCGAAGTCATGGGACGGGACGCAGGAGATCTCGCTCTATGGACAGGACTGGCCGCCGGGGCGGAAACCATCATGATCCCAGAAGCCGGAGAAGACATCGATGAGATCATCAATCGGTTGAAGCGCGGCCACAAGCGTGGGAAGAAACACAGCATCATACTCGTCGCAGAAGGTGTCAGCTCCGGAAGCGAAGTTGCGCAGCAGATTGAAGACCGAACCGAACTGGAAACACGTGTCACGGTTCTCGGTCATATTCAGCGCGGCGGTTCACCGACAGGACGGGACCGGGTTCTCGCAAGCCGTCTCGGAGCAAAGGCAGTGGAGCTGCTGCTTGCAGGAGAAGCCGGCCTGATGGTCGGAATTGAAAACAATAAGCTTGTCTACCATGCTATAGAAGATGCACTGGAGAAAAAAGCGTCTCTCGATCAGGAGATGTATCAGCTTTCCAAGGAGCTGTCTATTTAACGGCAGTAGATATGAAGCTGGGACGCCGGCACGGCGGTCCTGGCTTTTGTACGGAATGATACCGCTGCAGGCAGCGCACAGCTGCATCCAGTTTTCATGCCGTCGATGCTTTTGACATGCCTCGACTGTCAGTCACTTCTTTCCGGATCGAGAAAGCGGGATGTGGAACAGACCCAGCAGGGCATATTTATTTAAGGAGGAAACAACACTATGAGAAAAACGAAAATTGTTTGTACGATCGGCCCGGCCAGCGAATCAGAGGAGAAAGTAGAACAGCTGATTGAAGCCGGCATGAACGTAGCACGATTGAATTTCTCCCACGGAGATTTTGAAGAGCACGGAGCAAGAATCAAATCCGTTCGGGAAGCGGCGAAAAAAGCAGGCCAGAACACGGCGATTCTGCTGGACACGAAAGGGCCGGAAATCCGGACGCAGGAACTGGCTGCCGGAGCAGTAGACCTGCAGAAAGGCCAGACGCTTCGGGTGTCGATGAACGAAGTGAGCGGGAATGAAGAAGTGATCTCCATCACGTATCCCGGACTGGTCAACGATGTTCACGAAGGCTCCAAGCTGCTGCTGGACGATGGCCTGATTGAACTGCTCGTGACCGAGGTGCGCGCGGACGAGCTCGTGACCGAAGTACTGAATAACGGAACGCTGAAAAATAAAAAAGGGGTAAACGTTCCCAATGTGAGCGTCAGCCTGCCGGGAATCACAGAGAAAGACGCTGCGGATATCCTTTTTGGTATTGAGCAGGACGTTGATTTTATCGCGGCATCTTTTGTCCGTCGTGCGTCCGATGTACTGGAAATCCGTGAACTGCTGGAAAAGCACGGAGCCGAACACATTCAGATCATTCCAAAAATTGAAAACCAGGAAGGTGTCGACAACATCGAAGAAATTCTTGAAGTGTCCGACGGCCTGATGGTAGCTCGAGGCGATCTCGGCGTAGAAATCCCTTCGGAAGAAGTACCGCTCGTACAGAAAGAACTGATCAAACAGTGCAACCGTCTCGGCAAGCCGGTCATTACGGCTACGCAGATGCTCGACTCTATGCAGCGGAATCCACGTCCGACCCGGGCAGAAGCTTCTGACGTCGCCAACGCGATCCTCGACGGCACGGACGCTATCATGCTCTCCGGAGAAACTGCAGCAGGGGATTACCCTGTGGAATCGGTTCAGACAATGAAGAATATTGCCCTTCGTGCAGAAACAGCCATGAAGCACGAGGATGTCCTGCGCCGCATTTCCCGTGAGAGTGATAACACCATCACAGAAGCAATCAGTCAATCTGTAACGCATACCGCACTGAACCTGCACGCGTCTGCTATTCTCACGGCAACACAGTCTGGCCATACCGCAAAAATGATTGCGAAATACCGTCCGGAATCAGACATCGTCGCCGTTACGAGCAGCGAAAAAGTCAGCCGCTCTCTGTCTCTCGTCTGGGGCGTTCATGCCCAGCTCGGCACGGACGTGACATCCACGGATGAAATGCTCCAGCTTTCAGTAGATGAAGCGCTGAAGTCCGGCCTCGTGAAAAATGGCGACCTTGTTGTGATTACCGCTGGTGTACCGGTTGGTGAAACGGGAACTACCAACCTGATGAAAGTGCATGTCATCGGAGAGGTCATTGCCAAAGGGCAGGGCATCGGCCGCAAAGTGACGAAAGGCCAAGTGAAAACAGCTTCGTCCGCAGCAGAAGCAATTGAAAAAATGAAGCATGGGGATGTGCTTGTCACGAACAACACGGACCGTGACATGATGGAAGCCTTTGAAAAAGCGGCAGCTGTCATCACAGAACAGGGAGGACTGACATCCCATGCAGCGGTTGTGGGACTGGACCTCGGTATCCCAGTTGTTGTCGGCGTAGAAGACGCTCGAAGCATCCTGAAAGATGGGGACGAAGTAACCGTCGATGGCACACAAGGTAAGGTTTATAAAGGGTCGGCGAGCATTCTTTAATCGATAAGCAGTGGAAACCACTGTACCAGAGCCGTTGGAAGGTTCTTCTTCCGACGGCTTTTACTATTTACTGGAAAATTAAAGGTTCGACTTCCGGTAGGTTCTAAAATACATGTTGGGGTAGAGGTTCATTTCTGTGGCATCTTTTCTGCCGTTTCAGGCGGACGCCTGCCAAGGGGCTTGCCCTTCACTCTCCCCGCGTTGCGAGGAGGATGTTCGGACGGCGCTTGATCCCTCTGGCGTCGCCGCCCTTCACGGCTGAAAAGGTTTCGTTTTTCTTTTTAGCTCTGTTATCGTTTATTGTTGATAATGACAGAAAACTCCGCTGCAGCTCGGCAGGCTTGCCGTGGAGGAAATCTCCAGCTTCCTCGGTCTAACGCCCTGCGGGATCTTCCCATCTCCTTCTTCCACAGGCGTCCGCCGGTCTTCGCTGCGTCCTTCTGAAAGAAGAGAAACTTTTATGAAACGGATCAGGCCCAGGCTATTTTTCGAGACGCCTGCGGATAAAGAAAGCGTGAGATTCTCCCGGATGTAAGGGAGGGAGAGCGGAAGGATGTCTCCGCGGCAAGCGAAGAAAAAAGAGCCGCAGGCGTACTTTTGTTATAACAACACTAGGCTTTAACAAAGCCTTCTTTTTAAAGAGAATCCTAGGTGCGCGATTTGAAAAACGTCTGCGCATGCCTGAGGCTGTTCAACATGTAAATGAGAATCTTCCGGTGACTGTCTCACGCATGCAGCCTTCTGTTCCGCTGAAGCCGGGCTGACAACACATGGTGATCTATACCGATGACACCATTTGGTGCTCTTTCGAAGCGCGGCTGCTCCTGAACGTGGTCCAAACATGAGCATGCCGTTGATCGGTTGGTTCGAAGCGGCCCCCCGTTCGCCGGAAGATGTTTCGCTGCCGCATTCTTCTCGGCAGCCGAGTGAAAAGACTGCAGTTCGGCTGCCGGCTGTAGTGGCTGGAGACTCTTTTTGAACAAGACGGCAGGGAGACAGAAACCACGCATCCGTGGTAAAATAAAACAGAACCAGAGAAAGCAGGGGAGAGATAGCGATGAAAAAATTGTTGTTACTGCTGCTGATTATTGTTCCTGCTGCTGAAATCGGCGTTCTGCTGATATCAGCCAACCTAATCGGTATTTTATGGACGTTGTTCTTTATAATCCTGACCGGCATTGTAGGTGCCGCTCTCGCCAGGCGGGAAGGGCTTCAGGCGATAAGAAAGGCGCAGCTGAAAACGTCGCAGGGCATGGTGCCCGGAGATGAGCTGCTTGATGGCATCTGTATCCTGATCGGAGGAGCCGTCCTCCTGACACCCGGTTTCATCACCGACGCAGCTGGCTTTTTGCTGCTGCTGCCGCCAACGAGACAAGCCTTCAAGCGCGTCCTGCGGTCCGTATATGAAAAAATGATTCAAAGCGGAAATGTCTATGTCATCAACAATCAGTCCGGACGCCGCTACTGATATCCGGGCGAATCAGGTGCTCGCCGGGGTGCTCCTGACCGCTGACTCGTGAGCGGAGGAAAGCGCTGCCGGCCGGCCTTCAATACGCTCGTTTGGAACGTCGTATGAACGGCGTTCCATTTTTATGTTGTGCTTGTAGACATGAGCTCTTAAAGCCGCATCCTTCTTCAAACCAAAAGGCACTCTGCTCCGCCGGTCGTAAGTGATATTAATAGAAAGGAAAAACAACGATGAATCAACCTCTTCTTTTTATGATCATTCTTTTCGTGATCGGACTTGCAGCCAAAAATACAACGCTCATGATCGCCGTAGGCATACTCGTGGCTCTCCACTATTCCGGTTTCGGAAGCACGGCACTGCCGTTTCTTCAGTCCAAAGGTATTCAGATCGGTGTCATTATCATTACCGTTGCTGTACTTGTGCCCATTATGACTGGGGACATCGGCTTCGGAGATTTGAGGGAAGCTCTCGGATCCTCTTATGCCTGGGTAGCGCTCTTATCCGGTGTCTTTGTCGCTGTGATTGCAGCAAATGGCATTGAACTGCTGCAGAATGACCCTCATATTACCACTGCTCTTGTCTTCGGAACCATCCTCGCCGTGGCTTTATTCGGAGGTGTTGCTGTAGGTCCTGTGATCGGTGCCGGCATTGCCTACCTCGTCATGAGAATCGTTGAAGCGTTCAGCTCTATGGGGGGCTGAACGCTTCTATAAAAATGCCGGGATATTCTGAGGATTTCTAAATTTTACATTCACAAAAATACGAAAAATGGTATAATAGGAAGCGTGACAAAAGAGACTACATACGAATAGATGGTTTGGTTGATACATCCTTGCCTTTTTCGTAACCGCTTTCTGACAGGCGGGGGCAGCGCAGAGCGTTGTTTTCGTTTTCAATTCTGTTCGTAAAGGAGAGATAGCATGAGCACAACTAAAGGATTGGAAGGTATTGTTGCAACAACATCCAGTGTGAGTTCCATCATCGACGGTGTATTGACCTACCACGGTTACAACATCGATGATCTTGCTGATAACGCTACGTTTGAAGAGGTTGTCTACCTGCTCTGGAATAATAAACTTCCAAATAAGGAAGAGCTGGAAACGTTCACGAAGGAACTCGCCCAGGCTTCCACTGTACCGCAGGAAGTATTGGATCAGCTCCGTTCTTTCCCGATCGATCAGGTGCACCCAATGGCAGCGCTGCGCACAGCAGTCTCCAATCTTGCCCTTTTTGATGAAGAAGCAGATGAAATGACGGAAGAAGCCAACCGCCGCAAGGCCGTTCGCCTCCAGGCGCAGCTGCCAACGATCGTGACGGCTTTTGCACGTATCCGTCAAGGGAAAGAGCCGGTTGCGCCGAAGCAGGAACTCAGCTTTGCTGCCAACTTCCTCTATATGCTCAACGGAGAAGAGCCGGACGAAATTTCCGAGAAGGCCTTCAATAAAGCACTTGTTCTTCATGCAGACCATGAACTGAATGCTTCCACCTTCACGGCGCGCGTCTGTGTTGCGACGCTGTCTGACGTCTACTCGGGCGTTACTGCCGCGATCGGTGCCCTGAAAGGTCCACTTCACGGCGGTGCCAACGAACGTGTCATGGCGATGCTTAACGATATCGGCGATGCGGATAAGGCAGAATCTTATATCAAAGAAGCGCTGGAGAACAAAACGAAGATTATGGGATTCGGCCACCGTGTTTACAAGGACGGCGATCCGCGTGCGAAGCATCTGCGGGAAATGTCCCGTCAGCTGACCGACATCACAGGGGAATCCAAATGGTATGATATGAGTGTGAAAATTGATGAGATTGTGACCAACGAAAAGGGTCTGCTCCCGAACGTAGATTTCTATTCTGCGTCTGTTTACCACAGCCTCGGTATCGAGCATGACATCTTTACACCTATCTTCGCTGTCAGCCGGGTTTCCGGATGGCTAGCGCACATCCTCGAACAGTATGAAAACAACCGCCTCATCCGTCCTCGTGCAGAATATACAGGACCGGACAAGCAGGAATGGATCCCACTGAAAGACCGCAAGTAAAAGCTGGTAGAGCGCGGAACTGCATATACTGCAGTTCTGCCTTTCACCATATATCTATTTGTGAACCAACGAACTATATTCAGGAGGTTGATTGAATCATGGCAGGAGAAAAAATCACAGTAACGAATGGAAATCTGCATGTACCCGATACACCGATTATTCCTTATATTGAGGGAGACGGGATCGGACCGGATATTTGGAAAGCATCTTCAAAGGTCATTGAAGCTGCTGTAGATAAAGCCTACGATGGGAAGAAATCGATCGAGTGGAAAGAAGTGCTCGCTGGACAAAAAGCGCACGATACAACAGGAGAATGGCTTCCGGACGAGACGTTGAAAACCATTGAGGAATACATGATTGCCATCAAGGGTCCTTTGACGACGCCGATCGGTGGAGGCTTCCGTTCTTTGAACGTGGCTCTGCGTCAGGAACTCGATCTTTTTGCCTGTGTCCGCCCGGTACGCTGGTACAAAGGCGTTCCATCTCCAGTGAAACATCCGGAGGATACGGATATGGTCATCTTCCGCGAGAACTCTGAAGACATCTACGCCGGTATCGAATTTCAGGAAGGCACGGAAGAAGCGAAAAAAGTAGTCGACTTCCTGCAGAATGAAATGGGACAGACGAAAATCCGTTTCCCTGAAACGTCCAGTATCGGAATCAAGCCGGTATCCAAAGAAGGAACAGAGCGTCTGGTCCGCTCTGCTATTCAGTATGCTCTCGATGAAGGCCGAAAGAACGTTACACTCGTTCATAAAGGCAACATCATGAAGTTCACTGAAGGTGCGTTTAAGACTTGGGGATATGAACTGGCTGAACGTGAATTCGGCGACCGCGTATTCACATGGGCGGAGTACGACCGTATTGTAGATGAGAAAGGCAAAGAGGAAGCGAACAAAGTGCAGGATGAAGCAGAGGCAGCAGGGAAAATCATCGTGAAAGACGCGATTGCTGATATCTTCCTGCAGCAGATTCTGACTCGTCCGAAGGAATTCGACGTTGTAGCTACGATGAACCTGAACGGCGACTATGTTTCTGATGCGCTTGCTGCGCAGGTCGGCGGCATTGGTATTGCTCCAGGTGCGAACATCAACTACGATTCCGGGCATGCTATCTTTGAAGCGACGCACGGCACAGCACCGAAGTATGCAGGCCAGGATAAAGTAAACCCATCTTCTGTACTTCTCTCCGGCGTACTGATGCTCCGTCACCTCGGCTGGGCTGAAGCAGCGGATATGATTGAGAATGCCATGGATAAAACGATTGCTGAAAAGACCGTTACGTACGATTTTGCCCGCCTGATGGACGGCGCAACAGAAGTGAAGTGCTCCGAGTTCGGTGATGCACTCATCCGTAACCTCGGATAAGCGTTTCCGGCCTTCCGGCTTACAGCAGGGATAGGCTTGAACAGGCGTCATGATAGTTCGCATATCATGGCGCCTTTTTTCAGAGCAGGACGTGGCTTGATGTGGAGGAAATGGGCGTTATACGAATGTCTCCGTTCTCCTGAAGCAATACGGCGCCTTTATCCGCCGCTTGAAAAGTACCATGCACGTCCATCCAGAACTGCGGATCCCTGATCCTGGAGCCGGAACCTCCGGCCGATGCTTGGAAGCGAATAGATGTGCCAATTTCTCAAAGGAGTGTGTTTAGCATGGGTACAGTCCACCGAAGAAAAATTACTGTTGTAGGAAGCGGATTTACCGGAACGACCACAGCACTGATGGCTGCGCAGAAAGAACTCGGCGATGTCGTCCTGGTGGATATTCCGGATAATGAGGATCCTACCAAAGGAAAAGCGCTCGATATGCTTGAATCTGCTCCTGTGCAGGGGTTTGATTCCCACATTAAAGGAACATCCGATTATAAGGATACGGCCGATTCCGATATTGTGGTCATCACTGCAGGTATTCCGCGGAAACCGGGCATGAGCCGGGATGATCTGATCAGCACCAACGCAGGCATCATGCGCAGCGTAACGAAGGAGATCGTCAAGCATTCTCCGGACTGCTTTATCGTCGTGCTCACCAATCCTGTCGATGCGATGACCTATGCGGTTTATCAGGAATCCGGATTTCCGAAGAACCGCGTGATCGGTCAGTCGGGTGTGCTGGATACAGCCCGCTTCTGTACGTTTATTGCGGAAGAACTGGAAGTATCTGTGGAAGACGTACGCGGCTTTGTTCTCGGAGGACACGGAGACGATATGGTGCCGATGCTCCGCTACAGTTCTGTCGGAGGCATCCCGGTCCAGACCCTGATCGGGAAGGAACGGCTGGATGCTATCGTCGAGCGTACGAGAAAAGGCGGTGGAGAAATCGTCGGACTGCTCGGAAACGGGAGTGCCTATTATGCTCCGGCTGCTGCCATTGTCCAGATGGTGGAGGCCGTTCTCAAAGATAAGAAGAGGGTTCTTCCGGCCATTGCATATTTAGACGGCGAATACGGATACAGCGATATGTATCTTGGCGTTCCGGCCATTCTTGGCGGGAACGGTATTGAGAAAATATTCGAGCTTGATTTAAACGAAGAAGAGCGCCGTCAGCTGGATCAGTCGGCCGATTCGGTTAAAGAGGTTATGAAAGCATTATAGACAGCAGGCTCCGGGAAACCGGAGCCGATGCTTCACGTCGAGTGTAAGCGCTGTCTTTTGGAGGAGCGTATATGTTTACAAAAAATAGAAAGCCGGGTCGTCCGCTCAAAGACTTGCGGATTGGCGACCGGTTCGAAGACAAATACCAAGTGAAGGACCGGGATATCCTGTTGTATCTTGGACTCAGTGATGATGCGAATCCCGCCTATATTCAGCATGATTACGCTGCGAGAACACCGCAGAAAAAACCGATTGTTCCGCATTTAATGCTGAACGGATTTATTCATGCTGCGATTTCGATGCAACTCCCGGGACCGGGATCACTGATCAAAGAGCAGCAGGTCCGCTATGAGAAACCGCTGTATCATTACGATGAACTGACGCTCAAAATGGTGATCACCGATATTGACCGGGAAAAACGGGAGGTCACGATTGATGCAGAAGGCAAAAACAGCCGAGGCGTAACGGTTTTGACGGCGAAACTGCTGGTAGAACCACCGCCGCCGGGAAAACCGATGACAGAACAAGAAGAAACATTCGAGAACTTCTAGCAGCAGGATGTTTCACTACTATGCCGGTAAGAGGCAGGGTAACGGTAAAAAAGAAATGGGCTCGGCACTCACGACAGGGAACGTGTGAACGTTCCCTGTTATAGGCAGGGGACGCTGCTTTTATGCACCAACATAACGCTTCCGACGATCCTATCAGGATCATCGGAAGCGTTATGTATTTTCTTAGCTCAGTTAAAGGCTGGTGTTGATATAAAAAGGACGCCTGAGGCTCCTTTTTCTTCGCTTGCCGCGGAGACATCCTTCCGCTCTCCCTCCCTTACTTCCGGGAGGATCTTCACGCTTTCTTTATCTGCAGGCGTCTCGAAAAATAGCCTGGGCCTGCTCCGTTTCATAAACGTTTCTTTTCTTTCAGAAGGACGCAGCGAAGACCGGCGGACGCCTGTGGAAGAAGGAGATCGGAAGATCCCGCAGGGCGTTAGACCGAGGAAGCTGGAGATTTCCTCCACGGCAAGCCTGCCGAGTTGCAGCGGAGTTTCCTGTCATTATCAACAATAAACGATAACAGAGCTATTTTCTTAAAAATATTTTATAGCAGGGTAAAAGCGGTGCTGCAGGCTGCGTCTTTTCGGATGGACCGCTCCCGCGGGCTGGTCGATCCGGTCATGGGAAGGGCTGCCTGCCTGCCCAACATGTTGAGCAGGCGTCGGCATTGCAGGCAGAAGCGGCGCAAACGTGCTGCGAAGTGGCTCAAAAATTCTGGCAGTAGACCCGCATGCGTCGGGAAAGCGCACGTTTCCAGAGGCGAAGCAGCGCAAAAAGGCAGCGGACCGACCTGCTTCAGCTCCCGGATAAGAAGTACAAGCGTCGGGAAAGGAAGCCGGGATCGTCACTATGGTAACTACGTCCTTTTCTCGTATTTCCCTCTGCAGCTGTTGCGGGCTGGGCGAAATGTAGTAAGATAATGGTACGGGGAAGGTTCGCAAATACAGTCTCTCAACAGGGGGAGAGACCTCAGGAGGAAATGACATGCCGCAGAAGCTGCTGATCGTAGACGATGAAGAATCCATTTTGACGCTGCTTCAATTCAATCTGGAGCAGGGCGGATTTGATGTGACTACCGCAATAGACGGGGAGGAAGCATTGGATAAAGCCGGAACCGGTGAATTTGATCTGATCGTACTCGACCTCATGCTGCCCAAAATGGACGGACTGGAAGTGTGTAAAGGACTGCGCCAGCAGAAAGTGATGACTCCCATCCTGATGCTGACGGCAAAGGATGATGAATTTGATAAAGTGCTCGGGCTCGAGCTCGGTGCTGATGATTATTTAACAAAGCCATTCAGCCCAAGAGAAGTGACAGCAAGGGTCAAAGCGATTCTGCGCCGTTCTGCACAGACACGGCAGGAGGCGCCAGCGGCACCGGAGCCGCAGAAGCTGACAATCGGGGACGTGGATGTTTATCCAGAGAATTATGAAGCCTTTGTAAAAAAAGAGCCCCTGGAGCTGACGCCGAAAGAATTCGAACTGCTCGTCTACCTGGCAACGAACAAAGGAAGGGTCATGACGAGAGATCAGCTGTTGAATTCCGTCTGGAACTACGATTTTATCGGGGATACACGCATCGTCGATGTCCATATCAGCCACCTTCGTGAAAAAATTGAACCGACGACGAAAAAACCGGTCTATATCAAGACAGTGAGAGGACTGGGCTACAAAATGGAGGATCCGTATAAAGATGAATAGCTACCGCTATCGTCTCATCGTCCCCCTGTCGTTGATCATCCTCGTGGTCCTTGCCGGACTGGGGGCGCTGCTGGGCCCGTTTCTTCAAGATTTTTACCAGAACCAGATGTTCGACCGGATCGAAAAAGAAGCGGACGCCGCAGTATACGTGCTGGAAACGGTTGACCCGGAGGATGACGCAGCATTTGCCGAGGCTGTACAGGAAACAGGGAACCGATTGGATGCAAGGCTCACGATTATGCTGGAAGACGGGACAGTGACCGCAGACAGTGATGCCGATGTAGAGGAGATGGACAATCATCTTGACAGGCCGGAGATTCAAGGGGTGGACGACGGCAGTCCATTTGAAATCCGCGTCAGTGACACAGTCAATCAGGAATTGATGTATTATGCCCGCCCGTTTACGATGCAGAACGGAGAGGACGGTTTCCTCCGTCTCGGACTCGACATGACAGAGTTGAACAGTGTCTATCAGAACGTATGGCTGCTCCTCGTCGTGTCGTTTTTTGCAGCGTTTCTCGTCATTGTCATTTTTATCACCAAACTTACCAACCAGCTCGTTCGTCCGATTGAAGACGCCAGACGTGTAGCGAATGAGCTCGCCGAAGGCAATTTTAAAGCAAGGACGGAAGAGGGCCTTCATCTGGAGACGGGGGAACTGAACCGATCCATCAACGTGCTGGCCGAAAACCTGCAGCAGATTACCAATACGTATGAAAATCAGCAGGAACGGCTGGAAACGTTGATTGAAAACATGGGCAGTGGATTGATCCTCATCAATGATAAAGGGGACATCACGCTGATGAACCGCTCGAGCAAAGATATTTTCGGGGAAGACACGAAAAGCTGGCGCAATCAGCTTTATTATCACGTCATCGAACATAAAAAAATTGTTCAGTTTATCCAGGAATTGTTCCTGACGGAGGAAGCCGGCCGAAGACATATGAAATGGCCGAGCGGGATTTACATCCGTCACTTTGATGTACACGGAGCTCCCATTATCGGCGCCGATGCCAAGCTCAAAGGCATTGTTCTCGTCTTTCATGACATCACCGAGCTGAAAAAGCTCGAGCAGGCGAGAAAAGATTTCGTCGCCAATGTCTCCCACGAGCTGAAAACGCCGGTCACCTCCTTGAAGGGCTTTACCGAAACGTTGTTGGATGGGGCTATGCACGAGGAAGCCCTGCGGGAAAAATTCCTCACGATTATTGCAAAAGAATCGGAGAGGCTGGAAGGGCTGATTACCGATCTGCTCGAGCTCTCCAGAATTGAAGATGAACACTTCCAGCTGAACATCAAGCAGGTCGATGTGAACACGCTCATTTACGAAGTAACGACGATGCTGCAGGAAAAAGCAGCAGCGAAAGACATGACGCTGCAGGTGGAAGCAGAAGCGTCGATCGCGATCGACGCAGATGAACAGCGGTTGAAGCAGGTGCTCATCAACCTGATCAACAATGCCGTTGTCTACACCTCTGCGGGAGGAACCATTTTTGTGCGGGCCTTTTATGAAGACCATCAAGCGGTCATTGAAGTGCAGGACACGGGAATCGGGATTGCGGAAAAAGAAATTCCGAGAATTTTTGAACGGTTCTACCGCGTCGATCGGGCCAGAAGTCGAAACTCAGGCGGAACGGGACTCGGGCTTGCGATCGTAAAACACTTGGCAGAAGCGCACGATGCTTCTCTTTCCGTAGATAGTATCCCAGGTGAAGGGACAACGTTTCAGCTTCGTTTTGATCTAGAGGAAGAAGCATGAGCATATCTTTACACATCTTTTACATGGGGTTAACACAACGGAAGTACTGACCTGCTATACTGCAGTTGTGAACCGTTCCTCCGTACTTCAGTACTTCAGTACGCTGGGAACATTCCCCTCTTGAACGGGTGCCTCCCCCTGGGCATCCGTTCTTTTTTTACTTCACAGGAAAGATGTCTTACCGGGAGAAAGGCGGCTCGCGCACTGCGCGGAACGAAGCACTGGTTCTTCCTTTCAACAACCTGCAGCTCCGCATCAAAGAGATCTTTCGCCTGCCTTTCGTTCAAGCGCCGCAGCCACTGGGCATGCTGTTCCGACGCTTTTGGTCGGCCATCGTATAGTGAGGGGAGCGGATGCCCGTCCTTTCATGGTAAAATAACAGTGGCGTTTTCACCTTGAACGGTGGACGATTGAACTGAACGGAGGGATTGGATGTCTGAGAAATTAGTGTTGATAGACGGCAATAGTATTGCCTACCGCGCCTTTTTTGCACTGCCGCTCCTGAATAACGATAAAGGAGTCTACACGAATGCGGTGTACGGATTCACGACCATGCTGCTCAAGGTACTGGAAGAAGAGCAGCCGACCCACATGCTCGTCGCGTTTGATGCCGGGAAGACAACGTTCCGCCATGAAACGTATAAAGAATATAAAGGGACGCGGGAGAAAACACCTCCCGAGCTGTCTGAACAGCTTCCCGTCATAAGGGATCTGCTGAAAGCGTTCCGGATTCCCTATGAAGAAAAAGAAAATGTGGAAGCTGATGACATCATCGGCACGCTCGCAGCCCGAGCCTCTCAGGATGGATGGAAAACGAAAGTGTTTACCGGAGACCGGGACCTGCTGCAGCTCATCGACAGCAATACCGAAGTGGCTCTGACGAAGAAGGGGATTACGAATGTCGACGTCTACACGCCGGAGGCCCTCCATGAAAAATACGGGCTCCGTCCGCTGCAGATTATTGATATGAAAGGCCTGATGGGGGATTCGAGTGATAACATCCCCGGTGTACCCGGTGTCGGAGAGAAAACGGCGCTGAAACTGTTGGCTGCACACGACTCACTGGAAGGTGTTTACGAGCATCTGGAAGAAGTGAACGGAAAGAAAATGAAAGAAAAGCTCGCCGATAACGAAGAGCAGGCCCGAATGAGTAAAGCGCTCGCGACAATCCATACCGATATCGACCTCGTCACGACACCAGAGCAGCTGAAAAGGCAGGAACCGGATCAAGAGGCGGTACGAACCCTCTTTCAGGAACTCGAGTTTCAATCCCTGCTTGCCCGTGTCGGTGGAGAACCGGCGGAAGCAGAAGCGATGGAAGAGCTGGATGTCACCGTCGTATCTTCCTGGTCAGAAGCACTGGAGGCATCACCGGCTGCGATCGTGATCGAATCCCTGGAAGAGAACTATCATCATGCAGCTATTGTCGGCATCGGGCTTGCAAATGAAAACGGGATCTTTGTGCTTCCGGAAAGCGTCCGGCGCGGAGAAGGCTTCCAGGACTGGGCGGCAGACGAGAACAAGGAGAAGTTCGTCTTTGATGCCAAGCGTGCCGTCGTCTCCCTTGCATGGGAAGGCATTGATCTCAACGGGGTCCGGTTTGACGTGCAGATGGCGTCGTATCTGCTCGACCCCGGTGTTTCCTCCCATGAGCTCGCTGACATTGCAGCCCGTAAAAACGGAATGCAGGTCCACGGGGAAGAACATGTGTATGGAAAAGGAAAAAAGATGGCAGTTCCGGAAGAGGCCGTCCTGAATCAGCATCTTGGAAGGAAAGCAGCGGCGGTACTGGAGCTGGTGCCGGAAGTGAGAAAAGAACTCGAAGACCATCAGCAGCTGGAGCTTCTGGAAGAACTGGAGATGCCGCTGTCGGTCATTCTCGGACGTATGGAGACACACGGGGTGGCCGTGGATGAATCCGAATTGAGAACACTCGGAGAAAGCTTGACATCGAGGCTCGATGAGATGGAGAAACGTATTCATGAGCTGGCGGGGATGTCGTTTAACATCAATTCACCGAAACAGCTCGGGGAAGTTCTCTTTGAAAACCTCGGCCTCCCTGTGATGAAAAAGACGAAAACCGGGTATTCCACGTCCGCCGATGTGCTGGAAAAGCTGCAGACCGAGCATGATATCATTCCGGAGATTCTGCATTACCGGCAGCTCGGCAAGTTGAATTCCACTTATATCGAAGGGCTTCTGAAAGCTGTTCATCCAAGAACCGGGCGCATACACACCCGCTTCAACCAGGCATTGACGCAGACCGGGAGATTGAGCTCAACGGAACCGAACCTGCAGAACATTCCGATCCGTCTGGAAGAGGGGAGAAAAATACGTCGTGCGTTTATCCCGTCGGAACCGGGGAGAAAAATACTCGCTGCCGACTACTCGCAGATTGAACTGCGGGTTCTCGCCCACATTTCGCAGGATAACAGCCTGCTGGAAGCCTTTCAGCAGAATTTGGATATTCACACGAAAACAGCGATGGATGTTTTTGAAGTGGACCGGGATGAAGTGGACGGCGGCATGCGCCGTACTGCCAAAGCGGTGAACTTCGGAATCGTCTACGGCATCAGTGATTACGGGTTATCCCAGAACCTCGGAATCACTAGAAAAGAAGCGAAAACGTTCATCGAAAAATATTTCGCCAGCTATCCGGGCGTCCAGGAGTACATGGATTCCATCGTGGAAGAAGCACGAGAACACGGCTATGTGACGACCATGCGCCAGAGAAGAAGGTACCTGCCGGATATTACAAGCAGAAACTTCAATCAGCGCAGCTTCGCAGAACGGACCGCTATGAACACCCCGATCCAGGGAAGTGCCGCCGATATTATTAAACAGGCAATGGTCGATATGGAGCAGGCACTACAGGAGAGCGGTCTGCATGCGGTCATGCTGCTGCAGGTCCACGACGAACTCATCTTTGAAGTTCCAGAGGAGGAAGAAGAAGCACTTGCGGACCTCGTGAAAAACGTCATGGAACAAACCGTCGCGCTGGACGTACCACTGCAGGTCGACGTAGAATCAGGATCAACATGGTATGATGCAAAGTAAGGAGTGGAGGTCATGCCGGAGCTTCCGGAAGTAGAAACAGTCAGACAGACGCTGCAGGAGTTAATCGTCGGCCGGACGATTGAAGATGTCGTTGTCACCCTGCCGAGAATCATACAGAGGCCCGATGATATTGAGGTGTTCCGGACGGAGCTGTCCGGCCAGCAGATTCATGGCGTGGAGCGGAGAGGCAAGTTTCTCCGCATCCACCTTGATGACTGGACGCTCGTCTCGCATCTGCGGATGGAGGGCCGCTACGGTCTTTTCCATGCAGAAGATCCGGTCGATAAACACACCCATGTCCGGTTCGTGTTTCAGGACGGGCGGGATCTCCGCTATACCGATGTCCGTCAGTTCGGGACGATGCACTTATTTGCCGCCGGTGAAGACCTTGCTCATCTGCCTCTTTCCCAGCTGGGGCCCGAACCGCTGGAGGAAGACTTCACACCCGAGGTACTTCAGGGCAGACTCCGGTCGAGCAGAGCAGTTAAAACGCTGCTGCTCGACCAGACGAGACTCGTCGGACTAGGCAATATTTATGTGGACGAAGCGCTGCACCGGGCAGGTCTCCATCCGGAAGTTCCTGCAGAAGCGCTGCGTCCTGCAGAAGTGGACCGGCTGCATGAAGCAGTCGTCCACGTCCTGCGTGGCGCGGTGCAGGCAGGAGGATCTTCTGTTAAATCGTATGTGAACGGTCAGGGCGATATGGGAAGGTTCCAGCAGCAGCTCCAGGTATACGGCCGAAAAGGCGAGCCATGCAATACCTGTGCAGCGCTCATCGAAAAATCTGTTGTCGGCGGCAGAGGTACCCACCACTGTCCAGATTGCCAGCCAGAGAAACGGAGGAAAACATCATGAGAATTGGACTGACCGGCAGTATTGCCACAGGGAAAAGCACGGTCGCTGACATGATCAGAGGCGCGGGCTATCCGGTTATTGATGCAGATGTGATTGCCAGAGAAGTTGTGGAACCTGGAACCCCGGCACTGGAAGAGATCAAATCCCACTTTGGAGACAGCGTCCTGTATGAGGACGGCAGCCTGAACAGGGTGGCGTTAGGCGATATCATTTTTCACTCCAAGCAGGAACGAGAAACGCTGAACAGCATCGTGCACCCTGCTGTTCGTGCCGAGATGAAGCGTCAGGCAGAAGATCATGAAGAAGCCGGCGCAGAGGACGTTTTCATGGATATTCCCCTGTTGTTTGAAAGTGGGCTGGAGCATATGGTCTATCGGACCATGGTGGTCTATGTGCAGCCGGAGATTCAGCTCCGTCGCCTGATGAAGCGGGACCAGCTGGACATGCAGCGGGCGGTGGAAAGGATGCAGGCGCAGTGGTCCATCGAAGAAAAACGAGAACGCGCCGATGTTGTCATCGATAATGGACGCAGCCAGGAAGAGACGAGAATCCAGCTGATGGACTGGCTGAACAGCAAATACCGGACACGCCAGCTGTAAAAGCAGGAATGAGCACAAATGCTTCTTTCACTTCGATAGAAATGCATCGCGATCCTGCAGAGAGACGGCGGCTGTTTACCTGCTCAGGAAGA
Organism: Alkalicoccus chagannorensis DSM 18086; assembly: GCF_000429725.1. GTDB lineage: Bacteria > Bacillota > Bacilli > Bacillales > Salisediminibacteriaceae > Alkalicoccus > Alkalicoccus chagannorensis. The sequence goes on along the minus strand of NZ_AUCK01000011.1, from coordinate 14,542 downwards.
AGGAAGCACACCTTCTTACCTCGAAACACCTGCGGAACACGCCGCTTCCTTCCCTGCATGCGAGGATGGGATAAAATCGTTCTCCACCAGCAGGTAAAAAACGCTTTCGATGACCCATGCGGGATCGCCGAAAGCGTTTTGTTTGTACATAACAATCACGAACCTGTGGTTTTCATTCACATGTTGAAAGGTTCAGGAATAGACGCTTTTCAAATGGCACGGATGATTCTCTTTGAAAAGAAAAAAACAAAAACGAGCCCTTTCCGGGAGGGAAGGACGGCACCACGCGGCAGGCGTCCGCCTGAAACAGAAGAAGAGATGCCACGGAAATGAACCTCTACTCTACATTTATTTTAGAACCGTTTTTTGAGACGCTCTGCTGAAGCCTTGCACGCGGCAGGCGATTGTCATTGGAAGAAGGATCAATCCCTCATACAGAAAGCCCTCACCGAAAAGGGAAGGGCTTTTTTCTGCTTCACGGTTGTCACAAATCCTCCAAAAAATAAATGGTCATAATTAAATCTAATGTGTTATACTATTTCTATGAAAGCGGCATGAATATGATAACACTTGGAGGGGTTTTGTATGACTCGAGTAGCAATTAATGGTTTCGGTCGGATTGGAAGAATGGTATTTCGGAAAGCAGTGCTTGATAATAAAGTAGAGATCACCGCTGTAAACGCCAGTTATCCGGCAGAAACCCTTGCTCACCTCATCAATTATGACACAGTGCACGGACCGTTCGAAAAGCGCGTGGAAGCGGATGGAGATGCCCTCGTTGTAGACGGGAAGCGCATTGCCCTTGTCCACTCGCGCCAGCCGGAGGACCTTCCTTGGAAGGAACTCGGTATTGATGTCGTACTCGAAGCAACGGGCAAATTCCGGGAACGCGAAGAGGCGGCCCGGCATATACAGGCCGGCGCTAAAAAAGTTATTATTACCGCTCCAGGAAAAAACGAGGATGTCACCATCGTTTACGGCGTCAACGAGCTGGATTATGATCATGAGCAGCATCATGTCGTCTCGAACGCCTCCTGCACGACCAACTGCCTTGCCCCGGTCGTGAAAGTACTCGACGAGCGCCTAGGCATTGAATCCGGCATGATGACGACGGTCCATTCCTACACAGGAGATCAGCAGAACATTGACAACCCACATAAAGACCTCCGCCGGGCGCGTGCCTGCGGACAGTCGATTATACCGACGACGACGGGCGCGGCGAAAGCGATTTCTGCTGTACTTCCGGCCATGGAAGGACGCCTGCATGGGCTTGCGCTGCGCGTACCGACGCCAAACGTTTCTCTTATAGATCTAGTTATTGATGTGAAACAAACGACTACGCGGGAAGAGGTCAATCAAATACTTCAACAGGCGGGCGAAGCAGAGATGAAGGGGATTATCGGCTACACAGAAGATCCCCTCGTTTCCATCGATTATAATGGAGATGACCGTTCCGCGATTATCGACGGGGATTCCACCATGGTCATCAATGATCATCAAGTGAAAGTACTGGCGTGGTACGACAACGAATGGGGATATTCCTGCCGGCTGCTTGACCTCGTATACCATGTCGGCAGTTTCATTCATAAAGAAGAACATACTCACGCCTCGTAAAACGATGATTCACAGAAGGTCACTGAGCCGGTTCTTCTCTTATCCACCCAATTCGCCCCCCCTCTTCTTCCTTTTTGGGAGGCGATTTACAACGTCTCTACTTCAGAAACCTTCTTCCGAGGGTTTCTTTTTTCTTTGCAGGGAGGATAAGGTGGCACAGCAGGAGGGAATCGGCTTTTCGCACTGCAGCTGCCGTCATCATCGTGGACAATGTAAGCGGATGGCCCCTTTTTGTCGTGAAGGGAAGCCGCAGGTTTTTTCAAAGTATAAGAATGGATAAGGTTTCATACAAGGTGACGGCGGCTTCGTGCGCTGCCGGGGAAGAAGGAAGATTCCTTTCTTCTCTTCAAAACCTGCAGTGACGACGCGCTGGCGCTGCAGCAGACCGAGCCGACGTCTCCCTTCTCTTTTGAACCATCGGGGTCGTTCTCTCCGCCTGCAGCCTCCACACGGAACTTCCAGCTTTCTGCTTTTTTTTCGACAGGAATATACATAACGGTCGGAAGAAGGTATAATGATAACAGTAAAAAGGGATTGCACTGCTGGTGTAAAAAACTTATACTGTTTTCCGGAATGTGTGATGAGGTAGAGGCCTGCCCTTACTGGCTGCCACCCCCAAAATCATACAGACAAGCTGAAGAACAAGGGGGAATAACGATGGATACAATGGGCCGACATGTCATTGCAGAGCTTTGGCAGTGCGATATTGATAAGCTCAACGACCGACCGTATCTGGAACAAACATTTGTTAATGCTGCGCTGGAGGCTGGCGCCGAAGTAAGAGAGGTTGCCTTTCATAAATTTGCCCCTCAGGGAATCAGCGGCGTGGTGATTATCAGTGAATCACACTTGACGATACACAGTTTTCCAGAGCACGGCTATGCAAGCATTGATGTATATACATGCGGAGACCGGATTGATCCGAATACCGCATCCGATTATATTGCAAAGCAGCTAGGAGCAGGAAAAGCGGAAGTCGTGGAAGTTCCAAGAGGGATCGGTCCGATTGAAGTGACACCGAAGCGGACGGAAGGCACGTACACGAAATAGAAACCGAAGGCCCGCAGTGTCGAAAGGCCGAAGGAGACTTCTGAAAAGCGAGGCGCTGCATGAAGTCTTTTCCATCCCGTCAGAATTGTTCTGACGGGATTTTCCGTCCTGGTCGAAGGAGCACAGGGGGATGCCATGCGGCTGTGCGTTCGTCCGGGTGGGGGAAAAGAACGTACGGAATGGGAGCCGAGATTGAACCACGGTCCGATTCTTGCTATTCTTAAAGGAAGATGAGGAGGATGACGATGGGAGCAAAAGAAACGATCCAGCGTATGTTTAGTTCCAGAATTGAAACGGGTGAACATCATCCAGATGAAAGCCTGCAGACGCATTATTATAAAGCGATGAAGGATAAAGTATTTGATGAGCTTCAGGCGATGTTCGACCAGAAGCAGGGCTACGAAGTGAAATCCATTTCACCAGAACACGGCGAGATGATCGTCGACGTGAAGCACGGGAAAAAAGCGTTTATGGTCATCACGGTGATCATGGTCCGTCCGTACCGGACAGCGGTTGATTTTTCCATTAATACAGATACGATCCTCTTCAGCGATTTCGGGTACAGTGCGAAGCTGGCGCGGACGCTGTACAAAGAGTTGAATGAAAGACTGACATTTATCGGAACTGCGCTCGGCAGCGAACTTGGTACATAGGCCGGCCAGCAGAGAGGGGGAGAGGCATTGAAGTGTCCCAGCTGTGCTTCCAACGGTACAAGAGTAATGGACTCCCGGCCGAGTGATGAGGGGCGTGCCATTCGAAGACGCCGGGAATGTGAAGTGTGTGGGTATCGATTCACCACGTTTGAGAAAGTTGAAAAAACACCGCTGATCGTCGTGAAAAAAGACGGCAACAGGGAAGAATTCAGCCGGGAGAAGCTGCTGCGCGGATTGATCCGGGCCTGCGAGAAGCGGCCGGTACCCGTGGAGCAGCTGGAGGGCCTGACGACGGAAGTGGAAAAAGAGATGCGCAGCCGCGGCGTCTCGGAAGTGAGCAGCAACGACATCGGTGAATATGTGATGAAGCACCTCGCTCAGATCGACGATGTCGCCTACGTCCGCTTTGCGTCGGTATACCGGCAGTTTAAAGATATCAATGTCTTCGTAGAAGAATTAAAAGAGTTAATCGACCGGGAGAACAAGGACTCCTAGTGCAGCAGAGGCCGTTTTCGATGCAGGACTGCAGAGGAAGCGGCCTTTAGGCTGTGCCTTTTAAAGGAGGGAAGTACATGCACTGGAAAGAAATGCAGCCGGCTCTGCCATATACTCTGTTCATGCGTCATACGCCGACGCCGGAGCAGCTTCAGACGATCCAGCTGCTGTATCAGCCGCTGATCGGCATCGGCGCAGCCGGCCTCTACACGATGCTCGCCGCTGAAATCGCCTTACAGCCGCGCCGTCAGACGGAGGGCATTCATCAATACTGGATGACCCAGACCGGGAGCGGCCTGGATACGTTATTTGAAGAGCGCAAAAAGCTGGAAGGGCTCGGCCTTCTCAAAGTGTATGAACCGCAGGAACAGTCCAGGCTCCTGTATGAACTGAAGGCGCCGCTGAGCCCTCATGCTTTCTTTGACGACGAAATGCTCAGCGTCTTTTTGTATAACCGGCTCGGCAGCAAGGAACGTTACCGGCAGCTGCGGGGACTTTTTGCCGGTTCTTCGGAAGACACAGCAGGAATGAAGGAGAAAACGCGGACGTTTGTTGACGTGTTTACATCGGTTCATCCGTCCGAAGTGGAAAGCCGCTCGGACGAAATGAAAGAGATCACGGCGGCGTCGATTCCGCTTGTCGGTCCTGCAGCTTCAGCCTCGATGGACCTTGGCAGCAGCAGTACCGCTTCTGACGCCCTCGCCCTCCTGCCGCCATTCATTGAGCAGAAAGACCTGCAGCGGCCAGGACAGCTGGAGCAGCTCGAGGCGACCGCGTTTCTGTACGGCTTTGATGCAGAGGAACTCGCTTCGCTTATTCAGGATGCGATGCTGCACGAAGATACTCTGGACACAGAGAAACTCCGGGTGGCTGCCAAGCGCCGGTACCGGCTGAAAGAAGAGGGACAGCCGCCGATGCTCGGCATGAGAAAGCAGCCGCCGCAGCTGAGAACAGTAGAGCAGCCGAAATCGAAAGAGGAAGAGCAGATCCAGTATTTCGAGACGACTTCTCCTGTTGAATATCTGCATTATCTGCATGACGGGGCGAAAATTTATGAAGGGGATGTCCAGATCCTGGAGTCTCTTATCCACGAATACAAGCTCTCTCCAGGGGTCGTCAACGTTCTGATTGATTATTTGTTCATGACCAACAACGGGAACCTCGTCAAAAATCTGGCATTCAAAATTGCGAATCACTGGAAGCGACAGGGGGTGGAGACGGTTCCCGGGGCGATGCGGCTGGCAAAAGAGGAACACACGAAGCGGGCTCAATCCAAACAGAAACAGGCGCCGAAAAAGCAGGAGGAACCGCTGCCGAAGTGGATGAAACAGCAGGCGGAAGCCGCGGAACCGAACAGCAGTCCGGCTCAGAAAACCGGAGACGGGCTGAGCGACACGGAGAAAGCACAAGCAGATGCAGAAGAAGAGAAATTCCTGCAGCAGCTGCGTAAAAAGCGTCATCAGAAAGGATGATCGACGATGGACCCGATAAAAAAACCGCTGGACCGGTTCCAGGATAACCGCCTGCAGGAGAGGCTCAGCAGGTTGAGGCAGGAAGTACTGGAACATCCTTATGTGCAGCGGTTCCTGGAAGAAGAGAAGATCGACGAAGAGACGGCGGAAGCCTCCTTGAATGAACTGTATGAATACAAGCAGCAGTGGGAAAACTGCAGCCGCTGTCCCGGGTTGGACGCCTGTCCGAATTTGATGCGCGGCTATCAGCCGGTCCTGGAGGTCCACCGCGGCAGCATCCACACCGTGTATCAGTCCTGTCCACTGAAAAAACGAGAAGATGAACAGCGCCGGCATCAGTCCTTCATGAAAAGCCTGTATCTGCCGAAAGAGATGCTGAAAGTCCGCTTCGAGGATGTCGAGAAAGACAACACGACCCGCACGAAGGCGAAGCTGGCGGCTCTTGCGTTCTGTGCTGAAATCGCCCCGGGCGAAAAAGCAGACGGGCTGTATATCCACGGTCCGTTCGGCGTCGGGAAAACGTTTCTTGTCAGTGCTATAGCGAACGAGCTGGCCGATAACGAAATGGAGACGATGCTGGTGTATACGCCGGATTTTATCCGCGAACTGAAGGCAGGAATTTCAGACGGCTCCTACCAGGAAAAGCTGGATAACGTCAAAAGAGCACCAGTGCTCATCCTCGATGACATCGGGGCGGAGACGATGTCTGCCTGGGTCCGGGATGAAGTTTTCGGCGCGCTCCTGCAATTCCGCATGATGGAAAAGCTCCCTACCGTCTTTACTTCCAACTTTGATCTGGAAGAACTGGAGATGCATTTATCGTCGACGACGAAAGGCGGCGTTGAAAAGGTGGAACAGCTGAAAGCAGGCCGAATCATGGAGCGGATTCGACATCTGACAGAAGAAGTGGCGATGGAAGGGAAGAACCGACGCCGGCAATAATGGAGTGCTACGTTTTTAAAGAAGCACAGAATTATGGTAGGATGGAGTTACTTTGGAAGAATGGGGGATGTAAGCGATGAGTATAGATGATATTCTGACCCGCGCCCGTAACGGAGAACGCATCACCACAGAGGATGCGATCCGTCTGTATGAGAGTGATGAAGTAGAGAAGATGGGCGAAGTCGCCAACGAGAAGATGAAAGCATGGCATCCGGAACCGGAAACGACCTTTGTCATCGGCAGAAATGTGAACTACACCAGTTTTTGTGATACGTACTGCAGATTCTGTGCGTTTTATCGTCCGCCGAATTCAAAAGACGGCTACACACTGGAAAACGAACAGATTTTTGACAAAATCCAGGAAACAAAAGATGTAAACGGGACAGAGATTCTGATGCAGGGGGGAACGAACCCGAACCTGCCATTCGAGTACTATACAAACCTGCTTCGTGAAATCAAAGAACGTTTTGACATTACGATGCACGCCTTTTCCCCAGCTGAAATTTACAAAATGGTCGAAGTATCCGGCTTGTCGCTGGATGAAGTCCTTGCAGAGCTGAAAGATGCCGGACTCGATTCGGTACCCGGCGGCGGCGCGGAGATTCTTGATAACAGAACCCGCCGTAAAATCAGCCGTCTCAAAGGAACGTGGGAAGAGTGGATCGACTGCATGAAGGCCGTCAAGCGCGCAGGGCTGCACGGAACGGCGACGATGGTTATCGGTTTTGGTGAATCCGTTGAAGAGCGAGCTCTCCACCTGCAGCGCGTCCGGGATGCGCAGGATGATTCCGACTGCTTCCTCGCATTCATTTCGTGGACGTTCCAGCCGGAGAACACGAATATGAAGGGAGAGAAAGTAACGCCGCGGGAGTACTTGAAAAACCTCGCCATCTCCCGAATTTTCCTTGATAATATTCCGAACTTCCAGTCTTCCTGGGTAACGATGGGGCCGGAAGTCGGCAAGAAATCGCTCTCTTACGGGTGTAACGATTTCGGGAGTACCATGATCGAAGAGAATGTGGTCTCTGCAGCAGGAGCAACCTACAAGGTGGATACGAACCTGATTCTGCGCCTGATTCGTGAAGCAGGAAAGACACCGATCCAGCGCAACACGAAATACCAGCACCTGCACGTATTCGGAGAAGATGAAGTCGTAGAAAATGACTTTGTCATGCAGAACTAAGCGTATTGACTTTCTCCACCCTGGAAGCCTATAATACTGTCTAGATGTTATACGGAAAGTGATGACGGAGACACGATGATTCGCAGCGGACACGTTAGAGAGGGAAGCCTTGGCTGAAAGCTTTCTGTGTACCGGCGGATGATTACCACTCCTGAGCCTGCGCTGGAAATCGAGTACAACGCAGCGGCTGCCGCCGTTATCGGCTGAATGAAGCAGGCGTCATGCCTGGAACAAGGGTGGAACCACGACAAGACATTCGTCCCTTCTCGATAAGAGAGGGGCGGGTGTCTTTTTTTAATGATAAGAATGTGTAAGGGTTCATTAAGGGGGGACGGCGGCTGTGACCGCTGCTCGGGAAGCAGGAAGCACCTATGCTTCCCTCAAAGAGCCTGCAGCGACGCCGCACGCCGTTCCGATCAAAAGGCGCTCCGCGCTTTTGCTCAATGATAAGAATGTGTAAGGGTTCATTAAGGGGGGCGGCGGCTGTGACCGCTGTCCGGGAAGCAGGCAGGATCGGTTGCAGCGCGAGCAGCCTGGGCCATAGCACCAGGACAGAAAGAAATAGTTCTTCACGGGCAGAGAGCGGGGCTCCGGCTTCTGCTTCGACCACCCTGCGCTCTCGAACATACAGAATGCAATTTTACTATTGGAGGAGGAATCATCATGGCAGACGTCGCATTGACTTTTCCGGACGGAGCAGTAAAATCATTTCCGGCCGGTGTAACGATGGAGGAAGTCGCAGCATCTATTTCCCCGGGGCTCAAGAAAAACGCCCTCGCAGGGAAGGTGAACGGGACGGAAATTGATTTGCGGGAGCCGATTCATACAGATGGCGACATTGAAATCATTACGTATCAGTCGGAGGAAGGGCTCCACATTCTGCGTCACTCGACTGCACACTTGATGGCTCAGGCGGTCAAGCGGCTCTACAGCGATGTGAAGCTCGGAGTTGGACCAGTGATCGAAGAAGGTTTCTATTACGACATCGATGTAGAGGAAACGATCACGCAGGATGATCTGGAAAAAATCGAAAAAGAAATGAAGAAGATCATCGATGAAAATCATGACATTGTACGGGAGGACGTCACCCGAGAGGAAGCGGTCGCACGCTATAAAGAGATCGGGGATGAGCTGAAACTTGAGCTGCTGGAGGATATTCCGGAAGGCGAGTCCATCTCTATCTACAAGCAAGGGGAGTTTTTTGATCTCTGCCGCGGGGTGCATGTGCCGCAGACGAGCAAACTGAAAAAATTCAAGCTCATGACTGTGAACGGGGCCTACTGGCGTGGAGATTCGGACAACAAAATGCTGCAGCGCATCTATGGCACAGCCTTCCCTAAACAGCAGGAGCTCGAGGATCATCTACAGCTTTTGGAAGAGCGGAAGGAACGGGACCACCGCCGCCTCGGAAAAGAGCTCGGTATTTTTGCTCTCAACCAGCAGGTCGGGCAGGGGCTTCCACTCTGGCTGCCGAACGGAGCTACGATCCGGCGCATCGTCGAGCGCTATATTGTCGATATTGAAGAACGACTCGGCTACAACCACGTATATACTCCTGTTCTCGGCACGGTGGATCTCTACAAAACATCCGGTCACTGGGACCACTACCAGGATGATATGTTTCCGGTGATGGAGATGGACAATGAAGATTTTGTTCTGCGCCCGATGAACTGTCCCCACCATATGATGGTGTACAAAAACGAGAAGCACAGCTACCGGAATCTGCCGCTGCGGATTGCTGAACTCGGCACGATGCACCGAAACGAAATGTCAGGAGCGCTGGCGGGTCTGCAGCGGGTCCGTGCGATGACGCTCAATGACGCGCATATTTTCTGCCGGCCCGATCAGCTGAAAGAGGAGTTCATTCGCGTCGTTGAACTGATTCAGGCGGTGTACGAGGACTTCGGCATTGACGACTACTACTTCCGCCTGTCTTACCGGGATAAAGACAACAAGGAAAAGTATGTAGATAATGATGACATGTGGGAGCAGGCACAGGAGATGTTGAAAGAAGCCGTTGATGACATGGGGGTATCCTATATAGAAGCGGAAGGGGAAGCCGCATTCTACGGTCCCAAGCTCGACGTGCAGGTGAAAACAGCCCTCGGCAAAGACGAGACGCTTTCGACCGTCCAGCTCGACTTCCATCTGCCGAATCGGTTTGATCTGACCTATACCGGCGAAGACGGAAAAGATCACCGGCCGGTAGTCATCCACCGCGGTGTCGTATCTACGATGGAACGATTCATTGCCTTTCTGATTGAAGAATACAAAGGCGCTTTCCCAACCTGGCTCGCCCCTGTACAGATTAAAGCTATTCCGGTCAGTGAGGTGCACCAGGACTACGTGAAAAAAGTGGAAGACCGGCTCCGCAGATCCGGATTCCGCGTAGAGTCCGACTTCCGCGGGGAAAAGCTGGGCTACAAAATCCGGGAAGCACAGACAAGCAAGATCCCGTACCTTCTTGTCCTCGGCGATAAAGAAATCGAAGCAGAAGGGGTGAACGTGCGCCGCTACGGTCAGCAGGAAACAGACGAAATGAGTCTGGATGATTTCATTGCTATGCTGAGGAAAGAAGTAGAAGTCAACACCTCGCTGTAGAGAGGAGTGGATGGCGATGTGGCAGTCACCTGATATTATCAGCAGCTGGATCGAGGACTTCCGCTCCAGACTGGAGCAGGAGACGGACGGTTTGACTGCTGAATTATCGGTCAAACTGAGCACGATGGAATCGATCTGGCACGCAGTAGATGAAGCAACGATGATTGCCATGACAGATGAATACGGGCGTATCCAGCACGTAAATGACACGTTTATGCAGGTGAGCGGTTATACGCACACAGAATTATACGGGGAAACGTTTCAAAAAATGAACTCCTCCTACCATGACGAAGCGTTTTATCAAGATCTGTGGCATACGCTGAAGCGGGGAGAAAACTGGAGCGGGGAAATCCGGAATCAGGCGAAAGACGGCACGCTGTACTGGGTGAAAACAACGATCTTTCCGATTGAACCTGCTCCCGGAGAAGCCGTTGTCTTCGTCGCGGTCCAGAGTGATATTACCCAGGGGAAGCGGCGGGAAGAAAGGGAAGCACAGGCTCGGAAGACAGCGGAAGCAGCTGCAGAAAAATCCATCTGGCAGGAGCCCCTGACCGGCCTTCCCAATCGGAGGGCACTGGAAGAAGAACTGCCACGATGGATGGAGCACCACAGCGCGTGCGGCCTGCTGATTCTCGATATGGACCGGTTTGCTCAGGTGAATGATGTTTACGGGCACCGAACAGGCGATCAGCTGATTATGGCTGCAGCTGAGCGCCTGCAGCTGCTGCAGATGCGGGAGAAGCATACGACTGCACTCTACCATCTCGGCGGTGATGAATTTGCGCTTGTATATGCTGGAAACCGGGAGGCGGGAGCTGCTGCTGTCTATGGAGTAATGGAGCAGCTTGAGTCCCCCGTTTTTCTTCATGACGGCGCTTTCCGTCAGGCTGCGAGCATCGGGATCGCCGAAGCCGAACCTGAAGATTCAGAAGCAGAGGTACTGCAGAAAGCAGGAGCAGCGCTGATGAGCGCCAAACGGAGCGGCGGCCGGCAGTGGAAGTGGTATGATCCCGGTCTGCAGCGGAAGCAGGAGCGTAGAATGTGGCTGGAACGTGCTCTGCCAGAGGCAGTTTCGGCGTTTGATGATCATTTCCATGTTTTCTATCAGCCGATTGTGGAGGCATCCACCTCCCGCGTCATGAAATGGGAAGCGCTCCTCCGCTGGGAGCATCCGGAAGAGTGGATATCCCCCGCGGAATTCATTGAGACCGCGGAATATACCGGTCTGATCAAGGAACTGGGGATGCGGACGCTGAAACGGGTGCTCGACGACCGACGTTCTGACCCAGGAGGAGCTGCTGCAGCCGTGAATGTATCCAGCATCCAGCTGCAGGATCCTGCGTTCCCCCGCATGGTCCTGACGATGCTGGAAGCCGCCGGGGTGGAGCCGGCATCCCTGGAGTTCGAACTGACGGAATCGGTGTTTATGCAGATGCAGGGACAGATTGGGGATTCGATCCGCCGGCTGAAGGAAGCCGGGATCCGTCTGTCGCTTGACGATTTCGGCACCGGTTTTTCCTCTCTCGCCTATATAAAGGATTTTCCGGTCGATACGATCAAACTGGACAAGTCCTTCGTCCAGGAGCTCCCGGACAATACCGGAGATAAAGCAGTGACGCTCGCCGTACTGCAGCTGGCAGACACACTCGGCATGATGGTGACCGCGGAAGGAATTGAAACAGACAGGCAGGCCGCCTTCTTCCGCGGATTCCCAGGGGTCCTCCTGCAGGGATATTATTTTTCACGGCCGATGAGCGTAGAAGAAAAGAAAGATTGGGTTGTTTCCGGCCGTTGACATGAGTGGCCGCCTCTGTTACATTATATTGGTGAACATTATACGGATACCAACGCAAGAAGAAGCGCCCGCTTCTCACCTGGTTCGTCATCAGTACGTTCAGGTCATGGATTTCATCAGCAATGACGACGGAAGTGTGGGCGGATTTATCTCCCACGCTTTTTTTATGGCTTAAAACGCCTTACGTGGAATATCTTGCTTGGCTCCGCAATAATCATGGAGGTGGCTCAACATTAGTAAGGATATGTTCGTAAACGAAAATATTCGAGCTCGGGAAGTTCGTCTGATCGGCGCGAACGGAGATCAGATCGGCGTCAAGCCGAAGCAGGAAGCCCTCGACATGGCCCGGAATGCCGACCTGGATCTGGTGCTTGTTGCACCAAATGCCAAGCCGCCGGTAGCCCGGATCATGGACTACGGGAAATACCGCTTTGAACAGCAGAAGAAGGAAAAAGAGCAGCGGAAAAATCAAAAAGTCATCAATACTAAAGAAGTTCGACTCAGCCCGAACATCGAGGAACATGACTTTAACACGAAGCTCCGCAATGCCCGAAAGTTCCTGCAGAAGGGTGATAAAGTAAAAGCAGCGATCCGTTTCCGCGGACGTGCGATTACCCACTCTGAGCTCGGACGCGATGTGCTTATGCGCCTCGCAGAGGAATGCGAAGATGTCTCCACCATCGAGGCGAAGCCGAAGATGGAAGGGCGAAGCATGTTCCTCATTCTTGCACCAAACGCAGAGAACGAAAAATAATCAAGACCGTATCGACCTTTCCTGCCCAGGACAACAACATGAATTCTATAGAAGATGGAGGATGTTACTATGCCTAAAATGAAATCGCACAGCGGCGCATCAAAACGTTTTAAGCGTACTGGTTCCGGACGACTGAAGCGCAGCCACGGCTTTACCAGCCACCTTGCTGCAAACAAGTCCCAGAAGCAGAAGCGTAAGCTGCGTAAGTCCTCACTCGTTTCCAAGAGTGACCAGAAGCGCATCGATAAGTTGGTTCAGTAAACGTTATACCAAAATAAATGAAGATTGAGGAGGGATTACGATGGCTCGAGTGAAAGGCGGATATACTACCCGTCGTCGTCGTAAAAAGATATTAAAACTAGCGAAAGGTTATACAGGTTCTAAACACCGCTTGTTCCGTGTGGCTCAGGATCAGGTAATGAAGTCGCACCTGTACGCATACCGTGACCGTCGTCAGAAGAAGCGTGACTTCCGCAAGCTGTGGATCACACGAATCAACGCGGCAGCACGAATCAACGGCCTTTCCTACAGCCGTCTCATGCACGGTCTGAAAACAGCAGGCATCGACATGAACCGTAAAATGCTCGCTGATCTTGCAGTAAACGACGAAAAAGCGTTTGCGGATCTTGCTGAAAAAGCGAAAGCAAACCTGAAATAAAAGAAAAAAAGGGGCTGCCTGCTGTGTAGGCGCCCTTTTTTTGTGCAGAGGAGAACTATGTGGATTTTATATTGGCTTGCGGTGGTGAACGGCACGGCCGGGATATTCTTTTTCCTGGATAAGAAGCGTGCTGTCTCCGGAGGAAGAAGAGTCAGGGAACGCACGCTCCTGCTTTTAGCAGCAGCAGGCGGAGCCCCGGCAGAATGGATACTTGCAAACATGATCCGGCACAAAACGAAAAAAGCCTCGTTCCGTCTGCTGCTCCCGCTTTTGACACTGGTGTGGGCAGCCGCAGTATGGTACATATGGCAATAGAGAGGAGGGAAAGGCATGGAAGGATGGCAGGATTCAGTGATGAGAGCAATTGAATACACAGGCTGGGCCGCACCTTTATTATTTATCCTGCTGCACCTGCTCCGTCCTTTGCTTTTTCTTCCGGTCGTTGTTGTTTGTATGGCAGGGGGGTATTTTTTCGGGTTTGTCCAGGGGACGCTTTATTCGATTGCCGGGCTGAGCTTGATGAGTGCCGTGTTCTATGGCGTGGTGAATCACTTTCCTTCGTTTCGGAGACGGATCCGAAAGCTCAAGAAGAACGTGTTTCAGGATAAATCAATGTCGATCGGACAGGTCATGATTTTACGAATGCTTCCATTTATTCATTTCCATCTCCTTTCTCTCTATATCATGGAAATGACACCGAACTTTTACCGGTATATGATCGTCTCCACGGCGGGCATCGTGCTGCCTTCCATGATGTTTACGGGACTCGGGCACATGATTGTGGATCTGAGCTGGCCGGTATCTGCGGCTATTCTCGCTGTGCTTGGTGTGGTTTTCTATCTGCTCGGCAGAAGCGAGCAGCGGGGTCGGACGATGCAGCGTCAAGCTTAAGAAGCATCTGAAAGCGGCAGCAGAAAGAGGACGACATGAGCCTCTCCGAGAGAGCGGGAGCAGCCCTGACACAGGCTGCCGCCCGTCCGTGCAGGAGAACAGGCAGGCACGACAAAGCGTATCCTTTTTTCCTGACTTTTGCAGTTTTATCGAAATAAATAAGCGGTAACCCTTGAGACAGTAAGGGTTACCGCTTATTTATTATTTTTATTATTGTATTATGAATGTATATATGTTATGGTTGTTATAAGGAGGCGAGCATCTTATGAACATGCAGGTTTATCAATCAAGAGGCAAAGAATACGTCCGGATTATTGAATCCTTTCGTGATCCTCAGACGAAGAAACCGAAGGTGCGCGTCCTCGAAAATTTCGGTAATAAAGAGGAACTGCTTGCCTCCAACCCTCATGCACTTGAAGAGATTGAAGCAAAAG
>NZ_KE386945.1:65958-152261 GCF_000429725.1 Alkalicoccus chagannorensis DSM 18086 | reverse complement strand
AGCGGCCCAAAGCTGACGGGAGGTGGCTCAAAACCAGTGGTGTGGCTCAAAATTTCCTGCGGGCGACCCGCATGCGGCGCCAGGCCGCCCGCTCCGTTAGCCGAAGCGACGCAAACGATTGGTGAAGCGACCCGCATATGGATCAGCCGCAGCACAAACGTCGATAACCTCATTTCCGCAGGCTGCCGTGGCAGCCGGTGCAGGAAGGGGTTAGGTGGATGAGGGGCTGACGTGCTTCGTGGCTCAAAATTCAGGCAAAGCGTCGGCATTCCAAATCAAAGCGGCCCAAAGCCGTCGCGAGGTGGCTCAAAACCAGCCGCGTGGCTCAAAATTTCCTGCGGGCGACCCGCATGCGGCGCCGGGCCGCCCGCTTCCCGAGCCAAAGCGACGCAAAAGGTTGGTGAAGCGACTCGCTTTTGGATCAACCGCACCACAAACGTCGATAACCTCATTTCCGCCGGCTGCCGTGGCAGCCGGGGACGGGAAGGGTTTCGGTGGATGAAGGGATGACGGGCTTCGTGGCCCAAAATCCGGGCGAACCGTCAGCATTCCGGATCAAAGCGACCCAAAGCCGTCGCGAGGTGGCTCAAAACCAGCCGCATGGCTCAAAATTTCTGGGGGGCGACCCGCATGCGGCGTCAGGGCACCCACTCCGTTAGCCGAAGCGACGCAAACGTTTGGTGAAGCGACTCGCATTTCGATCAGAGCCGCAGCACAAACGTCGATAACCTCATTTCCGCCGGCTGCCGATGGCAGCCGGTGCAGGAAGGGGTTAGGTGGATGGGGGTTCTACGGTCTTTATGGCTCAAATGTTTTTCAAAGTGACTTGGTTCTGCCTAGGAAGTAGGCTGCATTTTGAGTAGATGTGTCTCAATTCTTTAAGGGGAATATTTGTTTGCATTAGTGGCAAAACTTTGCTATAGTGAAAGCATCTTAATAGAGAGGTGAGGCTATGGCTCTACCTGAATTAAAACGTCCTTTGATTATCGATCAGTTAGAGGCGTTGCTGCGCCGCCTGCCCCCTCAGCATCCAAAACGATCTGACATAACCGATCACCTCCGCCGATTTAACATCGGATTTGCCGGCGAGCAGTCCCTTGATGTACAGCTGTCTCTGCTCCCCGACGACTTACATATTTTCCGCCAGATCACTCTTCAAACATCATCCACTCGAGAAACGTTTCAAATCGATTTATTAATCATCAGCCCCCGCTTTGTGTTCATTGGCGAAGTGAAAAACATGGCCGGCACCCTGCGTTTTGACTTGCATCATGGTCAGCTCGTCAGAACATTAGATGGGGTCGAGGACATTTTCCGATGCCCCGTCCGTCAAAGCGAGAGGCAGGCACATCATTTCACTTCTTGGCTGGCAAATCATGTCCCCGCCAATGTCCCGGTGCTTCCTTATGTTCTGATTGCAAACTATCAATCCAAAATTGAAGCGCCATTGGATCGCAGTAACATTTTTCATGCTGCGAATCTTCCGTCAGTTATTGTCAAACTGCATGAAAACCATAAGAAAAACACTTTGACGAAAAAAGAGATGGAGAAGGTTGTCCGGGGAATTAAAGAAGCTGATATGGAGGCAGGCGCTGATCTGCTGCGGAGGTTTCATATTCATGAAACTGAACTGATGAATGCGATGACCTGTCAAACTTGCGAAAAAGGGGTTCTTTTACGTAAAAAGCATTCCTGGGTCTGCAGCAGCTGCCGTTATCGATCTACGCAGGCGCATGTAGAAGCATTGCATGACCTTAGTATGCTGATTCGGCGACCCCTTAAGCGTGCAGAATTAGAACGTTTATTTAGCGGCATTCCACGCCGGAGCTCGCTTCGTTTGATACGTCCATGGACTTTTCGAGAGGGCTACATGTATACATTGGAGAAAAACAAACTAACCGAAGCTGTAAAAAACCAAAGCAAAACCTGATGGCCAATGCCCATCAGGTTTTTTGTATGGAAAAAGGAGTTGTCGCTCAAAAAGGGGAAGAACCGTCGAGATTGAAAGCAGAAGCAGCCCAAAGGCGGCGCGAGGTGGCTCAAAAACAGCGGAGTGGCTCAAAATTTTCGGCGGGCGAACCGCATGCGGCGCCGGGCCGTCCGCTCAACGAGCCGAAGCGACGCAAAAGGTTGGTGAAGCGACCCGCTTTTGGATCAACCGCAGCACAAACGTCGATAACCTCATTTCCGCCGGCTGCCGTGGCAGCCGGGGACGGGAAGAAGTCAGGTGAATGAAGGGCTGAGGGTTTAGCTGGCTCAAAATCCGAGCGAACCGTCGGCATTCCAAATCAAAGCGGCCCAAAGCTGACGGGAGGTGGCTCAAAACCAGTGGTGTGGCTCAAAATTTCCTGCGGGCGACCCGCATGCGGCGCCAGGCCGCCCGCTCCCTGGGTTGAAACGACTCGGATTTGGATCAACCGCAGCACAAACGTCGATAACCTCATTTCCGCCGGCTGCCGTGGCAGCCGGAGACCAGAAGGGGTTAGGTGGATGAGGGGCTGTCGGGCTTCGTGGCTCAAAACCCGGGGCGAACCGTCAGCATTCCGGATCAAAGCGGCCCAAAGCTGTCGCGAGGTGGCTCAAAACCAGCCGCGTGGCTCAAAATTTTCGGCAGGCGACCCGCATGCGGCGCGGGGCCGCCCGCTCCGAGAGCCGAAGCGACGCAAAAGGTTGGTGAAGCGACTCGCATTTGGATCAACCGCAGCACAAGCGTCGATAACCTCATTTCCGCCGGCTGCCGGGGCAGCCGGTGCAGGAAGGGTTTTCGGTAGATGAAGGGCTGATGGTTTGGCTGGCTCAAAACCCGGGGCGAACCGTCAGCATTCCGGATCAAAGCGGCCCAAAGCTGTCGCGAGGTGGCTCAAAACCAGCCGCGTGGCTCAAAATTTTCGGCAGGCGACCCGCATGCGGCGGCGGGTCGCCCGCTTCCCGAGCCGAAGCGACGCAATAGGATGGTGAAGCGACCCACTTTGGATCAGCCGCAGCACAAGCGTCGATGAGCTGGTTTCCGCCGGCTGCCGTGGCAGTCGGTTATGGACCAGAAAGGTTTCGGTGGATGAAGGGCTGATGGTTTGGCTGGCTCAAAATCCGAGCGAAGCGTCGGCATTCCGGGCAGAAGCGGCCCAAAGCCGTCGCGAGGTGGCTCAAAACCAGCCGCGTGGCTCAAAATTTCTGGCGGGCGACCCGCATGCGGCGTCAGGCCGCCCGCCCTGCGAGCCGAAGCGACGCAAAAGGATGGTGAAGCGACTCGCTTTTGGATCAACCGCAGCACAAACGTCGATAACCTCATTTCCGCCGGCTGCCGTGGCAGCCGGGGACGGGAAGAAGTCAGGTGAATGAAGGGCTGAGGGTTTAGCTGGCTCAAAGCCCGGGCGAACCGTCAGCATTCCGGATCAAAGCGGCCCAAAGCTGTCCCGAGGTGGCTCAAAAACAACGGTGTGGCTCAAAATTTCCGGTGGGCGACCCGCATGCGGCGCCAGGCCGCCCGCTTCCCGAGCCGAAGCGACGCAAAAGGTTGGTGAAGCGACTCGCATTTGGAGCAACCGCTGCACAAACGTCGATAACCTCATTTCCGCCGGCTGCCGCAGCAGCCGGTGCAGGAAGGGTTTTCGGTGGATGACTCGCTTCGTGGCCAAAAAACCAGTGGACCAGCCTGTATCCTTTTCACGGTCGTCTGTCATCACAAACGAGACCGCCTCCGATGTTAACCGGAGGCGGTCTCTTGTTTTATCCAATTATTTCGTCTCCTGCGCACTGCTGTCGACGCGGATCGGTTCGAAGACGGATGTGACTTCCTGGTGTCCGTCGTTTTCCGGGTAGTCTTCAACCCGTTCGAAGTTGAAGGCTTCCATGATTGGCAGGTCGTTGGTGGAGAAGAGGAAGGCTTCGTTGTCGCTGGACGTGTTGACGTGCTCGTGCCATGCCCACGTCGGCACGACGAGGAAGTCGCCTTCGCTCCAGTCGAAGCGTTCGCCGTTCACAATCGTATAGCCTTCTCCCTTAAACACGTGATAGATCGTGCTGTGCACGTGACGATGCGCCTTGCCGTGGAATTCCGGCGGCAGCATCTGCATGCGGGAGCCGATGCGGTCGTTGGCATCTTTGCCAGTCGTCGGGTTGATATACTCTACGGCGTAGCCGTCGACGGGATGCACGTCCAACTGCTTCAGGCCTTCAATGCCGTCTTTCGCCATCTTCCACGTGTAGCGGCCGAGCGGGGCAATCTTCTCTTCCCGGTCGTCAATCGGCCGTACCATCCCGCCATTGTAGCGTTTGAGGCTGAAGTCATCTTCGACGGTGAGGTCCTGCTGCTTCTTTTCGTGAAATTCGGTGAAGCAGGTGGCAAGGAAATTGGTGAATGGAACGTCCAGGCAGTCCATCCACAAGACTTCTTCGTCATCGATGTTCGTGTGGTCGTGCCACGTCCATGTCGGCGTGATCAAAAAGTCACCGGGTTCAAAGGTGATTTTTTCGCCGTTCACCCGGCCTCGCCCCCCGTGGCCGTTGATGATAAACCGGAGAGCGGTCGTCGTGTGCCGGTGAGCCGGCGCAATTTCGCCCGGCTTGACGGCCTGAACGGCAGCATACAACGTCTGCGTTGCTCCGCCCCAGCCGACCGGCTCTAAGTCAGCCATGCCTGGGTTGATCAGGAAGACGGCGCGACGGTCGGCACCTTCGCCAACCTTCAGCAGGTTTTCGGCTTCCTTCAGCCGCTTGTGGATGAGTTCTTTTTTCCAGAGGTACGGGATCGGCTTCGATTTTGGCTCAATCGTATTCAAGTTGTGGATGGACGACCAGAGGGGGCCCATGTTTTCTTGTTCCAGGTTCTGGTGCAGCTCCTCTAAATTCTTGCTGTCTTTTCTACTCATCACGCATTCCTCCTTATTTGAGTGCCACGCTGACTTTGAAATCGCCGATGCGTTCGATGTTCAAGGTGACGGTGTCCCCATTTTCGATTGGACCGACGCCCTGCGGAGTGCCGGTGGTGAGAATATCGCCGGGTTCCAGTGTCATGACGTGTGAGGCGGCTTCAAAAAACTTGTAGCAGTCGTAGATCAAGTCTTTCGTGTTGGCGTCCTGGCGCTTTTCTTCATTTACATGAAGGTCGAAAGCAAGGTTGTTCGGGTTCTCAATTTCATCGGCCGTTACAATCCAAGGGCCGATTGGGGTGAACGTGTCGAACGATTTGCGCCACGGTCGGTCTTCTTTTCCCCGAACGGTGATATCCATCAGCCCGAAGTAGCCGAAAATGTACTTATGAGCATCCGCAGCGGAGACGTTTTTCGCCTGCTTGTGCACGACGAACGCAACTTCGGCTTCGTGATCGGTACGCCTCTCCGGGAACGGCAGCTGGATTTGATCGTCGGGGCCGATCAAGGAAGACGGGGCCTTCAAGAAGAAACCGAGGTTCTCGATCGTATACTCGGCATTCTGGAACTGCTCGTTCATTTCGTCCTGGTGCAGGTAGTAGTTGACCGGAGCAGCGACAATCTTGCTTGGATGCGGGACAGGTGGATCCAGCTTCACTTCTTGGAGTGGCATGGCTTTGCCGTCCTGCACCGCTTGATTGATCGCAGCCTTGTGCTGGTCGAATTCGGTCATGAGCTTCAGGAGCGAGTCCTGCGGATGGCTCGTATCCCACTTCACGGCATCGGTGATATCAACGACGCCGTCCTCCTGAACAACACCGGCTCGGTTTCCATTAAACAGTGCAATCTTCATATACGTCATCCTTTCTGTTCGTTGAGTGAGTTTGTCAACTCGTTTAATTTCATTCAAAAAAAGAGGGGCGGCTTCCATGAATGGCATGGAGCTGCACGAATTCGTCGAACACCTCCGCCGTGTTTTCTCGGCCGATTCCGCTCTGCTTCACGCCACCGAACGGGAGATGCCGGTATCCAAACGGGGTGACGGCCGTCCGGTTGATAAAGGTGAAGCCAGCCTCCAGTTCAGCTGCTATGGCTGCTGCCTGCTTTTCACTGCCCCAGACAGAGGAACCTAGTCCATACTCGGTCCGATTGGCTTCGTAGATCATGTCTTCGGTGGAGCTGCAGGAGAGAACCGGAAGAATCGGGCCGAATGGTTCTTCCAACACAATCGGGTGATCGGCCGCGACGCCGGTCACGAGCGCTGGCTTCATGAACCATCCCTTCTCCGGCAGCTGATCGTCTCGATGCATTTCTGTGATCGTCGCGCCGGCCTGGGCTGCCTGTTGAAGCAGTGCGCGCACAGCGTCCCGCTGGCTGCTTGAGATGAGGGGGCCGATGGCTGTGTTTTCCTGCAGCTGGTGACCGATGTTCATCTCTGCCAAGGCTTTTTTGGCATACATCATAAACGAATCATAGATGGTGTCTGCCACGTATATTCGTTTTGGCGCGAAGCAGTACTGCCCGCTTTTTCGGAATGCTGCCTGCATCAGCGTCGTTGCTGCTTCGGCTGGGTCGGCATCGTCGAGGACGAGGGCCGGATCGTTGCCGCCGAGTTCAAAATGAACGTGCTTCAAGTTGTCCGCGGCGCTCCGCATGATATGCTTTGCTGTCGAGCCGCCGCCGGTAAAGGACAGCATCCGCACGAGTGGAGATTCGGAGAGGGCGCGTCCAGACTCGATGTCTCCCTGTACGATATTAAGCACCCCGTCCGGTAATGCTTCTGCGATGATTTCCAGGATCTGGGTAACGCCGAGCGAGGCCAAGGGGGATGGTTTGACGACGACGGTATTCCCGGTCAGCAGAGCTGGAAGGACTTTTTGCAGCGTCAGTACAATCGGTGCATTCCATGGCACAATGCAGGCGATGACCCCTTTAGACTTTTTGATGCGAGTGACCCAGTCGGCGTTCTCTTCGACAGTGTCGGAAAATGAAAACGAAGCAGCTTCCTCGATGAAAAAACGCATTCCGGAGAGTGCAAGGGTCAACTCCGCTCTCGTTGTAGCGATGGGCATGCCGTTCTCGGAAGTGGTCAGCCGGGCAATCGGTTCGTGCGCGGCTTCGACCTGCTCGGCGGCTTGAAGGAGCTTTTCTCCGCGTGTGGCCGGATCTGTTTTCTTCCATCCTCGCCAGGCGTCATGAGCGGACGCTGTGGCTTCGTCGGTTAAGGATTTATCTGCCGCAGAGATATGGCCGAGCACGTCATCCGGATTCCCAGGGTCGGTAACAGGAAGCAGGCTTCCGCCGTCCCTATGTTGATTGGAAATAAGGTTCATGGCTGTCTGCATCTGATGATCCGCCTCACTTTCGTTCCGATGTCTCTGGGGGACGACCGATTCCCTGATCTTTTACGCTTGCGATCAAGGAGGAGTTGATCAGCCACTCTTTTTCTTTCACCGGGTCATTGGCCGTCTCCGTCAAATCATCCTGCAGACGCTTTCGCTCGGCTTCGTCCTGCTCTTTCATGAGCTTTGTGTTCTTCTCGCTGATGGCTTTGACGTACTTTTTCGCCACTGTGCTGCGTGCCTGACTGTAGGCGGCGAGTTCTTCTTCGATATCGGCACCTTCCCGGTAAATACGGACCAGTCGCCGGCTCAGATCGACGGCATCATGGATACCACTGTTTAAGCCAAGTCCACCCATAGGGCTGTTGAGGTGGGCCGCATCACCGACAAGCACCGAACGACCGCGGTAAAATTTATCCGCTACCCGCTGGTGGATTTTATAAATCGTGTTCTCCACAATCGGGAACGTATCGGTCGTGTTCAGGGCGCGCTCCATGGTTTTCTGGATCGATGCCGGATCGAGCGCTTCTTCGTCGGATACTTCGGGTTTTACTGGGTACAGGAAGCGCCAGGCTTCCGGTACACGTAAAATAAACAGGAATTCGTCCGGATCGGAGATATAATTGACGTAAGCGAGATCTGGGATGTAGTCATGGAAGTCGGCGGTGGTACCGACCAAAAGCCAGCGTTCTTCATGCGTATATCCGTCAAACGTGACGTCATTGAGTTTTCGAACTTTGCTTCTTCCACCGTCCGCGCCGAGCAGGAAGGGGGTGAATCGTGTCTGCTCCCCGTCTTTCGTGTTCAGCGTGACGTTCAGTCCGCCTTCGGTTTCTTCGTAATGGCTTACTTCCGATTCAAACTGGACCGTGACGTTGCTGCGCTTCTTCAGCTTTTCAAAAGCAATCTTGACGTAGGTTGCCTGCGAGCACTGCAGGCGGAAGGGATAATTGGTTTCGTCGGCGATGTTCCGGAAGTCAAACGAGGCATACAGCCCTCTATGGCGATCCCGGTAATGGACATGATGGGCTTTAAACCCGTGTTCGAGCATGTCGTCGACAAGCGTTGTATCCGCTTCCAAAAGTTCCATCGTTCCAGCATGAAACGTGGAGGCACGCCATTCTTTGTTTGGTGCAGCTTCTTTCTCGACAAGTAAAACGGGGATATCATTGAGACTAAGTATTTCTGCTAGTGTACAGCCGACAGGGCCGGCTCCTGCGATAATAACAGGATGGTTATCCAATACTTTCACCTCCGCGTGAACTCACTTAATGAGTTGGTAAACTCATTTTATGAATAAAGAATATCAACTATTTTGATAATTGTCAATCTTCTTGTTCCGGATTCAAAAGAGAAAGTCCTTTTTCAGGAGATTGACATGCATGCGTTCTCATCAAGGGAGACGTATCGTTGTTATAGGGTCGTGGTTTGGGTGTGCAGCAGACGTTCAGCGGCTGAGAGTAGGCGTTTGGGAACAGGGCGGACCCTACAGTTGGGAGAAACACATGTGAAGCCCTTCCGCTTTCTCTACCTAACAGCAAGTTACCCCAGCCCTTCCGGTTTACGGCTGCCGGTGCAGCCGCAGAAACGAGGTTGATGAGGGCTGGAGCTTTTATTCACTGAGCAATGCTGACCCGGAAAGGGACGGTTCCCCGTTTTCGAAGAAGATTGGAAGGGCGCAGGGTCCCCGTGCCAGTGGGAAGTGGCTCATTATTCCGGTCAGAGCGTCTCCAATGAGGGCCAAAGCGGCTCAATGCTGTTGCAGACAGGCTCAAAAGAAGCAATGTGGCTCAAAATAATGCTGGACCGACCTGTCGGCACGGCGAGGCCGCCCGTCTTCGGAGACGAAGCGGCTCAAATATTCCACGGACCGACCCGCTTCAGCTGCGGGTCGGACATTTTTCCAGTACCAGCCGGTTTGTGATCGGCAGGAGAAGTAGTCGCTGATCACTGCCAAGGCTGAACGAAGCGAAGCTGCCCGTTGCTCCGGCTGATAGGCAATCGTCCATGCGGCCGATTATCAAAAAAAACCGCCTCTCTCAGCCGGAGGCGGTCACGCGGTGTTTTTCCAGCAGTTTCTGCTGCTGCTGGTGAATGATGCCGGTAAGCGAGTCGGAAGGCGGGGAGGCGAGGGGCTGCATGCTGTAGAAGGCGATGGCATCAATCTCCCGATCCTGCAGCTGCTTGTAATAATCGCTGAAGTGTGCCTCGCAGGAACATTGACCGTGTCGGAGAAGATCACCTTGTTCACACGGGGAGTAAGAGACAATCTGCGGAGTACCGGATGCTTCGAGTGTCGTGTACAGCTTGAACGTCAAGTGCTGGAGCGTATCGCGGACGGTTAGAACATGAATCCCGTCCGAGCCAGGGGCGGTGATGTGCTCGGTGATTTCCAGCCAGGACTGCTGCCGGAGTGCTTCCTGGAGCAGGTCGCTGAAGAAGTGCACCTGCGTGTTGGTGAAGGCTGGGAGCTCCCGTATGTCTTCCACTGAAGCAATGTTACCGGACGTATTCAAAATTTCGCAGAAGACGGCGGACGTGCTTTCCGGTCGCTGCTGCTGCATAAGGTGGAAGGCGGCTTCCGCTGCACCGGCCCGCTCTGGCAGGCCGCCAGCTGCCATCAGGCAGGGGAAAACATGCCCGGGTCGCTGAAAATGTTCGGGCGCGGCATCGGAGGCGAGACTTTTCTGCATGGAGTGCGCCCGCTCTGCTGCAGAAATGCCGGTCGTGGTAGAAACGTGATCGATGGAGACGAGCATTTCTTTGTTCCTGTCTGTTCCGTCCCGGTTCATGACTGGCAGGTCCAGCCGCAGCTGCACGTCTTTGGATACCCCGTAGGCCACGAGTCCTTTGGCATGAAAGGCGAGGAAATTCACGAAATCCGGATGCATATCCTGGTCACTGCCGACGACATATCCAGTCTGGTGGTGGATATCATCAAAGATGACGGCTGCGTCCGGATAGTCCGAGATGTGTCTCTCGTGCTGGTGCTCGTTAGTCATTCTCTTTCACTCCTTCCCTGTTGGAAACAAAAGCACTACGCGTCTGATGAGGCCGTCGCGCAGCCACGTCGCTGCAGAAATGTTCGTGGGTCCAAAAGCGTAGAAAGCACCTGTATCCTGCTTTCATCCTCTATTCTGCTGCAAGAAATGCTTCCAGTTCTGCCCGGAGGCCTTTGCGGCCGAAGCCTTTTTCTTTTCTCTCTTTCTCCTGCAGAAACCGGATAAAAGAAAGGATCTGCTTGCGTCTCTCGACGACTTCCGTGTAACCGAGCTGGTAAAACATGCTGTCGATGGTGTTGTAAATCCCCCGGTTGATCAGAGGGCTCTTTTCGCAGTAGCGGACAAAGGCGATGTCCGGGTAATGCCATGGATGTTCCTCTGTCTGGGTCATCAATGATCAGCTCCTTACGCCGGCTGGGAGCCTGGTGGCAAGGGCCAGCAGCTCTTCTATCATCTGATCGACACGCTTACTGCTGTCCTTGTTTACGATAGTTGTTCCTTCGAAATCGTCCCGGTGCAGGTAGACATAGGAAGGGAGGCTGTAGGCTTTCAAATACGACAGAATCGGTTTGAGCTGATTTTCAATAACGAGAAAATGATGGTACGTGCCGCTGCAGGCGATACAGCCGGCAGGTTTTCCGGCAAGAATATCGACCGGAAGCAGGTCGAACATGTTTTTTAAGGCTCCGGGAATTGAAGCCTGGAAAACTGGAGTAGCAAGAATGACGGCATCCGCTTCTGCTATGGTGCTGATCAGTTCATGGACCTCTGCGGGATAGGCAGATTCCGGCCGGCCGTCACAAAATGGGAGCTGTAGTTCTTTCAGGTTGATCGTCGTTGTTGAAATAGAAGGATCGAGTTTTTCAGCTCGTTCCAGCGCCTCTTCAATGATGGTTTCGGGTTTGGAGCCGGTGATGGTTCCGGCGATACCTACGAGGTTCATATTACCTTTCCTCCTTTCCTTCTGCGGTGGCGTGCAGGTTGAGCTCGCTCATATGCAAAACAGAGCCAAAATATGAGGACAAGTTGTGCAGAGCAGCGTCGTGTTCTTCGGTCGAATACGCTCCAGAAGCATCCGCGATCGTCACGGTCTCAAAATCGAGCATGAAGGCGTGGCGGGCGGAACTTTCTACGCAGACATTCGTCGTGCATCCGCAGAAAACGACCCGCTCGATGCCTGCGGTGCGGAGCATCAGCTCCAGGTTTGTATGCAGAAACGCATTGTATCGGTTTTTGATAACGACCGCATCCGCGTACTTGGCAGCATCAATGTATGCGGCCTGCCCGTGTTTGGTCGAACAGATGGCGGACGCTCCTTTGCTGCGGCCAGCCCAGACAGCCGGTGTCGTCTCCGGCTGATGATGCGTCTCTACCCAGATTGTCATCCAGTCAGCCGCCGCCGCCGCGAGAATGTCGGCATTCGCGGCGGCCGTCTGAACGGCGCGGACGTCATGCCCGAGCTGAGCCATGACGCCGTCCTCGGAACAAAAGTCGTGCTGGAGGTCAATGAGAATCAAGACTGTCTTCATCTCATCGGCCTTACGTCGTCGTGCTGGCTGTGGAAGTCAGTTTATGCAGCGTAGGCACCACATGTTTCCCCAACAGTTCAATGTTTCTCATCGTGCGTTCATGGGTCATGTCTCCGAATTGAATATTCATGTTGACGACGCCGAAACCGAGCTCTTCATGGTAGGCTTCGAGCTTTTTCTTGATCGTCTCGGGTGATCCGAGCAGAATGAAGCCATCTTCTACTAAATCATCAAAATTGAGCGCCCCTGGGGTACCAAGTCCGGCTTTTGATTTGAGGATCTGCTGCATCGCTTCCGGCGGCACGTATCCCGGCGGGAAGAAGAAATCGCGTGGCATGACCATTAGTTTGTCAAAGAAATACGTTGCATGCTCTTTCGCCTGTTCGTATGCTTCTTCGTCGGTGTCTGCGCAGTACGTCAGCACCGACCAGCCGAGCTGCGAAGGGTCGGCTTCATAGCCGAAAGAAGCTGCGGCTTCACGATAGGCGTCAAAGGACTTTTTCACACTTTTGATGGAACTGAACGTCTGCAGGTACGTGTATTTATTTTCCGCCGCGAACTGGATGGTATCTTTGCTTCCCTGTGATGGGCACCAGATTGGCGGGTGCGGCTGCTGGTACGGCTTCGGCCAGCAGTTGATGTTAAAGGCATCGTAATGTTCTCCGTGGTAGGAAGATGGACCGTCTTCGGTCCAGGCTTTCATGATAATATCGTGAGCTTCGAAAAAACGATCTTTCGATTTTGTCGGGTCGAGCCGGAACGAGTAGGACTCTGCGCCGATGCCGCGGACGAACCCGGAGATGATGCGTCCTTTCGTGATGACATCGAGCATTGCCACTTCTTCGGCTACTCGCTGCGGATGCTGATGCAGGGAAATCGCATTTCCGAGGATGGCGATTTTCGCCCGGGACGTCCGTCTGGCGAGTGTTCCAGCCATCACGTTCGGTGATGGCATAAGGCCGTAAGCAGTCTGGTGGTGTTCGTTCACCCCAATTCCGTCAAAGCCGCTCGTTTCACAAAATTCGAGTTCATCCAAGTATTGGTTGTACAGCTCGTGGGCTACTTCCGGGTCAAAGTGACTGTTGGAGAAGTTGACCCAGGCACTATCGTGCGTCTCATTGAAATCGTCCGGCATGTTTTTGTACGGCATCAGGTGAAAAGCAAAAGCTTGTACCATCGTTATACCTCCTGTTTTTCATATTGTTGAATAAAGGCAATCACGGCTTCCAGTAGTGCTTCCGGCGCTTCCACGTATGGGAGGTGCCCGGTTTTTTCCATGAGCATGAACTCGGCGTTCGGCATGGCATCCGCTAGTTTTTCGCCAAACTCCGGCGGAATGAGGCGGTCTGCTTCCCCCCAGACGATCAGGGCCGGTGTATGCACGCCGTTCAGCCTTGGAAGGAGCTTTGGATCGTACCCTTTTTCCCACATGAGCCGGGCATGCATAGAGCGGTTGCGAAGCATCTCAATCGGCATGCTGTCGAGCGGGGGCAGCTGCGGTGCTTTCGCCGTATCATAGAACAGCTGACCAGCCAGTTCGTGCATCGTCATGCTGAACGGATCAATGGATCGGACGCCCGGAATGTTGATGCCTGCTGCATTGCAGAGCACCATCGAAAGGACACGGTGCTCGTGGGTAAGCGCAAACTGGAGGCCAATCCAGGCTCCGAGCGAGCTCGCTGCGATGTGTACGCGTGAAAGGTCGAGCTTGTCGAGAAGATCCCGGTAATGAAATGCCATGTCTTCGATTGTGTCCATCGATTTATCAGCACTGGATTGATTGAAACCGGGATGGTCGGGAGCAATGACATCAAAGTGGGATGTCAGCGCTTCCAAAAAATCGTTCCAACCACCACCGTTTGCGCCATGGAGCCAGAGAAGTGGAGGTCCCTCTCCTTTTCGGATTACACGTACCTCATTGCCGTTTACCTTCAGCCACTGTTCTTTCGTTTCTGCTTGGTCTGTCATGGTTTCGCTCCTTTCATCTCACTGAGTGGAATGACTATCTCAATTTGTGAAGATAAGCTATCATGACTTTGAGCGAGTGTCAAGAATTATCAGAAAAAAACGTGAAAAGAAACGCCGGTTCATCGAGGGCAGAACGTGGGCGATAAGCTGGAAAGAGAAGGAAGCGCAAAAAGGGCCGCAGCGGCAGGAAAGAATCATTGCCGTTGTGCGGCCCGCATCATGAAGAGGGGAATCCGGGTAAAGGTAGAAGAGGTGTTTTCCAGCGCGCGTTTCTTTCAACAAAAAAGGGGGCCTGAAAGCTGACACTTGGAAAGGCAGCTGCCGCATTAGTAGCAGGGAGACAGGGAGCTTAGGGGGGGACGCTCGTCGACAGGAGGCGCTACGCACCGCGAGGGAAGCACAAAAAACTTGTGCTTCCCTCGCTCATTCATTCAGGGTGCCGGCGGAACAGAAGTGGTGTACAGCGCGGGGAGTTCAATCACACGAAATATCCATCTTTACATAATAAAGGGATAATCATCATTCATCAAACAAAAAGAAGGGAATCGTGCGTTGTTTATTTATTTTATATGATATAAATAAGATAAATTAAACATAAGAGAAGCGGAATCCCATTTTTTTAGATATATGCTCAGCGCCGGTCTTGACCATTTCTTTAATTTCCTCCAGCTGTCCTTCCATATAGATCGTCGGGCCGATACAGCCAATGCCCGCAACAGGGGAACCGTTGACGTCAAAGACTGGGGCACCGACGCCAGTAACGCCGAGCGTGGTTTCATCGGTTTCCACGTAAATGTACTCTTCTCTCAGCTGCCGGAGTCGTTCGAGCATAACGTCTTTACTTAGTTCGGTTTTGTCTGTCATTGGTTCTCTTGGGTCAGCAAGTGCCTGATCAATGTCTTCGTTCGATTGGAAAGCGAGGATGGACGGGCCGATGACTCCATACGTAAATGACCGGCGCTGCCCGATAGAAGAGGAAAATTTCAGGCCGGTGTTGCGTTCATTTTTGTGCACGTAGATAATTTCATCCCCATCCGGTACGGCCATGATCATCGTCTGACCGGTTTTTTGATGCAGGTCTGACATAATGTCTTCTGCCTCCGCACGCACATCAAGAATATGCGGAGTCAGTGCATTGAGCGAGAACAGCTGGACACCGGGCTTATACTTCATTGTCTGCTCATTGAACGAGACGAAGCTGCGTTTTTCGAGTGTACAGAGAAGCCGGTAGACGGTGGATTTCGGAATGCTGGTTGCTGCGGTAATTTCTTCAATAGAGAGTTCTGGTTTATCTGTAGAAAAGGAGAGCAGGACGTCCATCGCTCTTTCCACAGAACGGATTGGATTCATGTTTACGTCGCGCATGATCGTACCTCCTGAATAATTTAAATTGTGAAACTCATGGAGCGAGTTATTTCGCCATTTTACCCTGCTGTGTTTCAGGAAGCAAGCTATAGCTGGCCTCATGCAGGAGATATCGGTTCGAAAGTGAGAATAAAAATAATATTGACTATTTTCTAAATACTTGCTACACTTTGTTCACAAAACGAGTTAATCAACTCACTAAACGAGTTGGTTTGCTTTTTCTACCGTTTTGAAAGCGCTGTCTTATGCGTGACTACACTTGAGGAGGTAAGGGGAATGAAAAAATTTGCAATGAAAGCCGTGTACACAGGAGGAGTCATTGGACTTGCAGCTGTCATAACGGGCTGTGGTGATAACGACACAAACAACGACGCAAATCAAGCAGACGGCGGGGCTGATAATGCAACGGCAGAAGAAAATAACGAAGAGGACGAGGACGGCAACAACGATGCTCCAGCAGAAGATGATGGAGAAGAAGTACTGGAAGAAGGGGAAGAGCCGGACACCGATGGCGACTCCTACAACTTCGCAACGTCTCCGCAGGGAACGTCGGTCAATGCGCTTGGTAACGGGGTAGGAAGTTTGTTGAATTCGGAATCTGATATTTCTACGACGGTGCAGCCTTACGCGGGCATCAACGCCTGGCTGCCACAGCTGAATGACGGCACAATTGCTTTTGGTATCGACAGTGCGCCGGATATGGTGTTTGCCTATAATGGCGATGAAGAGGTCGGGTATGAAGAATCCCACGACGAACTTCGTCTCATTATGCGCGGGAACTTCATTCAGGCTACGGGCTTGGCAGTCAGAGAGGATTCGGATATTGAAAGTGTCGCCGATCTTGCAGGAGAGCGAGTCGCTTCCGACTTCCCGGGTGCGACCATCGCCGAACTGATTTCTGAAGCAGTTCTCTATGCAAACGGCATGACGTGGGATGATGTGCAGGATGCTCCGGTACCATCGATTGACCGCGGGGTAGAAGGGCTGCAGAACAACCAGCTGGACGCTACGTTTGCTCTAGTGCCTTCCACACCGCTGATGCAGGAAGCCCACAATGCGACTGGCCTGCGCGGCTTTGACTTCCTGGATGACTACGGTCCAGACGAAATCGACGATGTCCCGGATGACGTTCTTGCAGAAATTCAGTCACGCGTGCCGGGTGCTCAGATGACAACAGTAGATCCGGACGGCTACATTGCGGAAGAGACGACCGCGATTGAATATCCTAACTACTTTATCTCCTCCTCGCATATTGATAACGATACGGTATATGAAGTGATGGAAACCGTATGGGAGCACCACGAAGATCTGCATGATATCCACCCATGGTTCCAAGGCTGGGTTGAGGAGCAGTTCTTTGATGAAGAGCCGGAGATTCCATACCATGATGGGGCCATCGAATTTTTTGAAGATCAAGGGCTCTGGAACGACGACGTACAGTCCGTTCAGGACGAACTGCTGTCGCAATAGTCTGCGCCGGTGCGGAACAGTGCTTGCTGTTCCGCCTCTGCGGCATACATAAGGAGGGAAATGCATGTCGGATAAAGTAGAAAACAAAACAGATATCCCGCCGGAAAATGTCGAGGTGGAAAAGAAACGGTATCGTCTGTTCGAGACACCGGTGCTCCGCATCATTCAGACAGCGACACTGATCCTGATTCCGCTTTCTGGGATCATGTACGTGCTCAATATTCATCAACGGCTCGGTTTCACCCTGTTCAGTGAACAGTACTTCGGCTTGTTTTTCGCGTTGATTCTTTTTGGTGTTTTTTTAACGATACCGGCTTCCAAAAAAGCAGCCACCCATATTGTGCCTTGGTATGACTGGATATTGGCTCTGGCAGGTCTGACGGCCGGCGGATATGTCTTCATTTATTACCCGGACATCATGCTGATGATCGGTCAGGTGACGACCGAACGGTTCCTCATCTCGATGCTGGCCGTCCTGCTCGTCCTGGAAGCTATCCGGCGTATGCTTGGTCTTGTGCTGCTCGGTATTGTTGTGACGTTTATTTCCTATGGTTTCCTAGCCCCGTTTATGCCAGGGGTTCTCCGGGGCAGCGGGACAGCGCCCGATCAATTGTTCAACTATCTCTACCTGGATCCGAGTGCGATGATGAGCATGCTGAATCTTGCAGCGACCATCGGGCTCGTCTTTATCCTTTTCGGTCAGATTCTGATCTTCATGCGCGGAGGGGACATCCTTAATGACATTGCCTTGTTTGCTTTCGGACGTTACCGTGGAGGGCCGGCGAAAGGATCGGTGCTCGGGTCGACTTTTATTGGATCGGTTACCGGGAATCCAGTCTCTAACGTGCTGCTGACAGGGAATGTGACGATTCCTCTAATGAAACGGAACGGTTTTTCCTCTAATCAGGCAGGCGCGATCGAATCGGTCGCCTCTACCGGCGGGCAGCTGATTCCACCGGTCATGGGAATCGCCGCCTTCATTATCGCCGAAACGCTCGGTGTGCCGTACATGGAAGTAGCGATTGCGGCAATCATTCCGGCGCTCCTCTATTATATGTGTCTCTTTATGCAGGTCGATTTCATCGCCGCCAGACAGGGGGCGCACGGACTGAAACCGCACATGCTTCCGCCGTTTAAAGGCATTATGAAAGTGTCCTGGCTCGTGCTCCCAGCATTCGGTTCGTTGATTTACTTCCTGTTTATCGTCGGGTATACCCCGTCTCTTTCTGGGATGTATGCGTCGGTTATTGCTCTCCTAACACTTGGACTGCTTCAAAAGCATGTCCGCCGCAAGTTTTTCACGCGGGTCTATGAAATATTGACCGGTACTGGCAAGCTTATGTTGGAAATCACCGTCGTACTGGCTGCGGCAGGCATCGTCATGGGTGTAACCGGTATCACCGGCCTTGGGTTTAATATCGGTATGGTGCTGCAGGGAGTAGCTGATTACGGACTGCTTACACTGCTGATCATCAGTGCGCTCGTCTGTATTGTACTCGGGATGGGCATGCCATCGGTCGCTGCCTATGCGGTCGTTGCCGTTCTCGTTGCTCCGACGTTGATTGAGCTTGGGGTGACGCCGATTGCTGCCCACTTGTTTGTTTTCTATTTTGCGATTGTATCGAACTTCACGCCGCCGATTGCTGTGGCATGTTTTGCTGCTGCGCCGATTGCGAAAGCAAGTCCGCACAAAATCGGGTTCAAGGCGATGCAGCTTGGTCTCGTCGCTTATATCGTTCCGTTTCTCTTCGTCTATGCACCAGAACTGCTGATCTCCGTTGATGGAACGCAGAACTGGGGAGCGACAGGACTGTCGCTTGCAACAGCAGTCTTTGCCTGCTATCTGCTGGCGGCTGCCATAGAGAAATACTTGTTCCATCATTTGACGACAACCAAGCGGATGGTATTGATACTCTGTGCAGCCGGACTCTTCTTCCCCGTGACGATGTGGGAGTTCAGCTGGATTGTGAACCTCACGGCGGCCATTGGAGCGATTATCCTGATGGTAGCGGAGTGGAAGTCCAATAACTGGAAGAAGAAGGAAAGAGAAGAAGGTCCGACAACATTCGAAACGCAGAGACAGGGAGGGTGAGGACATGAGAGAAATCCAGGCGAAGCCGATCCGGGCTGTGGAGCGGAGCCTGCACGTGCTCGAGACGTTTACAAGCTCTGATAAAGGAGCGCTCACACTAACTGACATCGCAGAGGCGAGTGGGCTTCCAAGGTCCACCGTCTACCGCATTCTCTGCACACTCGAGCGAGAGCGGTATCTCAACTATGATGAAACGAAAGAAACCTACAGTCCCGGCATCCGCTTCATCGAACTGGGCGTTCGACTGACCTCTTCGCTCGATATTATGGAAGCGGCGGAGGAACCGCTGCTGGAACTCCACACGGAAACGAGACAGACGATCGTCATGGCACTCGGCGATGAGGAAACCATTGTCTATGCGTTTATCAAAGAAAATGAAGAAGGTTTGAAATTCTCTTCCAAGGTCGGGCAGCGGCGTCCCTATACGTATGGCGTACTCGGCATCACCCTGCTGGCATTTGAAACAGAAGAGAAAACCGACCGGATTTTAAAGAATGGCCTTTCCCCACGAACGCCGTATACCGTGATTTCTGAACCGGATATGCGCAGCCGCCTTGCCGGCGTAAGGGAAAAAGGCTACTTTATGGAAAAGGATGAAACGACCGTCGGTGTCAGCGGGATCGGTGCCCCGATATTGAATGGAAGGGGACGTCCGGCAGCGGCGATCGGGATTGTCGGTCCCTCCGTGCAGCTGCGGGGGACATCTCTTCTTTTTGCACAGAAGAAGATTTTGGAGAAGGCAGAAACAATTGCAAGAAGAATGAATTATCAGGGAAGGAACTATGTTCTTTGGCAGAAGGAGGTTGAGCGCCTTGCAGGCAGTGAGGAAAGTCAGACGTGAATATGATGGGATGAGGTTGGAGGAGCGGCCGGATCCAGCCTGTGGAGCGGAGGACGTCATCGTTCGCGTGACCGCGGCCGCAGTATGCGGGTCGGATCTTCATGCGTATCAATATCATTCTACCCATCACTACATGCAGGTTCCGGTCACGATGGGACATGAATGCACGGGGGTAATCGAACAGACCGGTACTTCGGTCTCGCATGTTCAGGTGGGAGACACTGTCGTCGCGGATGCGATTTTATCCTGCGGCAGCTGCGAGCCGTGCCTGGCTGGAAGAACAAATCTTTGTCACTCGTTTGAAGTGCGGGGAATGAAGCGGGATGGCGTGTTCGCGGAGAAGTTTGCAACGCCGGCGCGCTTTGTTCATCCGATCTCCAATCAGGTTCCCCCAGCGGAGGCCGCTTTGGCAGAGCCGCTGGCTGTAGCCTTTCACGCAGCGGCTTCCGTCCATCCAGTATCACCTGGGGACGTCCATCTCGTGACAGGTCCGGGTCCCATTGGAGTTCTCACGGCTTTATGTCTTCAACTGCAGGGAGCCGATGTGCTTCTGGCAGGGACAATGGAAGATGAAGAGAAGCGGTTCCCTATCTGCGAAGCGCTCGGGATTCCCGCTGTGCTTTCACATCCAGAGCCTATCCGCACTTGGCTGAATGAACATACCGGAAGAACTGCAGTGGAAGGATGGGTAGAATGTTCCGGCGCTGCATCGGTCTTCGATTTTATCCCGGATGTGGTGAAAAAAGGCGGGACGTGTACGGTGCAGGGACTGTATAAAGAAGCAGTGCGTATCGACATGACTGCCCTCGTTCGTCGGGAGGTATCCATTCTTACAAGTTGTGCTTACACAGCACAGGACATGAAGGCGGCGATCCGGCTGCTGGAGAAGCGGAAAGTGGAGCCCGCTGCGATGATTCAGCTATATCGTCTCGAGGACATGCACGAAGCGTTTGAAGATGCAGTTCAGCAGAAAGTTATGAAGTCCGTTTTTCTCATGGGAGAGTAAGTGCATTTATTCAACAGGCAAGGCGTCTCGGCTGGGTGTCCGCGACATGTTCGCAGCGCAATGCCTTCGGGTTATTTAGGAGGAAGGCACTTCGAATGTGGCTCAATACCCGGCACAGAGCGTCTCCAATAAGAAAGCAAGCGTCTCAAAAGACGTGAAGACTGGCGCAAAAACATTATTCTGTCTCCATTAAATCGGGAGGCGACCCGTTTCGGGTTTCAGGGCGCCCGCTGCCGATAGAGAAGCAGCCCAAATATTCAACAAAACGACGCGCTTTCGCTTCGTCCGCGAACGAGGTTCATGTTCTCAGGCAGCAGCCACTTTATGTTGGTTATAGGATAGAAGTAACTATGTTCTTCTACAGGGAGACGGCGACTGTGTCCGCTGCTTTCTTCTCTTTAAAAGCCAGGAGCGACACCGCTGTGAGCATAAGTCGCTTCGTGCTTTGATCAGAACAGTTGGACGATTTCCAGTGAAGCAGCATCTAAACCGAAGTCCTGTCAAAAAGGAGAAACGTTGGAGTGAGAACGAAGGCATCAGCTCTCGCAATAGAAGGAGGAGGAGTAACATGCATGATTTACATGGGAAAACGGCTCTGATCACAGGAGCGGCGAATCCGAAAGGGATTGGCAGAAGAATGGCGGAAGTACTCGGAGAAGCGGGTGCTTCTATTATTGTTGCAGACATTGACAAAACATATCTCGATTCCAGCGCTGAGGATCTGAAGCGGCTCGGGATCGAAGCGGTCTCCTACGACATGGATGCAGGAGATAAATCGGAAGTGGACCGGACTATCGGCAGCATGCTGGAGTCGTATTCCATTGATATTCTCATTAATAATGTTGGAGGAACGAGCAAAACGGACCGGGAAAGCGTCAGCGGCGGCAGGGACATCACGACGGAACGAAAAGGGCCGGTCCTCGGCATCAGCAATGCAACAGAAGAGCAGTGGGATAAGATCATGAAGGTGAATGTGAACAGCGCTTTCTATTGTTCCCAGGCGGTGCTGCCACACATGATGGAACGCGGGCAGGGATGTATCGTCAATTTTGCTTCGATCGCCGGCCAGCGTGGCGTTCTCGATACGGAAACGTTCACTTCAGGACCCTATGCAGTTGCGAAATCCGCGGTGATCGGTATGACAAAACAGCTCGCGGTGGAAACAGCAGCTTACGGCATACGGGTAAATGCCGTAGCTCCGGGTTTTATCAAATCCGCGAGAGGAGCAGCATTGGAGGAACTGGCCGATGAGCAGAAGGGGGCACTATTGAATACGGTGCCAATGGGGCGCTTCGGCGAAACGGAAGAGATTGCCCAGGTGGTGCTAGGATTATGCAGCAACCAGTTCAGTTACGTGACCGGTCAAACCGTCAGCATCAACGGCGGCATGTATTTTTCCTCTTGAAAAGCACCTTCAGCAAGCGCCTTCCAAGCGAAGGCGCTTTTTTCATTCGTAAGGCAAAATAAGGTGTTGTCGAGGAAGTCGGCGGCTGTGTCCGCTGAGTGGAGAGATCGGAGCATGGCATTACTTGAAGAGGCGGTAGAAACACAGTTAAGGTGGTCGAGTGTGGCAGGCTCAAAACCCGGGCGAACCGTCGGAATTCCAATTAGAAGCGGCCCAAAGCTGTCGCGAGGTGGCTCAAAATCAGCCGCGTGGCTCAAAAATTCCGGCAGGCGACCCGCATGCGGCGCCGGGCCGCCCGCTCCATGAACCGAAGCGACGCAAAAGGTTGGTGAAGCGACTCGGATTTGGAGCAATCGCAGCACAAGCGTCGATGAGTTGGTTTCTGCCGGCTGCCGTGGCAGCCGGGGAAGAGAAGAAGTTAGGTGGATGAGGGGCTGAGGGTTTGGCTGGCTCAAAACCCGGGGGAAGCGTCGACATTCCGGGCAGAAGCGGCCCAAAGATGTCGCGAGGTGGCTCAAAACCAGCGGTGTGGCTCAAAATATCCGGCGGGCGACCCGCATGCGGCGTCAGGCCGCCCGCTCCATGAGCCGAAGCGACGCAAAAGATTGGTGAAGCGACACGCTTTCGGATCAGCCGCAGTCAGAGCCGCAGAAAAAAGCATCGGTAACCTCATTTCCGCAGGCCGCTCTTAGCAGCCTGCACCACAAAACATCGTTTATAGATACAAGGTCGGGGGATTGTTTTACTGGCTTAGGTCCTGATGCAAATAATGTAAAAACGTACAAAACGGAAGCCTTTCTTCCGATATAATGAAAGAAGATGGAATGAACGACGTGAAACAAGAGAGGGGGGAGGCAGCGCCTGTACGCCGGAGCTGCCGGGATCATGATGCGACTATTCTTTTTCAGTATGCTGCTGCTTTTTTCAGTGCCGACGGCTGCGTCTGCGGGGTTCTCGGATTTATCTGAGGAACATCCCTTCTACTGGAGTCTCCAGCAGCTTGTTCAAGAGGACGTGATGAACGGGTATCCGGATGGAACGATCCGGCCGGAGCGCCCGCTGACGAGAGCGGAAGGGGCGGTGATGATGAGTCGTGTCCTCAAGCTGAAGGAAGCAGAGCAGGACACGTCGTTCGAGGATATGGATGACGCTCATTTTGCCTGGGAGGCGGTGCAGGCTGCGGCGTCTCACGGGCTGATGCAGGGACTGCCGGATGGGCGGTTTGACCCGGAAGGTGTGCTGACACGGGAGCAGATGGCGGTGATATTGACGCGCGCGTTCACCTATGCCCCTTCCTGGCGGGAGGTACCGGATACCATGGGGGATGTCGCGCCGGCGCGATACTCGTACCGGGCCGTGCACCGGCTGTTATATAACGGTATTACTGCAGGATTTGGAGATGGAACATTCCGGCCGGTCGAACCTGTCAGCCGCGGGCAGTTCAGTGCTTTTTTGACCCGCTCGACGGCGAATGCGTGGGAAGAGAAGGTCGAGAATGAAGCCGATATGATCGCATTCCTGCAAGGAGCGGAGCGGGTGTTCCGACTGGAAGCTGAGCGGGAAAGCCGCCTGGTGGATGAGGACGTGAATGCCGACACCGTCGTCCACATTGGTGAGGCGCTTCGTCCTTGGTTCACGGAACGGGCGGTTAGAGAACGACTAGAGCGGCTCGAGGAGTATTTGGATGAACCCGGTCCCGTGGATGGAATATTTGATTATACAATTGATGAAGTGTGGGACGGCGCTCATAACATTTATGTCGATTACGGCGTCCGTGGGGACGGGCCTGTACTGGAAAACCGGCGTGCTGTGTTTCACCTCGATCGGGTGGAGGCAGAGCGTTACCGCATCACCGCGGTAGTCGATTTAACCGAGCAACTGCGATGATAGAGCCTGTCGGAGCAATCCGGCAGGCTTTGTTTTTATGAGTAATATTTCATAGGCGGACGACGTGATTCATTTGTTTTGTGCGAATTATAGAGAACACTTTTTTCTATACAATGATGATCAAAAGATAATTGTCATTTCGATCTTATGTGTAAACATTCTCTTATAAAATTTTCAAATATCGTTCACTGCATTATTTTTTTAACTTGTTCAAAAGTAGCGCGCATAATTAAAATACAATCAAATGAATCGGCTTAAAAAAACAAAAAAATCTTCCAATTTTGTGTGTGTGAATTGAGGATATATGATAGTCTTATTGAAAAGAACGAAATCTTCCTCACAAGTATGATTGGCGATCCATTCGCTTGATCGATATTTTAAGGGATTTACAACCATGTAGAGATAATCACATTCAAATAAATAAAATTTAAGTATAGTAACGTGTTTTATTGATGATTAAGAGCTTCAGGTACTCTTTATGAGGACCTATAGTAAGGTGAAAAACCTTAGGAAAGTTTAATATGTAACAAAAATTCAAAATATTTTGAAGAGGTGTGTCTAAACATGGATGCTTTATCGATTTTTAATAATAAAAAACAGATAGTCGAAGATCATTTATCGAGGTTAAAACATATAGCTAAACTTTTATCAATTGAGCAGATGGAAGATAATTTAAATGCAATTCAATCTCATCTACAAAAGGAACGTTTTTCTATAGCTGTTGTAGGTGAGTTTTCTAGAGGAAAGTCAACCTTTATTAATGCTCTTCTTGGTGCAAAAGTGCTGCCAATGAAAACAAGGCCAACTACTGCTGTAATAAATCGAATAACATATGGAGAAACAACTCAGTATAGTATTCACTATCGCGAGGACAAACAACAACCTTCTCGTCGTATAAATTTAGATGATTTTAATAAACTTGTTGCTCCAATGGAACCCGATGATGAAAACAGTGAGGAGATACGTCAATTTGAAGAAGCGATGGATTATCATGAGAATATATCTTCAGTGGAAATTAACTATCCCTCTGAATGGTGCAGGAAAAATGTTGAAATAATTGACACACCAGGCGTCAATGACCTTCAAGAGTCTCGAGAAGAGATAACTCACTCTCTTATCCCCATGTGTGATACTGCCATCATGCTTTTATCCGCTACTCAACCACTTTCTAAGTCAGAATTTGATTTCCTGAAAAATAGAATTCTTGATGAAGCCCATATTAAAAAAATCTTTTTCGTAGTTAATTTTAAAGACCAGCTTATTACTGAAAATAGCAGAGAAAAATCGAAACGCTATATTGAGGAAGAATTGAGCAAGTTGTTGAAGAAGCCAAAAGTGTATTTGGTTTCTTCTAAGGACCATCTTCATCATCAATTGGAAAAAAGCGGAGATGGTTTTAGAGTAGCCCCCACTCTTAATGAAGAAGAGACTGGAATGAAAGAATTGGGAGAATCATTGAATGCTTTTTTAGCCAATGAACGTGGTGCTGTAAAATTAGCTAAACCAATCTCTGAAATTGCTTCTAGATGTAAAGAATTAGATCAATTAATTATTGCTCCGCGACTCGGATCTTTGGAGAAGCCAATAAGAGATATTGAGATTGGAGTTGAGGAAACCAAAGATCAATTAAAACAAATGACTCGAGAAAGGGATAGACAACTGCGTGACTTCAGAGAAAATTTGGAAAAATCAGAAGAACAGCTTAAAACAATATTCAAAGAAACGTTCAAGATGATAAAAGACCGTGCAGTTAGTAGTGTAGATCAATACCAAGGAGAAATTAAAGCTGAATCGATTAAACTTCATATTTCTATCGCGATCTCCCCCATAGTAAGTAAATTAGAGAAAGAAATTTATAAAGAACAACAGGAATTAATCAATGAGGAGCTTATACGTTTAGAGCGTTTGTATGATCAAGAATGGTCAGAGATTATGCGAACGGTCGACAAGCACTTCTCAGTTGATGAGGATCTTAGATGGGGGGATGAATTCCCAAAGTCATATTCAGATAAAACCGATGATTTCTTTGCAGCTACAGGTGTTGGAACATTTGGTTTAGCAGGTATGATCGGTATCGCAGGAGCATCAATGGTTTTTGCTCTTCCAATGGCAATTTTTGCGGGAATCAAGTTCTTTGATTATCTCGCTGGAGAACAAAAAAGAACTCAAATGACTCAAATAAAAAAAATCACCACACTTCATTTCAACAAAAAAGAGAAAAGTGCAATGAAACAAATGCTTCGAGGCTGGAATGAGAAAATCACTAAAATAGAAGAACTTGTTATAGAAGAAACCGGAAGAAAAATAGAGATATTAGAAGAGCAATTAAGAGTACTGTATGAAGATCGTAATGGAAAAGAAGCCGAGATGGTGAAAGTGCGCCAAGATCTAGAGGGATATAGAGAAGAATTGACAAGTATATATAAAGATTTGAACGCGCTTCTAGATGAATTAGAAACTTCGTCTAATTTATCCTTAATCAGAAAAGAGGGTGTGTAGGATGAATCATAAGCAAAAAAAGAAAGAACTAATTGATTCCGTGAAGGATATATTGAATCAACTAGAAGCAGAAGCGCCCTACATTAATCGGGAAAGCTTAACTAATTTACTTGAAGATATTGAGAATTCTATTTATACAGTTGTTTTTTCCGGAGAGTTCAAACGAGGTAAGTCAACATTTATAAATGCGATACTAGGACAAGCTGTAATGCCTGCAGATGTAACGCCAACTACAGCATGTATCCACACGGTTACCTACGGCGAAGAGTCTGCCACAATTTATTACAATGATGATTCGATACGGTCTTTTTCGCTAGATGAGGATCAATTATTAGACTATTCTGCGGAAGGAACTCAAAGTATCAGTGACATAAAGTATATTAATATAGAGTTGCCAATTCCACTACTACAAGAAAGAGTAGCATTGGTTGATACTCCCGGACTAGATGATATAAATGAACAACGATCAAATATAACTTACCAATATATCCCACGAGCGGATGTAGTTTTTTTTCTACTTGATATAACAAGTCCACTAAAACAATCCGAGTCTAATTTTCTTCAAAATACATTATTAAATCAAGGCAAAGAAAATTTGATTTTCATCGCTAATTTCATCGATAGGGTAGAAGAGGAAGATATTGAAGAAATATTAGATGATCTTAGGAAGAGACTCAAACGGTCAGGTATTCCTAGCCCATACGTAATTCCACTCTCTGCTTCTTGGGCATTGGAGGGCTCTTTAAAAGAGGATCAAAAACTCACGGATATATCTGGGATCCACGAAGCACGCAGGGCTTTAGAAGAAAACATAAATCATGGCACAGCATCTAGTGAAACACTTTTTCGCTATGAGAAGAGATTTTATCATCTAATGGAAAATTTAGATGCAGCTGTATCTTTTCAACTAAACAACGAGCTAGAAGAAACTGAAGTTAGACAAGAGCGTTTATTGGCAATTCGAGAAGCAAGAGAAGAAATTGATCAGATTAAAGAGGATATGGAAGGTTATATCGTAGATAGAAAACGAGAGATTCTTCAGATTGTTAAGAAATCGTTAGATTATTTAGAGAATAATCTTAATGAAGATGTACAGGCTATGATTTCTAGATATGACGGTATGAATTTTGAACGACTATTAGATGAAGATGTACCGAATGTTATTAAGAAACGCCTTAAAACGTGGTCTGAACAATACATTTCACAAATTCATTACTTGTTCAACAGTCTTGAACAAAATGTAGCTATTGGATTAGCGAAACAGTTCAATGCAAAGGTGGAAAAAATTTACACAGAACGTAAGGCTTTAATCGCAAGTGGAGAAACGTCATTAAGTGGTATTCATGCAGAGGATTTATCTAATACTCCGGTAAAAGCAGGCATGATAGCAGGGGGAGCAGGCACTATAGCTATGCTTATTGGCGGCCCAATTTTACTACCCATAATAGGTCTTGCAGGTATGCCAATTCTTCAAAAATATATGTCGGAGAAAAAGACGGACAAAATAAAAGGGGAAGTGCTTCCAAGTGTTTTAGAAAAACTCCATCAAACAACCAATCATTTTCAATCCGAAGTATTAAATTATGTTGATCAAGGAGTAGATGCCATCTTCGAAGCTGGAGTACAAAGAATGAATGAAACAGTAGAAGATCGAATTAGTCAATTAAAACAAACGATGGAAGATGAAACTCGAGGACAGTTGGACAGTGAGAAAAGAATAGAAGCGTTAAAAAGACTAAAACTTAATGTGAACAATTATATTGAATGCTATGGACATGTAGAGAGGAAATTGGTGGAAAGGAAGTATTCCGATGTTCAACCCAATGCGAAAAAGTAAAAACGCTAAT
This sequence comes from Alkalicoccus chagannorensis DSM 18086, assembly GCF_000429725.1. Taxonomy (GTDB): domain Bacteria; phylum Bacillota; class Bacilli; order Bacillales; family Salisediminibacteriaceae; genus Alkalicoccus; species Alkalicoccus chagannorensis. The sequence continues at coordinate 124,140 of NZ_KE386945.1, read as the reverse complement.
GATTCAATAAAATCGTTGGAAGCATTCTTTATGGATATAGCTGAATTTCTTGAGAAGGAAGAAGGATTGAAAGAAAAAGGTTTAAACATAAGACGTGTAGCTTCAAATGTAAAAAAACCACTTGTTGTGGTCATTATTGGAGAATTCAAGTCTGGTAAGTCTTCCATAATAAATACAATTTTAAATGAAGATCTATTAAAAGCGGATGTTACACCAAAAACCGCTACTGTTACCGAAGTCGTATATGGAGAAGAAATGAGCCTTGTTGCTCAAATGAATGATGGTCGCGAAAAAACACTCTCAATCGATGATTTAGATAGCTGGTCATCAGAGGGGGATACTAAAAAAACAAGTTTTCGTGATGATACCTATAAATTGATTTTGTCCTATCCTCATCCTGTACTTAAGGAGGTTACCTTCGTTGATACGCCCGGTTTAAATGCTATGAACGAAAGACACGAGAAAGCCACAGTTAGTTATTTAAAAGAAGCGGACATGTTTTGGTGGATTTTCAATTATATGAGCCCTGGCAGAAAAACTGAAATGAAATTTATTGATAAGCTTGATAAAAAAATTAAGAAAATTGCTATTGTTAACAAAATTGATGGTGCTGAAGACGAAGAAGATTTTCAAGAAACGATGAAAGATTTCTATCGAAAAAACGGAGATGGTTTTGGAAAGATAATTGCAGTATCAGCTAAGGAGGCTTTAAGCAATTCTGAAGAAGTTTATCAAAGAAGTGGCTGGGACAAATTGACGGAGTTGATCCAAGAGGAAATAGCCCAGAATGCTTCACAAGAAAAAATGTTAAATGCAATCAGGAAGACAAGGCGTGAATTGAACAATACATTTGATCTAATTAGTAAGCACAAAACGATTCGAGTAGTTGAAGAGGAAAACTTGAGGAGATTGAATACACAATTGCTTCAAGCAAAAGCTGGCTTGAATTATTTAAATCAGTCTCATAAGAAATTTGAGGCGGAGGCTAAACAGAATATTCTATTCTGTTTAGCCGAAAAAGATTATCTTCCCCTGCAATCTTTGCAAGCTGATCAAATTAATAGACAAAAGGAATTATTACTTCAATCGTTTGAATCTTTACTAGAAACATCCAAGGAACTTAATGAAAAAAATGATAGATTGAAAATAAAAATAGAAGAGCATAACAGTCAATTTGATGCATATGGTGGCAATGCACTTCTTGAAGATAACTTAAAATTAGAAGAAAGAGGTAAGCAATTAAATATAAAGCGTGCGATGTTACGAAACAAAATTGATGGAATAAATACTAAATTGAATCGGTTAAAAACCGAAGCTGAAGAAATAGAAATTAAAATGAAAAACCAGCTGGAGTATCTTATAGAAGGATACGATATGATTTTAAGTAATCTAACGATAGCCATAAAAGAGTCAGAAGAGAATATATCTCATTTGATTAGAGATGATTTTCCAAGCAGCTTCAGAAATAGATTAGGTAATTCATATAAGAGATATTTTACAGAATTGAGGCATATTATAGATGAGGAGGATTTAACATTGCCTTGGTTCAATAATACAAAGTAACCAATCTTATTTATTAACAGAAATGGATAAAAGGTGAGTTTTGAAAGCTTTTAAAAAACAAAGTGGGAGTTGGTATAATGGATTTCTCTTCTTCAAATCAAACAACTATGCAAACTTTTGACCAGCAGTTTGGTGATAAAAGTATACAAATGAGCGACGGTACATCTGTTAACGCAACTGAAAACATGCAAGGAGGTTACGATTTCTCTAAAGATGGTCAGAAAATAGCCTACACCACCCCAAACCAATTAGGAGGAGTTAACGTTTTCGATCCATCAACTCATGCCAAAACAGGATACTCTACAAACACCGGTGAGCAGCTAAAAATGTTTCATTCCGATCATTCAAATGCAGGTGATTTATCCTATTTGTCAGATGGAAGTATTATAGCAAATGAACAAGGTGAAATTGTTGCTAGTACTCAATCTACTGGTTACGGTCTTCAAACGGTGATGCACTATGAAGATCCTCTGGCGCATGCGCAAACATTTATGATGCCGCCATTTCAATCGTTGGCTTAGGTACAGTATATGGATAACAAACATATCCCTAACAAAGACGGAGTAACAGGTAATGCCAGGATAGCTGGAGAAAAAAGGAATCATATTGATGTACCTGAACAAGCAGACCATCGACTTAGAATTAAAAAGCAGCGTCGCTATTCTATCAATGAAGAACATTTGCCCCAAAGATTAGTAGATGATACAGCAAAAAGACCCACAAAATATGTCTTATCTGCACAAAAAAAAGAGAATGAAAGTAGTTGTTTTGTAGCAACAGCAGCATTTGAAGGAGCGATGGAAAAAGAGGTATTATACCTTCGCAGATTCAGAGAGCAGGTTTTGAGGCCGACAAATGGCGGTAGAGTTTTTATAAAAGTATATGAATTCATCGGACCTGTCGCAGCTAATTATATTCGTCACAAACCAAGAATGAAAAAAGGAGTGCGCCATCTTTTAATAATGATGATTAATGTAACAAAAAAGGTATGGAGGCACTAGCATGACGATTCTTAAATCTTGGGGAAGGTATATTTTTCTTAAATCAGCTAGTCGTTCTATGAATGCAAAAATGGAAAAAGCAACTAAGTACCTCTTAGACAAAAATAAAGAAAATATTTCCGAAAATGGGGCAGTGGAGTTTCTTAATAAACTATTAGAACAAGAGTCAACCCCTGTTATTGAGAAAACATTTAAAGCTAATGAAGAAAAATTAATAAAAAAGATGATTAGGACGTATCAACATGAAACACAACCTTCTGCTTATAGAAATTCTTATAAAAATGTCATGCCCCGTATTGATTTTTCTAGATATCAATTTAGAGCAAACTCTTCAAAACTAAACGAAGATATTTTAAGGAATGAAGAAGATATAGTAGTTGAAAAAGATAAGCATGAGATAAATGTCATTTTCTCAAGCGCAACATACAATAAATTTATTAGGCGAATAAAAAATGAGAAAGACCTCATAAAAGGTATTTCTTCACTTTTGAGTGAAGAAAAAGAGTCTTTACTTCATTTAATGAATCAGTTGGGTTTTGATAATCAAATAAAAAAGTCTGAAGCTGTGTCGATTGTAATATCCACCACATTCATTATAGAACAAGCAATACAAGATTGTAGGAGATGGACAAAGAAAAAGAATTTGAAACTCGATGAAGACGGTGAAATCAGGGCTCTTTACAACATACTTAATCTTTATCTGCATCACGTTATTGAAACTAGAAGCTTTTTAATTCCTAGAAGAAAGAGGTATCTTTATTTTTTAGCTGCGGTTCTACATCCACTTCAAGATGATTATTTAGATCGTGGTCATAGTTCAGCGGAAGGACTTAAGGCAATTGAGAACGCAGTGAGAAATAAACATAAATACAATTCAAATGACTGTAGCGCAGAGAAAGTTGTATATATGGTGAAAGAGCTTTACAAATGCATTCCTAGAAAAAAGGTAAGCCAAATGGAAGTGATTCTATCCTCGCTTTATGAGTGGCAGCTAGAATCACAAAAGCAACAAAATGAAGAACTTGAAGATGAAGAGCTTTTAGAAATTTCTATGAAAAAAGGAGGGTATGCCTTTGCATTTTACGGGTGTTTAGTCGTTCCAAATTTCACAGCGGAGAGCTTCAATCATTTTTTTATGATGGGTGCTTTATTTCAGTTGTTAGATGATTTACACGATTTAGAAGAAGATCTGAGAAGTGAAAGTATCACTATTTGGACTAGAGCTTATCATAAAGGTCAGTGGGCGGATGTTCCAATGAACGGTTTGATTGCCCTGCAGCATCTTTTTGAAGAGAGGACTAGGCGAGTGCCTGATATGAAATCACCTTTATGGATTAGATTGATAGAATTAATTGGGTTCAGATATGACCTTTTTCGGTTTTGTTCCATGCACTTGTCACAATTTTCCCCCCTTTTCGAGAAAGAATTTAAAGAAGTTCATCCAATTTCAATTGTGCAAACTCAAAAGTTCTTTCGTGATTATCAAATAGAAGAGAGCTTAATTACTATGGAAGACACCTTGAAAAATATTACTGACATATTGTCATCATTAGATAGTAGGAATTGGCTGAAAAAAGTAATTTATGGAAAGAGGATGCGTGATGATATGTAATGAATGCAAAGAACCAGTTAATAGTAATAATTATATCTGCTCAAATTGTTATGCTGTAGTAGATAGCACAAGCAATTTTAACAAAGAATCAAATACGAACTCAGTTAATTTGGATATGGTTATATTTGAAGCAGATTTCACTCAAGAAAAAATCGAATCACCTCTACCGGAACAATTCATACAACTCGGAAAAAATGGAGAAATATTAGGGGAAAGGTTCATTGATCCTCCTGTTGAAGGACTCTATCCTCCGCCTCAGAAGAATAAAAAAGATAGACGTGACTGAAGAATTTAATGCTATGAAGGATGTCGGTAATATTGATAGGCATCAAGAATCAAACCTTTACAATGTCGTAAAATCCATCATTCTAGTTTTATTGTTTCCTTTTCTAGTATTAATTTTAATCATTCTCATTTGATAATTGTATCGGGACTTTAATGCGGTTTTGAGGATATTTATTTTGTTATGCCTTCATCTTATTATATTGTTTTTCATGCTCATATAACACATCCTAATATGTCATAATTCTCATGATGAAATAAATTTTATTAACTCTAAATTTTCATTTTTAATAAGATTTATTGGGAATCAAGTTAACGATGTAAGCTCTAGATAAACCACTGTTTCCCTTCGTTTCAACCTCTAAATATGTTATAATAGAGATAGATTGAAGGAGGTATCCGAATGCCTGCAATGACGACTGAATGCGTAGAATTCCGCCGAATCATGAGTAATCTTCAACTGGAAGAAATGGATATTCCTTTAAAGAAACAAGAGCGGCTGCTGGAAGCCGTGAACAATGACGAGATGATCTGCCCCGGCCTCATCCGGGAGCTGCATCAGCATGGATAAATATCAGGCTGGTGTGGACGATCTGCTTCGGCACAACCGGATTGGTGCTGAATCGGAGGAGGAACTGGCAGAACTGGAAGCCCTTGCGTTCGCTGCAAGGGCTTCTTCTCTGAGCGATTGGCCGTCGTTTCTGGCGCCGTTTGATGAAGCGTCGCTGCTGCGGCTGCATTATCACTTGTTTCAGGATGTGTACGATTTTGCCGGGGAGTACCGGACGGTGCAGCTGGCGAAAGGGACGACGCGCTTTTGCCAGGCAGAACATCTGAAGGAGAATGCAGAGGCCTTGTTTCGCGAACTGCAGGAAGAACCGGAGTGGCCGACACTGGAGAAGGCCGCAGAACGTCTTGCATATTGGAAAACAGAACTCAACATGCTCCATCCTTTCCGGGAAGGCAATGGGCGGGTCATTCGTTTTTTCCTTTACGGGTGGGCTTTGAGCATAGGTGTACTTTGGAAGTTGGAGGAGATGAATAGAGAGCAGTACATGGAAGCGATGGTTCGTTCTGTCATGGAGGAGGCCCCATTAAGAGGATTATTCCTGGAGACCATTCAGTGGGATAAAGCTGGAAAAAGTGAATAAAAGGTATGGGGACTGCCTTTGCTGGTATAACTGTTCCGAGATGTCTCCATTACAGCAAAGCAGGAACGTGTTTCTCCTGCTGTAACGTTTTACACGTCAGCTGATGATTCTCATTGGTGCTTGTCTTACGAAGAAACGAAACGAAAAGAATAGATGGATTCACAAGAAGGCATACCGTCAAAAAAATCAACGAAGCGCAGAGGTTACTAGGGTTTGTAATTAAATTCCATTTAACTCTGCAGGAAAGTGGAAGCATTTCGTCTCTTTATTTCACAATATTTCCCTTATTTTCCCGTTCTTCCTTGCTTTCTTCTCCAAATATAAAGAGCCGTGTGGTTATATTTGTTAAGGTAAACTTAGGAAAGGGTTGGTAGGTGGTGGAGAAATGATTGTACAAGATAGAGTTCATCGTATTCGACCTGTTTGCAGCGGCGACCCCGAACCTATTTATATTACGAATACGTCGACTGAAGTGTTAGACAAACAGGCTGTCTTATGGGCGGCTACACCGCAAGAAGCAGAGGAGTTGGCTGATTTGTGCTGTAAAGTTGGAACCATCTGCTATTTATGTATGCCCAAACAGCAGATTTCCCTTTCCATGCATGTGATGAAAAAAGATATCCATGGTCTGTTTTCTGATGAGACTGCAGCTGGAATGAAAAACCTTTATCATAAAGCAGCAGCAGAAACGATGGTAATCGAGACGGAGCTTCAGCACCGGGCGGCCCGAGAAATTAGAGCTGTGCAGCAGCAGCGGGAACCTATTCATACACTGAAACTTATTCCAGAGACAATCCCTTTTCCATTAACGGAAGTAGAAAAATTAGTACTGCAGCATCTGTTGGATGGACATGATACATACGAAACAGCAGAGAAGATGTACTACGCAGAACAGACTGTCCAAACATATATATCGAGACTTATTGCCAAAATGGAGGTCGAAAGCCGTACACAGCTTGTGTTGAAGGTGATAAAAGAGAACTGGGTTGAACGAGTGTAAATTCGATGTCTTTTGAAGGAAATACGGATGCTGATTACTTTGGCCATACTGTAGAACCAGTCTTCCGTCCTGTTGTTCACACTTTGGACAAATCCAGTCTTTTCTTTTATAATGAATGAAAGCGGAAACAGAAAAGGCAGGTGGCAGAGATGGAAGATGCAGTACTTTGGAGCATGGTAGAACCTGCGGTGATCAGTGCCGCAGTGATTGGTTTTGTCGGATTAACGATTGTCTTCTCCCTGACGTTGGAGAAAATCGCCGGTCTGCAGGGAGACAAAAAGCGTGAGAAAGCCCGGCGGCGAATGCACGCCGTGCCGGAGCAGGGATAAGCCGAGCCTAAGGAGCAGTGTACCTGCTGATGAAATGAAAAACCTCGGCGCCGCTGCAGTTTCGGAGGGAGAAACGGCTTGCTCCAACGAACCGATCAAAAAACGCTTCCGATCATCCAATGGGGATGGCCGGAAGCGTTTTTTCGTTAAAGTACAAGAAAGTATAAGTTTTCATACAAGGTAACGGCGGCATCCTAAGCTGCGCGGGAAGAAACAAAAAAACTTTTTTCTTCCCTTGAAAAGCCTGCAGCGTTGATGCACGCCGTTCCGACAAAAAGACGCTTCGCGTTTTTGTTCCCACCAACGTTATCCTTGGCACGCTTTCATCATGGAGGAAGAACCATGTGTAGGCTTCTCTCGGTGCATCCTGCTACTTCATCAGCTGAAAGGATTTTTTGTCACCAAGAATGGAGGGCGTCACTGCACGAATCTTGGGCTGAAAATACCCATATTGGATGTGCCAGGTCCCTCGGAGGTTATCCGAAGCCCAATTTTTCGGGCGTCGCCTAAATCAATGTTGACCGGCACAGGGAGATCATTTTTGTTTAAGGTGTACGTACGAACGCGCGTGTCGTCCAAGTATACTTCCAGCTGGTACCGTTGGATGGCTGAATTTACGGATTGGTCTTGTATAGCGAAGGTCCCGCGGAACTGCTGCCAGCTTGATTGAAGAGGGAATTCGGCCAATCCCCACCGCTCTTCGTCTGCAGAAAAATTCCAATGGGACCGGTAGCGGATGAACTGTTGATGAACCGTTCCCACATGGTCTATCGCACTGAAGTTGTCTCGATCCTCGTAATCATAGACATTCATCTGCATACCGGAGCCGCTGTCCAAGTTCGACGGGGCGACGTCTCGAATCGCAGCGATGCCGCCGGGAGCTGGCTGCTCTCCAGATCCACCGGAACCGCTCGGATCGGTGATGGTGATTTTACGGGTCTGGCCGTCCCAGTGAACATTGCTGCCGAGGGATTCGCTGACAAACCGGAGAGGGACGTAGGTGCGTCCGTCGTGAATAAATGGTTCCTCGGACGGGGTCGCGGTTTCGCCGTTGATCTCGATTTCGTTCACACGATAAAAGATCTCGATCATTCTGGACGTGGAAGCATAGAGGGGAGCTGCACTTATCAGAAAAACAAGCAGACTGATCAGAAATACTTTGATTTTCATCTGTATTCCCTTCTTTCTTTAGATTCTTCGGTAACAAGAGTGGCAGGGAAAATCAGCAGAGGTGGGCGGAGCGTCCGCGTTGTGGGAAAGCAGAGAGAAGACGAGACATCATTTGGAGGACTGACGTAACTATTTTTTATTTTGCAGAAAAGAGGGAAGAAGTATACGTTCTCATACAGTGTTGCAGCGGCTTCGTGCGCCGGCGGAAACAAAACGTTTTTCCTTGAAAAGCTTAAGGTACAAGCCATTCCGATCAAAAGGTGCTTTGCTTCAGCAAGGAGAGGGCAGTTAGATGCCCGTTTCTATCGAGGAAAGGGGCATCTACTGTTTTAAAAAAACATTGAGTCTAAAAACAGAGGGGGGGTATTATCGCAGGAATCGAGGGCTGTATAGACCTAAATACGTGATGGATGGTTCTTCTGACGAGATACGGAAGCCGATTTTTTTGGCATTACCTAGTGAAACACGGACGGGTTTACTCAGCTCTCCTTTCTTCATTGTGATAGTCTGAACACGACGGTCATCAAGAAAAATTTCCAGCTTGTGCTCCTCTCCTCTAGTCCCGACATACTGTTGATTCAGCGCGAAATCTGCCCGGAACTCCTTCCAAACTGACTGAATAGGAAACTCGACTAACCCCCAACGCTCGGATCGGTTTTCATGAAAATTCTGCATCAGCAGCTGTACAGAAGCTTGGTGAGCTTTCCCAGTATGATCCCGTACGGTTTCTCTGGCTGTGATATCAAATCTCATACCACTGCGGCCGCCGACGGCTGTATTAGAAGGCTGTACGTCTCTGCCAACAACGGCATCTCCAGCCTGGAGGGCATTTGGGTCCACAATGGTTATGCGACGGTTCTGTGGGTTCCAGTCCACGCTGCTGCCTAAAGATTCACTGACAAAGCGGAGAGGGACATATGTTCTTCCTTGGTAAATGAAGGGACGCTCAGCGGGAGTAACGGTTTCCCCATTAATCCGCAGGTCGTTTACGCCGTAAAAAATCTCAATCATCCGGGACGTTGAAGCGTAAAGCGGCGCTGCGCTAAGGAAAAATACGAGCAGACTGATCAGCAATACTTTGCCTTTCATGGTCATCTCCTTCTTTCTAATAGGATACTTTTAGTCTACGCTGATTCTTCCTGGCAGCCCCGGGACAAAAGGCAGAAAGAGCATAGAAATAAGAAAATATACTTATTTTTTCATAATATTCAGTATATTTAATGTTAAATATCCTTCTTTACAGGATAAATTATCTAATTTACTTATTTTTAAGGGAATGGGTATGGTCTCTAATCCTTTGTTGTAAACAAATAGACGTGGGTCTACCCCGTTGAGGCTTTCTCTAATCAAGGTAGAAGGGTTGAGCGCAGGAGTAGAATATGTAAAATAATGTTTTTCTCAAAATAATAGTTGTTGTTTTTTCTATAAAACAACAGAAAGAGCTTCTTAGTTGGAATACGGAGAGACGCTCTGCTTCCGCCGGGCGTTTTCCGGAGGGGACAGCCAGTCTGCCTCCGGCAGCCGGATCTTCGAATCGTCCTGATCCTCCCTAAGTCGCCGGCTGCGCGCCGCTCTTTTTCTCATTTAGGAACAACGAGCCTTTCGTTGGAAGGAGGATGCTGCATCCTTTCTTCCTTGTGATCAGACCTTGTCGCAGTGCAAGGTATTCTTTCGAGACGCCTGTGGAAAAAGAAAGCTGAAAGCCTTCTCCCCAGCAGGCGAAGATAGAAAAACCGCAGCCGCTGCACCCAATACACATTCCCCCTAATAAATGGGTAATCAACAGACGTGGATGAAACAGCAAGTTCGACAGAGAGGTTGGATGAAAGGCAAGATAACATTTTGTCCTGACAAATGTATCGTTGATTAGACTCGCACGATACCGGCTTCTTTGTTTAATCAAAAGACAAAGTGGGAAAGCAAATAGAGCAGTTTCCATACAAAGGGAGGAATTCAGAATGGCTATTCTCAAATATAAACTAAAAACACCAATGGGTCTGGGGACCGCCCCGCTCGGGAATTTGTTCCGGAACGTGCCGGAAGAAGAAGCACAGGAGACGATTCAGTCCGCATGGGATGCGGGCGTCCGTTATTTCGATACAGCCCCACTCTACGGCGCCGGGCTGGCAGAGGCGAGACTCGGAGAAGTATTCAAGAACACGCCGCGGGAAGAGTATCTGCTGAGCACGAAAGTCGGCCGCATCATCAAGGATGAAACGGAGAAAAAAGAAGGCTTGTTCGAACACGGCCGTCAGAACCAGATTGAAGAATCCTACACGGAAGAGGCCGTGCTGCGCTCCATTGAGCAGAGCCTCGAGCGCCTGCAGACGGACCGGCTTGACGTCGTCTACGTGCATGATATTTCCCCTGATTTCCATGGAGATCACTGGCATGCGCTGTTTGAAGAAGCACGAACCGGTGCGTTTCCGGCCCTTGAACGCTTGAAGTCCGAAGGGGTCATCCAGGACTGGGGCATCGGCGTGAACACGACGGTACCGATTGAGATGGCGCTGGAACTGGAAGACGCGCATCCGACGCTCTCTCTCCAGGCGACGCATTACACGCTCTTGAAGCATGAACGCTCCTTGCAGCGGCTCATGCCGTTGTCGGAGAAAAAAGGGACCGGCATTGTCACCGGTGCACCGTATAACGCCGGCGTACTCTTTGGTGGAGATTCGGAAGACTACGCACCGGCAACACCCGAGACGCAGCATCGGGTACGTGAGATCAGCCGCGTGGCGGAAAAACACGGCATCAGCCTGAAAGCAGCCGCGCTGCAGTTTCCGCTGGCGCACCCGGCGGTGGAAGCCGTTATACCGGGATCCACCCGACCTGGGCGTATTCATGAGGACCTCGCTGCGCTGAAAGAAATGATCCCTGCCGGCTTCTGGCAGGACCTGCGGGAAGCCGGCCTGATCGCGCCGGATGCGCCCGTGCCGCAGGAGAAATAACAGACCCGTGTCGAAAAGCCTGTCAGTCAGCTGACAGGCTTTTTATCTTATACGATAGGAAAGCAAAAGATTTTATACAGGGGGACGGCGGCTTTGTTTCCCGGATGGTGTCTCTTTAGCCACGTGTCTTGTCGTGCGTCTCCGATCTTTGTTCATCCTTCAGCGACTGCAGCAGAAACAGCAGACGGTCATAATCATGGGTGGTCAACCTATCCGGCTGCTGCAGCTGGCTGCAGATGAAGGCGGCCGTATCATTGCCGGAGCCGGCTTGTCTCTTTTCAAGAAAATAGGTCGCAATCGAGCTGGTCACCATGCCGATCAGGTCAATCCCGAAGACCATGAGGAGGAGGGCGATCGCCCGTCCGGTAGTTGTGACAGGAGCAATATCCCCGTAGCCGACGGTCGTAGCGGTGACGACCGCCCACCAGACTCCATCCATGAATGTGTCCACGTCTGCTTCCAGATAGGTGATCGGGATCGCCGAGAGGAAAATAAGGAGACCGACGGCGCCGAGTGTTTTCAACAGGCCGTTCGTATAAAGAATGGCATAGATCGGCGTCCGCTTCAGCAGCAGGGCTACGCGGAGCAGCCGGAACAACCGGACGAAGCGGGCAAATTGAAAAATCGAATCAAGCGGAATCGCCGCGATAAAATCAAACGGATGCCGCTTCACGAAGTCGAGCTTGTTTTCAGCGGCGGACAAACGGATCAGGACGTCGCAAAGCAGAATGATCCAGACAGCCTGATAGAGAAAGATGTAGGTCGGCTCGTAAAACAACGTCGAAGCGGACCACAATATCAGCAGCACGAGAAAGATTTCATACACGATCTTCACGGTCGATGTCATAGAGCATTCCTCCCGTTAGTACATCTGTAAAAAGTATACAATAATGCAAGTAAGATGAGATGATTTTTGTGAATAAAAAGATGCCGCGCGAACCTGGCTCAAATGGAAAGGAGCAGCGTCCCGAACAAGAGCTGAAGCGGCCCAATGCTGCGGCGAGGTGGCTCAAAAAGAGCAAAGTGGCTCAAAATAATCGGAGGGCGACCCGCGGGCGCTTCCGGGCCGCCCGCTTTCCGTAACGAAGCGACGCCATTTAGCGGCGGAGCGACCCGCTTTTGGATCAGTTGCGGAAAAAAGGAATAAGCTCGTTTCCGCCGGCTGTGATACCAGCCGGAAAAGACAGGAAGGAGGTGCATCAGTGGATCGGTCGGCGGGCGGATCGGAAGCAGGTGGCTCGAAATGGGAAACGAAGCGTCTCCAATGAGAGCTGAAGCGGCCCAATGCTGCGGCGAAGTGGCTCAAAAAGAGCAAAGTGGCTCAAAATAATCGGAGGGCGACCCGCGGGCGACGCCGGGCCGCCCGCTTTCCGTAACGAAGCGACGCCATTTAGCGGCGGAGCGACCCGCTTTTGGATCACAGCCGCGGAAAGCGTTCGCCTGGCGCGGCAGAAAGCGTAGCGTCTCCCATCCGGCCTGGCCTCGTCATGCGGACATCACAGAAGAAACGTAAAACATGGCGCCGGAAGCTTAATCCGACGCCATGCCATAGTATTTTTTGGTTGTGCTACTGCACGAATAGTTTCTGCGTGTAGTACGGGTGGTTGTCATCTGCTTTGGCAACGCCGACGCCGACCAGGTCGAAGTCGGGGTGCAGCATAGCGCGCCGGTGGCCGTCTGAGTTGAACAGCGATTGCTGCGAGAACACCGCGCTTGCATGACCGCGGGAAATGTTCTCCCCGCGGGAACGGAAGCTGATACCGGCTTCCCGCATACGATCCGTGGCATTTAGTCCTTCCGGCGAACGGTGATTGAAGTATCCGCGGTCGGCCATGTCCTGGCTGTGCGCGCGGGCGGCGTCCGCTGCTCTCTCATGATGGGCGAGCGGGTCGAGCCCCTGCTGCACGCGGGTGGCGTTGAGAAGCGTGAACATCAGCTTTTCTTCATCTGCCGGCATCAGATCTCCGCGGATGCTCGTCTGCCTCTCTTCAATAGAAGAAGCAGTAATCTGAACCCCGTTGATCCGGTCCCCCTGGTGCGTGTCGTAAAAGACAGCTGCGTACCCTTCCTCAATATCGAAGTAATCGCGCCAGTCCGCGTCGGATAAGTTCGTCCGGTTGCGGGAACGCTGGATGTAAGAAGCCGGTTCGCCGAGGCGGTCGCGGGCCTGGGCTTTCGTGTTCCCCGTGATGTCCACTGGATTGCCGCTGTACAGCGCGACAACATCTTCGTTTTCGATACCGGCCATACGCACCTGCCGGTAACCATTGTGATAGATGTGCCAGTCGAACCCTTGGTGGCTCGTAACTGTTTCTTCCGGGCTTCCCCACATGTCCTGCACATCGGCAAGGTCATCGCCGATCTCAATGCCGTTGACGCGCCACGTATCAGGATCTTCCGGTGCAAGTACTTCTCCGCCCTCTTGGAACACGATCGTGCGATGAAGGAACGTGGCAAACTGGCCACGGCTCGTTTCCTGTTTCGGCAGAAAGTCGTCGAGTTCGGTTGTCAACCCGAAGTCAGCCAGTGTCTGGACGTCTTCCTGGTGAACATCCATGACATTGCTGAGGTGAATCGCAGCATTGTTTGATTCCCGCCCGGTCGATGCCGGGTCAAAGGCTCTCACAAGAATCGAGGCCATCTGCTCGCGAGTTGTTGGCGCGGACGGATGAAATTTCTCCCCATCTCCTTCAATAATGCCTGCATCTGCGAGTGATGCAATATCGGCAGCAAAAGGATGACTGCCGTCTACGTCGTCGAATGCTTCCAAGGTGCTGGAAGACCCTTCGTCCAAATCGAGTGCACGCGTAAGAAGCGCAGCGGCATGCTTCCGCTGCAGCGATACACCGGGCCGGAAGGTGTTGTCGTCGTATCCTCCGATAATGCCTTGTCCCACAAGCTCCGTTACCGGCTGATGATAATATGCATTCTCCGACACATCTGAAAAACTTTGAGCTTTCACACCACTTTCAGGCAGAAAAAGAACAGCTGCTGCGGTTGCTGCCGCCAGTGTCTTTCCTGCTTTCCCCATGATATACAACGGTTTTTTCCTCCTAATGTATGTATCTTTCTTATTGCCGCAGAGAGAAGAAAGGAGATGTCCTGGTATGGTTTTGGATGAGTGTATTGGTTTGTTGTCACAGCGGAAGCTGCGTCTACTCTCTTATGCAGCATGCTAACTATACCGCACCCGCATCGCTGCATCCATGGGTGGAACGTCGTTATTCATATTAAGAGTTTGTTACTGATTAGGAAAAGAGAAGCAGTTATGAGAACAACCCCCATAAAAGCGATGTTCTTGCATCCTCCAGGCTGCTGCCTTGAAGCTTGACGACACATTCCCGATCATCTGCCTTCTGACAAATGGCGTTGACGAGGACCTGAATTCTCTTTTGACTTGGAGACAATCAGAAGCAGCCTTCACGAGTCGACTGTGTTGCTGTCGGCAGAGGCGGATATTGTGCAAATCCTTGTCTTCTCATAGGTGTGGGTCTTTTCTTGTGTGACTACCGTTGTGCAAACTTCGCATACGTTCTGTTCTTATGACCTATTTTCAGATAATTTATTAGAATTTATTGCTATTGTTCGTGTTTTGACTTAAAGTAACGGCAAGGAAAGCGCTTGCAAATGTTCTTCGTCAAAATAAAGACTGGCGCTTTCTTTCTCACAGCTTCTGTGCAAACGTTTCCACTAATTGCGCAAGTTTGCACGGTATTCGTAGGAAAGCAGAAAGGGGGCAGAAGGTGGCACAGGATCGGCACCATCCATTACTTACATTAAAGGGGGAGGATGCACTTGCATCGAAGAAGAAGTAAGCGGCTGGCACTGTTTATGACCGGCGTGATGGGGATGAGCGTGTTTACGACGTTCGGCCCGGCGGTTTCAGCAGACGAGCACAACGACAATGAGGATACACAGACGCTGCGCGTCCACTATGAGAACAGCGAAGCGGATTTTGACGACCTTGGCGTCTGGTTCTGGGGAGATGCGGCCAATCCGTCGGATGAAGTTTCCGACTGGCCGGACGGCAAGTGGTTTGCGGACCACGGCACGACCGATTTTGGCGGCTACGTCGATATTGAACTGGCAGAAGAGGCTTCCATGCTCAGCCTCGTCGTTAACAACCGGGACGGGGACAACGTAACGGAAGAAGACGTCGATATTGATATTCTATCGGAAGACATGGACGAAGTCTGGATTACCGAAGAAGAACAGGTCAAAGCCTATGAGCCGGTCGATTTGCCGGACGATACGCTGCGCGTGCATTTTGAGCCGGAAGATGCGCCGGAACCGTGGGGCCTCTGGACATGGGGGGACGTTGCGGAAGAGCCGGACGAGTGGCCGGTCGATGCGCATGATTTCACGAGTGAGCAGACCGGTACATACGGGCCGTATATCGATCTGGATCTTGCTCCGGATGCTTCCGGCATCGGCTTCCTGCTGGTTGATCAGGAAACCGGCGATCAGTCTGATGACATGGACTTCGGCGATTTTGACAATCACGATCAGATCTTCCTCAAGGAAGGCGAAGGAGAAGCCTTCACGAATCCATACCACGTGTCAACGGATGCACCGGAAGAAGAGCCGGAGCGCTCCGATGGTGAAGAAGATATCAGCGTGACGGCTGACGTAAACCGTGCCTTTAACTACAACGAGCACGCGGTGCTGGATGTGAATATTGAAAACAACAGCGACGTCGGCATCCGCGGCATCGAAGTCGATGCAACGGCGCTCGGCGGCGAGGAAGCGATGTCCGTCGATCCGGATGTCGGCGCGGTGACGCTTTCTGCGGTCCATGACACCGAACTTGGTACACATACCCTGCCGGTCACCGTGATTGATGACAACGGCGGTACGTACACGACCGGGGTCGATGTGGAGATCACCGAGCGGGTGAAAGAAGACGGCGACTTTGACTGGGACGAGTCGATGGTGTATTTCATGCTGACGGACCGTTTCTATGATGGGAACCCGGAAAACAATGATCCGTACGACTTGAACTACGAAGAAGCCGCGGAAGACAACCCGCGCGGCGCTTACCAGGGCGGCGACTTTGCCGGCGTGACGGAGAACCTCGATTATCTCGAGGACCTCGGCATCAACACGATCTGGGTGTCTCCGATTGTCGAGAACGTCGGACATGATGTCGGGTTTGATGACCCGGACGGAGGCGCTTATTTTGGTTACCACGGGTACTGGGCCAGCGACTTTGAAACGCTCAACCCGCACCTCGGCACGCTGGATGAATTCCATACGATGATTGATGCTGCGGCAGATCGCGACATCGACATCATGGTGGATGTTGTTCTGAACCATCCCGGCTACGGGGTGAAAGAAGAAGATGCGCTTCCGGAAGAGGAAGCACCACCGGGATATCCGGATGAAGAAGTCATCGAGCGATTTAATGACATGATCCGGGACGATCCAGGATCTGACGACTTGACGATGGAACTGGCGGACCTGCCGGACTTTGAAACGGAACGTACCGACGTCCGTGAACAGATCGTCGACTGGCAGACGTCCTGGCTCGACCGCTCTACAACGGAAAACGGCAATGCGATCGCTTCCTACCGTGTGGATACGGTGAAGCACGTGGAGGATGCGACATGGCAGCACTTTAAAAATGAGCTGACACGAGAAGACCCGGCCTTCAAGATGATCGGTGAATCGTGGGGAGCCGGCCAGGATAACGATGACGGCTACTTGAACACGGGGACAATGGATTCCCTGCTGGATTTCCAGTTCAAAGATACGGCTGCGCAGTTTGCACGCGGGGACATGGAAGCGGCACATGAGGACCTCGTTGAGCGTAACGACGGTCTGACGAGTGCAGCAACGCTCGGACAGTTCCTCGGAAGCCATGACGAAGCCGGCTTCAAGTACAACCACGGCGAAGAAGCGCTGCTCGTCGGCGCTGCGCTGCAGATGACGGCGAAAGGCCAGCCGGTCGTCTACTACGGGGAAGAACTCGGGCAGTCCGGGGATGACAACTGGCCGCAGTACGACAACCGCTATGACCTGGCTTGGGACGACGTGGAAGGCAACCACATCCACGAACACTACACGAAACTGCTCGATTTCCGCGGCGAACACAATGAAGTGCTGTCCCGCGGCGACCGCAATCAGGTAGCAGGTTCGGATGAAGATGGCTACATGGTCTTCTCCCGTGCTTATGACGGAGAAGCGGTCTACACCGGATTAAACACGTCGGATGAGGAGCAGACCGCTGTTCTCGATGTATCCAGTGACGACACGGTTGTCATTGATGCCTACAGTGGCAGCACGTACGAAGCAGCGGACGGCACGGTGGAGGTGACGATTCCAGCTGCAGCAGATGGCGGAACCGCGCTTTTGACGACGGAAAACGGTGTGATTGAAGGAGCCGGGGAGGATGTCGAAGCTCCGGAAGAGCCGGAGACCCCTGCAGACGAATCCGATATCCCGGATAATCACCTGCGCGTTCACTTTGACGCAGGCGACCGCAATGTCGATGCGCTCGGCCTATGGTACTGGGACGGGGCTGCAGAGCCGGTTGAAGAGCGATACAGCTGGCCGGGTGAAGCCCGTTTTGAAGAGGGGAACACCACGGATTTCGGTCCTTACTACGACATTGAACTGGAAGAAGGAGCCGACCGCCTGGATCTTCTCGTGAATAACACCGGCGGCGATAACATTACCGGTGACGTGGCAGTCGACCTTATTTCTGACGACATGAACCAGATCTGGCTGTATGAAGACGGCTCTTATGATCTGACGCCGCCGGCGGATCTGGCTGATAACGAAGTACGCATCCACTACGACCGCGAAGGCGCGGAAGAGAACTGGGCGACGTGGCTCTTTGACGATGTCGCCAACCCATCCGACGAATGGCCGGATGATGCGAAAGCCTTTGACGGCACGAACGACTTCGGTGCTTATGTCGATGTCGAACTGGCAGAAGCAGCAGAACAGCTCGGCTTCTTGTTCCTGAATCCGGAAACCGGCGATCAGACGGACGATATGGCCTTCCAAGTGGATGCCGGTAATCAGATTTTCGTCCAGGAAGGCGATGATACGGCGTACAACAACCCTTACTACGTCACGATGGCTGGTCTGCAGTCCGCAGAAGTTTCTGGAGAAGATGAGCTGCGTCTCGAATTCTCGGACACCTCCGGACTGAGCGAAGAAGCTCTGATGGAAGAACTGTCTGTGGAAGCAGATGGGGAAGCCGTCGCGTTTGACAGCGTGACGATTGAGGATGAAACAACGGTGCTTGTGCACGGCGACTTTGATCTCTCCAACGCGCCGTTTGACGTGAGCTTTATGGAGCGGACAGCCGAAGCGATCGTCGGCTGGCGTCTGAAGGACGAGCTTTACAGCTACGACGGGGACCTCGGTGCAGAGGTAAACGAAGACGGCGCTGCGACGCTGAAAGTATGGTCGCCGAGCGCAGACAACGTGGACGTTCGTCTCTACGATCAAGACGATCAGGACAGCGTGATCACCGATGTGGACATGGAGCGCCAGGACCGCGGCGTATGGGAAGTGACGCTCGATGAGGAGAACACCGACGTGGACGACCTGCGCGGCTATTACTACCACTACATGATTGAGCGCGACGGCGAAACGGTCGAAGCACTCGATCCGTACGCACCGTCCATGGCAGCATGGGACAGCGTCAACAGCGACGAGCATGTAGGGAAAGCAGCGATTGTCGATCCGGCTGAAATCGGACCGGAGCTGGACTTCGCGGACATCGACGGCTTTGAAAAACGAGAAGATGCGATTATTTACGAGCTGCACGTCCGTGACTTCACGTCCGATCCGTCGATTGACGACGAGCTCGACAGCGAATTTGGTACGTTCAACGCGTTCAAAGAGCGCCTGGACTATGTGGAAGACCTCGGCGTGACGCACATTCAGCTGCTGCCGGTCATGAGCTACTTCTTCTCGAATGAGTACGAAGCAGATCAGCGCATGCTGGATTACGATTCCACGGACACGAACTACAACTGGGGCTACGATCCGCACAGCTATTTCTCGCTGACGGGCATGTATTCCGAAGACCCGGAAGATGCAGAGAAGCGGATTGAGGAGTTCAAGATGCTGATCGAGGAGATCCACGACCGTGACATGGGTGTTATTCTCGACGTGGTTTACAACCACACGGCCCGTGAGCACATCTTCGAAGATCTCGAGCCGAACTACTACCACTTCATGGATGCCGACGGCACGTCCCGCATCAGCTTCGGCGGTGGACGTCTCGGTACGACGCATGAGATGTCCCGACGAATTCTCGTCGACTCCATCATGTACTGGGTGGAAGAGTTCAAGGTGGATGGATTCCGCTTTGATATGATGGGTGATCATGATGCGGAAAGCATCCAGATGGCTTATGATCAGGCGAAAGAAGTGAACCCGAACATCGTTATGATCGGCGAAGGATGGGAAACGTTTGTCGGCGATGAAAATGATCAGGATATCCAGCCCGCAGACCAGAGCTGGATGCAGGATACCGAAAGTGTCGGTTCTTTCTCGGACGACTTCCGTAACGAGCTGAAATCCGGCTTTGGCAGTGAAGGCGAACCGCGTTTCCTTACTGGCGGCGATCGTTCCATTGAACGTATCTACGACAACCTGACGGCGAATCCGCACAACTTCACCGCGACGAACCCGGGCGATGTCGTCCCTTATGTCGCAGCGCACGACAACCTGACGCTGCACGACGTCATTGCACAGTCGATTCAAAAAGATCCGAAAGACCATCAGGAAGAGATTCACCAGCGTATCCGTCTGGGGAACTTGATGACGCTGACCGCACAAGGGACTTCCTTTATCCATGCGGGTCAGGAATTCGGACGCACGAAACAATTCAAGCATGAAGACTACCGCGAACCGGTAGACGAAGAAGATATCCCGTATAAATCGACGTTCATGACAGATGAAAACGGCGAGCCGTTTGAGTACCCGTATTTCATCCATGATTCCTATGATTCCACGGATGCCATCAACCTGTTTGACTGGGAGAAGGCAACGGATGAAGAAGCGTACCCAATTAATGCACAGACGCAGGACATGGCGTCCGGTATGATTGAACTGCGCCGCTCTACCGATGCCTTCCGCCACGCAACGATGGAAGACATTGACGAGCGTGTCTCCTTCATCGATGCACCGGAAGTGGGAGACGAAGACCTGCTGATCGGTTTCCGTGCCGAGGATTCGGACGAGGAGGAAGCGTACCACGTGCTGATCAACGCAGATGACACCGAGCGCACGATGACGCTCGAAGAGGATCTGACAGACGGCACTGTCGTAGCGGATGCAGATGAGGCAGGCACAACAGCTGTAAGTAATCCTGCCGGCTTTGACCTTTCAGCAGAAGAGATTACCATCGATCCGCTGACAGCCGTGGTGATTCAGACGGATGCAGAGGAAGATCGAAGCACTGGACCGCCATCGACTGTACCAGGTCCTCCGACTGATCCTGGTTCACCTGGCGATCAAGTAAGAATTCCAAATCCACAGGCAGGAAATGATGGAAGGGTAGAAGTCGAAGTTGGTCAAAGCGATCGAACGGTCTCTCTTCCTCTTCAGGCAGCTGCAGCCGCTGGAGATGTCAACATCATTGGGGACGACTTTTCGCTTGATCTTCCTCAAAGTCTTCTAGAATCAATTCAAGACCAGAATGGAAATGAAGATATGGAAGTATCGTTTGACCAAAGCGAAACGAAAGATACAGAGCAGTTAGAATCTCCTTCAGGAGCTGTCTTTGCTCAAGCAGGACCCTCTTTCAACTTTCAGCTCCAGAGTGGAAATCAGTCGGTGGATAATTTTGAGACGCCGATTCGACTTTCATTTGATGTAGACGAAGATGCTGAGGAGGATCTACTGGGAATCTATCGGGTGGATGAAAATGGAGGTTGGGAGTATGCTGGGGGAGAAATTTCAGATGGTAGTATTTCAACAGAGCTTCATCATTTCAGCACCTATACCGTACTCAGCCTTAACCAATCGTTTAACGATGTCAGTGAAGATTATTGGGCACATGATACACTTAAGAAATTAAGTGCTCGTCACGTAGTTGAAGGAATGGAGAATGGCAGCTTTCAACCATCAAAAGATGTGACTCGTGCTGAATTTGCTGCGATGCTGACTCGTGCTGCAGACCTTGACGCAGATGAAGCCACTCCTTTTAGAGATATAGACTCTGATGATTGGTTTGCGGAGGAAGTAGCTGCAGCATATGAAGCAGGCATCGTAGAAGGAATGAGTGCAAGTCTCTTTGAACCTGACAAGCAGATTAGTCGCGAACAAATGGCTGCTATGATTGTACGGGCCCACCATGAACTCCATGGAGAAATGAATGTTCACGAAGCTGGTTCCTTTGAAGACACGGAGGAAGTGAGCGGATGGGCGGTTGATTACGTCAATGCCGCCCAGGAATTTGGCCTGATTCAAGGACGTGGCGATGATCGATTCGCTCCGCAGGCAGAGGCAAATCGTGCCGAAAGTGCTCAAATTATGTATAATCTACTGTTCTAACTAAACAATATTCTTTGAGTTAATGAAGGGAGCGGCCTACGAAATGCTGGTGAAGCTGTAGGTCGCTTCTTTACATTTATTAGATATCACTATGTAACCTTATACAAAAAGTTTATATCCAATGCAAACCCTTGTCCTCTCAAAGAGGCAGGCCTTTTCTTGTGTGACAACAGTTGTGCAAACATCGCACAATGTTTGTCTGATGACCTATTTTTAAGATGACTGCTCAATATTCGTTGCTATTCAGCGTGTTTTCCTTTATATTTACGACAAGGAAAGCGTTTGCAGTTTCAGATCTTTCTTGAAACCAAACGCTTTCTTTCTCACCGCTTTCTGTGCAAACGTTCCCATTTATTGCGCCAGTGTTGCGCAATATATGTTGGAAACAGAGAGGGGAAGACGTGTCTGTCTCTCAGTCCCTGTACAGCATTCGATTGATTTTGAAGGAGGAGAATACAATTGCATCGAAAAAGTAATAAACGACTAGCCTTTTTTATGACCGGTGTCATGAGCATGAGCGTGTTTACAACATTCGGTCCGGCGGCTTCAGCAGAAGAACATAACGACAACGGTGATCACGAAGATACACAGAACTTGCGCGTCCATTATGAAAACAGCGAAGAGGACTTCGATGAGCTCGGTCTCTGGTTTTGGGGAGATGCAGCCAATCCATCGGATGAGGTTTCTGACTGGCCGGACGGAAAATGGTTCTCTGACCACGGCACCTCGAATGGCAGTGGTTATGTGGATATTGAACTCGCTGAGGATGCGTCTACCCTCAGTCTCGTCGTCAACAATAGGGACGGGGACAACGTGACAGAGGAAGACGTAGACATCGATATTCTGTCCGAAGACATGGATGAAGTGTGGATTACGGAGGACGAAGAGGTACTGACATACGAGCCGGTAGATCTCCCGGAAGATACGCTGCGCGTCCACTTTGAACCAGAAGAAGCACCCGAACCTTGGGGACTCTGGACATGGGGGGATGTAGCGGAAGAGCCGGAGGAGTGGCCGGTCGATGCGCACGACTTCACGAGTGAGCAGACAGGTGCATACGGATCCTACATCGATCTGGACCTGGCTCCGGATGCTTCCAGTATCGGCTTTCTGCTAGTAGATCAGGAAAACGGCGATCAGTCAGATGACTTGGATTTCGGCGACTTTGACAATCATAATCAAATTTTCCTCCAGGAAGGCGTAGATGAGGTATTTACGAATCCTTATTTCGTCTCTTCAGAAACTCCAGATGAAGAGCAGGAGCGTTCCGAAGGAGAAGAAGACATCAGCGTCACGGCGGACGTGAACCGTGCTTTTAACTACAACGAGCACGCGGTGCTGGATGTGGATATCGACAACAACAGTGACGTGGAGATCAGCGACATCGAAGTCGATGCCACGGCACTAGGCGGACTTGAAGATCTATCCGTAGATCCAGAAGTTGGCGCGGTTACATTGTCCGCGGTCCATGACACGGAACTTGGTACACACACGCTGCCGGTCACCGCCATTGATGAGAACGGCGGCACGTACACAACCGAGGTCGATGTGGAGATCACCGAGCGGGTGAAAGAGGACGGTGACTTCGACTGGGACGAGTCCATGGTGTATTTCATGCTGACGGACCGTTTCTACGATGGGAATCCGGAAAACAACGATCCCTACGACTTGAACTATGAGGAAGCAGCGGAGGACAACCCACGCGGCGCCTATCAGGGCGGCGACTTTGCCGGCGTGACGGAGAACCTCGATTACCTCGAGGACCTCGGCATCAACACGATCTGGGTATCGCCGATTGTGGAAAACGTCGCTCATGACGTCGAGTTTGAAACAGATGAAGGACCATATTTCGGCTACCATGGGTACTGGGCCAGTGATTTCGAAACGCTGAACCCGCACCTCGGAACATTGGACGAATTCCATACGATGATTGATGCCGCCGCAGAACGTGACATTGATATCATGGTGGACGTTGTCTTGAACCACCCTGGCTATGGGGTGAAAGAAGAGGATCAGCTGCCGGAAGAGGAAGCACCACCGGGCTATCCAGATGAAGAAATCGTCGAGCGCTTTAACGACATGATCCGGGACGATCCAGGATCCGATGACTTGACAATGGAACTCGCGGATCTGCCGGACTTTGAAACGGAACGTGCCGATGTGCGTGAACAGGTAGTCGACTGGCAGACGTCCTGGCTGGAGCGTTCCACCACGGATGAGGGCAATGCTATTGCTTCCTACCGGGTGGATACGGTGAAGCACGTCGATGACGCCACATGGCAGCATTTCAAAAACGAGCTGACCCGTGAAGACCCGGCATTCAAAATGATTGGTGAATCATGGGGGGCCGGCCAGGATAACGATGATGGCTACCTGAACACTGGTACGATGGATTCTCTCCTGGACTTCCAATTCAAAGACACGGCTGCTCAATTTGCCGGCGGCGACATGGAAGCAGCACATGACGACTTGGTGGAACGGAATGAAGGCCTGACGAGTGCAGCGACGCTGGGCCAGTTCCTCGGAAGCCATGACGAAGAAGGTTTCAAGTATAACCACGGCGAAGAAGCGCTCTTGCTGGGCGCTGCGCTGCAGATGACGGCGAAAGGCCAGCCGGTCGTTTACTACGGGGAGGAGCTCGGACAGTCGGGAGCTGACAACTGGCCGCAGTACGACAACCGATACGACCTTGCGTGGGATGATGTTGAAGGCAACCACATCCACGAGCACTACACGGCACTGCTTGAGTTCCGTGGGGAGCATAACGAAGTTCTTTCCCGCGGGGAACGCGGCCACGTAGCCGGCTCAGATGACGACGGCTTCATGGTCTTTGATCGATCGTACGATGGCGAAAGCGTGTATACCGCTCTGAACACATCAGACGAGAGTCAGACCGTTGCACTGGACGTTTCCTCTGACGATACCGTCGTCACCGATGCCTACAGCGGCAGCACGTACGAAGCAGCGGATGGCACGGTAGATATCACGATCCCGGCCGCGGAAGACGGCGGAACGGCGCTTCTGACAACAGAGAACGGATCGATTGAAGCAGGAGAAGAAGCTGCAGCAGGTCCATTCTTTGAGGACGTGAATGAAGACTACTGGGCGTATGAAACGCTGCAGCAACTAGGTGCGCAGAACATCGTTGAAGGTATGGGAGACGGAACGTTCCAGCCTCTTGAAGAAGTGACACGTGCCGAATTCGCGGTCATGCTGACGCGAGCGCTCGATCTGGAAGAAGGAGCGGAAACAACCTTCTCTGATATCGAGAGCGATGATTGGTTCGCAGAAGAAGTGGCAGCCGCTTACAACGCAGGTATTGTTGAAGGCATGACGGGATCCACGTTCGCGCCGGACGAGCAAATCAGCCGTGAGCAGATGGCTGCCATGATTGTCCGCGCCGCAGACCACATGGACATGTCAGGTGAACAAGCGGAAGCGGACGCTTTCTCAGATGCGGACAACATCAGTTCCTGGGCAGTGGACTATGTGAATGAAGCGCAGAACCGCGGTCTCATTCAAGGGAGAGGAAATGATCGGTTTGCTCCAACAGAAAGCTCAAATCGAGCTGAAAGTGCGCAGATCATCTACAACCTTCTGTTTTAATACGTGAACGAAACAAGAAGCATGCCCCGCTCTCAGCGGGGCATGCTTTTCTAGGTTTGTTCAGGGTGTATATGATTTTATGGGGGAGTCGGCTTTGTGGACTGGGCAGGAAGAACGAAAAGCCTGTTCTTCCCTTTATCAACCTGCGGTATACGCCGTGTCGACCAAAAGATGTTCTGCGCTTTTGGTCTATGTCCTTGGTTTCTGTCCAGAGTGGACCGTCAGACGCTGAGCGGACATCACGTGGAAGGAGCGGACGTTCAGTCGCTGCAGACGAACCCTGCGCGAATCGCAGCAGACCGTCGGTTCAGGTGCTCTTTAGAGCTCCAATCACCCAAGCCTTGGCCAGAGTAGCCGCACAAAAGAAGGTAAACGGTGGGAGAGAAGATTTTTTCTTGAGCAGGGGGATATACGTGTCACCCAGGAGTAGGGCTGTTTGGTCGGTTATGCGCTTTTATTCATAGGTTTTTGTTTCCTTGCCATCAGGTTCCGTGCTTGGATATGTATTTCGTTGTACGAATGGTTTCAACCCGTTATACTGGCAGAAGAAAGCATGCAGGGAGGGAATTGACGTGAGCACGATCCGGCTTTTAACAATAGAAGACTATGATCAATACTTGTCCATGGTGACGCATCTGGAGCGCGATTACATTGCGGATGTCTTTGAGCGATTGACATCGCCGCCTCACTATCTCTACGGGCATTTTGTAGATGGGGAATTGATAGGGACGGCAGGCTACAGCATTTTTCAAGATGAGTATGCGATGCTCGGCCGTCTCCGGACGGATGTGCGCTGGCGTGGAAAGTCCATGGCCAGGCACCTGTTAACGTATGTAAAGGAACAAGCGGAACAAGAAGAAGGCCTCACCTGGGTCGGCGCGAATACAGAGTCTCAAAATACACCGGCGCGTCGTGTGTTGACGGGGAGTGGATTGAAAGAATGGCATGCTTTTCAGACCGCCTCTGCCGAACAGATCGATGCGATGACCGATCGGCACACAGAATGGATGCCGATTCATACGGTAGAAGAAAAAATACAATGGCTGGATCGTTTATATATCGAGCCGGGTCGGGTCTTCCCTTTTGAATGCTATTATCCGTTTCCTGCCGGCTACTCTCTTTTTAAAAATAAGCTGCAAGAGTGGCGTTTCTTTGAGAACCATGACAAAGACCGGGTAGTCATTACAAAGCCAGATTGGAAGGGAAGGCATTTCCTTCAAGTCATCTACCCATGGAACGACCTTGCTGACCGACCGGGCTTATGGAACACCGTGCATGCGCAGCATCAGCAGATGAAGCAGGACATGGAGGACGAGGTTCTCGTCTGGCTTGATTTGACGGATGAACAGATGGCAGTATTTCCGGACGTGCACCCATTTACGTTTCATAGTAAATGGATCCTGCACGGTACGCGGATTCATGACATAAATCGGGTATAAAGTAACCCGAAGACGTGTCGAATCGTAGAATATTTGGCAGTAGAGGGTATCTTCCTGTACAATCAACGGCAATTGGGACAAACATCAGGAGGTTCATTAATGAAGAAAAAGCTTTTTTTCGTTTGTACAGCAGGTGTTCTGGCATTCACGGCGCAGCAGGCTGCAGCAGAAGATACGGTGTTTGATGATGTCTCTGAAGATCATTGGGCGCTGACGGCGATTCAACAAATGCATGATGTTCAGATCATTGAAGGCTACCCGGACGGTACCTTTGAACCGGAAGAAGTCATGACCCGGGAAGAAGCAGGCGTTATCATGTACCGCGCGCTCGGCATCCAGGATGGAGAATACCCGGATCACCGTTTCGACGATCTCGATGAAGACAGTTTCGGCTATCATGAAGTGCTGACACTCACCGAAGTAGGGCTGTTTGAGCCGGTAGACGACTTCCGGCCGGAGGATGACCTGACGCGGGCAGAAATGGCGAAAATCCTGGTAGAAGCTTACCAGCTGCCTGTTTCTGAGGAGCGTTATTTTGACGATGTCGATGAATCTCACTGGGCTTCATCCTATATCGACAGCCTCCGTGATGCGGGCGTGACGCAGGGAATGACAGAGGATACCTTTGAGCCGGAGACGCCGGTGTCTCGTGCCCAGATGTCGACTTTTGTTCATCGGCTGATGCATGAAGAGCCACAAGGTGAGACGGATACAGCTCAGGAAATGGCAGAGGATATTCTGCACTATACGAATATGGCGAGAGAAGAGCACGGATTGGATCCGCTGGAGCAAAACCTGGGAGTAGAGGAAGCTGCCATGCATAAGGCAGAAGATATGGTGGTACACGATTATTTCGATCATGTCTCTCCGGAATACGGGGATCACTCGGATCTACTCGCCTACTTTGATATAGAGTATCTGCATTCTGGTGAAAATATTGCGCGAGGGCAGAGTTCAGCTGAAGAAGTGGTCGATGCCTGGATGGACAGCGAGGGCCATCGTGAAAATATTTTGAATCCGGACTATACGCACCTTGGCGCGGGTTATCATGCAGCTGAAGATGGCACGCCGTACTATGTGCAGTTGTTCCTGCGGCCCTAAAGCCGTTTCTGCTGCATTATTCCTTTCCGAACGATCAAAACGAGCCGACGATCACTTTATGGATCGTCGGCTCGTTTTTTTAAGTATAGGAATGTATAAGTTTTCATAAAAGAAGACGGCGGCTTCATTCGTTGCACGCGAGGAAAGGAAACCTCTTTCTTCCCTTCAAAACCTGCGGGACACGACGTTCCGACCAAAAGGCGCTTTGCGCTTTTGTTCAGCTGCAAGGAACTGTCCCGGTGAAGAAACCGGCAGCTTCTCTAAGAACATAATGAGCTGCTTTCGGGCAATAGCATACACAATGAGGCCGGGGATTTGTTCCTGCTTTCAACCAAGCCCTCATGATGCTGCTCCTTTTTTGTCATCATTCCACACATGGGATTGTATTCTCTGGAAGCGGGTGACAGACCATCGGATAAAACGTATAATAAGCTGGAGTATTTTTTCTATAAAGGAGAATGTGTTTTGCATAAATGGATCCTGTCAGCAGGGGTGCTCGTCCTGGCCGCCTCGTGCAGCAATGAAGAAAGTTTCAGTACAGAGGACAGCTATGATGTTATTGTATACAGTGGAGAGCCAGAGGGAGTGGCGGCTGCGGTCAGTGCTGCAAGGGCCGGGGCACAAGTGCTCATGATTGAACCGGACGATACCCTTGGTGGATTGATCACCCAGGGGATGCTGAATTATTTGGATATTCCGGAAAATGACGATGGGGTAACGGTATCTCAGGGGATTTTTTCCGAATGGCATGAACGTGCAGGAGGAAGGCATTTATCCACAGTGGATCTTGATGAAGCGGAAGAAGCTTTTGAAGAACTGATTGATGGAGAACCTTCCATAGAGTTGAAGAAAGAAACCGACATTACCGACCTGCGTCTGGATGGGAACAAGTTGAGTGACGTGGAATTAAACGAGGATAGATGGGTAGAAGGAGGTCGTTTTATTGACGCGTCTCCAGATGCTGATCTGGCAGTCATGGCAGGGGCCCCTTATTTTGTCGGGCAGGAAGATATCTTTAAGGATGAGCTTATGTCTGCAACGCTGATGATCTACCTTGATGGTGTGGATTGGGATGGCGTTCGGGAGGCTGCTGCAGACGATGTATTTGGTGGAGCCGGTATTCACGAATACGCAGCGTGGGGATTTCCGGACGTGCTTTTTGAATACGAAGAAACGATTGGTGGAGACGTCACGAATATGCGTGGTCTTAACATTGGCCGGACGCAGCATGGAGAAGTTTTTATCAACGCGCTCCAGTTATACGGCGTGGACGGCCTGGATGAGGAAAGCATGGAAGCAGCGGTCGAAGCCGGTATAGAAGAAACAGATCATTTCGTTCCGTGGCTTCGCGACAACATCCCTGGCTTTGAAGAGGCAGAAATTGTCGAGTATCCAGAAGAACTATATATTAGAGAAACGAGACATGTGGAAAGCGAATATATGCTTCCTGTATCTGCTCTCTGGGAAAATAAGCACCATTGGGATGATATTGCTATTGGAGGGTATCCGGCGGATATTCAGGCGGTGGGACCGGATGATTTTGGTTCCATTACGGTTGATCCTGATCAGTACGGCATTCCCTTTCGTTCCTTGATCCCGCAGGAGGTAGATGGCTTATTGACGGCCAGCAAAGCCTCCGGTTATTCTTCTCTAGCTGCGGGAAGTGCCCGGGTAATACCGACCGGCATGGCGGCAGCAGAGGCGGCCGGAAGGGCTGCGGCAATGAGTGCTGAGGAAGATACAGACTTCCGAGAAATGAAAGAGGACGAGGGAATGATCACGGCTCTCCAAGAAGAATTACGAGAGACAGGGCACTACTTGGAACAGCTCGACGATCCCGATTATCCTTACCAGGGAGAGCCATACTATGAGGCGCTCAAGCTGCTGTATTCATACGATATTATCTTCGGAGGGTATGACAATGATTTTTATCTCGATGAGCCGATGGAAGCAGACCGCACTGCCATGAAAGTCAGGCGCGCCCTGGATCGAACTGGTGCGTTGACCGAGGAGCTCGATGCCTTTCTGATGGATAGGGAAGAAGCGTGGTCCGGCGATGCATTACACGCTGGTCATGCTGAAGAATTAAGTGATAACATACCGTGGGATATTTCTATACAAGACGAATATGAACGGCTTGATGTTCTTCTTGACATCGAAGAACAGATGCGTCCCGGCCTGGAAGAACGCCGGAACTCGGAGTAACGATGCTGCCCGACTTCGAGTTTTTCGAAAGTGCGGCATGACGTAAGGTTTGAAAAAGACCCTTCTGTTTTGATGATATAACAATATGGCTGACATGGCAGACCCAGCAGCTGCCTTGCAGGATTTCCATGTCTTCTATACGTGCAGGGACCGTCTCCAGCATTCTCAGAGACGGTCTTTTCTCTTGTACATGCCATCATGCGAACAGTTTTGGAGAAAAAAGCGAATGCCAACAGGAAGTATTACAGAATTCGTACAAGTTTGTAACAAAAGAGAAATGATTAACGCTGCCTATCTGTTTTATGTATAATAAGGAACAGAAGACATAAAATATACATTCATTAACAGATTGGAGGGTTGAAAGTGCAACGACTATTATTCCTGCTCCTTCCCTTGATTTTCATTTTCATTGCAGCCGAAGAAGCAGATGCAGCACCGAACAGCATATTTGTAAACGATAAAGAGGCTGTCTTTGACCGTCCTCCTGAACTGATTAACGGGACGAACTATATTGAGCTCAGAGGGCTGTGTAACGCCCTGGGATATAGTATCGGCTGGGACCACCCTGCTCGCACCGCTTCCTGCAGCGGCGGCGGCAATACGCTGGAAGTCTCCTTTTTGGAGGATACATATAAGTGGAATGGGGAGACGCGTCGATTTGACCGTACGCCTCGTCTGATCAGCGGGCGCTCGATGCTTAGTATGCGCGAAGTAGCTGAGTTGTTTGATCACTATGTTCTCTGGCTGGAAAGTTCCGGCGATGTTGCCATGATGCGCCCGGGTATTACCGATGAAGAGCGGGGGAAATTAGTGGACAGCTACCTGCACCGCATCGTTGAACGAGGAGAATTTCAAGGTAGTGCAATCGTAGAGAAATCCGGGGAGGAACTTCTCAGCAGCAGCTACGGTTATGCAGACGTATCCAATTCCCGTCCCAACTCGACAGAGGATGCCCATGCGATCGCGTCTATCTCGAAAGGGTTCACTGGCATTGCGATCATGCAGCTGGAAGAAAAAGGAGTGCTTTCTGTAGAAGACAGGCTGGCAGAACACCTTCCGGGAGCACCTTTTGCCTCCAGGGTTACGTTGGAA
The DNA here is from genome assembly GCF_000429725.1 of Alkalicoccus chagannorensis DSM 18086. Lineage (GTDB taxonomy): Bacteria > Bacillota > Bacilli > Bacillales > Salisediminibacteriaceae > Alkalicoccus > Alkalicoccus chagannorensis. Next base: position 93,117 of record NZ_KE386945.1, on the reverse strand, counting down.
GATTTACTAACGCACCGTTCCGGTTATCCGTGGAACTACCCTGACCATGGAGGGATATACCGTTTGTTGTTTGAGCCAGGCACGGAATATCGCTACTCCAACGTAGGGTATCAGCTGCTCGGTGAAGTGATAGCAGAAGTAAGTGGCTACAGCTACGAAGATTATTTGCAGAAGTATATTGCAGAGCCGGCAGGAATGGAGAACACGGGATTTGATCTGGCCACTTCCGATCGTCCTGCTGTCGGGTATACCTGGGTCAATGGCCAACGGTCCGTCTCCAGTTGGGATTATAGCGCTAGAGGTGCCTCTGGCGGTGTATTTGCTTCCGCTGAAGATCTAGTGAAATTGCGTGATGCCGTATTCAACGATCAATTGATGAGTGCGGAACAGCGGGAACGAATGTTGAAGAGGCAGAAAGGGCATTGGGGATATGGCTGGCAGCAGTATGATCATCACCGAGGCAGTATTAATCAGCTTGCCGGTTCCTCCCGAGGCTTCCGTACATTCATGAGAATGCAGGAATCCGATCACCTGCTTATCCTGTTATCCAATATCGAAGAAACAAACATCAGCGAGCTGTACCGCAGTGTAAATAAGCTGCTGTATTAAAGGGTTTTTTCACCTCCATGCTGAAAAGAGAAAGGTGCACCGGTGATCTCTTTTCTTGATACCGCAGATCCCTCTTTTCGCGATTTCTCCTCAGCATCCGACATGAGCTTCGCGCACTTTTCTACAGCTCACCTGGGAAGGCTTGTGTAACAAGAAATGACCGTATTCGTTGTATGAAAGTGAGGAACGAAGCGGCAATTTTCGGAGGGCGCGCAGGCAGGTACCAGCTGAACATCCCCGCTGCTGCTGGCTTGCGAAGCTGATGGGGGGATGTTCTGCCACTATCACGGTGAAACATCACATCGCCTTAAGTGAAAATACAGTACAGCGAAGATACATTCTTTAGCATAATTTGATGACATACATAAAAGACCGCCTCAAGTGGAAGTTTGAGGCGGTCTTTTGCGAGTTTTTTGAAAAAGCGGTTTACTCATGAGCGGAAAAGTCTGCCGACGGTACTTATCGTTCGTCGTAAACCCATTCGTTTTTCAGGGCGTGCAGCACAAGGGCGGTACGGTCGGGCACCTGCACCATGCGGATCAGATGACTGACGTAGCTTTTGACGGTCTTGGCCGAGTAATACATTTCATCTGCAATCTGGCTGGTGCTGTACCCATTGATCAAGTACGTGAGCAGCTTCTGGTCTCGGGCCGACATGCCCGCTGGAATCTGCTGTTCGTCCAGCTGGAAGCGGCGGATCGGCTTTGCCTTCGTCTGGAGCCGGCTGAGCTGGTCTGCGAGCTGATGATGCAGGCCTGGTTCCAGGTAGAAGTCCTGATGCTGCAGGCTGCTGCAGACAGCCTCTGCATTGGAGATAAACCATTCGAGGGTGATCAGACCGGAAATCGGATACAAGAGCGAGTGAAATGACCGGTCGATGTCCTCCTGCGGGGTGACAATCACTACTTTCTGTTTATCGGTGAAAGCCGCTTCCAGTAGTTCTGCACGGCTTCCGGGATCGTTCAGAAAAAAGAAACAGCAGTCGTATTCTTCCTGCTCCTGAACATACGTGTCTGCGAAGGTGACATCATATGAGTCCGGCAGGTAGAGGTCCGCTTCCTCAATCTGTTCATTCTGTAGATGAGAAATAAAAAGTAGACGCTGGGGTTCAACAGTTTTCAGCATCGGATCCTCCCCCAATATCAGTATAGTCGTCTGAGTATGTCATTATTCCTAAAAGTATCATGAAGTACATCAATTTGCTAGTTCCTTTCACGAAGATTCACTTTTTTACTCATACTTTCTCATAATCGGTTAATCCATAGGTCCTATAATCATTCCGCAGAGTGGCAGGTTTCTCATGAAAGATGCAGTTCGGCAGCTTCGCGTAGAAAAGGTTTACAGGCCTGTCACTGTAAAACCTTATACATAGAGTGTACAATAGAAGAACAATAAACTCACAACCTTTGCTTATGTCAGGAGAATGCAGATGTCTACAAAATCCTTAGGACGAATTCTGCTCGTCTGCAGAGAAGAGGCGTACGAGCACTACTTTCAGGATGTGTATGAGACAAATCAAGGGGCAGGCAGATATGAGGAGCTTGCGCTGTGTACCGGAGAAGACGAGACGTATGCGGGTAGTTTTGATATTTTGTTCATCTTTTCATCGGATCCCGCTTCCCTCATTAAATATGAGCAGCAGCGGGAGCACGAGGTAGACTGGACGAAAAAGCGGATTATCTTCGTGACGCCGGCATCGAAGCTGGAATCGTCCCGAAAGATTCTGCACCTGCCCGTTTCCGGGTTGATCTCTTTGGAGAAGTTTACAATGTATGGCGACCGGGCGCTGGATATCGTAATCGATCATGCCTTTCTGCTGGAGCCGGAGCTGAATTTCTATGTGGCGGACAGTCTCATGCATCACCGGCGGAAAGGCGAGCCGGCGGAGAGGCTCAAGCTGATCAAGGAAGAGGTGGATGCTCCGCTCCGAAAAGCGGAGATGGACATCCTGCAGCTGCTGCTGGATGGACGTACGACGAAGGAAATGGCGGAAATGTTGTATTACTCCGTCAAAACGGTGAAACGCTATATTAGTAACTTGATCCGGGTCGTCGGCACCGCAGACCGGACGGGCATCATTGTACACGCCATCCGCGCAGGCTGGGTGAAGTACGAAAAATAACAGCGGCGTGACGGAAGCGCCGCTGTTGGAAAAAGGACTGCATGGGTGGGAGGAGTGGATGACGAAGTATTGTATAGCGCAACCGCTTGCACCATTTCGCGCTGCCGACTGTGTTCACGGCAGGGGGAGAAGGAATAACCTATTCCCCCCTTTGAAAACGTGCGGTGCCGCTGCTGTAGAGAAGAGGGTGCAGTGTCGTGGCGGGGTTTTGGCGTGAGTCGACACGGTTGCGTGCATACCTCGACGTACCTCTCGCTTCGTATGGCGGGGTCGACGCCGTTTGGCGCGCTTTTTCTCCGGGGCGACAGGCTTTCTCCGCGGGGCGTCGAGGTTTGCGGGGCCGGGCGACGGGCTTTGCCTGTCGAGTCGACACGGTTTCTGCCGGACCAGAGGCTAAAGCGAAAAACCGCCCGCCACTCCTTGGCGTAAAAAAAGATAGCATGGAATGTTCTTGCTTCCTGGTGGAGAGCCGAAGACGCCGCTTAACAGGAAAGCGGGTCGCTTCACGGAAAAAAGGAGACGCTTGCCTGCCTGAAGCGGGCGGGTACCAGACGCAGGCGGGACGCTCCGAAGGAAAAAGGAGCCACCTGCTTCATATTGAGCCAGCGAACGCCCAAAACACGCCGCTCTTGGGCTGTTTTGGGACGGTTCGACTCGAGATTTGGGCCACGCCTCCCAAGACGTAGAAACAGCATCTAACCGGCCGTATACCGCACTTGAAAAAGAGAGCAAATGGGCTTGATGCGACGAGTAACCGCAGGAGCAGAGCTCTTCGTGCGACGAGTAACCGCAGGAGCAAATGGGCTTCGTGCGACGAGTAACCGCAGGAGCAGACGCACTTGATGCGACGAGTAACCGCAGGAGGAGCGTCTGAAAATCCCTTCTTTCCCGAGGGACGGTTGCATAGCTGAAGGCAGGCCCTGCGGAACGCCCGGCGCGGCAGGCACGGCGCCTTATTTCCGTACCGTATTCTTTGAAGCTAACCTTAGGCCTGACTGCTAAAAGATCATAACCAGGAGCGCCGCGTACAGCAGCGCGCCTGCAAGAAAGGAGAGAAAATGACTTTCCTTCTCCGACGGCAGTTCTTCGCGGAGGACGGTTAAAATCAGCGCGCCCGCGACAGTACCGAACAGCAGCGCTTCTATGAGCGGCGGGACGGAACCGAGCAGCCCGGCTGCATACCCGGCCAGAACGGATCCGGCGAGCAGCCACCGGCCTTCGTGGTCGTATTCATCCGGATGATAGTCCCGGAGCGCCTGATCGCTTGAAATGAAATGAAGCGAAAGGGCGAACACATAGAGAGCGAGTTCCGCTGTGTTTTCCTGTCCGCCGTGGACGAGCAGGTAGCCGATCAGCGCATTGTAGAGGGCAAACACAGCGACGTGGATCCGGAACCAGAAGACAGCCGTATGCTCGTGTTTGCCCGCGGCCTGTTTTTCCAGTCCGTAGAACAGCAGAAGGCCGAACAGCGCCGCCGCGTAGATATGAAAGTCTTCAAGAAGAAACGTGATGTTTTCCTCCTGCAGCGTCTGCTGGAGCGTGTGCATTTCCGGTTTGATGTGCAGAAACACATACGCAATTGAAATCCCTCCAGCAGCCGACATCCAGCGCCCTCGCCTGCCAGGAGACAAGCGGGAGAAGCGCAGCCCATATAAATGAATGAACGCGAAGAGGAGTGCCCCCATAAAACCTGCCCAGATCAACGTACCAACCCCCTTTTTCTCCTGTTCTATACCCTGTGCGGCAGCGAAACAAGCATCTGGGAGCATTCTCCATGCTTGAAAGCGTGCAGGCAGGGGAATAGTCCTAACAGATATTCCTTCGTCCGTGAGCTTAATTAAGGAGGGAACGCGATGAAAACCTGTCCCCGCTGCGGTGCAGCAGCAGACCAAGAACGTTGTCCATCCTGCGGCCAGGATCTCCCTAAGGGACGCCGGCCGGGTAAGTGGATCAGTTTTGTTGTGCTCGGCCTGCTGCTCGCTGTTTTTTTCGGCGCTCCGCAGCTGGCAGCACAATGGGATGATCCCGATGAAATCATTGCCTCTCTGGAAGAAGCCGTACTTACCGGAGATGCAGAGCGCGCCGCCACCCTCATGACCGCAGAAGAAGCCGACGTGACGGACAGTTCTGCTGCGGCCTTCGTGCGGTTGATGCAGGAAGACGAGGAGCACCGGGAAGAGATGCTGCAGGAACTGCGGTCTCAGGCCGCTCTCATGAAGGCGGAAGCCGAAGTGCCGGAGCCGGAAACCTATGCGCTGGAAGAACAGGATGGCTGGCTGGGCGGCTATGAGGTCGTGCTGCCTTCGCTTTTTTTCTATATGGACGGTGCCTTTTCCGGTCTGGAAATCGAAACGGCAGATGAACGGTATGAGCCCGGGAGCAACGTGCATGAGCAGTATGGACCGCTGCACCCGGGCATGTATGAAGCAACCCTTACTTATGATGGCCCCTATGCGCACGTGAATGAATCGGAGGACCTCCTCGTGAAACCGGCAGACCCACTCATTGTCGAGATTGATCCCGGCGCCGGCCCGCTCCGGATCGAGGAAAGCCTGGAGCACATGTCGCTGACGATTAACGGCGAAGAGGCGGAAGTACCTGCCGGGGAGGCGTATCAGCTCGGAGCTCTATCCTATGATGGCTCGATCGAGGTCAGCGGGGAAATCGATGTTCCCGGAGGGACGGCGGCCGCAGCGCCGGTCACGGTCCGCAGCAGTCAGCCGATTCAGCTGCCGCTGGAGGAATTCAGCCCGGAGTTGGAAGAGCAGCTGTTGGCGAAGACCGTCCGGTTCATGCAGAACGTGAACGAAGCTGAAGTAACGAATGATCCCGATACCCTCACGCATGTGACCGGTTCGCTGCGGGATTCGTTTGAATTCCAGATCCGCTACATGCGTTCCGCCGGCTATAAAAAGGACATCCCGGTCTCCACCATCACCGTGGACCAGGAAAGCCTTCTGATGGAAGAAGGGGAGGACGGCTGGGAGGCATCGGTCTCTTATCAGCTGCTGCGGGAAGAACACTGGTACCGTCACGGCGAAAAGACCGAAGAAGTGGAAAATCGCTTTACGGGCCGGCTGCACTTTGTCCATGAAGAAGAAGACGACGTCTGGCTCGCTTCGTATTTATCCCAGCACAGCAGCACTTCGTTCCGGCCGGAAGACCCGCTGGTTATAGAAGAGACGTACGACTGGTCCGACGAACTGGATTTCCCGGAAGAGTAGAGAAAGGTCCTGCTTTCTGTTCCAGTATGGGAATGTATATGTTCTCATAAAGGAAGACGGCGGCCGCAAACCGTTACGACCAAAAGGCGCTTCGCGGTTTTAGTCGTCTATGCTATACTGGAATGAAATAGGAAAGGCAGGCACGCTATGATCAAGGGACTCTTTTTCGGCATCTGGCTGGCGCTCTATCTCGCCGGCATGTGGACCTACAGCTCCACGGCATTTATGTATGACCAGCATATTCAATTTGTATTCACCACCGACGTCAGCTGGGAGCGGTTCTTCTCGCTCCGTTACGTGGGCGATCTGCAGACGGATGAGGACCTGCTCTTCTCCAAAATCGCGCACGTGTTCAGCTCTGCTCTGCTGGCGTTTCTCTTTTTTCTCTGGCTCGGCCTGCGCACGTGGACGGTTGCGGCGATGCTGATCTTTGTCACCACGGTGGAAGTCGTCCAGGAATTTTTCACTCGGGACGCGCGTGCCCTGGACATCGTGCTGAACGGCACCGGCGTCTGCATCGGGGTGTTCGCAGCGGCCGTCTGGCTGTTAGGAAGCCGGAAGAAATCGGCAGAGGAAGTGAACGTATGAAGGATGCTCCAGGGAGCCGCCGGAAAAAGGGAGCGGGCCGGAACACGGGTCATCTTCTTCTGCATCGAGGAGTCCGGACAGCCGGGCTGCTCCTTTTTTCGATCGTGCTGCTCGGATGCAGCGTCTCGGACGACGACCGGGAACAGCCCACGGCGGCTGACGTACACCGCGCTTCCGCGGATGCCGCCAATACAGCAGCGGCGTGGCTGCTCCGGCAGTGGTCCTTTGCGCTCGACGTAGACGAAGCAAGCATGCGGCCGGTGTATAAAACGACCGAACGGCAGCGGCTGGAGATTCGGGGACTGTCTCTGTCAGAAATGGCCACACAGACCGGAGAAGCCTTGACCGTTTCGCTGACCGCCGAGACAGAAGATTCGTATACGCTGCACTGGCAGTTCGACGGTCCTTCGGAAATCACCGACGGGAGCCGGGAGCTTGAAGACGGCGAGCAGACGATCGAGATGCCGATACCGGAAGAAGCGTTCAGCGGGTATTACGAGCTGCTCCTGACGCTGTCTGATGAAGACGGCACGACCGTTCTGCAGGCGGTGGCAGCCGAGGAACTGCGGATCAGCCGCGGTGCTGACGACATGGAGGACCTCCGGGAGGAAAACTGGCAAGTGTCCGATGGGCGGACGCTCGGTCGATCCGCGCTGCGGGCGCCGCTTGTGGAAGAGGCCGGCGGGGTCCGCCTGCGGCTCCCGGGAGGGGAAGACGACGGCGCAGAACTGCAACACGAATCGGCTTCCGGCTACGGGTCCTATGAAGCGAAGATGCGGCTGCCTGATGCCCCGGGTTCGATTACGGGATTCTTCCTGTACGCTCCGCCTGATTATTATTATGAAATTGATATCGAAGTGTTCAACCAGGCTGACGACAGCGAAATCTGGCTGACAACGTACGAAGACGGGGACACTGCGCGGCAGGAAAAACTGCCGATGGAACGTGATCCGACCGCATCGTTTCTCGAGTACCGGTTTGACTACTATCCGGACGAGCTGCGCTTCTACCTGGAAGGCGAGCTGCTTGCTGCCTGGGAAGACGGCTATCCGCACGAGGACATGCCGCTCATGATCAATGCCTGGTACCCGGCCTGGCTCGAGGGAAACAGCACGGAGGAAGATACGTACCTCGAACTCGACTGGGTGCGCTGGTGAGCCGATAAAATAAAAACAAGCCGTCAGCGACGAGATCGTCCTGACGGCTTGTTTTTTGTGGTTCCAGAGCGGGCAGCGTCGGCCCCGGAAGGAACCTCTTCGGTTATTTCATGATGCGGCACACATCGTTTGTGAAGGCGACAGGGTCTTCGACGGAGAGCCCTTCAATCAGGCGGGCCTGGTTGTACAGCAGGTTCGTGTACAGCTGCAGGGTCGCTTCATCGTTGTTCTCGTGTGCCTGCTTCAAGGAAGCGAAAACGTCGTGCTGATGGTTGATCTCCAGCACTTTGTCCGCCTGGACGCCCTGGTTTTCCGGCATCTGCGCGAGGATTTTCTCCATCTCGATCGTCACTTCCCCTTCGGCAGTCAGGCAGACCGGATGGCTTTTCAGGCGGGAGGAGAGACGCACGTCTTTGACCTTCCCGTCGAGCTGTCCTTTCATCTTTTCAAACAGCTCTTTGTATTCCGTTGCGGCTTCTTCATTTTCTTTCTTTTCCTCTTCGCTTTCGAGCCCGAGATCACCGCTCGATACGGACTTGAATTCTTTCCCTTCGTATTCGCGCATCATTTTAATGGCAAACTCGTCGACTTCTTCCGTGAAATAGAGCATTTCATAGCCTTTGTCTTTCACGAGCTCCGCCTGCGGCAGCTGGTCAATCCGCTCGATGGATTCTCCGGAAGCATAGTAAATATACTCCTGCTCCTCCGGCATGCGCTCCACGTATTCGGCGAGGCTGACGAGCTTCTTCTCGCTGGAAGAATAGAAGAGCAGCAGGTCTTTCAAGTCATCTTTGTGCTGACCGAAATCATTGTACACGCCGAACTTCAGCTGACGGCCAAAGGATTCGTAGAACTTCTCGTAGTTCTCCCGGTCTTTCTTCAGCATGTTCTGCAGTTCCTTTTTCACTTTGCTTTTAATGTTTTTCGCGATCATGTTCAGCTGGCGGTCCTGCTGCAGTATTTCCCGGGAAATATTCAGCGACAAGTCCTCGGAATCCACCATGCCCTTCACGAAACTGAAGTAGTCCGGCAGCAGATCCGGGCATTTTTCCATGATCAGCACGCCGCTGGAATAAAGTTCGAGCCCTTTTTCGAACTCCTTGGAATAGTAATCGAACGGCGTCGTTTCCGGAATGTAGAGAATCGAGCTGTAGCGGATCGTGCCGTCGACATTGATATGAATGTGCTTAAGCGGCTGATCGAAGCCGTAATGCTTCTCATGGTAGAAGTTCGTGTAGTCCTCGTCCGTCAGCTCGGACTTGTCTTTGCGCCAGATCGGCACCATGCTGTTGACGGTCTCTTCTTCCTGCACCGTCGTCGTTTCTTCGCTGTCGTCGCCGGCCGGCTCTTCTTTCGTCACCGTCAGCAGAATCGGATAGCGGATAAAATCCGAGTACTTTTTGATGATCGTCTTCAGGCGCTGTTCCCGCAGAAACTGGCTGAAGTCGTCTTCGTTGTCTTCTTCATCCTGCTTCAAGTAAATCGTGATCGTCGTCCCCGTCTCTGATTTGTTTCCGGGTGTAATCGTGTAGCCTTCCACGCCGTCGGATTCCCAGCGGTACGCCTGGTCACTGTCCAGCGACTTCGTTTCCACAACGACCCGGTCTGCAACCATGAACGCCGAGTAGAAGCCGACACCGAACTGGCCGATGATATCCCGGCCGTCTTCTGTTTCGGTCTCCTTTTTAAACGCGAGAGATCCGCTCTCCGCAATCGTCCCGAGGTTCTGCTCCAGCTCTTCCTCCGTCATGCCGATCCCGGTGTCTTCAATCGTCAGGGTGCGTGCCTCCTCATCCGTCTGAACCCGGATGTAAAAGTCATCCTGATGGAAAGCCACCGCATCATCAGTGAGCGCTTTGTAGTACATTTTATCAATCGCATCGCTGGCATTGGAAATCAGCTCACGCAGAAAAATCTCTTTCTGCGAATAAATCGAGTTGACCATCATCTCCAGCAGACGCTTGGACTCCGCCTTGAATTCCTTCTTCGCCATCGTAACCCGCTCCTTTGTCGACTCATTCTTTTAGCACTCACGAACACGGAGTGCTAATCCAATTTTATTCTACTAAAAACAGGCTGTTTGTCAATTCCTTTCCCTTCAAAAAACAGGTGTAGGCGGCGCAGCAGGCTTCTGCTATAATGTGCGCAGAAGAGGAGGGGGTTCCTATGAGCCGGATTGGTATTGATATTGGGGGAACGACGATCAAGGCTGCGCTCGTGTCGAATGACGGGCGGGTGGAGGATTTCTGTTCAGCAGCCACGCCGGACCGTCCCGACGAAGCGGTGAAGAAGGTTCAGGGCTGGCTGGAAGGCTGGCTGCAGGAAGCGCCGGGGGCCGTCGGCATGGCAGCGCCCGGACCGCTCGACCCGGACCGCGGGATCTTTCTCGATCCGCCGAACCTGCCGGGATGGCACGGATTTCCGATCGTAGAAAAGATGCAGAAGGCGATCCCGAGGACGTTTCTCCTCGAGAACGACGCCAATGCTGCCGCTGTCGGCGAGTATCTGGCCGGCGCCGGTGCCGGCGCGGCCAGCATGGTGTTCATCACGATCAGCACCGGGGTCGGCGGAGGCATTGTCAACGGCGACCGGCTCCTCGTCGGCGCAGATCGGAATGCCGCGGAAATCGGAAACATGATTATTGCCGACGAAAGTCCGGAACAGGAGGGGATGAACCAAGGGGCGTGGGAATCCCTTGCGTCCGGAACGGCCCTTCAGGCGAAGGCGCTAGAGGCCGGCTACGCTACCGCAGCGGCGTTGACAGAAGCAGCCGGCCGCGGCGAAGAAGCCGCACTACCGGTGGTGGCCGAATGGAGTGAGTGGACCGCGCGCGGGCTGGCCAACATCATCCATACGGTCAATCCGGAACGCCTGATTCTCGGCGGCGGGGTGATGAATGCCGCAGAGGTGCTGCTCCCATTGATCAAGCAGCGCCTGGACAGCAAAGTGTACGAAAGCCTGCGTGGCCGGGTCGTCATCCGCCCGGCTGCCCTCGGCAGCCATGCCGGCGTCATCGGTGCATCCATGCTGGAGCGGATGCAGCAGCAGCGGTAACAGCAGAAAGAAGTCAGAGCAGGGAAGAGGCGGACAGGGCCTCTTCCCTGCTGCTTTTTTCGTCACGTGATAAGAATAGATACGTTCTCACGGTTGGAGAAGGTGCCGCGCCGCGTCGTTTGAAGAAGGTGCTTCGCAGTGGCGGGCTTTTCTTCTGAGTCGACAGGGTTTCGTGCATACCTCGACGTACCTCTCGCCTCGTCTGGCGGGGTCGAAGCCGTCTGGCGGGCTTTTTCTCCGGGGCGACGAGGTTTTGCCGCGGGGCGTCGAGGTTTTGATTTCGGGCGACGGGCTTTGCCTGCCCAGTCGACAAGGTTTCTCCCGACGATGGGGCAGGGAAAAAAGCAGTCGGCTGCTGCTTGGCGTAGAGAGAAGAGAAAAAAGCATTCTCTCCAGAAGGTCGCTCGGATAGAGAGGCAGAAGCCGGCTGCAGGCGGGACGCCCGGAAGACACTTGGAGCCACTCGTCTAAAGGTGAGACAGTGAGTGGAGATGCTCCGGCCTTTGCGCCATCCGCGCCATACGCAGACCGACCGGCGGCTTCATCTTCTTCACGCAAAAAAGCCCTGTCCGCTGTAAAGGCGGGCAGGGTACTCCAGGTTCGTGCTCAGCGTGATTCGTCCTCCGCACGAGGAAAAGTGGACGGCTTTGCTGCAGCGGGAGTCCTTTTTTGTATGTAGCTTGCTGTGTGCTTCAAAAGGAAGACAACCTGAAGGTTCTCTTCCTTTCACAGATCAGGATGTCCGGCTCTCTGTCTGCGGCGCCTCGTTGTCCAGGATGTCCCGAAGTCTTGTTCCGAGTCCGACCCGGCCGCCGAATGGTTTCAGAAATGGGCTGACATACATGTGGCTTTCGCGGCCGTCGAGCATGCGCGAATCCTCTTCATGAATCCATTCGAACACCGGTTCTTCCATTTCACGAAGCAGCACTCCTGAATAATAGGTGCCGCTGCTGGACGTACTGGCAATATCCAGAATGACGAGCGTCCCCTCGTAAAAATCACCACGGAATGATCGTAGTCTTGCCAAGGCTTTCCCCTCCTTCATCGTTCGTCACTAATAATGACCCGATACTTATTGTATCATTTAAAAACAGAAATTGGGAGGCTGTTTTCTCATTTCAAAGCATGAAGTAATTGGAAAATTATTCTCGTTCTGGCGTCTTTTCGCGTAGGGATCTCACGTATCATCCCGAGAAGAAGAGGAAGATGAAAGGATTTCCTCCATCTTTCGTATGATATCTTTGTCCGGGGCGTCGTCCATTGGTGGGAGATGCAGACGCCGGGCTCCCCGGGTGCGCGCTGCCGCATCGATCGCAGCGAGAAGGCTGTGGGACAGGTCCCCTGCGGTAATCATCATTCCGGCCTCAGGAAGTTTTTCCGGGAGCTCGTACCATACTCCTTCTGCTTCTGTGACTACAGGGAAGCCGATTGCCTGAAGCACACAGACGGCACCCCCTGCGGCGCCGCTGCCCGGGGCATGAAGGTCGGCCCGGGGGAACAGGCGCTGAATGGAGCCGGTGAGGCTTCTTTCGAGAAATTCAATAGCGCCATCGGACAGACCGCTTTCTCTTCCGGCGTGGGCGGCCGTGCCGTAGGGGCCGGTGACGGGGAGTGTATCGGTCGTCCAGATGTGGACATCCGGAAGGTCGGGCAGGTGGACACGGTGAATGCTGCTCAGATCTGCGGCAGATAGAGCGGTGATTTCGCTGCCGTCCTGTGAAAAATAGCGGGCGCCGAGTGCCTCCAGCAGACCGAACCCACCGTCCGCAGCTGGTGCGGCGCCGGCAAGCAGGATCGTACGGCGCTCCGCCGCTTCTTTGATGTGCCTGCCGACTGGGTATGTGTTGGAGTGAAGCAGATCCGCGTCGGTCGGCAGAATGCGGGACGCATCGATCCATAGGGTGTTTTCCTCCTGCAGCACCGGCTGCGGAGAACGGTGCTGGAACGCAGGCAGTGAGCTGCGGTGGAGAGGGATGGTAGTCAGAGTTTCCTCAGGAAAAACCCGGGTGGCAGCACTTCGCAGCATTGCTGCCGTTTCGTGTGCCGGATAAGATTCAGATGGACCGGTAAGAAGCAGTAGGCTCACAGTCGTTCCCTCCATTCGTTTTCTATAGTATACGCGCTGTAGACGAAAATTGCTGAAAAGATATACTTTTCCTTCATCTATGTTAGAATGCAGGAAACAGAGGAGGGGTCGGAATGAATTACAGTAGACAGACCCGGAGGGAACTCGAGGATACAGCTGTCTCCGTTCTGGAGCGGATCAGCGATATTCTCGATTTGAACACCGTTTATTTAACGAGATTTGACCGTGGCAGCATGACCGTGCTGCACGCCTACAATAAAGAAACAACCCTTGTATCGGAAGGCATTCAAGTTCCAATGAAGGATTCCTACTGACAGCACATACTTAACAGCGGCCGGGTGCCGCTGCAGCTGGAAGATGTTCAGACGCATGAACTGACAGAGGAAACCTCGACGAAGCTCGGGATTGAGGGGCACGGCCTGATCGGCGTTCCTGTTTATAAAGAAGGAGGCGACGCTTTCGGCACACTGTGCGCGCTGAGCAGCAGCCGGCGCACGTTCACGGAAAAAGAGCAGTCGCTGATGGAAACGATGGCGAGACTGCTTCAGTCCGTGCTGAGTGTTGATGAGGAAAGAGATCGTCTCACGTATGCCGAAGTACCGATCGTGACGCTCGCGCCGGGTACAGCCATTCTCCCGCTCACGGGGGAGATGACGAAAGAACGGGCCGCAGTTGTTATGGATCAGGTGCTGCGCTCTGTATCCGAAGAAGGATACGACCATCTGATTCTCGACATCTCAGGCCTTGTCCGTAAATCAGAAGCAATGACCGCGCGCATCATGGAACTGGCAGACAGTCTGGAGCTCATCGGAGCCGGGACGGTTCTCACCGGGGTCCGGCCCGACCAGGCACGCGAACTTCACGCGCAGATGATGCAGAGCTGCCGCATCCGGATCGCACCGTCGATGCAGGAAGCCCTGCGGATTACCGGCTGGACGATTCAGCCGAGTCAGTCCAGTGTTGAAAAGAAGGCCTCGGCCGGTACCCGTATCCGCCTGTAACCGTCAGTGCCGAAACTAACTACCCACGAAGCATCCGTATCTCCGCCGCCGGCCGCGGCCCGGGATACGGGTGCTTTTTTTGTTTTAAGAAAGGTGTCCCAATACAGTGGCCGGCCTCGTGTGCTGCCCGTGGCAGCCGGGGACTGGAAGGGGTCAGGTGGATGAAGGGCTGCTGGCGGTTTCGGTGGCTCAAACCCCGGGCAAAGCGTCGGCATGTCGGGCAGAAGTGGCTCAAAATGGTCGCAAAGTGGCTCAAAAACAGCAAAGTGACTCAAAAAAGTCGGGAAGCGACTCGCGGGCGGCGCTGAACCGCCCGCCACGCAGAGCAAAGCGACTCAAAGTTTTTGTAAAGCGACGCACTTTTAGATCAGCCGCAGCACAACAAGCCTCGATGAGCTCATTTCCGCCGGCTGCCCGTGGCAGCCGGGGACTGGAAGGGGTTAGGTGGATGAAGGGGTTGGCGGTATCGGTGGCTCAAAACCCGGGCGAAGCGTCGGCATCTCGGATAAAAGCGGCTCAAAGCGGCAGCGAAGTGGCTCAAAAACAGCGGAGTGGCTCAAAAAAGTCGGAAAGCGACGCGCGGGCGGCGCTGAACCGCCCGCCCGGCAGGGGGAAGCGACTCAAACGTTTGGTGAAGCGACGCGCTTTTGGATCAGCCGCAGCACAAACGTCGATGAGCTCGTTTCCGCCGGCTGCTCGTGGCAGCCGGGGAAAGCGCAGAGAATTCGATACTCCTCAGGCATGGCGGTTTCCTCTTTGCGCGGGAAAACGAAAACGGCTCTCTTTTCTCTGCACCCGCCACTCCGACGAAAGGATCCTAGTAAGGATGAGAGCAAACGCACCAAGCATCCACGTAGGTCCATCTCGTTGGTGCTGTCCCGCTCGTCTCTCGAACGCGGCGCGCTGCCGTGCCGGCTCTGGTACGAGCGTATCGAGTTGTTGCTGTAGTGCGGGAGAGAAGCAGATGCTCCGGTGTGGCGAGGGTACGACGACGAGTCGACAAGGTTGGAGGTATACCTCGACGTACCTCTTCACTCGAGTGGCGAGGCAAGGTCCGTTTGGCGGGCTTCTTCCCCGGGGCGACAGACTTTCGCCACAGGGCGTCGAGCTTTTCAGGGCGGGCGTCAAGCTTTGCCTGTCGAGTCGACAAGGTTTCCGGCAGCGGACGGACGTGTAGCACTGCCAAACGGCTCCGCTGATCATAGTGCCGACCGCTGCCTGCTTCTTTCGATGCACGAAAAGAGGAGGTTTTTAGTAAAAGAGGCGGCCCTCTCTAGAAAAATAGCACTGGTCAATTCCTCCCTTTGCGACTATAATGAAAGCAGCAGGAAAAGTTCACAAAATTGTCAAAGGAGGGTGGAGGTCGGCGGATACAGACATAACTAGAAGGGGGAATCCATCATGATGGTGGAAGGTCAAACAACCATTATCATCGTGTTTGCTGTGTACTTGATTGGTATGCTGGCACTCGGTTTTATTGCTTACAGAATGACCAACAACTTGTCCGACTACGTGCTCGGCGGGCGCCGACTCGGCGCAGGGGTCGCAGCCTTGTCAGCCGGTGCTTCGGACATGTCCAGCTGGCTGCTGATCGGACTGCCGGGGGCGTTGTACGCCGCGGGTCTAGTGGAGGCGTGGATTGCGATTGGTCTTGCTGCAGGTGCGATCATCAACTGGATGTTCGTGGCAGGGCGTCTCCGGGCCTATACGGAAGTTGCAGGCGATGCGATTACGCTGCCGGACTTTTTTGAGAACCGTTTTGACGACGGAGCACGGATTCTGCGGATTGTTTCTGCTGTACTGCTGCTCTTTTTCTTTACCTTTTACGTATCATCCGGCCTCGTCGGCGGTTCTGTCCTGTTTGAAAGCTCCTTCGGGATGGATCAGAACACGGCACTCTGGGTAGGAGCTGCTATCATTATTGCCTACACGTTCCTCGGCGGGTTTTTAGCCGTCAGCTGGACAGACTTTGTGCAGGGGATTCTCATGTTCCTCGCGCTCATCATTATTCCAGTCATCGCGATGATGGAGCTTGGGGGAATCGGTCCGACATTCGATACGATTCGGGACGTGGATCCTCAGAACTTGAACCTTCTCGGCGGCGGCGTCGGTGCGATAGGCATCATCTCCCTTCTCGGGTGGGGGCTCGGTTACTTCGGCCAGCCGCATATTATCGTTCGTTTCATGGCGATCCGTTCCATGAAGGAACTTCCGAAAGCACAGGCGATCGGGATTTCCTGGGTGCTGCTCTCGATGACGGGTGCGGTCTTCACCGGCCTCGTCGGTATTGCCTACTTTGCCGACCAGCCGCTTGATGACCCGGAATCGGTTCTATTGATGTTTACGCAGGTGCTCTTTCATCCGATTGTCGCTGGTGTGCTTTTAGCTGCGGTGCTTGCCGCTATCATGAGCACGATTGACTCCCAGCTGCTCGTCTCTTCTTCCGCGCTGGCAGAAGACATTTATAAAGGAATGCTGCGGAAGAACGCGTCCCAGAAAGAACTCGTCTGGGTAGGGCGTTTTGGCGTTCTTGCGATCGCGATCGTTGCGCTGATTCTGGCGCAGGATCCGGATTCGACCGTCATGGATCTCGTAGCGAACGCATGGGCCGGATTAGGTGCCACGTTCGGACCGCTGGTCATCTTCGCCCTCTTCTGGAAAGGCATGACCCGCAACGGAGCGCTTGCCGGTATGATCGTCGGCGGCGGTACCGTCGTCGTTTGGCTCAACATTGCCACGTGGCTCGGCATGCCGCCGGGTGAGTTCTTCGCCCAGTTTGCGCCAGATGCGCTGGCAGCCGGAATCGGGGCGCTGTTCGACATGTATGAACTGGTACCAGGCTTCCTCTTCTCCTCTATTGCTATTGTCATCTTCAGTCTGATCGGTCCTGGACCGACAGAGAACATGAAGCAGCAGTTCGAGGAAGCGAAATCGATGCACCACGGAAAATAAACAGCGGAGATCCCCCAGGCTGCTAAGGCCCGGGGGATCTTCCCTCTTTATCAGGGTTTGTCCTAAATTCAGGGAGCGGGGTGGTCATGTTGAGTAGGGAGAAAGCGAATGGACTGTGGAAGGACTGGCGCCTTCACGTGATTGTGTTTGCGATCGTCATCATTGCCGAATCGATTGGTCAGTTTGAATTCAGCGTAGGGCCGGGGGTTGTGCTGCTGCTGCCGATGCTGTATGCCATCATCATCGGGCTGGTCGTGTTCTTTTCCCCGCTCGCCGGGGAGGAGCAGTCCAAACATGCAGAACCGCTGCTCGTACTCGGAGTCGCGCTGCTGCTGGCGAAAATCGGCGTCATTATCGGCCCGGATCTGCCAGAGATCATTGCCGCCGGCCCGGCGCTGCTGCTCCAGGAGCTCGGCAACCTCGGGACGATTCTCGTCGCGCTGCCGATTGCGCTGATGCTTGGACTGAAGCGGGAGGCGGTCGGCATGACCCACTCGGTCGCACGGGAACCGAACGTCGGATTGATCATGGATCGTTTCGGCATCAATTCCCCGGAGGGACGAGGGGTGATGGCCGTCTATATTTTCGGCACGGTGTTCGGTGCGGTGTTTATGGGCCTCATCGCCGGCTTTCTGGCTACGCTCACGCCGCTGCATCCGTACTCTTTTGCGATGGCTTCGGGGATTGGCAGCGGCAGCATGATGGCTGCGGCGAGCGGATCGCTGATCGGAGCTTTCCCGGATATGGAAAATACGATTGTCGCCTTTGCCGGAGCGAGCAACCTGCTGTCGCTTTCCACCGGGCTGTATGTCAGTATCTTTATCGGTCTGCCGTTGACCGAAAAACTATACCGGATGATGGAGAAGCGCAGAGGAGGTGGCGGAGATGCTTAACAACATACAGGAATGGACGATTCTGCTCGTGATTTTCGGTATTTCAGCGCTTTTTGGCAACTGGCTCGGCTACGGGATTATGCCGCTGCAGGCGGTGCCCGGCATGATCATCCTGATTCTCGTCTGTCTCGCGGGCTTTATTGCAGCGGAAGTCATTCCGCTCCGCTTTCCGAGCGTGGCCTATATCGCGATTATCGGCATCCTCGTCTCGACGCCGTGGACCCCGGGTTCGGCCTACGTGGCAGAGTGGACCGGGCAGGTGGAGCTGCTTGCTCTAACAACCCCGATCCTTGCTTATGCAGGGATTGCCATCGGACGGTCCTGGGCCGACTTTGCCAAGCTCGGCTGGCGGACGCTGGTCGTCGCGAGTCTCGTACTTCTGGGAACCTTCATCGGCTCCGCGCTGATTGCCGAAGTCGTGCTGCGGATCCAGGGGATCATCTGATACAGGCGTGCGGGAGCAATCCCGCTGGCAGAGAATGGCGGGCAGAAAGCTGCGGCTGAACGGGCTGATACGCTTTCAGCAGGCGGATTCACCCGATTCCACCTGAATGCGCGCTGCACGTAAGAATTGTATGAAAAAATTGATTATTTCTTGCTGCTTCTGTTATGATGTTGGTTATATCAGACAGGGGCAGTTTCTGCCGTGGGTGGGACGCAGTGTGACGGGCCGGACAAAATACGTCCCGCGCACATCCCCTCCCGGCTGACCCGTTAAGGCTCTCAACCGTGCTGCAGAAGGCATGTTTCTCTGCAGCACCGCCGCACGCAGGAGCAGGAAAACACCGCTTCAGCCAACAGCTGCCGCCTGTGGACAGGCTGCCTGCATTTTTTATCAGGAGGGATCGAGATGACACAAACAGAAGATCAGAACGTGCACCTGAGAAACGATGTGAAAAAGCTGGGGAACATCCTCGGGGAAGTACTTAAAAAGCACGGAGGCGACGAACTCTTCAATAAAGTGGAAGATATCCGCGAACTGACGAAAGGTCTCCGCGACGAATATGATGATACGAAGTACCGTCATCTCAAAGAGGAAATCACGACGTTGAAATCGCCGATGCGCCAGCAGGTGATCCGTGCGTTTGCGATCTATTTTCACCTTGTCAATATTGCGGAGCAGAACCACCGCATCCGCCGTTCGCAGTTTTACCGGCTCGAGCGCGACAGCGACGTGCAGCGGCATTCGATGCAGGAAGCGATCATCGCCCTGCAGAACGACAACCATGATGATGCAACGGTACAGTCCATCATTGATGACCTGTCGATCGAACTGATCATGACCGCGCACCCGACCGAAGCGACGAAACGGACCGTCCTGGAAATCCAGAAGCGGATTTCCACGATTCTGCAGAAACTCGATCAGCCGACGCTTCCGTATAAAAAGCGCCGCAATCTGGAAGAAAGTCTCGTGAACGAAGTGACGGCGCTCTGGCAGACGGATGAGCTGCGTCACCGGAAGCCGACTGTCATCGACGAAGTGAAGAACGGACTCTACTACTTTGATGAGACGCTGTTCGATGTGCTTCCAGCGGTACATACCGAACTGGAGGACCAGCTGAACGATTATTTCACCGACCGGAAGTGGAAAGTACCGAACTTCCTGAACTTCGGCTCGTGGATCGGCGGGGACCGTGACGGCAATCCATTCGTGACACCGGACGTGACGTGGGAGACGTTGAAGCTGCAGCGCGGCCTCGTGCTCCGCAAATATGATGAAGGCATCACGGAGCTGATGAAGCGCTTCAGTCAGTCCACCTCACGCGTCAGCGTATCCGAAGACTTCGTGAAGCACGTGGAAGAACAGGAAAAGCAGTATTTGACCGGTAGAGAAAAGTGGCAGATTGAAGGCGAAGTATACCGTCGTAAATTTGCCGTGATGCTCAAGCGCCTGCGTGCGGTTGACAGCAAAAACAGCCGTCACGCCTATACGCATGCCGAGGAGCTGGAGCGGGATCTGCTCATGATCGAAGAGACAGCCATGGAGCATCAGCTCGAGGGCGTGAAGCTCAAGAAGCTGAACAAACTGATCCGCCAGGTGAAGCTGTTCGGCTTTCACCTCGCTACGCTCGACGTCCGTAACCACAGCGGGGAGCACGAACAGGCGGTTTCTGAAATGCTGAAAGTCGTCGGCATTGCAGAGGACTATGCCTCTCTGGAAGAACAGGAGAAGCTCAACGTTCTGGAAAAAGTATTGAAAGACCCTCGTCCGCTCATGCTGCTGAACGAAGACTACTCGAAGGAAACGCAGGATATCTTCGATGTGTTCAAGATGATCCAGAGTGCGCACGAAGAATTCGGTAAGCGCTCCGTGGAAGTGTACTTGATCAGCATGACGCAGTCCGCGAGTGACCTGCTCGAAGTGCTCGTGCTCGCAAAAGAAGCGGGGATCTACCGACTGCACGTGGACGGCACTGTGGAAAGCAACCTCAATGTCGCCCCGCTGCTGGAAACGGTCGACGACTTGATTGCCGGACCGAAAATCATGCAGACGCTATTCGACATGGATCTGTACCGCAGCCATATCGAAAAGCGCGGCGACCATCAGGAAATTATGCTCGGCTACTCGGACGGGAGCAAAGACGGCGGGACACTCACCGCCAACTGGAAGCTCTTCAAAGCCCAGCAGGAAATTCACAACATGGCCCGGGAGTACAACATTGGCCTGAAATTTTTCCACGGACGCGGCGGATCGCTCGGCCGTGGTGGCGGGCCGCTCAACCGGAGTATCATTTCCCAGCCGGCGGAAACGCTCGGCGACGGCGTGAAGATTACGGAGCAGGGCGAAGTGCTCTCCTCCCGGTATATGCTCGGCGACATTGCGTTCCGCAACCTCGAGCAGGCAGCTTCTGCGCTCATTCAGTCCACGTCGAAAGTACACAAGGATGAAGCGGCGATGACCGGACTGAAGCAGGAGTGGGAGGACGCGATCGAAACGATCTCGGATCACTCGCTGAAAAAGTACCAGAACCTTGTCTTCGGAGACGATGATTTTCTGACGTACTTTAAGCAGACCACGCCGCTCAACGAACTGCGGGAGCTTAACATTGGTTCACGCCCGATGAGCCGGAAGGGCTCGGAAAAATTTGAAGATCTGCGGGCGATCCCTTGGGTCTTTGCCTGGACGCAGTGCCGCCAGATGATCCCGGCGTGGTATGCGTCCGGTACGGGACTCGCAGCCTATGTCGAAAACGGCGGCGATGAAGCGCTGGAGACACTCCGCGCGATGTACCAGCAGTGGCCGTTTTTCCAGTCGACGATCAACAACCTGCAGATGGCACTGATGAAAGCAGACCTCATGACCGCGAAAGAATACGTCAACCTGGTGGAAGATCAGGAGGTTGGGCAGCGGATCTTCGGGGACATTCAGGCAGAGTATGACCGCACGAAAGACATGCTGCTCAAGATTTCGCAGTCCGACGAGCTGCTGGACTTCACTCCGAACATCCAGGGCTCCGTGCATCTGCGTAATCCGTATGTCGATCCACTCAACTTCATGCAGGTAGACCTCATTCAGAAGCTGCGCTCGGACGAAGCAGAAGATTCGGAAGAAGTACTCACGGAAGTACTGCTGACGATCAGCGGCGTCGCCGCAGGACTTCTGAATACGGGCTGATCCTGCAGCACGCTCCATCCAGTCACGTATTATCCCGCCAGAGCCTCGTCTCCGGCGGGATTTTTTTGAGTGTGTAACAAGCATCCAATGCCACAGGAGGAAAGCGGCGTCTCGCTCAGTCGGTCGTGATTCGACACGGTCTGCTTCGTGGGGCGACGTACCGGCGGTCCCGTGATAAATCAGAGGTCCTGTATCGTATCTTTCGACGCAGGTCTATCATCTATGTTATAGTGCTCCAGTACTGAAATGACACGGAAGAAAGCCGGAAAACATGTGGAAGTGGATGCATTTTTTCGACGAAATTCCACATAATCCGCACGGTCTATAGACGAAAAGCCCCCGCGTCCGGTAAGATGAGAAGGTGAGGTCGTTTGTGCGGAAAGTTATTGTTACAGATGGAATAGAACCAGGATACACGGAAACGGCCAAGGGCGGTTGGTGAAGAAGGGGGAAAAGCGGATGCAGGTGCAGAAGAAACAGTCCATGATCATTTTAGCTGTTGCCGGTGCGGCAGCGGTACTGCTGCTGCTCGCCCTGCAGATGCTCTCGTCCCACGTCTCAGGTTCGGATGATGAGGAGCCGCAGGACGAACCGCTGCACGTATCCATGCTGACCTCGGACTCTACTAACGACCAGAGCTGGGGAGCCTTGGCGTATGAAAGCAAGCTGCACCTGGAAGAACGTTTCGATACGGAGGTCGCCTTTTATCCGCATTTGACGACGAAACGGATGCGCGACTTTCGTATTTCCCGGGAAATAGAACAAGGATGCGACATCATCATCGGCCACGGCAGTGAATTCTCGGATATCTTCTCCCTCTACGCCGAAGAGCATCCGGACGTCACGTTTGTCACGCTGCACGGCGATTCCGATCAGGAGAACTATACGGTCTACACGTTTGATATTACCGATGCAGAGAAAACGGCGCTTCATGCTGCTTCCATGAAATCAGAAACAGGCCGGATCGGCGTGATCAGCATGGAAGGGGACTGGCATGCCGCAGAGGCGGTCTACGAAGAGGCCGGGCGGCTCGATGCAGACACCGATATTCTGCTGGAGACGGTCGTCAGCAGGAATGACAGGGAAGAGGCACTCCGGGCGATGAGATCGCTGAAAGCGCAGGGCGTCGACGTCATTTACACGAGAGGGAACCAGTTCAACCGTTACATCATCAGTGAAATGGAGCAGGAAGATATGTACGCGGTCGGATTCGTCGAAGATCAATCCATGCTTGCAGAAAATCACGTTCTGACCAGTGTAACCCAGCATATTCCGCAGATTTATGAGATAATGATGGAAGACTACTTATCAGATGAAGGTCTGCCGGGCGGTGTGCGTGAACTGGAGATCGAAGACGGAGCATACGGAGTGGCTCCGCTTGGTCCGATGTACACCGATGCTGAAAAAGCAGCTGTTAAACGATACCAGGAGCAGCTGAAGCAGCGGGAGAGCTGAAGGAGCGCATCGTATGAAGAATACGTTCAAACATT
This sequence comes from Alkalicoccus chagannorensis DSM 18086, assembly GCF_000429725.1. GTDB lineage: Bacteria > Bacillota > Bacilli > Bacillales > Salisediminibacteriaceae > Alkalicoccus > Alkalicoccus chagannorensis. Next base: position 70,325 of record NZ_KE386945.1, on the reverse strand, counting down.
GGAGCCTCCGGGCAAAAATACTGACAGTACTGCTGCTTTTCACGGCTGTGATGAGCAGCCTCTCCTTTTTCTTCATCCTGTCTCTCGATGATATGAGCGATGTGAGTGAATCGTTGACGACAGAAGAAGTGCCGGAGCTGCTCTGGCTTTCCCACTGGGAGTCGCAGATCGCGATGAAGGAGCAGTTTACCGAGTTCGGCGTGGAGAGCAGCTTCTGCTGTGACTTTGTGGCGAACTATGAGGATTTCCGGGATGAAGGCGAAAGCTCGATGCTCTCCCTCCACGATGCCCCGCCGGAAAGTCTCGAGCCGGTGCAGCGGGATTTGGAGCGGCTGGATTTCATGATTTTAAATCACGTGCACGGGCTCGTTGAAATCGGGAATGAAGCCGGGGCGGCAGAATACATAGAGAGTACTTATTTTGATGAGCTGGAATCACTCCGTACCGATATCGAAGCTTCGCGGCAGGAAGTACAGGGCAGCCTGGAAGACCAGCAGTCCTACCTGAACGTCATCATTTCCGATGCGCTCGACCTGCTTGTGCTCGTGACCGGGATCGTGATTCTGCTGGCCATGTTTTTCGCCTACCGCATCAGCGCTGGATTCACCCGTCCGGTGCGCACGATGGAAAGCCAGCTGCAGCAGATTGCCGACGGCCGGTACGGGGCGGAAGTGGAAGAAACGACCCAGGTGGAGCTGGCGCCGCTCGCACGCTCCATCAATCAGATGTCCACACAGCTGGAGCAGTCCTTTGACATGGTGCTGTCGGACAAAATGTACCGCGAGCAGATTCTCGATTCGCTTCCGATCGGCATTGTCACTTCGGATGAACGAAGCGGCGAAGTGCAGCTCAACCGCACCGCCCGCGACTGGCTCGGCGACCACTTCCACGTGCGCCAGCTGCCGGAGCTGAAACGGGAGGCCGCCGGGGTGCACCGGTTCTGGGATGTACTGACGTCGAAGCACATTTTCAGCAATGAGAAAGTCCTGTATAAAGAACATGGAGAAGAAAGGATGTTTCTTGCTTCCCAGTCGCGGCTCGCCGGCGAAGAGGACGAAACAATCGGGAAAGTCTTTTACTTCATCGATATTACGGAAACGGAAGAACTGGAGCGACAGGTCCGCCAGACGGAAAAGCTTGCGGTCATCGGGGAGCTCTCGGCTGGAGCGGCGCACGAAATCCGCAATCCGCTTGCGGTGATCGACGGCTTCCTCGGCCTCATGCGGCATTCGATGGACCCGGAGGAACAGGAAAAGTTCCGTCTGGATCTTCTGCTGAAGGAAATCGAGAGAATCAACGCGATCATCGAAGACATGCTGATGCTCTCCAAGCCGGCTGCGCCGGCACTCATCCGTACCGGGCTGCAGAATACGCTGAATGATATTCTGCCGCTGATTCAGGAACAGGAAGCGAACCACCACGTGCAGATCTGTGTCGACTTGGAGCCGGTTGAGCTGGACTTGGATGCGGCGCAGATGAAGCAGGTCTTTCACAACCTGGTCCGCAACAGCATCGAGGCAATGCCCGACGGCGGCCGGATCGACATCACCGGAAAAGTCCGGACCCGGACCTACACCGTGGAAATTGCGGATAACGGGCCGGGGATTCCGCAGGAGAAAGCAGAGCGGATGTTCGACCCGTTCGCCACGACGAAAGAAAAGGGGACCGGGCTCGGCTTGACGATTGCAGAACGAATCATGAACCATCACAACGGCAGTCTGGATCTCAAAGGAACGTCGTCCGAAGGGACCTCGTTCTGCCTGACATTTCCGATGCCGTCGAGTCAGGAGGAGACGTTATGAGCATGAGCATGGAGATGCAGCCGCTCGGGGATGCGGCCGTACGGGTCCCATTCGGGTCGGTGATTTCAGAAGAAGTGCACGAAGCGATCCGCCGCTTCTGCGCCGTGCTGCAGGAGAAAAAGGATCCAGCGGTCATCGAATGGGTGCCGGCCTACTGTGCGGTGACGGTGTTTTATGACCCGCTTCACTGGTCGTATGAGGAGGCTGCAGCTGCCATGGCAGTCTGGAAAACCGAAGCGGAGGACGTCCCGCTGGCAGCACCGAAACGCTGGCTCATTCCCGTCTGCTACGGGAGCGGCTACGGACCGGACCTGTCTGACACAGCAGAGCATTGCGGCATGACGGAACAGGAAGTGATCGACCGCCATACGCGTGCCGAGTACCGCATCTACATGCTCGGTTTCATTCCCGGGTTTCCCTACCTCGGCGGGATGGACCCGGCGATTGCCGTGGAACGCCGCCGCACCCCACGGCAGAAAGTGTCTGCCGGAGCGGTAGGCATTGCCGGAGAACAGACTGGCATCTACCCGCTGCAGAGTCCAGGCGGATGGCAGCTGATCGGCCAGACCCCGGTGCGTCTCTACGACCGGAACCGCCAGAGCCTGGTGCTGATGCAGGCGGGAGACCGTCTCCGCTTTTCGCGGATTACGCCGTCTGAATATGAATCGATCGCCCGGCGCGTGGAGCGTGGAGACTACGAGATAGAATGGGAGGATGTCACATGATCAAAGTAGATCTGAATGCGGACGTTGGCGAAAGCTACGGCGCCTATACGATCGGCAGCGATGCGGACTTGATTCCTCTCGTCAGCTCGATTCATGCTGCCTGTGGTTTCCATGCAGGCGATCCTGCGGTCATGCGCCGGACAACGGCGCTTGCAGCGGAGCATGGCACGGCCGTAGGCGCTCATCCCGGCTACCCTGATTTAAGCGGGTTCGGCCGGCGGACGGTCGGACTGTCTCCGGAAGATATCTACACCGCTGTGCTGTATCAGCTCGGGTCTCTCGAAGGCTTCTGCCGGAAAGCGGACGTTCCGATGCAGCACGTGAAGCCGCACGGAGCGCTTTACAATGAAGCGGCTGTTTCCAGAGAGAAAGCCGATGCGGTCGCTGCGGCTGCGGCGGACTGGGATAAAGACCTGCTGTTGTACGGTCTCGCCGGCAGTGAACTGCTGGAAGCTGGACGCCGTGCCGGGCTGCGCGTCGTGTCGGAAGTCTTTGCCGACCGCGGGTACCAGCCGGACGGAACGTTGATGCCCCGGACAGAAGAGGGAGCGCTGCTCGAAAGGGAAGCTGCGCTTCAGCAGGTGCGTCAGATGGTAATGGACGGTACGGTGACTGCCTCCGACGGATCGGTGCTGCCGATCCAGGCGGACTCGATCTGCCTGCACGGAGATAAGCCGGAATCACCGGCACTGGCCGCGGCAATCCGCGAAATGCTGTACGAGGAAAGGGTGGCGGTCGTTCCGCCGGGTGACATCGATGGCTGAAATGAAGATTCGAAAACAGGGACTCCTGACCACGATTCAGGATCAGGGGCGTACCGGGGCTCAGCAGTATGGCATCGTCGTCGGCGGAGCGATGGATCCGTGGGCGCTCCGGCTCTGCAATGTGCTTACGGGGAACGATCCGGGAGCCGCCGGCCTGGAAGTTACGATGATGGGGCCGGAGCTCTCTTTCTCCGAACCGGTCCGGATAGCTGTCGGGGGAGCAGACCTCTCCGCGGCTGTGGACGGAGAGAAGATCCCGCTCTGGACGGCGGTGCTCGTACCGGCAGGCAGTGTCCTGTCCTTCGGTGAACCGAAGTTCGGGGTGCGTGCCTACATCGCCGTAGCAGGCGGGGTGGATGTCCCGGAAGTGATGGGCAGCCGTGCCACGTACATCCGTGCGAAACTCGGCGGCTTCCGCGGCCGGGAGCTGCGCAACGGGGATGTCATTCCCCTCGGAACACCGGGGCGGACAACGGGACGCCGGCGCATGCATCACGAGCTCCTGCCGGATTACCATAAAGGCCGTCCCGTCCGTATCATCCCAGGGCCCGACGCTCCAGGCTCCCTGTCGCTCTTCATGAGTGAAACCTACCGGATCACCAACGACGTCGACCGGATGGGAAGCCGGCTGGAAGGTCCGGAAATGGATGTCCCTGAAGCGGAGGGGATGCTCTCGGATGCTGTGGCGATGGGAACCATCCAGATCACCGCCGGCGGCCAGCCGATCCTGCTCATGGCCGATCGGCAGACGACAGGCGGGTATCCGAGGATCGCCACCGTGATCCATGAAGACCTCCCGAAAGTCGCCCAGATGCGCCCCGGCGAGGTGATCCGCTTCTCCACCGTGCCAGTGGAAGTCGCCCAGCAGCTGCGCCGGCACCGGGAAAAACAGTTCCGCCGCTACGTCAAACTAGCAGCCGGCGGTCCATAAGAGACGACCAAGCAGCGCCCGCCGGCACCGGCGGACGCTGCTTGTTTTCGGTTCAGGGGAGGTAACTTGCAACTTCGGCCAATGTCGGCCGATTGTGACCAAGCTGAGAGAAAGTGCGGACAATTCACGGAAATTTCGACCAAGC
>NZ_KE386945.1:0-65603 GCF_000429725.1 Alkalicoccus chagannorensis DSM 18086 | reverse complement strand
CGGACAATTCACGGAAATTTCGACCAAGCTGAGAGAAAGTCCAGCCAATTCCCCTTCGGATCAGCCGTCAGACCTGAAAAGGAAACGTCCGCCGGCGGTCGGCGGACGCAGGATCTTTTTTGCTTTAAAAGGGATAAGTTCTCATACAAGAAGACGGCGGCTTCATGCGCTGCCCGGGAAGAAAGCCCTCCCTTTCTTCCCTTGAAAAGCTTGCGGTACACGCCGTTCCGACCAAAAGCCCTGACGCGCTTTTGGTCTACATGACAAACGACGCAAGAAACGCAATCAGCGGTATCGTCGCGAGCGACAAGATTGTCGACAAGCAGATGGTCATGACCGCCGTGTCCTCATCCTCTGTATACCGCGAGAAGAGGATCGCTGCCAGCATGAACGTCGGCATCGATACCGAGATGACGACGACGTTCTGCGGCAGTTCCGGCAGCTGCAGCAGTGGCAGCACCATCACCGCAACGACAGGAATAAGCAGCAGCCGCAGCGACACCGGGAACCAGATCTGCGGATAGACCCGGAAGCCGGTCCGCTGAATCAGCTGGTGCAGCAGAATGCCGATGTAGAGCATCGCGAGCGGCGCGGCGAGCCCGGACAGCAGCTCAGCCAGCTGCCGCACGACCGCGGGCGGCTCCAGCCCGATAAAAGCGGACGAAAGGCCGACGACGACGGCCGCAAGCGGAAGGTTCAGCACCGCTTTCAGCTGCCGCAGCTGAAAACCGGCACCCGACTGCAGCAGGTAGACCGCCACACTAAAAACCACGATATCGAGTCCCGCGTCGAAAATCGCCGCGAGCAGGCCGCCCGTCGGACCGAAAATCGTGTAGCAGAGCGGAATCCCAATGAAGCCGGTATTGCCGAGCGCCCCGAGGATCGCCATCTTTTTTGCAAACATCGAGCGGAACCCGATCACCCGTGCGAGAAACAGCACAGCCACGAGCGACACGAGGTGGAACACGACCGAAATCGCAAACACGACGCCGATCTGAAACAGCAGGTCATCGGAAAAATCCGTGTTGAACACCCCGTTCAGAATCACCGAAGGCACCGCAATATTTAAGACAATCAGCACGAGCGCCTGCTTCGCCTGCTGATTCACCTCCACTTTCATTGATACGACCGCACCGAGCGCAATCATGATCCCCATGACCGTAATTGCGACGGCTACCGTCAGCACATCCATCTCCAAACGGCTCCCTTCTGCCTGCAGCCTTCCCTTCATGCTATACTAGATAGACTACCGAAAGAAAAGGCGGATACATATGGTTATTGAAATCAGCATCGTGTTTTTCATCCTACTGATCGGCGCCTTCATCCAGGGCGTCAGCGGCTTCGGCTTCGGCCTCTTCGCCATGAGCTTCCTGCCCCTGCTCTTCACCGTCAAAGAGAGCACGCTGCTCGTCATGTCGCTGTCCCTCTTCGTCGCCGCCAGCATCTTCTTTCAAATGCGCGGCCACATCCAGTGGCGCCTCCTGATCGTGCTCTTCAGCGCCGCATTCGTCGGCCGGATCGGCGCCTTCTTCGTCCTGAGCAACTACGGCGAACTCGACATCATGCGCGACTTCCTCGGCATCTTCTTGCTCCTCGTCGTGCTGTACTTGTTTTTCGGCGCAGGAAAAGCCGCCGGCATCCGCTCCCGAAGCCCCTGGATCCCCATCATCTTCGGCTTTCTCGGCGGCTTCATCGGCGGCATCTTCGCCGTCGGTGGACCCTTCTTCGTCTTCTATCTCATGCTGCTCTTCGCCGACGACAAATACGCCTACAGCGCCAACCTGCAGCTCACCTTCCTGTTCACCAACGGCATGACCGTCCTGCTCCACGGCGCCAGCGGAGACTTCGATCCCGACTTCCTCTGGTTCTTCCTCGTCGGCATCGGCACCGTCTTTTTAGGCACCCGGCTCGGCGTCGCCTGCTTCCGGCACCTCTCCCCGAAAGCCATCCGCATCACCGCCGGCATCGTCATCTGCCTCGCTGCCATCAACCTGTTACTTATGTAAAAGGGGTGCGGCCCAAAACCCGGGGAGGGCGTTATCCCTCCGTCCTTCGGGGAACAGGCTGCAGCACCCTCTCTTCATTAAAGCCGGTACAAGTCCGGACGACGGTCGTCCAGCACCGGGATATTACGGCGGATCTCCGCCGTTTCTTCCGTTTCAAACTCCGCGTAGAGGATGGTGTCTTCCTCTTCTGCCTCAGCGAGTATTTCTCCGAGCGGATTGATGACGAGCGAATGGCCGCCGAAGGCTGTGTTCGGGTCGGAACCGGTCCGGTTGCAGGCGACGACGAAGCACTGGTTTTCGATCGCGCGGGCAATGAGCAGCGCCCGCCACTGCGAAATGCGTGCTTTCGGCCATTCCGCCGTCACGTAGAACACATCCGGCTTATATTCCGGGTGCACCATGTGCGTGCGAATCCACTCTGGGAAGCGGATATCGTAGCAGATGAATCCGGCTGCGAAGCCGTGCTCCATTTTGAACATGCCGCCTTCGTTGCCTTCCGTCAAATGCTTCTCCTCTTCCATCAGGCGGAACAGGTGCGCTTTGCTGTACTCTTTGACGAACGCCCCGTGGCGGTTGAAGACGAGCATCGTGTTGTACAAGCCGTGGTCGGTCATTTTCGGCACCGATCCGCCGATGATGTTGACCCGGTGATAGCGGGCAAGTTCTGATAGAAACGTCACGGCCTGGCTCGCTTCTCGATCGGGTGCTTCTTTCATGGCGTCGAAGTCATAGCCCGTCGGCCAGAGCTCCGGCAGCACGACGACGTCCGCGCGCTGTTCGACCGCTTCCTGCACGGCCTGTTCCGCCTTGGCGTAGTTTTCCTCGATATTACCGAAAGCAACGTTCATTTGTACGAGTGCGGTTTTTACCAGCATGGGCTTGACCTCCTTGTGTCTGTCTCTTCAGTATAACGAAAGTGCGGCGGGTTTTCATTATCCGAAGGAAGGGAATGGAGAGTTAACATGAAAAAGGAGGACGACGGCATGGAATTTGTCTGGCTGCGCCAGGATTTGAGAGTGCACGACCACGAACCGCTGATGCAGGCGCTGGAGAGCGGCACCCCGGTGATGGCCGGGTATGTGTTTGACCGTCGCCTCGAAGAACGGACGGAAGCGGGTTTTCCGCGGCAGGACGATAAGCGGCGCCGCTTCCTGCTGGAATCCCTGCTCGAAATGCATCAGCAGCTCGGACGGCTCGGCGTGCCTTTCGTTGTGGCGGACGGCGATGCGGCCCAGGAAGTGCAGAGCTGGATGCAGCAGTTTCCGGTGCAGCGGATCCATGCCCACCGTCTTCCGGGAACGGAAGAGGCAGACGATGAAGCCGGGATCACGGCGGCCGCCGACGCTGCCGGGGTGGAAGTCGTCTGGTATCACGGCGATACGCTCTACCACGAAGACGATCTGCCGTTTGCGCTGTCGGACATGCCGGCGACGTTCAATCAGTTCCGGAAAAAGGTAGAGACATCGGGTGTGCAGCCGCGTCCGGCGCGCGGCCTGCCGCGGGAGCAGACGCCGATGTACCTCGAGGACCATGCCTACACCGGGGAGGACCTCATGAACCGCTTCAGCAGCATCCGGGCCGAGACGTTCGTCAACGGCGGCGAACAGGAAGGCGTGCGCCGGCTGGAAGAGTACTTGTTCCGCACCGGGCACGTTTTCTCCTACAAACAGCGCCGCAACGGCATGCTCGAATTCGACGACAGCTCCAAGCTTTCTTCGTGGCTCGCCTCCGGGTGCCTCTCGCCCCGCCGCGTCTACGAGCAGCTGCAGGAGCTCGAGGAGCAGGAGGGCGCCAACGACTCGACGTACTGGCTCTATTTTGAGCTGCTGTGGCGGGACTACTTTCATTTCCTGCTGAAAAAGGAGGGCGCGAGGCTCTTCAGGCGCGACGGCCTCCAGCAGCTTCCGGTGGCATGGAAGCAGGACAGCGCGCTGTTTGACGCGTGGTGCGACGGGCGCACCGGGTATCCGCTCATCGATGCATCGATGCGCCAGCTGAAGAAGGTGGGCTACATGTCGAACCGGGCGAGGCAGAACACGGCGAGCTTTCTCACGAAAAACCTCGGCATCGACTGGCGCTGGGGCGCAGCCTGGTTTGAATCGCACTTGATCGATTACGATCCGGGAAGCAATTACGGCAACTGGCAGTACATCGGGGGCGTCGGCACCGATGTGAAGGAGTTCCGCGCCTTCCACGTCGTGCATCAAGGAGAACGATACGACCCGGACGGCGCCTTCGTGAAATATTGGATCCCGGAGCTCAAGCACGTGCCGGCCGAGTACATTTACCAGCCCGCGGAAATGAGCGAAGTCGACCGGAACGAGGGCGGCCTCACCCTCGGAGAAACCTATCCGTATCCGGTCGTCTCCCTGGAACAATCGCTGGAAGAGCAGAAAGAGCGGTTCAAGCAAGCGACCAAGGAAACAGATAAAGAACAGTCCGGCAAATAAAAGGATAGCAGCATCAAGAGAAAAAAAGATTGTCAGCCATGTGCTGACAGTCTTGAAGTGATTATCTTTGCAAGTGCTGCAACGAGAAGAAGAGCGCTTCCCACAGGGAGAGCGCTCTTCTTCTCGTTTACACCCGCCGGATCCGTTCGGCAGTGACGGCAATCTTCCGTCCATAAAAGGCCGGCGCCTGACTGCCGGTGTTCCAGTGATCAAGCAGGTTTTCGTGGTGCACATCGACGTCGGCTTCCTGCAGGGTCCAGGGGGCGTGGGAGACGTCACCGCGCCAGAGGAGACCGGCGCCTTTCGTGAAGAAGTGATACCGCTCGGTCGCCCAGTGGGCAAACGAGGCGGGCTCCGAACGGAACACCGGGCCTGCTCCCTGCCAGCTGACATCGATGCCGCTCCGACTCTTCGGATGGTAGTGCGACATCCGGATTGGCCCTGCTGTGGAGGTGTCGAAGCGGGCGCGGCGGTACGGCAGCTGAAACGCGGTGTTGGCGACACGGTTTGCCAGCACATGCGACGCATCGAGGTAGAAAAAATAAATGCCGCGCCGGCCGTCTTTTTTCACATAGGTTCGCAGGTTCAGCTCCGGGAACTGCAGCCGGGAGAGCCGCGGCAGGGCCTGCAGGGCGATATCCGTCATAAAAAATGGGATGATGCCGAGATAGGCTTTTCCGTCATACGTATCAAGCTCCAGGCCTTCCGGAAGAGCAGCCTGGAGCTGTTCTGCGTCTGCTTCCCAGTGGAGAAATAACAGGTGCTCCCATGTCATGGTGAGCAGCGGGCGGTGGTTTTTCATGTGGATGCTCCTCTCCTGCTGTCTTCCCCGCTATCATAGCAGGAACAGGCTATTCCTGCTTGTTCTGCACCTCCTGGCCGAGCGCGGTGAGGAAAAAGGCGCTCGGGATCAAGAGGCCGAGCGCTGCCTGAATCAAGGCGAAAAAGCGCGCCGGTCCGATCGGCACGTAATCGCCGTAGCCGACGGAGAGAATCGTGACGCCGCTGAAGTACAGCGCCTCCAGAAAGGTGACGTCGACAGGTTCATCGGTCGGATCGTTCACGCGGAGCGTCGTCCCCTGCGTCCCGAGGTAAAAGTAGAGAAACGAAAAGGTGATCGTCACCGCCGTCAGCAGAAAAAACATATGTAAAAACAGCCCCAGGTTCAGTCGGCTTTCGCGGAAACGGCGCTGTTTCAAGAAATAAACAAAGTGACCAATAATCACGAGGATGCCGGCTCCGACTAAGAGAAGACTCATCGAAAGCACCTCCTTTTTCTTCCACGTACCCGAAACGGCCTGCGGGTAATCCTTTCTGCAGGCCGTTCCGGGGAAAAGCGTGCTGCTCGCGCTGGAAAAGAAAACGCCCGCTCCGCCTGTTGGGTCACCTCTGCCACGGTGCAGAAGGCAGGCGGCTTTCGGCTGAGCGGACCTTTGTACGTATGCCCGTCGTATTGAAGATACTCCGCCCCGGGCGGCCCGCTTCGTCGACCGTGTAAGGCCGCGGACGTCTATCTACACGGAAGCCGGGCCTGCGTGCGACATGTTGATGAGGGCTGCACCCCCTTTTTCCCATATAAGACAAAAGAACGAGAAAAGTCTCCTTGTTTCCCTGCGTCTTTCGTGGTATTTTCAAACAATGCACAAAGTCGAAAGGGGTAGTTGTTGTGAAGCATGTTTCCATTATTTCGAAATTTTACGTGGTCGTATTCAGCATTATTGCGGTACTGACGGCGGCGGTGATGTTGATCACCTTTACGGAAGTAGAAAGCGGGATTGAGGGGTTTGCCTCGGATAAGGCCAGGAGTGATCTCGATCTGGCGTATGAATACATAGATGAGCGGTACGAGGGCGGATGGCAGCTCGACGACGGACAGCTCGTGAAAGGAGATGCGGTGATCAACGAACACTATGAGCTCGCAGATGACATTACGGACATCACCGGCGGCCTGATCACCATTTTCCAGGAAGACATGCCGGTGACGACGAATTTGATTATCGGCGGCGAGCGTGCCGTGACGCAGGCGGCGGAAGGCGAGGTGTCGGCTCTGGTCCTGGAAGAGGGAGAGCGCTATTCCGGCGAGGCAGAGATTCTCGATATGCAGCTGCAGACAGCGTACCGCCCGCTAATGAATGAGGACGATGAGGTCGTCGGCATGATGTTCACGGGGGCTTCCCAGGAGGCGATCAACAGCACGATGGCCGACATCATCACACAGACGGCAGTGGTCGTCGGGGTGATCATTCTCCTCGTGACAGGGGCTCTGCTGTTTTTCACGAGAAACATCAAGCGCCGCATGCGGGGGCTCATTACGGATATTGAGCGTGCCGGGAATGGCGATCTGCAGGCACATGAGGCAGACGACCGGCGCGATGAGCTCGGCCGGGTTTCTACGAGTCTCGCGCTGATGAAGAAAAACCTGCGGACGTTGTTTGAGGATGTACAGGAAGCGGCAGGCCGGCTTTCCGATTCGTCGGCGAACCTGACCCGTACCAGTGCGGAGTCCTCCCGGGCGGCCGATGAAGTGGCCGGGACGATTGAAGAGATCGCCAAGGGCGCTTCGAGCCAGGCGGAAGACACGGAAAAAGGCGCCGCCCATATGCAGCAGATGGGGACGGTGATTGAAGAAGATCAAGGATACGTCAAGGAAGTCAGCACGGCTGCGGACCACATCGCCTCGTTGAAGGACCAGGGGATGCGCCTCGTGCAGGAGTTGACGAAAAAGACGGAAGAAAACAACGAGACGACCAACGCGGTACAGCAGATGATCCGGGAAACGAACGAGAACACGTCCAAGATCGAAGAAGCGAGCGGCATGATTCGAAACATTTCCGAACAGACGAACCTGCTTGCGTTAAACGCCTCGATCGAAGCGGCCCGTGCAGGAGAAGCCGGCCGTGGCTTCTCGGTCGTGGCAGAAGAGATCCGCAAACTGGCGGAGCAGTCGAACCGTTTTTCTGAAGAGATTTCCGCTGTGATTCAGGAGCTTTCGGCGAAAACGCAGGGAGCGGTGAATCGCATGGAAGAAAGCCGGGAAGTGGCCGAGGTGCAGACGAAGAGCGTGAACGAAACGATCCAGACGTTCGAAGGGGTGGCGGATGCGATCGAAGGCATGCGGAAGGAAGTCGGCGGCCTGAACGCATCCGGCGGAAAGCTGGAAAGCCAGAAGAAAGAAATGATGGAGGTCATGGAAAGCCTCTCGGCCGTCTCGCAGCAGAACGCTGCAAGCACCGAGCAGATGTCGGCAGCGGTCGAAGAGCAGACCGCTTCGATGCAGGAAGTGGCGTCCTCGAGCGAGATGCTGACGACCATCGCCGAGCAGCTGAAGCGAAGCCTGCAGCAGTTCCGGTACTAACGTACGTCACATCGTCTGCCTCTGATACCAGGCTGGAAGGACAGTCAGGACAAAACAGCCAAAAGGCCCTCCCCGCGTGTCGGGTGAGGGCCTCTTTCCTGTTTTGTTTAAAGGATATGAAGGGAGAAACGCTCCTTTTCTCCGAAGCGTCCGGCGGTGACGCCAGTGGGATGGCTGCGCCGTCTGACGATCCTTTTCCCTGCGCGGAAGGGCAGGGAACATAGCTGAAGACAAGCCCCGCGGCATGCTTCCGCCGGTAAGCGCACGAGAAAAGATGAAGAAAAGGAGGTGGCTGCCTGCTTTGTCCTTCATCAACAAACGGGAGGCCCTCCCCGTATGTCGGGTGAGGGCCTCTCAATTTAGATGATAAGCATGTGCAGGTTTTCCTCGAGGCAGTCGACGGCTGCTTAAGACGACTGATCCTGGCCGGCGGCGAGCAGCTCTCGAAAGTCCGGCGCCGTCAAGCCGAGGACGTCCGCACTCGTTTGGTGAACTTCATGCAGCAGCTCGGGATCGTCCATGAGACGGCGCCCGTAGGAAGGGACCATGCTGCGGATCTTTGGTGTCCATTCTTCCATGCGTTCCGGGAAGCAGCGTTCCATCACGTCGAGCATGACGGAGACGGCCGTGGACGCGCCCGGCGACGCTCCAAGCAGTGCGGCAATGGAGCCGTCTTCGGACGTGACGACTTCGGTGCCGAACTGAAGGGTTCCCCTTCCGCCGTGGTCCGTATCCTTGATCACCTGCACGCGCTGGCCGGCGGTCACGAGCTCCCAGTCGTCACTCACGGCGCCCGGAATGAAGTCGCGCAGTTCTTCCATGCGCTGTTCTTTCGACTGGAGCACCTGCTCAATCAAGTATTTGGTGAGCGGCACATTCTTAGCGCCGGAAGCAACCATCGTAATCAAGTTATCCGGACGGATCGATGAAGGCAGGTCCATGATCGAACCGGTTTTCAAGAACTTCGGCGAGAATCCGGCAAACGGACCGAAGAGCAGGGCTTTTTCGCCGCCGATGTAGCGGGTATCCAGATGCGGGACCGACATCGGCGGGGCACCGGCTTTGGCCTTGCCGTACACTTTGCCGTGGTGCTTTTCAATCAGCTCTTTGTCTTTGGTCATCATAAACAGCCCGCTGACGGGGAAACCACCGACGCCGCGGCTTTCCGGGATGCCGGTTTTCTGCAGGAGATGGAGGCTTCCGCCGCCGCCGCCGATGAACACGAAGTGCGCGGTGTGTGTTTCCACGCTGCCGCTTTCGTGATTTCGGACAGAGAGCTCCCACAGGCCTTCGGTTGTGCGTGTGATGTTCTCCACTTCACTGTTGTACTGCGTCTGGATGTCCTGCGTGTCGAGATGATCAATCAGCTTCCGCGTGAGCGCACCGAAGTTGACGTCGGTGCCGGAGTCGATTTTGGTCGCTGCCACAGGTTCATTCCTGTCGCGCTCTTCCATCATGACCGGCATCCATTGCAAAAGCGTGTCCCGATCGTCGGCGAACGCCATGCCCGTGAACAGCGGGTTTTGTGAAAGCGCTTGAAAACGACGGTACAAAAACTGGACATTCTCCGCGCCCTGGACGAAGCTTAAATGCGGGATCGGGCGGATGAACGATGCTGGATGGTCGAGAATGCCCTGGTTGACCAGGTAGGACCAGAACTGCGTGGATACCTGGAACTGTTCGTTGATGTTGATCGCCTTCGTGATATCCACCGTACCATCGGGCTTCTCGGACGTGTAATTCAATTCACATAAAGCGGCGTGACCGGTTCCGGCGTTGTTCCATTCATTCGAGCTCTCCGCACCGGCTTCCGGGAGCTTTTCAATAATCTGCACCTTCCAGTCCGGATCGAGTTCTTTGATCATCGTGCCGAGCGTCGCGCTCATAATGCCTGCGCCGATCAGCATGACATCTGCGGTCGTTTGTTTCGTGCTCATGTCGTCGCTACACCCCTGTCTGTAATATCAGAAGAGCGCTGCGGCTCTTCGTGCTGTTTGTTGGTTCGTTGAAAAGGATACGTTTTCATAAAAAGAGACGGCGGCTGTGTCTGCTGCGCGCCGTTCGAACGAAAAGGCGCTGTACGCTTTCGTTCATGACCAGCCCTACTATATCATGGCTGCGCTGTCAGAAACATACGTCCTCCGACCTGTATCGCTGGCATGTTTCCGGAAGCAGCATGCACGCACGTACTCCGTGCGCGGATGCTGCGCCCGGAAAGACGGGCCGCGCTGTCGTTTGAAGCGCGCGCCCGCCGACCGGGAACGGGTTCCCGGTTTAGTTGTCAGCGACACCGAGCGCCAGTTTTGCGTAACGGGACATCATCGACTTATCCCAAGGTGGGCTCCAGACGATGTCGACATCGACTTCGCCGATTTCCTTGATTTCCTGCAGCTCTGAGAGTGCCGTCTTGATGTCGCTGACAATCGTGCCGGCGAGCGGGCATCCCATCGAGGTCAGGGTCATCACGACCGTGACGTTATCCTGATCGTCGAGCTTGATCTCATAGACCAGCCCGAGGTTGACAATATCTACACCAAGTTCCGGGTCGACCACATTTTCCAGCTGCGCCATGACCCGTTCTTTTAGATCTTCTTTTTCTTCACTCACGTGCGACACCTCCTTACCTATATAATACTAAAAATCAGCGGATAATGAAATCCATACATAAAAGGGGGTGTTTTCCAGACGGATTTGCCGGGAAGAGAAAAATAGCGTATAACTAATGCATAGAATAAACAGGAAGAAAGGAGGCAAGCCCTTGCTTGAACTTCAGACTGCAGGCAGCTACGTCACCCCGTACATAGAAATGCTCCTTCAGATTCTCGGCAGTGCCCTCATCGGCTTTTTGATCGGATGGGACCGCTATTCGAAAAGCAAGCCGGCCGGCATTAAGACGTATATGTATGTGTGCGTGTCCTGCTGTCTCATTACACTGGTCTCGATCCACAGCGTGATCCACTTTGCGGAGACGTCGTCGAACATCATGATGGACCCGATGCGCCTGGCCGCCCAGATTGTTTCCGGGCTCGGCTTTCTCGGCGCCGGCGTGATCCTGAAAGATGGTTTTAACGTCACCGGACTCACATCAGCGGCGATGATTTTTTTCGTCGGCGGTGTCGGCATCGGCATTGCTGCGGGATTCTACGGACTCGTCCTCGTTGCCGTGATTGCTACCGTCATTCTCGCACGCGTCGGCAACAAAATCGAAGAACGAATGGGCAGCCAGTCCTCCTGAAGGAGAGCCGGCTGCCCTGTTTTGATTGCAGAAGTGGATCCATTGTCGAAGAGAGGCAGCGGCTCTGGCCGCGGTAGGAGAGGGTGGGGCGCCTTAGTTGAGGAGCTGAGGTGCTTTAGACGGTCCGGGACAAGCTTCCCGTTACCTAAGTGCCCACCGCTGCAGGAAGGGGGTTGAGTGGATAAAGGTAGTTGACTGGCGCCATTTCTGCGGCAGGCGTCGAGATTGTAGGAGGAAGCGGCTCCATGTCGTTGAGAATTGGCTCAAAAAAAGCAAATTGGCTCAAAAAAATCCGGCGGGAGACCCGCATGCGGCGGAAAGCGACGCGCTTCCCGAGGCGAAGCGACGCAAAAAAAGAGTGGAGCGACCCGCATTTCCCGGAATGCGGTGCTTCCACTCAGGCTTCTTTTCTGGCTCTCTCCGAAAAGTCCGTTTGAATCTGCTCCAGCGGTACCGGTCTCTGGAAGTAGAATCCTTGAATCTGTGCATGCGACAGGTGCTGGATGCGTTCCAGCTGGGCTTTCGTTTCGACCCCTTCGCAGACGATATCCATGTTGGCAGTTCTCGCAAAGTCGATCATCAATTTCACGACGGCTTCATTCCGGCAGGCGTCTGTCATCGACTGGATGAAGCTTTTGTCTATTTTCAGCGTATCGGCCGGAAGTTTCTGCAGGTAGGTCATCGACGAGAGGCCGGTGCCGAAATCATCGAGGGCAATCGTATGACCGGCTGCACGCAGCTCGTAGAGAATTTGCACTGCGCGGTCGACGCTCTCCATCATCGTGGACTCGGTCACTTCAAATTCGAGATCCTCAGCCTGAATGTTAAACTCCTGCACGATGGCGAGAATCCGGCTGTTGGCCTCGCTCACCTGGAAGTGGGCAGGGGACAAGTTCACGGCAGCGCCCTTGATGCCTCGCCGGGCAAGCGCTCCGGACTCTAGATCGCGGCAGACCATGCGCAGCATCGTTTCGGTGAGCGGCATGATCAGCCCGTAGCGCTCGGCCGCCGGAATGAACAGACCCGGTGAGATAAACCCATGCTGCGGGTGGTTCCACCGCACGAGGGCTTCTACTTTATCGGCATGAAGACTTTGGGAATCGACTTTCGGCTGATAGTAAACGTCCAGCTTCTGTTCGGCAATGGCCCGGCGCAGGTCCTCTGCCAGTTCCTGTTCACGGAACGTGTCGTGCTGATTCTGATCGTATAAGACGCACCGGGTAGAAGTATACCTCGCTTCCCGCATCGCGGCGTCAATTTCACGGGCGAGCTGCCGGTGGCTCGTGATGTCGTATGTCAGTGCTGCACCGGCGGTCATCTGTACGTCGATTTCCTGGTCCGAGCCGAAGACGGGGACGATGTACTCTTCTGCCGCATCGCGCATTCGCTCCAGCACGCCTGCTTCCGACTCCTCTGTCAACAGAGCGGCAAAGCGGGATCCGTTCAGCTTGTAAAGTTTGGCTCCTTCCGGCAGGCGTTTGGACAGCTGGCCGGAAATAATGAACAGAATCTGATCCGAAGTTTCCAGGCCATAGCTGTCGTTCATCATGCTGAAGTTGTTGATTTCAGCGAACATGACTGCCGGATACCGGCGGAGTTCTTCCACGGAGAGAGCTTCGAAGCTGCGCCGGTTCGGAAGCTCGGTAGCAGGATCGATGAAACTCATCCGCTGCGCCCAGCGGTTTTCGCTCTGCAGTATAAACTGGACGGCGGTGTACATGACGATGGTCGCAAGAATGGTCGTCACTCCGAGGACGTTGTTCTGCTCGGTTGGTTCCGCCTGAATCAGGTTCGACATTTCCGGCGGCAGACAGAACGACGATCCCCCCATGCCTGTGTAGTGCATCGATGATATCGCGAGCCCCATGACCACTGCCATCACACCGCGGAGCGGCATGGACTGAATGGTCCGGGAGTGGGTAAAAATTGCGAGCGCGGCAAACGATACAATCACCGCAATCGAAGTGGCTGTAATGATCGACGCTGGTGTGTGGGTCATGACGCCGGCAAAACTGATAGCCTGCATGCCGGTGTAATGCATAGCGGAAATACCGCCGCCCATGAGGAGGCCGGCGGTCAACACGGTGGACCAGCGAACCGTCATGTGATGCAGGACGAAAAAAGCCAGGAAGGCAGAGATGATGGCTGGAATGATCGAAAAGACCGTCATCAACCAGTCATACTGAAGCGGCACATACAGCTGGAAGGCGGACATGCCGATAAAATGCATCGACCAGATGGCGATTCCCATCGTTCCGGCACCGGCAAGGATCCACGGCATTTTTCGTCGGCCCGCGGGAAGCTGGGTGATGCGCGTGTTGATCTCGAGCGCAACGAACGAGCCGATGACCGCCATCAAAATCGAGAAGAGGACAAGCGGTATATTGTAGTAGGTTTCCAGAACAATGAGGGTATCTGTCACAAGTGGGCCTCCCAGTGATGGATTTAGTATATATTATACCATGAAATAGGACCCACACGTTCTTAGAGGTTTTCAAAAAATATTTTTCTCAGGATGGAGCATAATCCTTGAAATAGATGGGAATAGAAGAATAGTACGCAGAAAGGAGGACGATTCGGATGGATGCTTCCGTCATCTACCTGACGATACTCATCGGCGGAATCAGTCTCGGTTTCGCCTACCTGCTTTTCAGTGAACTAGCAGAGAGCTTATTCAAGTGGATTCCGGTACGTGCCGTGAATCCAGTGACCTTTATCGGCTTTATCACTTTGTTTGGAGGGTTCGGTTACGCCGGGCAGGCAGCCGGTCTGGCCGGGGGCGGACTGCTCGTGCTGTTCAGTCTTGTTTTGGCCGGTGTGATTATTGCGCTCGTGCATGTCTTTTTCCTACAGCGGCTGCGGCGCTCCTAATCCATTGGACGTGGAAGCAGGACAGGCAGAGTGTCATAGCACGGAACAGAGACGACTCTCTTTGCTGCAGGGCGCCGGAAGCATAAACCTTCCGGCGCCTTCTTTTTGTTTTCAAGAGCGGCTGACAGATCCCTGTTTAGTCGTGACAAAGGAGTAAAAAGACTTAGACATTTTAAACTGTCGAAAGGAATGAAATAATATGCAGGACTTTTCCCTACGGAGAAAGAAGCGTAATAAAGGTCTTTTTTCTCGTTAAAATCTTGATTTAACAAGGTTTATGACGTTTGAGTCCTTGCTTCTTCCACCGTTTCCTTTCCTTTCCTGAATCGCTTGTGTTAGTATAAAAGAAGTGCATAGCGTGAATAGAGAAGGGAGAAGTGTAGGATGAAAGAACGAAACAAAATCGTACTGCAGCTAATCTTTGCTTTCCAGGTTGTGTATTTCCTTAGTGCTGTTGTGACGCAGAGCTGGATTTTGTTTCTGCCGGTTCTTTCGCTTCCTTTGTTCCTTCTATTTTATTATGTCCTGCCAGCATTTCCGTACCAGCGTGTTCTCATGTACGGCGTGCTCTGGACGTATTTTGTGTCGTTTGCGATTCTTGTTCTTACCGTGCAGATGCTGTCTGCGTTTATTTTCGTATGGTTCGGGCTGCTGCTGAGTGCCCTCTACCGGGACCGTTCTGCTGTTCTGTTCAGCGGAGCGGCCTCGGTGATCATCACGAGCCTTGTGTTTGCAGTAGCCGCAGCGGACATTTTTCAGGGCGGATCCTGGTCGACCTTTCTGTACCTGCAGCTGTTCAACGTGCTGCTGACTGCCTTTCTATTAGTGCAGCACCGGGATATGCAGGAGGCTTTCACCGTGCTCCGCGACCACCGTCTGAAACTGCGTTATCTGCTGGACAGCGCCCAGATTGTGACTTATACATATGATCCTGCACGAGCTCGTCATGACATCACCTCGGGGATTCCGGAGCTGATGGCGCTGCCGATGGAAAAAGACGCCGTGCTGCCGTGGAAAGCGTATGTCCACGAAGACGATCAGGCATTTGTTGCAATGATTGAGAAGGAAGTGCTGGAGGGGAAGCTGCGGAAAGTAGAATTCCGCTTCCGGCTTCACAGCCGTACGATCTGGGTGACCGCGAATATGATGCCGGTCATCGAAAAAGGGAGGCTGGACCGGGTGGAAGCCGCCCTCATTGACATCACGGACCGCAAGCATGCGGAGGAACGGATGGCGTTCATGGCCTACCATGATTCGTTGACAAAAATTCCGAACCGTACTCATTTTTACGAGTACGTGTCTTCCATGCAGTCGCTGCCATCCTTTGATCCAGGGCGCGCCTTCCTTCTTTTTATTGATTTGGATTCGTTCAAGCAGATCAATGACCGCTTCGGCCACGCGGTTGGGGACGATTTACTTACGTACATGGCGGAACGGCTGACTTCTTCCTTGAAGGAGCGCGACATGGTCTGCAGGCTCGGCGGAGACGAATTTGTCATTTTCCTCGATAAGATCACGAGTGAGCAGGCGGCAGAAGTCGGGGAGAGGCTGAAGCAGCGTCTGAGTGAACCATTCGATATGGACGGGAAGCAGGTAATCGTTACCCCGAGCATCGGCATCACGGGGTTCGATCAGGACGGGACGGTGGATGACATGCTTCTCGAGGCAGACAAGGCGATGTATGAAATCAAGCGGAACGGGAAGAACGGCATGTCCATGTACAACCGCTCCTTCGAAAAAAAACCATCCAGCTCGGCAGATTATCCCATTCCCGCCCGGGAAGAATCTGATATACTGAAGGAAAGCAGAGTATAGGAGGCAGAGCAGATGAAGCGGTTTTTGAAGATCACAGCAGCAGCGGCCGTCCTCTGGGCGATGATGCCGTTGGTTCAAATGATCCGGCAGCGGCTGGAAAAACGAGCGTACGCGCCTTCCCCGGATACAGAGGAAGCGCCTCAACAGGAAGAGCATGCAGCAGAGGATACATACAACGACGAGGAAGCAGCGTCCGGTGAGGACAGCGGCGCGCCTGCTGAAGAGGATACAGAGGAGCAGGCGGATACCGACGCGCAGCCGGAAACGGAAGAAGAACCAGCGCCAGCACCGCCGGAGGATTCTGACGACGAGCAGGAAGAAGCGGACACCCAGAAGGAATCCGAGCAGCTGACCCTCGAGGAAGAAGAACAACAAGAAGAACAGGAACAAGAAGAGCAAGAACAAGAAGAAGACGACGGCATCGTGGATGTGAACGAGGCGGATGTGGATGACCTCGAAGGCGTGAGCGGCATCGGCCGGGACCTTGCTGCGCGGATCGTGGAAGAACGGCAGACCAACGGCCGGTATGACACCCTCGACGACCTTACCCGCGTCCGTGGCATCGGCGAGAAGAAACTGGAACGGCTCCGCCCGGGACTTACCGTTACCGATAAATAATCTTTTCAGAGAGACCGAGGCTGGGAAAAATCGAATGAAGGAATAAACACTGCCGACGATCCGAATGGGATTGTCGGCAGTGTTTCATTTGAGGATAAAGCGAACAAACCAGCTTTATGGCGGCGCAGTTCCTTCGTTTCGTCACCATGAGGAAGAGATCTGTTTTCTGCTTCACCTTGGCGTTGCCTCCCGCCTGTATGCTGATGAAACGCACGTGCAACTTCAAATATCTATATTCCCATTTTGTTCCTTCATGCGAATCCTTGTTAAGCGCTCGTTTCTTTTCTTTAAGCTCTGTTATCGTTTGTTGTTGATAATGACAGAAAACGCCACTGTAACTCGGCAGGCTTGCCGTAGAGGAAATCTCCAGCTTCCTCGGTCTTACGCCCTGCGGGAGCTTCCGATCTCCTTCTTCCACAGGCGTCCGCCGGTCTTCGCTGCGTCCTTCTGAAAGAAAAGAAACTTACATTAAACGGAGCAGGCCCAGGCTATTTTTGAGACGCCTGCGGATAAAGAAAGCGTGAAGATCCTCCCGGACGTAGGGAGGGAGAGCGGAAGGATGTCTCCGCGGCAAGCGAAGAAAAAAGAGCCGCAGGCGTACTTTTGTTATAACAACACTAGGCTTTAACAAAGCCTTTTTTTAAAGGACATGCCGTTCCGAGCAAAAGGCGCTTCGCTCTTTTGGCCTTGCTTTTTGATCCGGTCTCGTCTCTGCCAACGCTGCGGAGCGGGCGGCTTTCCTCAGGTCGTTCGTACATCCAAGAGCAGCGGGTCTGTGCGCTTGGTCCGGCTCTGCGTTCTGCTTGCTGGATGCGCTCCCGGCAGAGTAAAATAGAAAGAAGGCATCTCAGCAGGAGGAATGCAGAATGGCAAGGAGAAGGAGCCGGGGCCCTGGGTTTTCGATTGTGCTCGTGCTGGCAGCAGTGGCACTGATCTGGTGGTTCCCTTTTAACGATATAGAGGAAGTTCGTGACTCGGAACCTGCAGAAGTGGATGATCAGGAAGAGCTGGTAGTGGAAGACGCGTTTCTCCAGGATGGGCAGGTATATGTCTCGTTTCGTCCGTTGATGAACGCTATGGACGCGTCCGTTTCCTGGGAAGGCGAGACGGCATGGATTGAAGCGGAACGCGGGGACAGCAGTTTCGCTGCGCAGCTGGACAGCACGACGGCGGACATTAATGGAGAAGAAGTGTCGCTTGAAGTGGCGCCGCAGATGGTCGATGGCAGTGTGTACGTGCCAATCCGCCTCGTCACGGATACATTCGGAACCTCCCTCGTCTGGGACGGGGACGCGATGGAAGCTGTGATGAGCGAAGAAGACAGGCAGATCACGGTAACGGCCGGCCGCCGGGATGTATCGGAGCCGACAAACGAGCAGGAAGAGGACAACGATCCACCTGAAGCGCCGGAAGAAGCACCGGAGCGCTGGTCGGTGGACGGGGTTCATATCGGGGATGGAGAGTCGGATGTCCAGAACGCCTGGGGCAGTCCGGAACGGATTACGGCCTCGCAGTACGGATTCGACTGGTATATTTACCATGATAACTACGAGAACTTCCGCATGGCCGGCATCGCAGACGGGGAAGTGGCCGGCCTGTATACGAGCGGAGCACCGATCCTTTCTCCGGAAGGCACGTCGTTAGGGGATCACCGGGAAAGCGTCCGCGGCCGCTACGGAGAGATGGTCACTGAAATACGGAAAGGCAATACCCGCTACACGCAGCAGCAGTCGGATGAATTTGATCTGTTTGAGGTGGAAGACGGATTTCTGACTACCTTTTATGACGTTCATGAAGGAGATGAACTGACGGCAGCCCAGCTGATCTCCGAAGACATGGAAATGGCGCTGGAAGGGTATTACGCCGATCCGGACGATGCACTCGGCGACGATTTCGACCGCCTCATGTACGACCTCGTCAATGCAGACCGGGTGGAACACGGCTACGAGCCGCTTTCCTATAATGAACAGGTGGCCTCCGTCTCTTATAATCACAGCCGGGACATGTCGGAACGAGGCTATTTCTCCCACGATTCACCGGAAGGGCTTGATCCGTTTGACCGGATGGAGGAAGCAGGACTGCAGTACAGCCGGGCCGGTGAAAACATCGCCTCCGGCCAGTCGAGTCCGATCATTGCTCAGCAAGGGCTCATGAATTCCTACGGACACCGGGAAAACCTGCTGACTTCCGAGTACGAAGAGGTCGGCATCGGCACGGCCTTCGATGCGGAAAACCGTCCGTACTACACGCAGAAATTCTTTACCGGGCGTTAACAAGCGGCGGCACCGCCGTTCAGCACGCAGCATAAACAGAGAAACAGCAGCTCTCTCATAGGAGGGCTGCTGTTTTTTACTTTGTAGTAAAGCATAAAGAGTCCTAGCAGGAAGACGGCGCAGCCGGCTGCTCGGGAAGCAGGAAGAACCCGTGCTTCCCTCAAAAAACCTGCGGTACACGCCGTTCCGATCAAAAGCGCAAAGCGACTTTTGTTCTGCTGTATGAACGCAGTGGAAGGAGGGGAGTCAGCAAAAGCGGGTTTCCCGTTCCGCCAGCAGGGTAATACAAAAAAGTGGGCAATTCCACCCCCACTCTCCTCGTGTCATCAAATTGTCATCTACCTGTAATATAACCCCCCTTCTATACAGAAAAGTCTTAGCACTTTTTATGCTTTGGACGTACTTTATATGGTAATGTTCCCCTTAAAAGCGCTTGTCTTCCAAAAAAACGTTTGATTTTGTAACAAAAGGGTAACATTATTGTATAGAGAACGTCATAATGATTAATAGATGAAGCAGCTATACAGCATCATCTTGGGACAAACCTTTGAAGGTGGGGATGACAATGAAAAAGCTTATACTTACAGCAGCAGCAGCCGGCATGATGCTCGCAGGCGGAACGGCTGCTCATGCGGACGGAAGCATACAATACGAATTCAACGGTCAGGACCAGCCAGAGACGGCGTCCAAGATGTTTATGGAAAACAACCGCGTGCTGGTGCCTTTACGGACGATTTTTGAAGACCTTGGAGCGGAAGTAACCTGGCATCAGGAGAGCCGCGAAATAACCGCTTCCAATGAGAATGCGTCGATTCATATGCATGCCGATGAGCAGATTGCTTTTGTCAACGATGAAGAAGTGACGATCGACCAGACACCGATCATTCGGGAAGGGCACACGTTCGTTCCGCTCCGCTTTGTTTCTGAAGCATTCGGTGCAAATGTCGGCTGGGACGGAAGTACCCAAACCGTCACGGTGACAGAATCCGGTCATACTGAAACGATTGAACGGCCCGGAAGCGATGAGGACAATGTGCTTTCTGAAACCGACATAAATCTGTTTGACTGGATGCCGGTACTGCCCGGTGAAAGCTGGGATGGCGGAACTGCTGATGAGACACTCGAAACAGCTTACGATTTCTCGTGGGATGTCGTATATGGAGAGAACGCTTCTTTCCACTTTGTCGGTGCTGAGGACGGCACGGTAGACGCGGTGTTCGCACCGATGACACCGGAGATGACCGACGAAGACATTACGCGCGGCGATGTTCGTGACCGCTTCGGACAGCCGGAACGCTGGCTTGAAAAAAACGGTCTGCACTTTAATTATGGTGACGATGAGACGTGGGATTTCTTTGAAATCAACGACTATTACGTTACTGTGTTTTATGATCGCCATGAAGAGGACCGTGTCGGCGGTGTTCAGATTATCCATCAGGATGCCGAACATGCCAAAGAAGGATTCTACGGCAATCGTGACTCGGATACGATAAGCGAAAGCTATGCACGTGAACTCTGGCTGCTGACGAACATGGAACGGGAGATGGCCGGTCTGGAGCCGCTGGAATGGAACGAGAAGGCAGCCGCTGCTGCCGGGGAGCACAGTGCGGATATGGCAGACAACTTATATTTCTCCCATGATAATCAAATGGGACAGTCGCCGTTCGATCGTATGCGTGACCATGACATTTTGTTCAAGCACGCTGGGGAGAACCTCGCTAGAAATCAAATCAGCCCATTGCACGCACACTTTAATCTGCTCTATTCCGAAAGTCATCGGGAAACAATGCTCTCTGACAAGTACGAAGAAAATGGCATCGGTGTTCATTTTACAGACGATCACCAGCCGTATTTCACACAGAAATTCATCACAGAATATGAAGTTGACTAATGGCGCAGCTCTTCAAGCATGAAAAGACAATACGTACGTCCGCTCCCGATTTTCCGGGGGCGGGCTTTTTTTGTGAAAAGCGCTGCTAAGGCTTGATGTTGTTATTTGATGAAAGCAGCGATAGGCGGCGACGCTCTAGGGATAAGCACCGTCCGAACATCCTCTTCGCTTCGCGGAAGATCGTGGAGGACAAGTCCTGGAGCAAGCGTCCGCCGAAAGCGGATGACATCAACAACAAACGATAACACAGCCTTGTGAAAAGATAGCATCTGCTCCGGTTCGTATGCAGAATTCCTGCTGCCAGTCATCGCTGGAACACCGCACTGTCGCAAATTGCTGACAAGCTTGCGGCTTCGAAGCGCCGACGATCGAAGGCAACGACCTCCCTGTCCTTCTCGCTTCTTGCAGCAGAGCATTTAACTTGTGGCGGGCTTTTTCGTCAAGGCTGCTGGGCAGGGTGGGGCAGGCGCCCCATGCGGATCGGTCAAGTTATCACTGAGCCTGTCTCCAATCCAAACAACCATCTTCTGGACAGGACCGCCTGATTCAATTTTTCTTCATAGTACCAGGGATGATAGATGCTTGCTTTCCCACGAGAGCAGTGAGCCGTACTGCCTGTTCTTGGCATGAACAGGCAGTGTTAATAAAATGTAACCTGCACAATCGATTCACTCATGTATAATGAACATTGGAACGATAATTAATTGTTATGGGAATAGGAAAAGGGGAAATGAGATGAAAAACTTACATATACTAGCCGCTTTAACTGCTGGAGCGGTACTGCTTCCTTCTGCCGTTACTGCGGAAGAGCAGCAAGTGGAAGAGCTCTCGAATGGTGTGACATGGGCAGCATGGGAACGCGGCGGGGACGTGCCGCAGTCTATACATGCAATGTCGGTAAATTTGGATGATCCCTATACCGAGCTTCAACTGAGCCTTCCAGACCCATTGAACCGTCTCCGGACAACAACCGATCAGGCGCGGGATCATCATGAGTTGAGCAGCCGGGTTTTGGGTGCGGTAAACGCTTCTTTTTTTGAAACGGGTGGATTGAACCAAGGTATGCCAGCTAACCTGCTAATTCAGGAAGGAGAGCTTCTACGTTTTGGAAGAACCTCTTCCAACGAAGCAGGGTATAACCATCATCTGCAGGCTTTCGGCATGATGGAGGATGGTACGGCTTTGATCGATGAACATAACATGCAGGGGGTTCTTTCTTCTGGTGGGAATTCCTGGGATATTGATGAGCTGGACACTTCGCCGGCTAACGATAGTTTCAACATATACACACCGAATCATGCACTGGATACACCTGGAGAAAACCCTTCAGAATTCCGCCTTGAATTTGTCGTAGAGGATGCTGGTGATTTCTCTTCCATCCAGACGGATAGTTCCTTCAGCGGGACCATTCAAGAACGAAATGAGCGTAACGAGGAAGACAGCCGATGGGAAAGCTCCCATCCTGACATCCCTGAAGATGGTTTTGTCATTTCTGTACATGGTGACCGCATCGATGAGGACTTGGCGGCACTGGAACCAGGGGATGAAGTGGAGTTGTCTTTTAACATAGATGAATATTGGGAGGATGCTTCTTATGTCCTTGGTTCCGGTCCCTTTCTAGTGAAGGACGGCGAACGTCATATCACAATGGATGAAGCTTCTTTCCAGTCCAGCTCGCGGCAGCCGCGGACAGCCATTGGTATTTCAGAGGATGGCAGCGATGTAATGTTTGTCACTGTAGACGGCAGACAGAATGGGCAGGCAGAAGGGTTGTCGATCACCGAGCTGGCAGATCATCTCATTGAGCTGGGTGCGGACCGGGCGATCAACCTCGATGGGGGAGGTTCTACGACGATGGCAGGAATGAAGCCTGGATATGGTTTTCCTGATCTCATCAACACACCATCAGCAGGAAGCGAGCGTGCCGTTTCGACGACACTTCAGGCAGTGGACACTTCTCCCTGGCCTCTACTAAATGGACCGGTGGACGACCTTCCTTATTTCGAAACACCGGAGCGTTTTTATACGGAAACCCTGCGCGGAGAATCATCCGTTCAGGCTTCTGCATCAACGGAGGCGCAGCATCTGGGCGAACCGGGAGTAAAAGTCGATTATGATTTCACAGACGAAGAAACTGGCACAGCTGCAGCCTATCTTCATGCATCAGAACCGGCAGCTTTCGCTGGTGAAGTGGAAGAGATTGGCATGTGGGTGTATGGAGATGGCGGGCAGGAATGGCTTCGCGGTTATGTATATGATGCTGAGGGAGAACGTCATACGGTCGACTTCACAGAAAACGGAGGATTAGACTGGAATGGGTGGCGGTACGTAACAGCTGATCTACCTCAAGGCGTCCCGCAGCCTTATACGCTGAAAACGATTTATGCAGCTCAGACGAATGAGGCGAATAAGCAGGAGGGAACCTTGTATTTTAGTGGGCTGCAGGCCGTGACGGAATCCCGTGAAGTGGCGCGGTTCCCGGATGCAGCTGATCATTGGGCAGCCTCTGCAGTCCTTCGTCTGAATGATCGGGGCACGATAACCGGCTTTATGGACGGCACGTTCCAGCCGGAAGGCAGTGTGACTCGTGAACAAACCGCGGCGATGCTGGTCAGAGAGCTTCAACTTCCAGAGGCAGACAATGACAGAGATTTCACGGATGTTTCAGAATCCAGGATGATGTATGATCATATTCAACGAGCGCAGGAGGCAGGCCTGATCGAAGGTGATCCGGAAGGTACGTTCCGCCCTTCTGATTCGTTGACACGTGCCGAATTGTCGGCCGTGCTCGTCCGGGCGTTTACATTCAGTGGATCTGATGAGACCTCATTTCCAGATGTGAGTGAATCCCACTGGGGGTATGAGGATATACAGCGCCTCGCATCTGCTGGACTTGCAGGAGGATATGAAGACGGAACCTTCCGTCCGGATCGCGCTGTAACACGAGCAGAATTTTCAACACTACTGGATCGGATTGAACAAAGATCTGCTTCAGAAACAGAGGAGGACTAACCATGCTGAAACGAACCATGATGGCTGTGTTGGTGATGATATTATCATTTGGTCTGACCCAGCCTGCTTCAGCTTCATCGTTCAGTGACGTGGAGGGGCATTCCCTCGAGAAAGAGATGAATAAAGCGGTGGAACGCGACATTCTTGCAGGGTTTCCGGATGGCACAGCAAGGCCGGATGAGGCTGTAACAAGAGCGCAGTTCGCCACGTTTTTCGCAAGGGCTCTGGATCTGCCATATCAGCCAGATGAAGGGCGATTCAATGATGTAGACAGCAGTCATACTTTTGCAGAGGGGATTTTTCGAGCCTCTTCCGCAGGGTTGATTCAGGGTTATCCTGATGGCGGGTTTGCCCCGGATCAGGAAATCACACGAGAAGAAATGGCGACGCTGATCTACCGTGCCATGACAAACGTACTCGACATGCCTTCCCAGCAGCTGGAGGAAAGTGTCTTCATTGATGAAGCGGACATCCACTCTTCCCACCGCAGTGCCGTTGAAGCGAACTACTTCTACGGTGTAATCACAGGACATCCTGCAGACGAAGAAGGAACCTCGTTCCGCTTTGCTCCGAAAGACAGCGCAACAAGGGCTCAGGCAGCTGCCTTTATTACGAGAATGCAGGATGCCGCAGCGGATTTCCGTGAAGAAGTTGATCCGCCGGAAGAAGAAGACGAGCCGGAAAGTGAACTGCCGGATGTCGACGACGGTACATACCGCACTGCATCCATTGATAGTGACGGCAGTATTACGGTGCAAGGTTCTTCTTACGACACGTATGAAGAAGCGGAAGCAGCAATGAACAACAGCCGTACGCTGCTGTTGTCCGACGATAGAATCGTCAAAATGGAAGACGGACTTGTTCTCCCGAAACAGGTATCGAATGGGACCGTGAACGTGTATACGGCGCGCAACCTTGTTACATCTAAAACTTACGCATCCGGCAACCGTGCCTTTGGTTCGGAGTTCAATTATCAGGGGGCCGGTCCGGGGTACGTGGAAGTGAGCTATGCTGGAGCATCCGGCTACATGGACATGGATGATGTAGAGTTGATCCCGACGGAGAGAGTAGAAGGTCGAAATCATTATGAAGTATCGGGTGGAACGCTATATCACAGATTGTATAACCCGATTGCTGACTCCTACACGAGCTACAGCTTCGGACCAGCACCTTCTTTTCTCTCAGAAGGAACGGAATATTTGAGTGAAGACGGATCATCGTTCTACACCACCGACGGTTCTTTTGAAGGAGAACAGCCGCAGTATTTCAATAAATTGTCCGTTCACTCCAGCACGAACTACAGTGCGGAAGATCTGGACCGTTTCCTGGAAGAAGCTGCACCTAGTGGAGCCAGCCCACTAGCAGGTGAAGGAGATTCCTTTAAAGAAGCAGAAGAAGAGTATGGCATCAATGCGCTTTACCTGATGGCCAAAGCGATTCATGAAAGTTCTTGGGGACGAAGTGAGATTGCTCAAGATAAGAACAACTTGTTCGGGCTCAATGCTACCGATGAAGATCCTTATGGAAACGCAGATGAATTCCACAGCTTTGAAGACAGTATTTTGTTTGCCGGTATGCACATGAAAGAAACTTACGGCAATGTGGAAAACTGGCGCTTTAGTGGATCGGTGAAAGGCCATAAAGCCCTTGGCTTCAACATTCGTTATGCTTCTGATATGTTCTGGGGACAGAAAATCGCGGGTCATATGTATCGTGCGGATCGTTTTCTCGGCGAGGAAGATTATGCCTCCTATGATCTCGGTGTAACGAACACGTCCGGATTGAACGTCCGCCCCGAAGCGGGCACGTCCCGTGATGCCTTGTATCGATACAGTGATGCTGGCATGCCGGTGATTATCCATGACGAACTTCGCAATGGAAATGCCCTCTGGTATGAGGTGCAGGGGGATAAGCCGGACGCGGACCGAGGCTTCATCCACGGTGCGTATATTGACCGTATGGATTTCCCTTCTTTCCGTTAAAAGAGAAATAAAGTAGAAACCTTACCCTTGACCCTTCTATTCGTCAAGGAGCCGGCTCAAAGAACGTTGGAGCCGGCTCTTTTTTTGCATGATAGAAATGTATAAGTTTTCATACAGTGTGACGGCGGCTCCATTCGCTGCTCGGGAAGAAACAAAGAACGTTTTCTTCCCTCAAAAAGCTTGCAGCGCTTCCGCACGCCGTTCCGACCAAAAGGCGCTTTGCGCTTTTGTTCTTCGTATAGGAAGTATTAGTGTTCATACAAGAAGACCGCGGCTTCATTCGATGCACGGGAAGAAAGAAACCCTCTTGCTTCCCTCGAAAAGCTTGAGGTACACGACGTTCCGGCCAAAAGGCGCTCCGCGCTTTTGTTCTGAGAGATATGTAGGCGGCTTTGTACGCTGACAGGGAAGAAGGCAAAGCCTGTTTTTCCCTTCAACAAACTGCAGCGGCGTAACCCGTTCCGAAAAAGATACTGTGTGTCTAGGTTCTGGGGTATGCTCATTGGCAGAGAACGACGGCATTCTCCGTTTGAAATGGCCGGGAAAGGTGCGCCGTCGATCCGTTGAGAAAGAAGGGGGGTCATAAGGCCCTCTCTTCTGAAAATCTCTTTAATATGCAAAAAAATGTGGTATATTATCATAAGTACAACATTATGGAGGAGGAGGATAAGGATGAGAAAGATCACAATCATATCCTTTCTTGCTGCACTCATTGTTCTGCTTACAGGAATGGTGACGGCGGTCGGAGCAGAATCATCAGAGACCGGCTACGTGCAGGGGTTTGAGGAACTGAACGTGCGAGCCGAGCCGGGATATCAGCCGGAACAGGTCATCGGACAAGTGGAAAGTCGTTCTGCCGTACATATTACAGGTGAATCCGGTGCTTTCTATGAAATTGAGTATGAAGGCGGTACAAGGTATGTATCGAAGGAATTTATACGCAAAGGCTACCTCATTTCTGTGAATGACGTGGAGATCGAATTTGCAGAAGAACCTTTCAACAGAAATAACCATCTTCTGGTTCCGTTTCGTTCCGTGAGTGAAGCACTTGATATTCAAGTGCGTTGGGATAATGACACCCGCCAGGTTCACGCAGAAGACGGCAGTACCAGTGTACGGTTCGATATTGATGCAGAAGCCTCCTATGTGAATGGTGAACGGATTTATCCAGGAGTGGAGCCGGGTATTGTAAATGGACATACGATGATTCCGCTTCGTTTTTTTGCTGAAACGTTTGATGCCGACGTTTCTTACACTCACGATGACCGGTCGGTGGATATTCACCGGGGGGAATCAGCAGAAGAGGATGTCCTTTCTGAAGAGGAACTGAGTGATCAGCAGATCAGTGGGACGGTGGATTCCCATACCGGCCACCTCAACGTGCGGCAGGGACCGTCTGCTTCTACACCACAGACGGGGAGGCTGACGAATGGGGAAGAGGTCACTGTTGAAGCATTTGATAGTGAATGGGTAAGGATCAATGATGGCAGTGGAACCCAAGGTTATGTTCATTCTCACTATCTCCATCTGCAGCATGAGAATGAAAGAATGCGGCTTCTGGGTGCCCCTCAGTGGGATCAGAGTCCTGCACGGAGTGTACTGACGATGCACAAAATCGGTGGCACGTCTGTGTCGGTGACAGAGGAAAGATCAGACGGCCTCAGAATCCGTACGAATGCAACCGATATTGATGTACCTAATGCGGTGCATGCGGCTATTAGTGAAGTTCGTGAATGGACGTCCGGAGGAGATACTTACGTCGATTTCGAACTTGAACCTGATTACCATTATGTCTACCGTGAATCATCCGGGTCGATTACGCTGACATTCCTCCCACCCGGCCTTGAAGGGAAACGGGTCGTAATTGATGCAGGACACGGAGCGGGAGATGCTGGAGCTCAAGCGGGCGGCATGCTGGAGAAAGACATCAACCTGGATGTAAGTCTATACGCACAGGAAATGCTGGAAGCAGCAGGTGCAGAAGTGATTATGACAAGAACAGATGATTACTTCCTCGAACTGCAGGAACGAGCTGAACTTGCGAACCGTGAGTATGCCGACTTGTTCATCAGCGTTCATGCCAATGCCTTCAATGGACAGGCACGCGGCTCAGAAACGTTCTGGAATGCGTCCTACAGCAGTGCACATTCAGAAAATCTGGCGCACAGTATTCAGGATGCGATGGTCAGCCGGCTTGGCACGCATTATCGACGAGTAGATGAAGCGAATTTCAGTGTGTTGAGAAATGCTGAAATGCCATCGATTCTCATGGAGATTGCTTTTATGGATCATCCGGAAGATGCTGAAAAGCTTCGGCGGGATTCCTTCCGCCGCAGCGCTGCGGCGTCGATCGTGGACGGTCTAGAAGAGTACTATCACGTGCGGTAATAAAGGCAGGAGCCTGTCTCTTGAAAAGAAAGCCCTTGAAAGTCGTTATGACTTTCAAGGGCGTTTTCTATTTTTTTAGGTGATTGGAATATATCAGTTTTCATCCAGGACGCGGCTGCTTTATCGGCTTTACGGGAAGCATGAAGAACTTCCGCTTTCTCCATTAAACCTTCGATACTCGCCGTTCCGACCAAAAGGCGCTTTGCGCTTTTGGTCAAACATTAGTTATTGGTCGCTTTTATTTTCCTTTTTAGGCGGGTAAGCCTTCCAGCGAGAGAGATCAGGATTTTCCTTTTTCAAAGAAGAGGAATGGAAAACGAAGTTCCACGGCTTACTCGTGTTCGATTTCACCTGCAGGGGCGGGTCCAGTTTAAACCCACCTGATGCAATGATGTCCCCCTCGGCGTCTGTTACTTCCAGAGGCAGCTGTTCGATATTAATGTTCTTCTCGCCGCCATTCCGGATCAGCAGGGTGACATGAAGGGCGTCTTCAGCGAACTGCGCTTTGAGACCCATGAAATTGACTTCTCCCGGCTTCGGCGCTTCCATGTCATTCACCGCTCTTGTGAGCTTCTGGCGTGCTTCCTGTGCGAGGGATCGTTTCCAGGAGTCGCTCAGGTCGAGCGTGTGCTTTCTGGAGGATGGCTGCAGTTGGAAAGCGAGCTTCCAGCCTGTCTGAGGGATTTCCTCAGTGAACAGATCCTTCGGGGTGAACGTGAACTGCCACGGACGGCTTGCGTTTGGCGGCAGTTCGCCGAGATCACGAAGGTCAAACGTTTTTCGGCCAAGCACACGGTTGTCCTCATCCATTATAATAATAACAGCATCTTCCAGTTTCAGTTTTTTGTTGATACTGTGTCGGACAAAAGCGTTAAACGTGAACGTGCCATTGTCTTCCTGCATGTTCATGCCGGAGAGAGACACCTGGTTCGGCAGCAGCGGCTCACATTCATTATGGAGAAACCGAAAAGCGTACATGTCTTCTTCAGGTATTTTCCATTCTGGATGAACGGAAAGCTGAGGTTCCACACTTTTCGCTTCACTCTCTGCGGACTCCTCAAGGAGCTCTTTAGAAGAGACAGGTGCGTCCTGTCCTTCCATCTGCAGCTGTTCTTTTTGATTCTTTTTGAAAAATGGAAGCATGATTATTTCCTCCTTCTGGATTTTCCTTCATCCAAGGCAGCTTCGGCACGTTTCCGCATTGGGCGCGCTGTCTGCATGGCTGCATCATACTGGATATTGTGGAAGGTTTTCTCGAACACTTCGAATCCTTCCCGCAGGTAGATGCGGAGTGGGTCTTCCTGTTGGTACATCCGAAGGCCGATCCCTTCCTTTAAGCGGCTCATATCATCGAGATGCTGGAGCCATCTCCGGTCGAGGACGAGAAGCAGCATCTGCTTCGTGT
The DNA here is from genome assembly GCF_000429725.1 of Alkalicoccus chagannorensis DSM 18086. Lineage (GTDB taxonomy): Bacteria > Bacillota > Bacilli > Bacillales > Salisediminibacteriaceae > Alkalicoccus > Alkalicoccus chagannorensis. The sequence continues at coordinate 36,302 of NZ_KE386945.1, read as the reverse complement.
CGGACTGAAGGCGGGCATCCTCCTGGTACTGTTCGATGAACATGATGTAGCGCTCCAGGCTCTCCTCTACGAGGGCATCGATGTCGCTCTTATCTTCCATGTCTGCCGGAGGCTGAAGATCTTCATGCGGAAGCATGTGATTCAACCGGATAAAGAGGGTATCCAAATCCCATTCTTCCGGGAGCATGTAATCCGGGCAGAGCTTATCGACCTGTGCTTTCACCGAGGTTTGGATCATCTCGGTGACAAACGCAAGCGGCTGATCTGATTCTAAAATGCTGTTACGCAGTTTGTAGATGACATCCCGCTGCTCATTGATCACATCGTCCAGCTTAAGCGTATATTCGCGCTGGGCATAATGAGCATCTTCACACATACGCTGCACTTTTTCGATAAATTCGGCCGCTTCTCTCTCGTGAATCAACCCCGTTTCATCGGCGGTGAGCGATTCCTGCCACTTTTCAAGTTCTTCCCGGGCAAAGCGTTTCATCATATCGTCTTCGATAGAAACGAAGAACTCCGTTGTTCCCGGGTCTCCCTGTCGTCCGGAACGCCCGCGGAGCTGATTATCTATACGGCGGCTTTCATGCTTTTCTGTCCCGAGTACGTACAGACCGCCCAGCTCATGGACCCCTTCTCCGAGCATGATATCAGTACCTCGTCCAGCCATGTTGGTCGCAATCGTCACCTGCCCTTTTTGTCCGGCGAGTGAGATGAGGTTGACTTCCTGATCCACGCTTTTCGCGTTCAGGATTTCATACGGAATGCCCTTTGTGTCCAGGTATTGAGCTACGGTTTCGGACTGGATGATCGATGTTGTCCCGATAAGGACCGGTTGACCTGTCGCATGTCTTAGTTCAACTTCCTCCGACAGAGCCTGCAGCTTCTGGTGGATCGTATAGTAAATCTTGTCTTCACGATCCTCCCGGATGCGGGGATGATTCGTCGGAATTTCGATTGCCGTCATGCCGTAGAGCTGTTGAAATTCCTGCTTTTCTGTTTTCGCTGTGCCTGTCATTCCGGCCAAGGAAGGGTAAAGGCGGAAGAAGTTCTGCACGGTGATCGTTGCCTGTGCCTTATTTTCTTCTGTGATGGTCAGTCCTTCTTTCGCCTCAATTGCCTGATGAAGGCCATCGCTCAATGTTCGGCCCTCCATGACTCGACCCGTGTACATGTCAACAAGCTTGATTTCTCCTTCTTCCACGATGTACTCCACATCAAGATGGAACATCACGCGGGCACGCAGCGCTTGAATGACATAGTGATAAAGCGTCTGGTGTTCGAGGTCATAAAGGTTATCAATCCCGAATGCACGTTCCACTTTCGTGATGCCGGCTTCGGTAAAGTTGACGGATCGGCTTTCGCGGTCATAGATATAGTCGACATCTTCTTTAAATGAACCGGAAAGTTTGGCACAGACATGGTACAAGTTCGGACGGACACTTCGCTTTCCGGCAATGATGAGCGGCGTTTTGGCTTCATCGATCAACACCGAATCAATTTCGTCAATGATTGCATAGTGATAAGGTCTGCGGCGGACGCGGTCGGTTGTTTTCGTGACCATATTATCCCGCAGATAATCAAAGCCGAATTCAGAACCGACGCCGTACGTGATGTCCGCTTTGTAGGCACGTACCTTTTCCCCGGGGGAAATCCCGTTGATGTTTAGTCCTACGGTCAGTCCGAGAAACTCATGCACCTGCCCGATCAGCTCCCGGTCTCTGGATGCGAGGTAGTCGTTGACGGTGATGACATGAACCCCGCGTCCTTCCAATGCCTTCAAATAGCTTGGAAGAGAGGCGACGAGGGTTTTGCCCTCTCCTGTTGCCATCTCGGCTATGTCGGATTCCAAAAGCGTGAGTCCACCCATCAGCTGCACATCGAAGTGCCGCAGCCCGAGCACGCGTCTGGAAGCTTCGCGAACCACAGCGAAAGCTTCTATCGTAAGGTCATCTACGGTAGTTCCGTCTTCGATCTGCTGTTTGAAGTCCACGGTTTTCTGCTGCAGCTCTTCGTCGGTCAGTTTTTCTATGTCTGGTTCTTTATCGTTAATCTGATCAATCATCTTCCGGTACTTTTTTAGTCGGCGGTCTTGTTCCTCGCCGATGATTTTCTGTACAAATTTCAACATATTGTTCCGCTCCTTCAACCTCTTCAGGTGTTCGTCTATCCAGATCTCTACCATTGGAACATCGTCTAGTATAGCACATGGAGGTCCTTTTTTGTTTCTGCAGAAGAAAAATGAAGCGGTAGATGGATCGGCCGCCCTGTTTAGGAAAATAGACGCCGGTAGTGGGGCCTTCCCGGGCGGATCACGATGCCGGTGATTCCTAAAGCTGGTATAAAAAAGAGGACCGAAGGATGAAAGAGAGCTCATTTTTCTGCTGCGGGGCGGAATTGGGTTCTTCAGGGGGCAGAATGACTATCTCATAGGAACGATTCCCAACACAGCAGAAATTTGTTATGATGCAGAAGAGTTAATAGAGGGATGGTGACCCATTTACATGAAGAAAACGGTTGATGTTTTAGGTATACCGATTGTACATACGACGCTCAACGACCTTGCAGCAGAACTCGTGCGCCGGGCAGAGCAGAAAGAGAAAGCCTTTGTTGTGACGGCTAATCCGGAAATTATCATGAAGGCAGAAGAAGACCCGGCCTATAGAGAGAGCTTGCTGGCTGCGGATTTTGTGACTGCTGACGGGATTGGGGTCGTGAAGGGAGCAGAGCTGCTCGGATCACCGCTTCCAGAACGGGTGGCTGGCTTTGATTTATTTATGCGTCTCTTAGCGACGGCAGATCATATGCAACAGTCTGTCTATTTTCTCGGTGCAAAGGAAGAAACGCTTCAAAAAGCACTGGCCGTTGTACGCGAGGAGTTCCCCGGGATTGAGATTGCCGGAAGTCATCACGGCTATTTTGACATGGAAGATGATTCCATCGCCAAGGACATCGCGGAAAAACAGCCGGACTATGTCTTCGCTGCACTCGGCCTCCCCAGGCAGGAAAAATGGATTGCGCAGTACTCTCCGTCCTTTGACCACGGAGTATTCATGGGGATCGGCGGCAGTTTTGACGTGCTCGCCGGTGAGATGAAGCGGGCACCGAAAATCTGGCAGAAGCTTCATGTGGAGTGGCTGTATCGTTTGATGGTGCAGCCTTCCCGGATTAAACGGATGGGAGCACTTCCGCGGTTTGCGGTCCGTATCATGAGAGAGAAGCGGAAACGATGAGCCAGAGCTTTGTCAGAGGGGCGCTGATCATTACTGCGGCCTCGCTTGTGTCGAAGCTGCTCGGCAGTTTGTTCCGTATCCCGCTGCAGAATATCGCAGGGGACGAAGTGTTCGGCATTTTTTCCATTGTCTACCCTGTCTATATGGCGGTTCTGATTTTATCGGTGGCCGGCATCCCTCTGGCTGTATCCAAGCTGATTTCAGAAGCGAGAACAAGAGGATCAGAAGACGATGTCCGGTCGATTTATGTGACGGGGAGTATTCTCGCTTTCACATTCGGAACCGCGATGTTCCTTCTGATCGCCCTCCTGTATCAGCCGATTTCACACCTTCTTGGAGGAACCTTCACTGCACCGGCGCTGATTGCCGTCTCGGCGACGCTTTTGATTGCGCCATACATGGCTGTTTACCGCGGGTATTTTCAAGGATTTCAGGATATGACGCCGACAGCCGTCTCTCAGGTGATTGAGCAGTTTGTGCGAGTATTCTTCATCCTCCTGTTTGCCTGGATTCTCGTGGTGCAGGGATACAGCGCCCCGGTGGTAGCGGGTGGGGTCATGATCGGCTCGATTATTGGCGCGGCGGCCTCTCTCTTTTATCTGCGCTGGACGTTTGTGCGCAGGGGCATGCGGCCTGCTGCGCAGAGCAATTACACGTGGCAGACATACCGGAGGTGGACGAAAACGATTCTCGTTATGGCGCTGCCGATTTGTGTAGGTGCACTGGCTATGGCGCTCGTTAACTTTATTGATTCGGTGACGGTTCCAGGGCAGCTCCGGGCTGCCGGTGCAGAAGAGCTGGACATTGCTTCCCAGTTCGGTTATTACGGACGTGGGATTGCCCTCGTTCAGATTGCCGTCGTGTTTGCGCAGGCCCTGATTTTACCACTGATTCCGGTCATTACTTCGTCGCTGGCGGCCGGCGACCATGCTCGGACAACCCGGGTGACAGAGCAGGCCATGAAGTTCATGCACGTCACGGCTTGGCCTGCGGCAGTGGGCCTGACTGTTTTAACGGTTCCCTTGAATCTCGCTCTGTTCGGCGATACGATGGCAGGCAGCGTGCTTGCTGTCGTCCACGTTGGTGCAGCAGCGACCTCATTTGCCGTCCTTACTACTGGAATTCTGCAGGGGTTGAATAAACAGGTACTTTCCGCAGGCATTGTGCTGGTAGTTTCCCTGTTTAAGATTCTGCTGAACATTGTGCTGATTCGCTATTTCGGTCTGATCGGAGTAGCCTGGTCAACACTTGCGGCCTACATCCTTCTTTCAGGGTGGAATTTGTATATGATGAAAAGGACGGTTCGTTTCCGTATGACCGGCAATCGGGAAGGACGCATTCTTCTCGCTGCACTGTTAATGGGAGCAGCCGTAGGAGGCCCGCTCCTGGTTCTGGATCCGGCCGACTGGACGAGAACCGCAGCACTTCTCTACAGCTTAGGTGCTATAGGTGTTGGCGGCGTGCTCTACAGCGGCATGCTGCTCTTCTTCCGCGCGCTCAGCGCGGATGAGCTGCGCCGGATTCCGGTCATTGGAGCAAGACTCGCTCGTACTGTCGGACACCAAGATGAACAGAAGTAGATGTAAAGGAGAGAGTTCATGAATATAGTAAAGTGGCTGTGGATCCTTCTTCTGATCTGTATGGCTGTATCCATCCCGTTTTTGTGGGAAAGGGTTGCCGTAGAAGAAGGGAACGACTCGTATGAGATCGTTATTCCATATGATGATGTGCTGAGTCTTGCTGAAGATTCGGAAATGACGGAGGAAGAAGTGTTTCATTCTGTATCCAACCAGGTGCAGTCTGTCGCCATAGAGCCGTTGACCATGAGTGACCTTGTCTCGGAGGATCTGCTGGAGCTGGTCGACGAGGATGAACTCATTCGTGATTTTGATGTAGATCGGGAAGACCTCCCGGACCATCGTGCTTATTTCGTAGAAGTGATTGATCCCGATCATCCATATACGGAGCCGATCCTTGAGGTGCTGAACTATACAAGAGATGAAGAGACGACGGTTGAAATGATTGATATTGATGGAACGGACTTCCTGTATATGCCGTATGCTTCTCCAGGCGTTTTTCAGGAAGCCATCACGTTTGATCAGGAAGCGGTTGAATCTATTGAAGAGGCTGGCTTGAAGCCGCTGCCAAGGCTGGATAATGAATTCGCTGCCGAAGTCGAAGATCATATCCTCTACTCCCAGCTGGCAGACATGGAGTTGGCGACGCACCTTCTCTTTGCCGGTAATGAAGTCACTGGTGCAGGAGAGCCGGAAGTCATTGAGCAGCTGGCTTCCTACATGAATGAGCTGGAACTGAATACGTTCACCATTGAATTTAACGATCAGCAGGGAATGAATACGCTGGCGCAGCAGCTGGAGCTCTATCCGAACAGGCTCTTGAGTGAATCGCTCGGAAGCGGCTACCGCATGGAAGATGACCCGTACCACGATTTGTTTGGAGCACCGTATGAAGTGTTTCAATCTTCCAGGGCGGTAGATGAGCGGAATGTCGATGCGTTGTTTTTTAACCTGCTCGTCCGAACTCCGGACTTTGCGGAGTTCTATGATTCACCACAAGAAGCGAGAGAGCAGCTACAGGAGTTTCTAAGCATGACAGAAATGGTGCATAATCGGATCGATCAACCGACTGAAGGTGCGCAGAGTTTTCCCTCTTTCGACAGCCCTCAGTGGTTTGAAATGATTATTTTTGCAGCAGCAGCAGCTTTTACAGGAATCGCAGCTTCTTTCTTTCATCCGAAGCTGGTCATTCCTGCAGCTATCTCTGCTCTTGTCGTTTTCTGGGGCATTTCACTGCTGCAGATCGATCTGCTGCTGAAAGGAATTGTGCTCTTTCTCAGTATCGCAGCCCCAACCTACGCGATTTTGAACATGAAGCAGCCAACCGATACGAAGGGGGTGGGGCTGGAGTTCATCAAGGGGGCAGGAACTGCGCTCGTCGGTGCCTGGTTTGTCGTGACGCTTCTGTACGGCACCGACTATATTGCTCACTTGGATATGTTCCGAGGCGTGAAAGTCCTTGCCGTAGCACCGCTGCTTCTTGCTGGTGCGCTCTTTGCGGGGTATGCTTGGATGAAGCTTCCGGTTAAGTTTTATCATCTCGTATTGATAGCCGCTGCGGCGGGAATTGGATTCTTCTATGTTACACGTACAGGCAACACGGGGATTGCCCTTCCTTATGAACTGGAAATTCGGCAGGCGATGGAGAACCTCTTCTCTGTCCGGCCGCGTACGACGGAATTTGCTTTCGGTATACCACTGCTCGTGCTGGGATTGTATATGTGGAAAGACCAGGTTCGGTATGCTTCCTTTCTCCTTCTCGGTGGAGCGGTTGCCTTTGCTTCCATGGTAGGGACGTTTACACACCTCCATACACCGCTGCTTGTTTCTACTGCACGGACGCTGCTTGGATTAGGGATAGGAGTTCTTGGCGGTGTCATTCTGATCGGGGTATATCTTCTTGTGAAAACATGGGTCATCCCATTTGTGAAAAGGAAGGTGAGAACATGAATAGTATTGTTTTGTCAGGTTATTTCGGTTTTCAGAACACTGGGGATGAAGCCATTCTCGCCTCGTTGATTCAACAGATTCAGAGGGTAGCCGGCAACGCCGAAATCACGGTACTGTCCAATGATCCTGAGGAAACACGCCGTACGCACGGCGTGCAGGCTGTCAACCGTTGGAAATTCGGAGAGGTTTATCAGGCGCTCCGGGGAGCAGACAGGCTTATCAGCGGCGGCGGAAGTTTGTTTCAGGATCAGACAGGGCCGAAAAGTGTTGTGTACTACGGGGGTGTCATCAAGCTTGCCCGATTAGCGGGTACGCCGGTGACCGTATTCGCTCAGGGGATTGGACCGCTCAACAGCAGAGCATCCCGTGCAGCCGTAAAAAACGTGATGCAGCGCACTGACGATATCTACGTTCGGGATGAAGCATCCAGGCAGCTGCTCAAGGATATCGGTGTTACAAAAGAAGTGAACGTCGTTCCAGACGCCGTTTTTGCCTGGGAGCCATCCATTCCCGCTGCGTCCTATGAAGCACCTTATGTTGCTGTATCCGTTCGGGACTGGCCGAAAGCCGACCGACATCTTCAAAAAACGGCGGAAACGCTCGACGCCCTGATTGATGAGGGACACCGCATTGTATTTGTACCGATGCACGGGGAGGCGGATGCAAAAGCATCTGCGAAAGTAATCTCCTACATGCATCATACTGGAACGGAGCAGGGGCCGTTTATAGCTGATGCAGGAATGACGACAGAAGAAACGTGGTCGATCATCGGTCATGCGGACATGCTGATCGGTATGCGTCTGCACGCCTTGATTTTCGCAGCCGCTGCCGGCGTTCCATTCACCGCACTTTCCTATGACCCGAAAATTGATGCCCTTGCAGCGGCCGCAGGACAGCCAGTGGCCGCACATGTAGAAGCGTCCGACTGGACTGCCGAGGATCTTACCGCAGCGGTCCTCTATGGATTGGATCATGCTGCCCAACGACGGAAAGCACTGGAAGCCTTCAAAGAAAAAGAAAAAGCGGCCTCCCAAAGCGCTCTTCAAGGCCTGCTTTCATAGGCGGAAGACCAGTTGGAACGAAGAAGTGAGTCGTTCGTCCCTTTTATCTCTGCCAGAAAAACGGTAGACTGCAAGATGGAGTATGAAAAAACAAAAATTGTTTTTCATAAAAGGTGTAACGTCCGGGATCGTTTCAACGACTCACATAGCGGGTGCGACACAAAACCATCTACAACAACGAATAATACATCAGGAACTATTGAGACAGGGGAGTGACCTAGTTGGACTATATTCTCACGTTTATTGCCTGCTTTATTGCAGCCGTTCTGCTTACGCCCGTAGTAAAAAAACTAGCAGTGAAAATCGGAGCGACAGACCAGCCGAATCAGCGGAAAGTGCATCAGCGGATCATGCCGAGACTCGGCGGACTGGCGATCTATTTCAGCTTTCTGATTGGTATTGCTATCACGATGCCGGAAAGTCCATATCTCTGGCCGATCCTGATTGGTGGTACAATTATCATTATTACAGGCGTACTGGATGACATGTTCGAGCTGTCGGCGAAGATCAAACTGCTCGGACAGATCGGTGCAGCGGTCGTTGCTATCTACGGAGGCATTTACGTGGAGTTCATCAACCTTCCGTTTGACACGATCTGGCAGCTGGGCATCTTTGGACTGCCGCTCACGCTGCTCTGGATTGTCGGTATCACGAACGCGATTAACCTCATCGACGGCCTGGACGGTCTCGCTGCAGGTGTGTCTGCGATCGTTCTTGCAACGATCACGACAATCGCTGTGATGGACGGAAACTTCTTCATCGTAGCGATGGCTTCGATGCTGCTTGCTTCTACTATCGGATTTCTTTATTACAACTTTCATCCGGCCAAAATTTTCATGGGCGATACAGGGGCCTTGTTCCTCGGCTACATGATCGCTGTCATCTCGCTGCTCGGATTTAAGAGTGTCACGCTCTTCAGTCTCCTTATTCCGATCATCATCCTCGCGGTACCGATTTCGGACACGTTGTTCGCAATCATCCGCCGCATGGTGAACAAGCAGCCGCTGTCAGCACCGGATAAGTCACACATGCACCACTGTTTTCTGCGTCTTGGGTATTCCCACCGCGGAACCGTGCTCATGATCTATGGCATTAGTGCTTTCTTTGCACTCGCTGCAGTTGTTATTTCGCAGTCGACTCTTTGGGGAGCGCTTGTATTGACGCTCATTGTGCTCTTTGCAGTCGAACTGCTGGCGGAGCGTGTCGGACTCGTTAACACAGAGTACCGTCCGATCCTGAATATCATGGACCGCATGTTCGGCATCAACCGAACGTCCCCATAACGACCAAAAGCCAGTCCGGAAAACCGGGCTGGCTTTTTTGCATGAGAAGAATGTATTCTTGTCTGCTAAGGAGACAACGGCTTCGTGTGCTGCACAGGAAGACAGAAGACCCTCTTTTCCCTGCAAAATCTGCGGCGGCTCTAACTTTCTTTCTGACCAAATGCGCTCTGCGCTTATGTTCCTTGCTGGATAAAGGGGAATAGAAACTTTTTGCATGAAAGGCTGCTAGTGCTGGTATTACGTATGCGTGAAAGAAATCGTACCTGTTAAGAGAAGCGCGCTTTTTCTATTCCTCAAGCAAGCTTGAAGATAGGGGGCTTAATGCAGGAGTAACTTCCCTGATAGTCAAGGCTGCACTTCCTGTTGGAAAGGCGAAGAAGCTCCTTACTAGGAAAAGCGGGTCGCTTCACGAAAAAAAGGAGACGCCTGCCTGCCTGAAACGGGCGGATAGCAGACGCAGGCGGGACGCCCTGAAGAAAAAAGGAGCCACCGGCTTGATATTGAGCCGGTGAACGACCAGAACACGACGCTCTCGGGCCGTTTTGGGACGGTCCACTCTGCGATTTGAGCCACGCCTGCCAAAACGTAAACGGAATCGGATCAGCCTTATGCCACTCTTGAAAAAGTTTGACGGCTTTTTGGCGTTCCCGAGAAGATGCGAGAGATCAGCGACGGTCTACATGCGACGAGTAAGCGCAGGAGCAGGCGGTCTGCATGTGACGAGGAAGCGCAGGAGCAGGCGGTCTACATGCGACGAGGAAGCGCAGGAGCAGGCGGTCTACATGCGACGAGGAAGCGCAGGAGCAGACGGTCTACATGCGACGAGTAAACGCAGGAGCAGACGGTCTACATGCGACGAGTAAACGCAGGAGCAGACGGTCTACATGCGACGAGTAAACGCAGGAGTAGCCGATTGAAATTCTTTCGCGGGAGGTGCAATGCCCTGTTGCTGTACTTATTACCTTCCGCAGCCTCTTTCGTAGATGCGTTCAGGGGGAGAAATGGGTTCTCATTCACATGTTGGGCTGATTAGGTTCAGGAATGCTCAAACGCTTTTCAAATGGCGGACCTATGATTCTCTTTGAAAAGAAAAAACAAAAACGAACCCTTTTCAGGAGTGAAGGGCGGCGACGCCAGAGGGATCAAGCGCAGTCCGAAAATCCTCCTCGCAACGCGAGGAGAGTGGAGGACAAGCCACTTGGCAAGCGTCCGCCTGAAACGGAAGAAAAGATGCCACGGAAATGAACCTCTACCCCAACATTTATTTTAGAACCGAGAAATGCAGGAAAGCATATAGAGGACAACTCGATACATGCTCCTGACCGGCTTTTTTTATTGTACTTCATAAAAAGAACTTCGGGATGCACCGGTGTGAGAACCTCTAATGTGATGGGTATAAAAGTCGGTGCTGCGTCCGGATGCTCGTTTTATATTTGAGAAAACAGGTCCATTGGTTCATTTGTCAATTGGAAGAAAGGAGAACAGGGGGATCATGGTATAATAGGTGATATCATCCAAGGGGGAATCAACATGCGTTTAATCACTGCCGCTGCTGCAGGTGTTTTTCTGCTCGGTTTTACAAACGGGGCCGGGGCTTCAGAAGTGACGATTGAAGTGAATGAGAAACAGGTAAACATGGAGGAGGCACAGGGGCCGTTCATCGAAAATGGGGTCACCTTCGTCCCACTTCGAAGTGTATTTGAAGAAATGGGTGCTTCGGTGAGGTGGGATGGTGAGGCGAGAGATGTCCATATTTCCTATGAAGATACGAGGGTACATGCTCCAGTGGGCAGCTCCTCCATGTTCGTGAATGGAAGCGAAGAGACGCTGAGGGCACCACTGCAGATTGTCAATGATCGAACAGTACTGCCTGTGCGCGCTCTGGCACAAGGAATAGGTGCCCAAGTAGGGTGGGACCAGGCTTCAAGAACGGTAAGTATCAATATGCCGGCAGCCGAGCTACCTTCCGTAGAAGGAGACCTGATCGATGGAGAAAGATACGTACTTGAGGAAGACGATGGTATCTACGAGGTGAGAAACCTTGAAACGGGTGAGGTCACAGCCGCTTATATCGGAAACGGGCGGATGTCTTTGTTTTCTGAACGAGAAGAAGATATGCTCGCAGCAGGAGAGTTGGCAGTAGAACAAGGTTTTCCGTTAACGAGGGAAGATTTTGCTGCTATTGAAAAGCAGCCGCGGGAGAGTGATTGGCAGGAGATTTCAGGTGCTGTAGAAGTCACCTATTATGCATTTGGACCCCAGAGTACGCTGCTGTGGCGTTCGCTGTAACCAGTCGAACCATATTTCAGCTGCCGCTGAATCAGATGAAAAAAGCGCCGGCCCTGAGTGTTAAGGGGAACGGCGCTTTTTACGTGATGTAGTTAATCAGCTGGTCCGCTGCCGAGATCTCGTTCGGCTTCTTCCAGACCGAGATGAATACGCAGTTTTTCAGAGATGTCTTCGACCGAAGATTCAAGTGGATCGAAGTAATAAATGTTGTTCATCGATGTGCCTTCGCCTTCCAAGTTGATCATCTCGATATTCTCCATGCTAGACGCATAACTATGCATACCGACAATATCGTTGAAAGATAGGTTTGTCTTCATATGATCTTCCAGGCTTTCCATCACATCATCAAATCGAGTAATCGAGCGGAACGAAGCTCCTTCGCGCAGCAGTGATTCCATGACTTCCTGCTGACGCTCTCCCCGGCCAATATCTCCGCTTGGGTCATGATCACGCATTCGCGTATAAGCAAGCGCCTGCTCTCCGTCGAGCACTTGCTCGCCTTCTACGATTTCGACAGCATCCTGGTTATCCTGGCTGTCCATCTCGGTAAAAGCAAAGTCGGAATCTACCTCGACCCCATCAAAAATATCCACAATTTCCATGAACGACACGAAATTCAAGGTGACGAAGTAATCAACTGGTACATCGAGCATCTCCTCGAAAGTTTCCACGGCCAAATCTACGCCGCCGAAAGCATGGGCATGATTGATTTTATCAGGGCCTCGGTCAGGGATATCTACCAGTGTATCACGAGGGATGCTAACCAGCTTGACCGATCCTTCTTCCTGATTGAATGTCGCAAGAATATTAGCATCTGTTCGGCCGCTCAAATCACCATCGCGGTCATCAACACCCAAAAAGAGTATAGAGATGTTGTCGTTCGATGGATTGACAGCATCTTCCCGAATTTCCGAGCGGTCTCCACGGTCCAGCTCTTGGCTTGCACTGGTGGTCACGTTGTTTACTTGTGTCAGCACATAGGCGACAATACCGCCGGCTATCAGGAGAGTGATGGTAACCAAGATTAACATTGTTTTTACAAAGCGCCGGAAAGGGGATTTTTTCTTGCGATCCCTGCGCTCATCCATACGGGATTGGTTCATAAAAGGTGCTCCTTTTTTGCTTCATTATTAGCTATATACCATGATAACGTCCAATGTAACAGACGCTCTTTACCAAAGATAGGTTACAAATCTATTCCATTCTATATGATAGCGTGGTGGAAGTAAATATGCATAATGGCAGAAGGGGGCTTTTTCCAATAAAAAAGGTGCTCTTTTTTTGAACGAGAAGAAAGCGGTGGCCGCTGCGGGGAAGTGTGGACAATTGGAGGAAATTGTGACCAAGCTGCGGCCAAGTGTGGACAATTGGAGGAAATTACGACCAAGCGGCGGCAAAGTGCGGACAATTGGGGAAAATGACGGCTGCACGTCCCCAAAATGAAGCCGCTCGTCAGCGGTCCGTTCTCTTTCGACAGAAAAACCGCCGGGAAGCCATCCCGGCGGCGCTGCTGTTGTTTTTTTACGACCGGCCTGGAGGGTCGAGATCCGTTTCCAAATAGCCGGCGCCGTCGCGGGATAAGGTGACCTGGCCGTTCGTCAGGTTCTGCATCCAGCTTTCGTACGTTTCTTCGCCGCCGGCGGGCACCCAGCATGTGAGGCGGACCTGTTCCTCGTAGGCAATGTCTTTCAGCGGGTAGTCGGAATTGCGGACTTCGTTTTCGACTTTTCCAAGCAGGCTGTAGTCGAAAGCAGCGGAGAGCTTTGTCATCAGCCGGCGCTCCACCATGCCTGTTTCGTTCAGTCCGGTCGTTACCGCTGAGCCGTATGCACGGATCAACCCGCCGCCGCCGAGTTTGATGCCGCCGAAATAGCGCGTGACCACCACGCACGTGTCTTTGAGGCCGCGCTTCTTCAGCACTTCCAGCATCGGCACGCCGGCTGTGCCGGAAGGCTCTCCATCGTCGTTCGCTTTTTGAATCTGATCGTGCTCGCCGATCAAGTACGCCGAGCAGTTGTGCGCGGCATCGGCATGCTTTTTCTTAATTTCCGCAATAAACGCCTGCGCCTCTTCCTCTGTCGTCACCCGCCGCACGTAGCAGATAAACCGCGACTTCTGTACAGTCATCTCTCCCTGTCCGGACGGATGGACCGTATGGTATACCGAAAGCATGTCGAAACTCCTTCCCCGCAATCTCCGGCCAGCCGGAAATGTTGTTGACGAAAGTCCTCTTTTTTCACCGGACCTGCCCGCAGCCGATCCGAATCCCGGAAAGTGGCTCTTAAGTCTGATTGTAAAAAAATATAGAAATGTCGATTAAATGCGGTAAAAGACCTCAATATAGGGTATGATGATTTATAAGCTCATGTCAAGCGGCGGAAAGTACCGTTCTTATCTTTCTACTTGACCAGCGCCGCAACTTTAGAGAAAATAGGAAAAAGGCTGTATTTTCGTGTTGATTTCAGCCAGCGGATTCCGGGCACTGACCGGAATGCAGGGAACATTCCTTTTTTTTGTGATAAATGAGGAAGACGACCCCCGCAAAACTGCGGAGAAGCACGAGTCAATGGATGCAGTCATTTCGGCATAACGCCGAGAAGTTACAGATCGAAGGAGAGGGTGGCAGTGAGCTCCCTGACGGATATGGAAACAATCCTCTCCGGCATGATGGATACCGTCGAAGCCAGCAAAGAACAGATATTCACCATCGGAGAGGACTCCAGGGAAGAATATGAAACGCTGAAAAACGAACTCGAAGACATTAAAACGGAAGTCGTCCGTATTATTGACGAAAGTGAAAAGATGGACGATCACTCCCGTTTTGCGAGAAACCGTCTCGCAGAAGTAAGCCGCCACTTCGAGAATTTTTCTGATGAACAGGTGCGCGAAGCTTACGAGCAGGCCAATGATTACCAAGTCAAGCTGGCCGTGCTGCAGCAGGAAGAAAAGCAGCTCCGCGCGAGGCGCGATCATATTGAACGCCGGCTCATGAAGCTCGAGAAAACCATCGAGCGGGCCGACCAGCTCATCAACCAGATCAACGTCGTCATTAATTACCTGACCGGGGATCTGCAGCAGGTGAGCGAGATGATCGCGGATGCCGAGCAGAAACAGGAATTCGGACTGCAGATTATTCAGGCGCAGGAAGAGGAGCGCAAACGGCTGTCCCGGGAGATTCACGACGGGCCGGCGCAGATGATGGCGAACGTGGCCCTCCGCTCCGAAATTGTCGAACGTGTCATTGATAAGCACGGCGTCGAGAAGGCACGCGAAGAGATCCGGGATATGAAGCGCATGGTCAAGGAATCGCTTGCCGAAGTGCGCCGCATCATTTACGATCTGCGTCCGATGACGCTGGATGACCTCGGCCTCGTGCCGACACTCACAAAATATTTAAACAATGTAGAAGAACGCCACAGTATCAACATTGACTTCAAACAGATGGGAAGAGACATCCGATACCCTCCCCAGATGGAGGCGGCGATTTTCCGCTTCGTGCAGGAAGGCGTTCAGAATGCGGTAAAACACGCAGCGCCGAAAACGGTCACCGTGAAGCTCGACGTGAAAGAGAAACTGATCACTGCCGTCATTAAAGATGACGGAAAAGGGTTTGACACCTCCGCCACGAAAGAGAACAGCTTCGGCCTTGTCGGCATGAAAGAGCGCATCAACATGCTCGAAGGGAAAATCAGCATCGACTCCACCCCTGGGAAGGGCACCATCATTCTCGTCCAGATTCCGATAGAAAGGAACGATGAAGATGCAGGCATTTAAATTCAACCAGGAGGAAGATAACATGGAAGACAAACTACGCATTGTACTCATAGATGACCACCAGCTTTTCCGCGAGGGTGTAAAACGCATTCTATCCATGGAGGACAGCTTCGACGTCGTCGCGGAAGGCAACGACGGTAGCGAAGTGATTGACCTCGTCCGCCAGAACCAGCCGGATGTTGTCCTGATGGATATCAACATGCCGGAGATGAACGGCATGGAAGCGACGAAGCAGCTGATCGAAACGTTCCCGAACGTCAAAGTACTCATCCTCTCGATCCACGATGATGAAACGTACGTGACGCACGTCCTGAAAACCGGTGCGGCCGGCTACCTGCTGAAGGAGATGGACACGGAAGCGCTCATCGAAGCCGTGAAAGTGGTCGGCGAGGGCGGCGCCTACATTCATCCGAAGGTTACCTTCAACCTGATTAAAGAATACCGCCGCCTGGCTTCCGATGGCGGAGGCGAAACCGAAGTCGGCTTCCGTGAAGTCGAATACCGGCGTCCGCTGCACCTGCTGACACGCCGCGAATGCGAAGTGCTCCAGCTCATGACCGATGGCAAGAGCAACCGCGCGATCGGCGAAGCGCTTTATATCAGCGAAAAAACAGTGAAAAACCATGTCAGCAACATCCTGCAGAAAATGGGCATGAACGACCGCACGCAGGCGGTTGTCGACGCCATCAAAAACGGGTGGGTCCGCGTCAACTGATGCCGGTCCCCGCCAGCACGGCACCGTCAGAAGCACCGCTTCTGCCGGTGTTTTTTGGTTTTTACGAAAGTAGAAGATGTCCTATGACGGTGGCAGGCCTCGCGCATTGTCCGCGGCAGCCGGAGAAAGTGCGGGGGCGGGGAGGTGAACGTAGGTGTGGCTCAAAACCCGGGCGAAGCGTCAGCATGTCTGGCAGAAGCGGCTCAAAGCAGTTGCGAGGTGGCTCAAAAACAGCGGGATGGCTCAAATTATCCGGCGGGCGACCTGCATGCGGCGCCATGCCGCCCGCCTCGAAGAGCAAAGTGGCCCAAACGTTTGCTGAAGCGACGCGCTTTTGGAGCAACCGCAGCACAAGCGTCGATAACCTGGTTTTCGCCGGCTGCCGTAGCAGCCGGAGACCGGAAGGGGTTAGGTGGATGAAGGGCTGACGGTATCGGGGGCTCAAAACCCGGGCGAAGCGTCAGCATGTCTGGCAGAAGCGGCCCAAAGCAATCGCGACGTGGCTCAAAAACAGCGGGGTGGCTCAAAATATCCGGCGGGCGACCCGCATGCGGCGCCAGACCGCCCGCCTGACAGAGCAAAGCGGCTCAAACGTTTGGTGAAGCGACTCGGATTTGGATCAGCCGCAGCACAAGCGTCGGTGAGCTGGTTTCCGCCGGCTGCCGTGGCAGCCAGGAACCAGAAGGGGTTAGGTGGATGAAGGGCTGACGGTATCGGTGGCTTAAAACCCGGATGAAGGGTCGGCATCTCGGGCAGAACCGGCTCAAAGCTGTCGCGACGTGGCTCAAAAACAGCGGGGTGGCTCAAAAAAGTCGGAAAGCGACGCGCTTTTGGATCAGCCCCGGCAAAAGCAAGGATCACCTCATTCCCGCCGGCTGCCGTGGCAGCCGGAAACAGTGCAGAAGATGCCATTTTCCCCTGAGGACGGCGCCGTGCTTTTGTTCCAAGAAGACAGGCTTCTTGCCACGTCACTGCATTACCGCGGAAAAACATAGACAAGCCGCATGCGGATTGATACGATGAAAGGTAGACAAGAATATGGAAATGACGACAGCAGAAGGAAAAAAGGAGCCGCTACATATGACAAAAACAGCGATTGTGACCGACAGTACCGCCTACATACCACCCGACATGCGGGAAGAACGCAGCATCACGATGGTTCCTCTCAACGTGCACTTCGGGGAAGAATCGTACCAGGAAGAATGGGACCTCACCACCGACGACTTTTATGAAAAAATGAGGCAGGCCGAGACGCTTCCAAAAACGTCGCAGCCGAGTATCGGCCTGTTTGAAGAAACGTTCCGCAGCCTCGGGGCGGAGTACGATGAAATCATCGTGATCACCCTTTCGAGCGGGATCAGCGGCACGTATCAGACTGCTGTAGCCGCTGCGGATATGGTCGACGATCTGCCGGTGCACGTCTTCGACTCCGGCATCAGCTGCATGATTCAAGGCTTCTACGTGCTCGAAGCCGCTGCGCTTGCGGCCGAAGAAAAGGAGCCTGCTTTAATTCTCCGCCATCTGGAAGAAAAGCGGCAGCACACGCGTGCCTACTTCATGGCCGATGACCTGAGCCACCTTCACCGGGGCGGCCGCTTAAACGGCGCGCAGCTGTTCATCGGATCCATGCTGCAGATCAAGCCGGTCCTCCATTTTGAAGACAAGAAGATTGTGCCGTATGAAAAAGTGCGGACCGAGAAAAAGGCAGTAGCGAAAATCAAGAAACTGCTCGACGAAGGCCTCAAGGACGGAACGCCGGCCCATGTTGCCGTCATCCACGGCAACTGCCCGGACAAAGCCGATGCGCTGCTGGATGAACTGCAGCCGGCCTATCCGCACGCGGTCTTCTACAAAAGCTATTTCGGTCCGGTGATCGGGACGCATCTCGGCCCCGGAAGCATCGGGATCGGCTGGATGCCGAAAGGATGAGCGCGAGCAGCGCACCTGCTTCCACACGACCGCCGGCACGGGGGCAGATGCGCCGGCGGCTCTCCCAACCACAGCACCTCCCCAATATCTCTTGACGGACCCCCTGACTATCATGCCAGGAGGTTTTTTTATGCTTCATCTTCCAAAACACCGCCGACTTACCGTATCCGAAATCCACCAGCTTCACCCGCACCTGCAACCGGACGAGCTGCTTGAGGCCCTGCGGTCATTTGCTTCGACGCCGGGACTCACGGACGTGTGCAGCCGGTGCGGCTCCCGAGACATCGCGCCGTTTGACTGCTTCCGCTGTCACGGGCCGTGCCGCTACTGCCGCAGCTGCCTGCAGATGAGCGTCATCCGCGGATGCGAGCGGCTGTACTACGCCGAACTGGAGCCCCCGGTTCCTTCGGGCAGAGGCCGCTGTACGTGGGACGGCACGCTTTCCCCAAGCCAGCAGCAGGCGGCCGATGCGCTCGTCCGTGCCTGGGAGGACGGCCGGACCGAGCAGCTGCTCTGGGCGGTCTGCGGAGCGGGGAAAACGGAAATGCTGTTCCCGCTGATCGGTGCGGTACTCGACGCCGGGCACCCGGTGCTCGTCACCGCGCCGCGACGGGACGTCGTACAGGAGCTCGCGCCAAGGCTGAAACAGGCCTTCCCGGATGCCGTCACCGCTGCGCTGCACGGCGGGCTGGAGCCGCACGAACGCTTCCTGGAGGCCGATCTCTATGTGGCGACCACGCACCAGGCGATGCGCCTGTATCACAGCTTTCCCGTCGTGTTTATCGATGAAGTGGATGCTTTTCCCTACACCGCCGATGAACGGCTGCACCGCGCGGTTCGAACCGCGGCCCGCGCGGATGCCCTGCACGTCACCGTCTCGGCAACCCCGTCGGCATCGGATCAGCGGCGCGTCCGGAAGGGGGCGCTGCCGGCTGCCGTCGTTCCGCGACGCTACCATGGGCAGGATCTGCCGGTGCCAACGCTTGTCTGGGCTGGAAATTGGGCGAAGCGGCTCGCGCGGGGAATGCTCCCGTCCGTCGTGACCGCCTTTCTCCAGCGCCACGCAGAACGGCCGGTGATGCTGTTCGTACCGGAAGTCGTACAGCTCGACGACGTGGAACGCGCTGTCCAGGCCGCACTGCCCGGACAGACGACGGCCTCCGTCCACGCAGGCGAGCCGGAGCGGGCGGCGCGGGTGGCTGCGTTCCGAAGCGGGGAAGTCGACATTCTGCTGACGACGACGATCTTAGAGCGCGGCGTGACGATTTACGACGTGCAGGTAGCAGTGCTCGGCGCAGAGGCGGAAATTTTCACGGAAACCGCCCTCGTACAGATTGCCGGCCGTGCTGGGCGGCATCCGCAGGCCGCCGATGGAGATGTCGTCTTCTTTCATTACGGATACCGCCGTGCCGCGGCAAAAGCCGTCGCGATGATCGAGAAGCTGAACCGGAGGCAGGCATGAAGTGCCGCCTATGCCGGAATGACTTTGAACTGCCGGCGTCGTGGGCTTTGTTTTTCACCGTGCGCATCCCGGATCTCTGCAGTGTCTGCACGGAAGCCCTGGAGCCGATTGATTTGACGACGTGCTGTACGGGCTGCGGGCATCCAGGCGGCTGTCCGCAGCCATGTGACGGGCTCATCCAGCGGTCGCTGTTCGGCTATACGCCGTTCGTCCAGGAGATGATCGCGCGCTGGAAATACCGGGGAGACGCGGAGATCGGCCGTCTCTTCGCTCCTTGGATAAAGCAACTTGCCCGGAAAGTGTATCCCGAAGCCGATACGTTCGTTCCCATTCCGCTGCACGTTTCCCGTGCCTGGGAACGCGGGTTTAATCAGGCGGCGCAGCTCGCTTCCTGCCTGCCGACGGAGGAACTGCTCCTACGGCCGGAAGCTGGGGAGAAGCTCAGCAAAACGAGCGGAAGCCGGGAGGCGCGTGTGTCGCATCAATTTTCATTATATGAGAAGGAAGTAACAGGAAGAAAGGTGCTCCTTGTCGATGACATTTATACGACCGGAGCTACCCTTCGAAGCGCAGAAAGCCTGCTGCGGCGGGCGGGAGCGGCGGATGTGCGGGCCGTTACTCTGGCGCGGGCACTTCGAAAAAGATAGGAAGAGCCTTCACTTTTCGTCGAATCTTGACGATATAAAAGAAAAGATGAAGTGAAGGAGGGGCTGTCATGCCAGAGCTTGCGAACTGCCCGAAGTGTGGAAAAGTGTTTACAAAGGCGTTCCGGAGTGTCTGTTCAGCCTGCCACGATGAAGTGGAGCGGCAGTTTCAGGAAGTGTATGCGTTTATCCGGAAGCGGGAGAACCGCCGGGCAACGATGGAGGAAGTGGAAGAGGGAACCGGAGTAGACCGGGAGCAGATTGTCACGTTCGTGCGGGAAGGCCGCATTCTCACGTCGCAGTTTCCCGGCTTGTCCTACCCGTGCGAATCGTGTGGGGCAGAGATCCGCGAAGGGCGCCTCTGTGGTTCCTGCAAAGGGAACATCCAGGACGGCCTGAAGCGCCGCGACAGCGAGGCGGCGTTCGAACAGCGGAAAACGGACCGATCGAAAGAGCGCTACACGACGTATCACTCGCTCGGCGACCGCGTGAACAAAGACCGCCGCTGACCGGTGTATACTAATAAAACTAGACCCTGACCGCCCGGCGCACGACTGCCGGGCGTTTTTTAATGTGATAGAATGTCGACGTTTTATTAAGGGAGCCGGCGGATGTGTTCCCAGTGCCGCAGGAGAGGTGGCTCAACGTTTCGGGCAGGCGGCGACATTGCCGTCGCAAGCGGCTCAATGTCGTCGCGAGGTGGCTCAAAAGAAGCAGGGTGGCTCAAAAAATTCGCGGGGAGACCCGCATCCCAAGGCGAAGCAACTCGCATTCCAAGACGAAGCGTCGCAAATATGCAGAGGAGCGACCCGCTTTTCCTCCGTCCCCCAAACTGCAAGAGCATCGATGAGTTCATTTCCGCCGGCTGCCGTGGACAGCCGGAGGCGGGAAGGGATTGGGTGGACGACGGGCTGCAGAATGTTTGGCTCCATTTCTACGCCAAGCGTCGGCATTGCCGTCCCAAGCGGCTCAATGTCGTCGCGAGGTGGCTCAAAAAAAGCAAGGTGGCTCAAAAAATCCGGCGGGAGACCCGCATCCCAAGGCGAAGCAACTCGCATTCCAAGACGAAGCGTCGCAAATATGCAGAGGAGCGACCCGCTTTTCCTCCGTCCCCCAAACTGCAAGAGCGTCGATGAGTTGGTTTCCGCCGGCTGCCGAGGGCAGCCGGAGACGGGAAGGGATTGGGTGGACGACGGGCTGCAGAATGTTTGGCTCCATTTCTACGGCAAGCGTTGGCATTGCCGTCTGAAGTGGCTCAAACCCGTCGCGAGGTGGCTCAAAAGAAGCAGGGTGGCTCAAAAATTCCCGCGGGAGACCCGCATCCCAAGGCGAAGCAACCCGCCTCCCGAGCCGAAGCGACGCAAATATACAGCGGATCGACCCGCTTTTCCTCCGTCCCCCAAAACAACAAGAGCGTCGATGAGTTCATTTCCGCCGGCTGCCGTGGACAGCCAGAGGCGGGAAGGGGTTGGGTGGATGACGGGCTGAAGAATGTTTGGCTCCATTTCTACGGCAAGCGTCGGGATTGCCGTCCCAAGCGGCTCAATGTCGTCGCGAGGTGGCTCAAAAGAAGCAGGGTGGCTCAAAAATTCCCACGGCAGACCCGCATCCCAAGGCGAAGCAACCCGCCTCCCGAGCCGAAGCGTCGCAAATATGCAGCAGAGCGACCCGCTTTTCCTCCCGCGCCGCCAAGACCGCCAATCCTCGGCGCCGCCCTCACCGACAGTTCGATGTAGAAACGCCCCCTGCTTCCCATGTATAATAGAAGAAACAGCCGCAGGCACGCGGCAGCCACGACCAATTCTCTACGTGTACCAGGTCTTTCGACGGAATGTAGGCGAAAGGTTAACAATAGCGGAAGGCCTGCCGATATAATGAACAGACGCACGGAAGCAGCGAAAGACCGTCTGCACTTTCACGGATGAACGCAGACATGTTTTGATAGAAGAAAGGAGAATCCGGATGAAAATCAACCCGATGCACTCACTCAACGCCTACCAGAAATCGCAGCAGCCGAATCAGAAGCAGCAGCCGGCCTCCAAGCCGTCCGATGCCCTGGAAATCTCCTCCGAAGCGAAGCAGATGGCCAAGTCCGCCGCCTTCCAGCAGGAGCGCAGCGAACGCGTGCAGGAACTGAAGCAGCAGGTCGACAACGGCAGCTACCAGGTGAATGCGCAGGAAACGGCCCGCAAGATGTATGAATTCTGGAACGGATAAGCCGGAAAGGAGCCTCCCATGACCGAGGATTTGAAGAAGGTATTCAAAGCACTCATCACCCTGCACCAGGAGCTCTTACAAAAAGCACAGGAAAAAGAAGCCGTCGTGAAGAAAAATGATATCGAAGGCCTCGAGCGGATCATGAAGGAAGAAACGCCGCTCATCTCCCGACTGGAGAAGCTGGAGCTGGCACGGCGCCAGATCGTCCAGCGCTGGCTGCAGCAGCAGGGCATTGTGGCTGAAGACGCCACGATGGAACAGCTCAAGCCCGCCTTTTCCGCATCGGATCAGGCCGCTTTCGACGAGCTGCAGGAAACGCTGCGCGCCATCATTACGGAAGTACAGCAGCAGAACGACCTGAACCGGCAGCTGATCACGGAATCGCTGCGTTATTTGAACTTATCGCTGAGCCTCGTGGAACCACAGGACTCGTTCACCAACTATTCCGGCCGCGGGTCGGAAGAGGACGGTAAAGAACGATCCGTGTTCGATTCCCAGGCCTAGGCAGAAGGAGAGAACAGTATGCTGTCTACATTCAGCGGGCTGGAAACATCCCGCCGCGCCCTTACTACGAACCAGGCGGCGCTCAAAACGGTTGGCCACAACATATCCAACGCCAATACGGAAGGCTATTCGCGCCAGCGTGTCAACATGACGACGACCGAATCCTTTCCGAAAGCAGCCTTCAATAAACCCGGTATCCCGGGACAGATGGGAACCGGTGTTGAAGCAGGCTCCGTCGAACGGGTCCGGGAACAGTTTCTCGACGTGCAGTTCCGGCAGGAGAACCAGCAGCACGGATACTGGAATGCGCGTAAAGACGGGCTCGAAAAAATGGAAGACATCATCAACGAACCAACAGATGACGGCATTGCCCAGACAATGGACCGCTTCTGGGAGTCGCTTCAAGATCTGGCTTCCAATCCGGAAGACGCCGGTACTCGTTCGGTTGTCCGTCAGCGCGGGATCGCCGTAGCGGAGACAATCAACTCTACATACAACTCGCTTGAGTCGATTCAGCGTGACTACCAGAACGAACTTGGCGTCAAAGAGGATGACATCAATTCCACTCTGCGGCAGATACACAATTTAAATGAACAGATCGCCTCCGTGGAACCACACGGCAATCTGCCGAATGATCTGTATGACCAGCGTGACCAGCTTGTGGATGAGCTTTCCGAAAAGATGAACATACAAGTGGAGCGTGTCTCCAACGGGGGATTGTCGAAAGACAAGGCAGAAGGCAGCTATCATATTACGGCTGTGGATTCGAACGGGAATCCGATTGAAATGGATAACGGCGAACCGATGACCCTCATCGACGGGGAGAACTTGGATTACCGTCAGATCGGCGTGAATTTCGACAGTTTTGACGACGATGCTGTGTCCGACCAGCTGCTCGACCCTGTCACCGGCCTCTCTGTGTTTGACTCCAATGGCGGCGAAGCAGGAGAAGTCGGCATCAATGACTTTACTGCCGAAGGCTCCCTGCTTGGCACGATCGAAATTTTTGGTCACCAGCATCCTGACAGCGACAGCCTGGAAGGCGCAGAGGATGTTACAGGGGACTTCCCGGAGATGATGAAAAATCTTGACCGGATGGTATCGACGTTTGCGCGTGAATTCAATGAGGTACACGAGAAGAGTTTCAGTCTCTCTGAAATCGAAAACGGCGAAGCCGACAGCATTTCCTTTTTCCAGACGAATCTGGACGGCAGCTTCGGCGATCTGGAAGACAATGAGTCCATCGTCGGCGTGGCGAAAAACTTCGGCATCGATGACCGCATCCACGACAGCCTCGACAACGTCGCTGCCTCGGCCGGGCCGGAATGGGACGACGAGAATGACGAATGGGTCGCTCAAGACGTGGATGAGGCATTTGCCGGGGATGGCTCTGGTGCTCAGGCGTTAGCCGAAGTGAAGGACGCCGAGCTCGTCTATGATGCGAACGATACGAACGTGCAGTCGTTTTATCAGTCCGTGATCGGAAGTGTCGCCGTGGATACGAACGAAGCGCAGCGCCTGGAACGAAACACCTCCTCGCTCCGCGATGCGGTGGAAGAACGCCGTCAGTCGGTCTCCAGCGTGTCGCTGGATGAAGAGATGTCGATGATGATCCAGTTCCAGCATGCGTACAACGCAGCTGCACGGAACTTGACGTCCGTTGATGAAATGCTCGACCGCATCATCAACGGCATGGGCCGTGTAGGCATTTAACCTGATCACGTAACGATCCGATAGTATAAAACGCCGGCTCCTCAGCTGCGCGGGAAGACAGAAGAGCTTTTCTTCCCTTTAAAATTGGCAGCGAGGAAGCACGGCATGGCAATCAAAAGCGTGACATGCTTTTGATTTATGAAAGGGGGCGCGACCGATGCGCGTGACACAATCGATGGTAACGATGAATTCCTTAACGAACCTCAGTAAGAGCTACGAACAGCTGAAGACGTCGCAGGAGCAGTTGTCGACGGGCAAAAAGATTTCTCGTGCCTCAGAAGATCCGGTCATTGCCATGAACGGGATCCGCTACCGCTCGCAGGTGACGGAAACTGAGCAGTTCAATCGGAATCTCTCCGAAGCATACAACTGGACGGATACATCTGATGCCACGCTCGATAAAGGTACCGATGCACTGCATCGTGTGCGCGAGCTGACCGTACAGGCAGCCAATGATTCGTACGAGAGCGGCCAGCGCGGCAACATCGCGCAGGAAGTGCGTCAGCTGCGGGAACACCTGGCTTCGCTCGGCAATACGCAGAACAACAATAAATTCATTTTCAACGGAACGGATACGACGAACGAGCCGATCGACCTCGACGGCATGGATATCGGCACAACCGGCATCATGAATGCCCTTGACGGTGACGACGTCGACCAGCAGATCGAGGATGGCGATTTCCCAGTAGAAGTGACGCACAGCGGCCAGACGTATCAGCTTGCAGCCTCCGACGAAGACGAAGCCGTATTTGAAACTGAAAGCGGCGAATCGTTGACGTTTGCGATTGAGGACGGGGAGATTTCAAATATCACGCGTACGTATACCGGCACTGATGCTGAAGGCAATGAGGCAGAGCAGACCGAAACACTACGCCCGAGTCAGGTGATCGCCTCCAATAAAGACGCAGTCTCGACCAATGATAAGGACGTCTCGATTGAACTCTTGAAAGGGGTCAAGGTGCCTGTTAACGTTAAGCCCGAGCAGGTGTTCAGCAACCAGCTGTTTGGCGATCTGAAGCAGCTGGAGAACATGCTCGAAGATGAGACAACAGAGACGAGCGAGATTTCGGAAATGCTGGATCATTTGGATTTCCATATTGATAATTCTGTCAATGAACGGGCCGAGCTCGGTGCCCGCGTGAACCGGATTGAAATGATCGACTCCCGTATACAGGAGCAGGAAGTCATTGCTAAACGGATTCTCTCGGATAACGAAGACGCCGATATGGAGAAAGTCATTACCGAGATGATGTCCCAGGAAAACGTGCACCGGGCCGCGCTTTCTTCCAGCGCCCGGATCATGCAGCCGACGCTGATGGACTTTCTCAGATAAAGGAGGCGGACGCTCATGCGGATCGAGATAGATCAGACGATGGCCCGGCTCGGGATGTCGAGCCAGCGTCCGCCGATGCAGATCGAAAACCACGACGCCGATATGACGATCGATCAGGAGCTGCAGGGCAATATGACGATGAGCTCTACGGACGGGCAGCTGGACATTGACCAGACGGCCGCTTTTGCCGATGCCGATATCAAAAGCATCCTCGTCCGGAACGAAGAGTATGCCGCCCGGGCCAATCAGAACGTCATGGCCTACGTCGCGAAAACGGCACAGGAAGGCAGGCAGCTGCAGGCGATCGAACAGGAGCGCAACGTCATCGCCGACCTCGCCCGCGAGAAAGGGATGCTTCCAGTACAGGAAACCGGTTACGGCACGGTGCCGACCGGTACGGAGAAAGTACGCATCTCCTACACCCCGGGCGAGCAGCAGATCGATTTTGACTGGCCGGACCCAGTGATTGACGTGCAGCCGAACCCGCCGGAGATCGACATTCCCCGCTGGGAGACGTCTGTCTATCTGGAACAGCAGAACAGCATCCAATTTCGTGCTGTCGGCGGCGCCGTAGATATGAGAAGATAAATACAGGCAGCAGAAACGGCCATGCGTGACTGTGGTCGTTTTTTCGTCGCCGTTGAAAAGACAGCCGGGAAGAGCTCCGTTCCTCCGCCCGGCAGAACGAGCACGTCTTATTCAATAGGAAAGAAGCCGACGCCACAGACGCTCATGTTCCACTACATAAAGGAGGCATTTACGTGCAGATCGAAACGAAATACAGCGGCCCTCTCACGATCAATGAAGCGAACATTACGACCTTTGAACTCGGCATGCCCGGATTCGAAGACGAGAAAGCGTTTATCCTGCTTCCGTTCGGCGAAGGACCGAGCCCCTACTACCTGCTCCAGTCCATCCACACCCCGGGACTCGCTTTCGTCATTATGGATCCGTTTACGTTCTTCCCTGACTACGAGGCAGCGCTGTCTGATCAGACGATCGAATCGCTCGCCATCGAACAGGAGAGCGACGTCTCGCTCTTTGTCGTCCTGACGCTGAAAGGATCGCTCGCCGACTCCACCGTGAACCTGCGCGGGCCGATCGTTATTAACCACGTCCAGAAACGAGGCCGGCAGATTGCCTTGAGCGACTCCGACTACTCAACGCAGACGCCGATCCCGCTGCAGACCGTGAAGGGGGAATCATAATGCTCGTCCTCTCCCGCAAGGAACAGCAGTCGATCAAGATCGGCGACGATATTGAAATCACCGTCGTGTCTGTCGAGGGCGACCAGGTGAAGCTCGGCATCAACGCCCCAAAGAACGTCGACATCCACCGAAAAGAGGTCTACGTCGCGATTCAGGAAGAGAATGCGCAGGCATCTCAATTTGATTTAAACATTTTAAATGAATTGGCCGAAAAAAATTCGGAGAGCGAAAAATAGGCGTATCCTCGTATGAATTATCAAAAAGTATGGTCTCCACAAGCAGAATTATGGAGGAGGGCACCTTCATTGGTCCTATGATTATAGCGAATCATGTCGAAAAGTTATTATCAGGTCAAAAATCGAATCTTGTCGTTTCCCTTTTTTCCGTGTATTCTAATGGTTAGAACAGAAAAGGGAGGACAGGATTCATGCAACAGTCAACCAGTACAGCAGTGGGCAGCCGCGTCCTCGTTCTGGATCACGATCAGTACCTTTCACAGGCCTCTGGACAGCGGATGCAACAGACATTCCCAGAATATGCAGTCACGATCGACCAGAACGGATCCACGTCTTCAACGGAAGCGGCATACATATTTTTATTAATCGAATCGGCCGATACCGAAGCATCCCGGTGGGTGCAGGAAAAACTGAAAGAAAAAAGCGAGCATCAACACATGCTCGTCGTCACCGTCAACCGACCGAAAGCGTCCCTGATCCCATATCTCGCCAACGGACTCTCCGGCATCCTGTCGCTGCACTCCTTCTACTCTACAGGCAGCAGCGTCCTTGATACCGTCCGGCGTTTCGGCGTCTATCTCGAGCAGCCGCTCCATAACGACCTCGTCCGCGAGCTGCATGAACAAAAACTGAAAGACCGCCCAATCAAACGTCTCATCCTCCGCGAAGAGGACGTCTTGTACCGCCTCACCAAAAATGAACGCGCTGTCCTGCAGCACATTCTCGATGGGCACAACAACCGGCGCATCGCCGAACTCATGTACCTCGCCCCGTCGACCGTCAGCACCGTCATCAGCCACCTGCTGAAAAAACTCGGCGCCAACGACCGCACCGACGCCATGGTCCAAATCATCAAAAACGGCTGGGTCGATGCATTGCGGTAGAAGAGGCGGCGCATCCGCTGCTTGAAAGCGACAGCAAAACCGCACAAGATCTTAAAAATTCCCTGCCGGTCTTTGGCAGGGAATTTTGTGCGAGTGAAGCGGAGCTCAGCCTTCTCCTCACTGGTTTGGAGGAAGACAAAAAGCCGAACAAGCAATTAAAAGGTACCGGAGCTGCTTTTACTACGGTGCCTTTTGTTTGAGCGAAGAGGAGCTCGTGTTTTTACTCTTTGATCTTTGACCAAAATTTTAGCGTGAAGCAGAAAGTTCCGAATCAAGAAACGTCATGAAGCAGTAAATCAGCTTTTCATTTAATAAAAAAACCGTTCGTTTTCCTTTGCTTTCAGACGGACGCTTGCCGAGGGGCTCCTCCTCAACTAACTTCCGTATTCACGGAAGTGGATTTTCGGAGTTCGCTTTTCCCTCCGGCGTCGCCGTCTATGCTTCAGTAAAACGTTCATCTCCTTCAAAATGAGATTTTTAAAAATTAAATACTACCTAAATGCTAATGAGGAATAGGGCATACACCATGATTCCGACGAACTTTTTACAAAAAATCTTCAGGAAGACTAAACATCATCAACTCCCAGTCGATAAAAGAAGTGTAAGGCAGAAGGACCGGCGGCCGACGGCAACCTGAAGCCGAAATTTTTATCTTCCCGCACAAGGACGTGCAGAGGGAAGCAAAATCAAGGAGGATATATACATGATTATTAACACGAACGTTTCAGCGATGAACACACACCGTCAAATGGGTGAGAACCAGAACGCAATGCAGAGCTCCATGGAGAAACTCTCTTCCGGTCAGCGAATCAACCGTGCCGGCGACGATGCTGCAGGTCTTGCGATTTCAGAGAAGATGCGAGCGCAGATCAACGGGTTGGATCAGGCATCTCGAAATGCTCAGGACGGTATCTCGATGATCCAGACGGCTGAAGGTGCGCTAGACGAAACACATGACATTTTACAGCGTATGCGTGAACTCTCTGTACAGGCGGCAAACGATACTAATGAAGATATTGATCGTGATGCTATACAGGAAGAACTCAATGAACTAAGTGAGGAAATTGATCGTATCGCTGATACTACTGAGTTTAACGAGCAGTCCCTTTTGAATGGCGATTTAGCCGATGATGGAGGAGATGCTGCAAATTTCCAGGTAGGTGCAAACGGTAATAATGACAATGAAGTTATTTCACTTAATATTGATGACATGAGCGCAGACGCATTAGGTGTTGTTACTGGTGATGGAGAAAATGTTGATGTAAGTGATCATGATAGCGCGCGAGACGCTATTGAATCGATCAATGATGCAATAAACACCGTTTCTACGCAGCGCTCGGAGCTTGGAGCTACTCAAAATCGACTGGAACATACAATATCTAACTTGGATAACGCATCTGAGAATTTATCAGCTGCGGAATCACGTATCCGTGATGTTGATATGGCGGAAGAAATGATGGAACAGACACGTTCCAACGTCCTTTCTCAAGCTTCACAGTCTATGCTGGCTCAAGCCAATCAGCAACCGCAAAATGTTCTGCAACTGCTTGGTTAACAAGTGATTTAAAACTAATAAGGGACCATTCTTGTAAAAGCGAGAATGGTCCCTTATAGAATGTTATTGGAGGGAATATGCTTAAAACTGTTGATTACCACAAGAGTCTTAATATTAATACCGAATCCAGCTTGTACAAGGATCTTATTCGAGCTGGCTGGTTTAGAACCATCGACGAAAATCACCTTGAGGATGTTCAAAAATTTTTTTTAGAACACTATGGATCTGAAATTGATCCAAGTATACATATCATTTTCAATGAATTATATGGTGTGAAAAAGGTAAACCTTATACCTAATGAAATCGGTCGGAGAGACGCTCTCCCAATATTAAATCCAGGCACGGCATCGGCCTTCTTTTCAGATAAGAATCTTTATGACTTATTTTTAACAAAAGATCATTATCCTGTTTGCTTAGTGAAATGTGTAGAAGGAGATTATTTTAATCAAGATAATGAACCAATATCTAAAAGCAGTGCATATAAACTGTTTTTTGAAAATAAAAAGGATTTAATAGTAAAACATAGTTATTCCGACGATGGAAAGAATATTGAATTATTACATAAAAGAGGAGTTAACTACTATTTAGGTGAAAGTGAGGTAAATCTTAACAAGATAAAAAAAGCCTGGGGAGATAATTTTGTCGTACAAAAGAAAATTAAACAACATACACTCATGGCGTCCCCGCACCCCAGCTCAGTGAACACACTAAGAATGGTTACACTGCGAAGAGCTAATAAAATCAATTACATCCTAACGCATGCTAAATTTGGAGCGGAGGGTAGTATCAAAGACAATTCCGGGCAAGGAGGAATAGCCGTTGCAGTACACGAGGATGGAAGCTTTGCAGATTTTGGAATGGATAAGAAATTCAATCTCTACTATGAGCACCCTACGACTAACTACCCCTTTAACAAATTGCCATCAATCCCGAATTATGAGGAAGTAATAGCTTTTGCAAAAATGTTACATAAAAAAATCCCACACAAATCGCTGGCATCTTGGGATATAGCAATAAATCATGATGGCAGTCCGATTTTTATAGAGGTGAATTTTGCTGGGGCATTGATGCATTATCAATTCAGAACTGGCTCTCCTTTGTTTGGTGAATTTACGGAAGAGATTTTAAAGGAAATTAAGAGTTTTAAAGAGGAAAAGAACATTGCACTTGATAAGTATATAAGGGGTAGGAATGCATGAATGAATTAAGAGAATTAGAATTAAAAATGATTACATCATCTATCTCATTACTTGATAATTGCAAACAATTCGTTTTGCAAAGTGACCTCGAACAGTCTATTGATTACTATAACAGAGTGTTGAAAGTCTTTGATTCTATTTATTCAAATAGAAAAACGGAGGAAAAGTATAACCCCACCCCAGTATTTGATTTGCTGATTACAATGGAAGAAAAACATTCTAAAGTAGTAGACAAGTTTGAGAAAGGTCGTTATAAGGAGTTAGCCCCGGATTTATTGGATCAAATTATTACCTACTACGAAGAAATCAGAAAATATATCGAGTTACAAGACTCTCATGAGAGTTTGGGAATGAATACGCAGAATAAATATTATAAAAATTTTGTGGAACAAAAGTTGCTTTCAAAGGTCTCAAATGAGTTATTAAAGCAGTGGAAGTTGTTCTTACCAAGAGTACTTCAAAAATATTATGATCCAACTATAAGTATAGTCTATTCAAGAATGACTAATGAGGGCTCCCATAAAATCATCCCTCAACAACTTTTTTGGGAAAGCTTGGTTCCTTTTTTGAATCCAAAGAGAACCGCTTATGTTTACTCAGATAAAAACATGTACACACATCTTTTTAAAGATTTGAATATTCGTCAACCCAGAATCATGCTGAAATCAATTGAAAGGCAGTTGTATTTCAATGATGATGAAATGGTTTCAATTGATAAAGCTCACGATATGTTAACCACTTGTGAAAAAAATATGGTTATTAAAGGCAGTGTGAAAAGCGATCAAGACAATTTTAAGGCAATTGAATACATAGATAAAAAGCAAAGAATTAAAGTTGGACAAATGACAGTCTACGATTTTTTAGATTGGTATGAAGGAAATTGGACTCTAGAAGAGCAGGTTCATCAACACAAAGATTTGAAAACAATCAACCCAAATAAAACGAGTATAGTCAGGGTTGTCACACTTAGATGGAAACAGGAGTTTCATCATCTTTTGAGTTTCGTACAGATCCCAATTAGTGAATCTTCTGATCAAAATAACGAATCAAATGACATTGTAGTTGGATTAGAAGATAACGGCACCTTCCGTCATTTTGGTTTCGATAAAAACGGGAAATACTATACCTGCCATCCGGATACAGAAGTTGGTTTTAATACGCTTCCCCCCTTGGAGAATATAAATGAGTTTATAGAACAAGCCAAATTGCTTCATACACGAGTTCTGCATTATAAAATGGTTTCATGGGATTTTGTTGTTGGAGAAGATGGGGGACCCATATTTACCGAAATGAGTTTTGGTGGAGCGGTTTGGCGATACCAATTGGCGAGTCAAAAGCCATTATTCAGAGGTTTGACGAAAGAAGTTCTGATAGAAGCTGCTCGAAGAGAGAAGTAAGTAAACAGCATTTAATGAATATAGATGACTATAATTATTCTTTGACGAATTTAATAAAAATATTTCAAAAAAAATTTGTTTGATGCTAAACATTATTATTCTTTCGCCGATAATATAATTAGACACAAGCAAGCCCACATAAACATTTCCTCTTGGATGGAGGGAATGTCCGACATAACGGGATCATTCAAGGATGAGTGAGCCGGTCGTTGCAAGGGATGAATACGTTAGTTATTCATTGTTTCTTCTGCCCGTTCACTCATTCTTTTTTGTGTCCGATTTTCTACTTAATCAAAGGAGGGTTCTCAAATGCTGGTCGTAGGTCGTGAGCCGGGAGAATACATCGTTATAGGTGATGACATTAAGGTCAGGGTTGTGAAAAACAAGAAAGGTCAGCTGCGTCTCGCGGTAGAGGCCCCGGATCATGTCTCCATCGTCCGTGGCGAGGTTTATGAAGAACAGCAGGAGAGAGAGATCGTTGTTCCGGATATGAGAGCGAAAGCAGCGACCGCCCTCCGGCAGATAAAAGAAAACGAACCGTCGGAACCCATTGCATAAATCACGTTTCTTCCATTCAAGGACGAGTGGAAAAGCGGCACACGTCACCCACGTGTCTGCTTTTCCACTCGTCCTTTTTAATTCTTTCAAGGAGGTGAGGCTGTAACAGGATAAACAACTGGCTGTTGGAACGTTTTTTGACTACAAAGGGGCACATGGAAGTGCCTACTACACACACGGAGGTTTTTAATATGATTATCAACAATAATATTGCAGCTATGAACACTCACCGTCAAATGGGAATGAATCAAAATGCCATGCAGTCTTCCATGGAGAAACTATCTTCTGGTATGCGAATTAATAGAGCAGGCGATGACGCCGCAGGTCTTTCTATTTCTGAGAAAATGCGAGCTCAGATCAATGGCTTAGATCAAGCATCTCGAAATGCGCAGGACGGTATATCGATGATTCAAACTGCCGAAGGTGCTCTAGATGAAGTTCATTCGATTCTCCAGAGAATGCGAGAGCTGGCAGTTCAAGGAGCTAATGATACGAACGTTCAAGACGATAGAGAAGCTATAGAAGCAGAAGTAAACCAACTTGTAGAAGAAATTGAGAGAATTAAAGATAATACACAATTCAATACAGAGAATCTTCTTGATGGAGAAACGCAGGAAGATGGAGATGTGATTTTCCAAGTTGGAGCTAATGCTGGAGAAAGTATTACGGTTGACTTTGATGAGGTGGATCTAACAGATATTTATGATACACTTAATGGGCTAGATTTTACAGATGGTGGAAGTCAAGAACAGTGGAACGATTCGATTGATACTATTAATGAACAAATTGTAGCCGTTTCTGAAGGTCGTTCCTACCTAGGTGCAGTTCAAAACCGACTTGAACATACAATTGCCAACCTTGACAATGCTTCTGAGAATCTCTCAGCTGCAGAATCTCGCATTCGCGATGTAGACATGGCATCTGAAATGATGGAGCAGACGCGTGCGAACATCCTTTCTCAGGCATCTCAATCGATGTTGGCGCAAGCAAACCAGCAGCCGCAGTCGGTACTGCAGCTTCTCGGGTAATATCTCGGAACTCCGGATTTCTTCCGGGGTTCTTTTTTTCTCTTTCATGCTCTTTTCTGCTTCACTTTTCTCTGCTGCGCGCCGATATAAGATGCAAAGGGAATCATGCGAACGGAGGTCGTGGCGATGATCACGCATATGAAGATGGTTGGGATGCAGACGCACCGTTTTATGATGAGGCATCAGCAGTCGATGCAGACCGCGATGGAGCAGCTGTCTTCGGGCATGCGGATCAACCGGGCCGGCGACGATGCGGCGGGGCTCGCGATTTCCGAGAAGATGCGGGCGCAGATCCGCGGGCTGGACCAGGCGGGGCGCAACGCACAGGATGGGATTTCACTCATTCAGACGGCGGAGGGCGGTTTGAATGAAACGCATTCCATGTTGCAGCGGGTCCGTGAGCTGACGGTGCAGGCCGCGAACGATACGAATACGGACACGGACCGGGCAGCACTGCAGAAGGAAGTGGATCAGTTGGTCGGTGAACTGTCCCGGATCGGGGAAGCGACGGAATTCAACACAAGACCGTTGCTTGACGGCTCGTTTGACGGGCGGCTGCAGATCGGCGCCAACAGCGGGCAGCACATGCGGATCACCATCGGCGATATGCGGGCCGAATCGCTCGGCGTGGCAGGTGGTGCTGAGGCATCAGTCGGGGGCGGCATTAATATTTCCTCCCGGGAGGCGGCTAACAGTGCGCTGGACGTCATTGACGGCGCCATCGGCCGGGTGTCTTCCGAACGCTCGAAGCTCGGGGCGTATGAGAACCGCCTCGGCCACACGATCTCCAACCTGGCGAATGCTTCAGAGAACTTAACGTCATCCGAATCCCGCATCCGCGACGTCGATGTCGCGAAGCAGATGATGGAGATGACACGCGCGAGCCTCCTCGGCCAGGTGTCGATGGCGATGATGGCCCAGGCCAACCAGCAGATGAGCAGCGTGCTGAGGCTGCTGCAGTAGCGAAGAATCATTCACCTACTATTGTGACTATTTCTTCTGTAGAAAAGAATGTGCCATAGGGGTATCATTCTCTACATTCACGGGTTATACTTAAGAAAGCTTATTGAGGTTCGGCTTTAAAGAAAGATGAATGTTTCGCAAGTGATATTCCTCTGGACGAAGTGCAAGAATCAATCAACTAGCAATACTACGTGGGCAACCCCCACACAGGAGGAATATTGTATGACTACAGGTACAGTAAAATGGTTTAACGCAGAAAAAGGTTTCGGTTTCATCGAGGTTGAAGGACAGAACGACGTATTCGTTCACTTCTCCGCTATTCAGGACGAAGGCTTCAAGACACTCGACGAAGGCCAGACTGTTAACTTCGACATCGAAGAAGGCCAGCGCGGACCACAAGCTGCTAACGTGCAGAAGTAATAACGAATCGACCCCGGTTTTTCCGGGGTCTTTTTTTGTGATTTTTTGGTGTGAGCCCCATCCCGCCCTTCCAGCAAGTCGAGATGCTGCTGATGCCGTTAGGGTCGTTACATGTTGGTGAATGCGGGATTGCCTTCATGATTTGTTTTTCTCCTATACTAGGTAGTAGAGCAACTCAAATCGTGATGACGTAGAACCTAGCCTTATCTGTACTCCTCTATAATGTGGCTGATCGGCTCAGCTTTTCTGTTCAACCTAATCAGATTGGCTGTGTATATTCAAATGACATCCATCATCGGCAAGCCAAAAAAGAATTTCCGCAAAGGGGTATCTTTTTACCAGTTCACAGGTTATACTTGGTATAGCTTATTGAGGTTCGGCTTTGGAAGAAAGATGAATGTTCCGCAAGAAATATTCCTCTGGATGAAGTGGAAGAATCCATCAACTAGCAATAAATCGTGGGAAGACCCCACACAGGAGGAATATTGTATGGCTACAGGTACAGTAAAATGGTTCAACGCAGAAAAAGGTTTCGGTTTCATCGAGGTTGAAGGACAGAACGACGTATTCGTTCACTTCTCCGCTATTCAAGGTGAAGGCTTCAAGACACTCGACGAAGGCCAGACTGTCAACTTCGACATCGAAGAAGGCCAGCGCGGACCACAAGCTGCTAACGTGCAGAAGTAATAACGAATTAGCCCCGGGATTCCCGGGGCTTTTTTTTATATGATAGGAATGTATACGTTCCCATTTAGGTTGACGGCGTAGCCGGCTGTGCGTGAAGAAAGAAGTACCTTTTCTTCACTAAACAAGCTGTCGACTTCAGGATCGGGTTTGTCTGCTTCCCGCCAGGATCTGGCTGTAACGAGGCCAAAAGCGCTGCGCTTACCTTCCCGAACGATGATCAAAAGGGAAAGAGAAGACATCAACTGCTTCGCGTCAGAAAGAATTTCCCCAAAGGGGTATCTTTTTTCAGGCTCACGGGTTATACTTAAGAAAGCTTATTGAGGTTCGGCTTTGGAAGAAAGAAGAATGTTTCGCAAGTGATATTCCTCTGGATGAAGTGCAAGAATCGATCAACTAGCAATACTACGTGGGCAACCCCCACACAGGAGGAATATTGTATGACTACAGGTACAGTAAAATGGTTTAACGCAGAAAAAGGTTTCG
>NZ_AUCK01000008.1 GCF_000429725.1 Alkalicoccus chagannorensis DSM 18086 | reverse complement strand
GGAAAAAACCGCAAGGTTTATCTCAATGAAAAATGGGAGAAGCAAAAAGAGAATATTCGTCAACTGCTTTCGGAAGAAGAAACTGGAGCAATTTACGGGCGGCGTAAAACCGACGTAGAACCAGTTTTTGGGTTTCTGAAGGCGAATTTGCGTTTCACCAGAATGTCGGTGAGAGGCAAAGACAAGGTGAAACAAGAAATGGGATTTGCACTCATGGCAGTGAACTTAAGGAAGTTCACTGCCATGAGTCGCCTGCGTTATTCGAATGTACAAACAAAACGCTTCCGATTATCCATTTTGGATAATCGGAAGCGTTTTTACTTAGCTAGAACTTTTTGTCCCAGCCTCTTTTCTCTACACGTTATTCTTCATTGTCGTCTGCGTCTGGTTCATTGTTGTTGTCGTCGTCTTCCTCTGGTGTCTCGTCACCACTGTCCTCTTCCGCGTCACTCTCGTCTTCGTCATCGTCACCACTGCCGGCGAGGCGCCCTCGTTCCAGATCATCCGGATTCACGTCGAGAAGGTAGTCTACTCCCTCCGTGTAGCGGTTTGAAGCGTTCCATAGAAGGAATTCGTAGATGTCGTTGTCATACATCGCCTGAATCTGTGCTTCCACTTCCTCTACTCCGTAGTTGAGGTAGTTACCGGATCCAAGATAGGATGCAGTGAAATCCCGTATCCACGGACGGGAGACCGGTGGGTCATCGAGTGCTCCGAGCACCTCATTTTCCACCTGGGAGTATTCATCAACAAGATCGTAAGGATAGAGATCCGGTTGGTCGATACCGAAATAAGGACCCCAGTGGCTCGGGTAAATCATCGAGGACATCACGTCTACGTTGTCTGCGATTTTTGAAAAATCCTGCCCGATCCCCGGCGCTGCCGGTATCGTGGCGGCATATCCGAATACATCGGCAGAAAGCTCTACATCGTATGGTTCAAGTGCTTCCCTTGTATACTCAATAAATTCAGTTACCGCATCGACACGCCGCGATACATTATCTCCTGGACGGTCCGTATATTCCCCGGTATCATAGTCCAGATCTTCGTCTCTGTTCTCAAAACCTTCCGGGAAACGCACATAGTCCAGCTGAATGTCTTCAAAGCCCATCTCCGCTGCCATAATCGCAACGTCGACATTATAGTCCCATACTTCCTGCAGGAAAGGATTTGTGAATGCTTCTCCCCGGCTGTTTTTCCACACTTCGCCATTCTGTGTAAAGGACAGATCCGGTCGCTCTTCTGCAAGCAGCGTATCTTTGAAAGCGACGATTCTTGCGATTGGATAGATATCGTTTTCTTCGAGTGTCCGCATCATCTCCTCCGGATCCTTGATCATCGGCTGAGAGATATCTATGTAGGGACTCGCTTCCTCCGGCGTGAACGTAATGTACCCATCATCTTCTTTGACATCAATGACCATGGCATTCAGTGCGGTGTCATCGACCAGCTGCAGCAGATCGTCAAATCGTGAACCCCCGGCTGAGTGCCCGGTCACGAAAATCCCTCTGACGGCGTCCGGATACTCAAAGTCGAACCCACTGTCAAAACTGAACCGGGCAATCTGTTCCGGCCAGTTATGCGCCTGAAGCGACACTTCTTTCGTTACTGGATGCTGAATCGTCAGCGCTTCTGCCTCTCCTTCGGCTCCCGCACTTCCATGTATACCTGCGATCAATACTGCAGCTACGGCTGCTCCTGCTGTTTTTTTCATTAGTTTATTACCCGCTTTCCAAGCTCATGATAAAAGGCAGCATCCGTCAACGGATGGACTCCTTTTCTTTCTATATAATTATACATCGCCTCCAGGCTTTTACCAATGTTTTACGAATGATTTTTTAAATTCTTTTTCAAATCAATAAGGTAGTGAATTTTCTATTGACATCGAAACCAGAAAACTGTATCATAGGAGAAATATATAAAATAAGGAGGAAGCCGCTATGTCACGTGTTTACATGGTCGATATTTATCATCACCCTATTGCTCAAAAGTATTTGAGAAGGTCCGGCCTTGCCCACGCGGTTGCATGTGCATACAACGCTTTTGCTCTTGCTGAGCGAGCCGGCGTAGATGCTGATGCTGCGTGCAAAGCTGCCTTCCTTCATGATATTGGACACTATACCTGGTACCAGAATGGAAGCTGGGACTATGAACAATACCGTCGTAATGACATTCATGCCATCAAAGGAGCTGAACGAGCACACAAGCTGTTGATCCGCTTGGGAGAAGATCCGGAAAAAGCGAAAGAAATCTCCCTCGCCGTGCTCTTTCACACCGATTCCTTTCTTCCTGATCCGAGTATGAAAAAAGACAAACTGCAGGAAGTTGTAGCAGCTGCTGACGAAGCAGATGAAGAACCCGGCGGTGCGCATCATTACCGGAAGATAACAGATGACTCCGCCGTGAAAAGCCTGACAGCTCTGGACACCATGCTCACCGCCCGCTGCACGCAGACTGCAGCATCCTCATGATGTTGCTTTTCCCTATTCCCTATGCTAATTTAAGATGAGATGGGGGAGTAGCAGCCACTACGGTTTATAGATCGTCATCCCGTCAGCCTCCGCGCTGTCCGGTCTATAAAGCTCAGCGATGAGTCAGCGAGACCTTTCTGTACACAAGCCGGTGCAGAAAGGTTTTTTGTTTTCTGCCCGTGGAAAGAGGGGCTTATTTATGATGTTTTTTCTGTTTGCAGTGGCAGCTGCCGTGACGATCATATCGGCCGTGAAATTGTCCACGTATGCAGATGTGATTGGAGAAAAGACGAGACTCGGCAGTTTGATGGCCGGTACCATTCTGCTTGCTGGGGCAACATCCCTGCCGGAAGTAACTACGAGTGTTACGGCGGTCGTTGTAGGTAATCCGGATCTGGCTGTAAGTAATGTATTCGGCAGCAACTTATTCAATTTATTTATTCTCGCGCTGATTGACCTCATCTACCGGCAGAAGCAGATTCTACGGGCAATGGATACCCAGCAGATCAAGACGGCCTGGTTGAGTATGGTGATGACCGCCTGGACCGCTACCGCCGTTTTCTGGTCAGGCAATCTGTCCTTCTTCGGCATTGGTGTCGAATTGATGATATTATTCTCTCTCTATATCCTCGGGATGGCTTATGTTTCAAAAGACCAGAATAGCGGGCTGCCAACGGAGGAAATCACCGATGACTATAAAGCTGTTTCTCTCTCCACAGCAAAGAAAGGTTTTGCGGCTGCCGCCCTCATCACCCTTGCAGCTGGTTCACTCCTGTCTATCAGCGCGGATGGCATTGCGGCGGCTACCGGCATTGGGTCCACCTTTATCGGAACCTTCCTGCTGGCAGGCGCCACCTCCCTGCCAGAGCTTGTCACTGTCCTTGTCGCTGTTCAGCTCATGAATTACCGCCTCGCCCTCGGAAATATCCTTGGATCCAACTTATTCAATCTGCTGATTCTGATCATCATTGATCTTGCATACCTGGAGGGAGCGGTTCTCGAGCAGGTGCATCCTGCGACGCTGATCAGCGCCGGCGCTGTCATTATCCTGCACATGATCTTCATCCTGTTCGTCTTTATCAGAAACAGAAAGCCTCAATTCTTTTACGCTGCAAATGCGTTTCTTGTCGTCCTCTTTTATGTCATCAGCAGCTTTGTGATTTTTATCTGGAGCAGTTAGCACCTGTATCACCTTGCAGAACCTGCAGCAATCGGATATACTAATCTCGAATAGGAACCAGGCAATGAGAAAGAGTAGTACTTTTACAACAAGCAGGTTCAGAGAGTCTGTGGCTGGTGCAAACAGACCCTGCTGGTAAAAGGAATGGACTTTCGAGCCGGACAGCTGAATCTGCAGTAGGCAGTCCCGGGATTTCTCCCCCGATACCAAACGAGAACCTCTTCCTTTCCGGAGCAGGTCAAGATGCACAGCCAAGCTGTGTAATAAGGGTGGTACCACGGTCCATTCGTCCCTGTATCAGGGGACGGATGGGCCTTTTTTGTCTGGACCAGGAGACGGGTTTAAAGATCCCTCTTCTAAGCCGACACAGACCGGAAACGGAGAGGGCCGAAAGAGATCATACAGAAAAACCAATGGAGGTACATGCTATGAAAACTGTTTTTTCCGGTATTCAACCGAGTGGAACGTTGACGCTCGGCAACTATCTTGGAGCCATGAAAAATTTCGTCGACATGCAGGAGGACGAAGACTGCTACTTCTGCATCGTCGACCAGCACGCAATCACCGTTCCGCAGAAAAAAGAAGATCTCCGTCGGAACACCCGGAGTCTTGCGGCGCTCTATCTGGCTGCGGGGATCAGCCAGGAAAAATCAACGCTGTTCATACAGTCGGAAGTCCCTGCCCATGCGCAGATGGCTTGGATGATGCAGTGCATCAGCTATATCGGGGAGTTGGAGCGGATGACGCAGTTCAAAGACAAATCCAGCGGCAGTGATGCTGTGTCCGCAGCGCTGCTGACCTATCCGCCGTTAATGGCTGCCGATATTCTGCTTTACGGAACCGATGTCGTCCCTGTAGGGGAAGATCAAAAACAGCACCTGGAACTCACTCGAAACCTTGCATCCCGCTTCAACACCCAGTACAACGATATATTTACCGTTCCGGAAGTCAGGATCCCGAAGGTTGGTGCCCGCATCATGGCACTGAATGATCCGGAAAAGAAAATGAGCAAATCAAACCCGAAGGCAAAAAGCTACATTTCGATGCTGGATGAACCGGATACCATCCGGAAAAAATTCCGCAGTGCTGTCACAGATTCCGAGGGGATTGTGGCCTTTGATAAAGAGAATAAAGCCGGCATTTCCAACCTGCTTACTATCTTTTCCCTCTGTTCCGGAGACAGTATAGAGCAGCTGGAAGAGAAGTACCGGGACAGCGGATACGGCGCATTCAAAGACGCTGTAGCAGAAGCTGTCATCTCTGTCCTTTCTCCTATTCAGGAACGATGGAAAGAGCTGATGGATTCGGCCGAACTTGACGATATTCTGGATGAGGGCGCAGCCCGGGCAGACAAAAAAGCCGCCAAGATGCTTGCCAAAGCGGAGCGCGCGATGGGACTCGGCCGACAAAAGCGGCGGTGATGTCCGGCCGATTCAAAAAAATCAGCGGTGCGCTGCTCCGCTTTTCCATTTCTTTCTTCTTTTTTTCATTAATCGTCAAGAATCTATTCTCTATCCGTATCTCCATCTGGTATAATCACTATTGTTGAGGTGAATCTGATGGGGAAAACAAAAAAAGCTCTGCCTCTCTGGCTGAAGTTCCTGACGCTGACGGTACTGATTTTCGTACTTGGCGGAGTCGGCTTTGCAGCATGGGCAGTAAATGAATTCGATAATGCAAGAGAAGCTTCCATAGAAGAAATCGAACGCGAGGGCGGAACCGTAGATAATAACGAAGACATTGAATTTGACGCTGCAGATCCCGAAGAAGACGAGGAAGAAGAGCTGGATCACATTAATCTCCTCTTGATCGGTGTCGGCGATGATTCGGATGAAGGTCGTACGGATACGATTCTCATTGGGCAGTATCATCCGGAAGACGGCGAACTAAAGCTTGCTTCCATGATGCGGGATATGTATGTTGACATCCCTGGACGAGGCTCCAATAAACTGAATGCGGCTTATGCATACGGCGGCCTGGAACTGCTGAGGGAAACTATTGACGAAAACTTCGAATTCCCACTTCACTATTACGCGCAGGTCAACTTCGATGGGTTCACACAGATCGTTGATGTCCTTGCTCCAGATGGCATTGAGGTCGAGGTGGAAGAGGATATGTACTACGAGGATGAAGCCGGCGGTCTTCTTATTGATTTTGAAGAAGGCGAGCATGTCCTCGACGGAGATGAAGCGCTGGAGTTTGTCAGATTCAGAAATGACGGCAACAATGATTTCGGCCGTGTCCAGCGGCAGCAGGAAATGCTGAGCAACCTGCAGGACGAGCTGATGACACTCTCCGGGGTTTCCAGAGTGCCTCAACTCCTCGGTTCAATGGAGCCGTTCTTCCAGACGAACATGTCCAATCAGCAGCTCATTTCCTACACAAGGGATTTTTTCCTCCATGGAGATGAAGATATCGAGACGATAACCATCCCTGCTGAAGGCGGGTATGACTATAACTATCATTCGCACGCTGGATCTGTACTCGAACCGGATTTCGAGGCAAACATTGAAGTGCTGGCAGACTTTTTTGAAGCAGAAGGAACATCCGCTTCAGAATCAGCAGAGGAAGAATCTGCCTCGATTTATCACCGAATGCCGCACGCAGGCCGTGAGTAACCCCTTCATGCCGAAAAAGCTGATGCGGAGTGTGCTTCAGGCTGAATAATGAAGGAAAGGGTTCTTCTTTCTTCCCGCGCAGCGCACGAAGCCGCCGTTTTTCTCCTCTGGCATCTACTCTTTGACAAATTGAATAAAAAGCATCAGAACGATGCTGCGAAGGCCGCCTCATCCGATTGGTTGAGACGGCCTTCTTTGTAGGTTCTACGTCAATTGTTGGGGTAACCACCCTGGTATCTAAAGATACTCCCTCAAATAGGGTATGTTAAAAAAAACGATAAACAAACACAAATGCGAGTGTTTCCGTAAGTGACAGGCGGCGACGCCAGAGGGATCAAGCGCCGTCCGAAAATCCTCATTCGCTCCGCGAATGATAGTTGAGGGCAAGCCCCTTGGCAAGCGTCCGCCGAAAACGAAGGAAATCGGCGTAGACGTTGTTTCCACACCCCAACATATATTTCAGAACCACATTTATTTTAGAGCCTAGAATCGTTGGAACCATCACAAAGACCCCCGAATGTTAGATTGTTGGACTAACATTCGGGGGTCATCTCAAATGGAGATATTTGCCTATCTACTTATTACATCACAGTCTCCTCTTTCCCGAAGAGTGCTGCTTCAGATAGAATTAAACGAATTTTTTAAACAAGAGAGACACGTTGTGTCCACCGAATCCAAGTGAATTACTCATTACTGTCGTCACCGAGGCACTGCGTGCTTTGTTGGGCACTTTATCCAGATCACAAGCAGGATCCTCGTTCTCGTAATTCATGGTCGGCGGCATAAGCTGGTCTTCAATCGCTTTGACTGCAAAAATGGCTTCCACCGCACCTGCAGCACCTAACAGGTGACCGGTCATCGATTTTGTGGAACTCATCGCCAATGTGAAGGCATGATCCTGAAAAACCGATTTTACGGCTGTTGTTTCGTAAGCATCGTTATACTCTGTGCTGGTACCGTGAGCATTAATGTAGTCTACTTCTTCGTGCGCTGTTCCACTCTGGTCCAATGCCTGCTGCATGGCACGGGCAGCACCTTCACCTTCCGGGGCTGGAGCCGTTACATGGTAAGCATCCCCGGTAGCTCCATATCCGGTAATTTCAGCATAGATCTTCGCTCCCCTTGCCTGAGCAGCGTCGAGGGATTCCAGTACAAGAATTCCCGCACCTTCGGCCATAACAAAGCCATCCCGTTCTTTATCAAATGGACGGCTTGCTGTTGCAGGATCGGGATTGGTGGAAAGGGCACGCGCGGAACAGAATCCTGCAAAGGACATTTCTGTCAGCGGCGCTTCAGCTCCACCAGTAATCATCGCGTCAGCATCCCCACGTTCAATGACTTTGTACGCATCGCCGATTGAATTCGCACCGGAGGCGCAGGCGGTCACTGAACACGAGTTAATGCCTTTTGCTCCGAGAGAGATAGAAACCTGTCCAGCAGCCATGTCTGGAATCAGCATTGGTACAAAGAAAGGAGAGACACGACGGTATCCCCGTTTCTCATAAAGCCGGAACTGCTTCTCGTATGTGTCCATTCCACCGATGCCGGATCCGATCCAGACACCGATACGTGAGGCGTTATCCTCGTTAATATCCAGACCGGCATGTTTCACCGCCATCTCAGCTCCCGCAACCGCAAATTGCGTGAAACGATCCATCTTGCGTGCATCTTTTGGATCCATAAAATCTGCAGGATCGAAATCCGCTGCCTCCCCTGCCACTTTCGCAGGGAAGTCTGCATTCTCATATTTCGTGAAGGTATCGATGCCGGATCTTCCGTTTTTGATCCCGTCCCAGCTCGTCTCCGCATTCAGTCCCAGCGGAGTTACTGCTCCGTAACCTGTCACTACCACTCGTTGTTTCGTCATGTTTTGTTAACCCCTTTCTATTTTCCCCAGACAAGTGCCATTGATCCCCAAACGAGCCCGGCTCCAAAGCCTACGAGTACAATGACATCCCCCTCGTTGATTTTTCCTTGATCGATTTCATACTTCAATGATAATGGTACCGAAGCCGACGACGTGTTGCCATAGCGGTCGACCGTTTTTGACATTTTTTCTTGAGGAAGTTCCAGGCGCTGCCTCGCGGCTTCCATGATGCGGATATTCGCCTGATGCGGTACGAGAAAATCCACATCGTCTTTGGTCAGCCCGGCTTTTTCCACCGCGTTGATGCAGGATTCCCCCATCTGCCTCACGGCGAATTTGAAGACTTCGCGTCCGTTCATGAAAATATAATCGTTCATGCGGATGTGCGCACCGCCGCTGCCATCAGACCCAAGCTCAAAGGAGAGAATTCCGCGGTCTTCGCGGACGGGACCGAGCACGGTGGCGCCGGAACCATCGCCAAAGAGAACAGCGGTATTCCGGTCTTCCCAATTAATCGTCTGCGAT
Organism: Alkalicoccus chagannorensis DSM 18086; assembly: GCF_000429725.1. Classification (GTDB taxonomy): domain Bacteria; phylum Bacillota; class Bacilli; order Bacillales; family Salisediminibacteriaceae; genus Alkalicoccus; species Alkalicoccus chagannorensis. The sequence goes on along the minus strand of NZ_AUCK01000008.1, from coordinate 151,586 downwards.
AATTTCTCGGTTCCTATGACGAGAACATGCTTATACGTACCTGTTTCAATAAACTGTTTTCCGACGGCCATGCCATAGAGATACCCGGCGCAGGCAGCTCCTACATCCATGGCTGCTGCATTCACAGCGCCCAACTGATGCTGGATCATGGATGATACGGAAGGAAAACTCTGATCCGGCGTCACTGTAGCTACAATAATCATATCCAGTTCTTCCGCCGTAATACCTGCATCCGTTAATGCATCTTCAGCCGCTGCAAAACTCATGTGCGACGACTTGATTTCATCCGGCGCAATACGACGTTCTTTGATGCCGGTTCTCGTCTGAATCCATTCATCGGATGTATCGAGAATCTGCTCCAGATATTCATTTGTAATGACATTGTCGGGGACATAGGTACCCATGCCCCATATTCCTGCGCGCATACATGCTCCTCCCATTTCAAAAAAACTTATTATGTATCATTATGACCTGTTACTAAAAAAATTGCAAGAAGCGTTCCGGCACAGCGCTCTGGCCGGCCGGAACTCCGTTAATGCAGTGGGTTGTTCTGCTTCTCATTTCCATCATCTTCGAGCGTTTCCATCAGCTCCTGAAACATCTCGTCCACGCGCTCGATCAGCTTTTTTTCCTGATTGTCTTTCGGTGTCAGCGGCTTCAGGTGCTCCATTGTGGAAAGAAATGCTTCCGCATCCTTGTCCCCGATCTGTGCGATGGCTGTGTAGCAGAGCAGTTTTGCATTCGGTTTGTTTTCCGTGTGAAGCATCGGCACCATCGGTTCTAATAACTGCCGGGCTCTGGAATACTCCTTTTGATGAACAGCTTCATAGCCATCCAGCACCCGCTGTGCTAATTTATTTACCGCTTTTTCGTTTCCAGACATTAAGCAGCACTCCTTCCCATGTGCAGTATCCTCATGCAGAGACCCGCAGCGTTTTTTCGTCCTGCGGGCCTTTACAGGATGTACTTCTACCATCCTAGTATTTTTTTGATGTCATGACCAGCCGTGCGTCCTGGTACTACATCGACAAGTACGGCGTATTGAAGTGTTCCCACTTTTCCCGCTGGCCGTTCATCCATTGGCGGAGCATATTCATCTGACCGAGATGATAACTTTCATGATAGTGCAGATGATGCAGAACCCATTCGGGAGAAAAAAACTCATCGCTGCTCCCGCCGGAAATAGTGAGATCCGGCCGGCGGAATTCCTGGTCCGATAACGCGTAGAAAAACTCTCTCGTATGCATCCGTGATTCTCCCAGCCGGGCAAGGATATAGCTTTTTTCCAGCCCGCCCGCTGCAGGAATTTCCTGCTTGTGGGAGAAACGGAACCGTTCCTTTACATCTGAGGAAATACCTTCATCCCGGAGGACGACGAAGTTCCACCACCACTCTATCTGCGCGAGATGCAGGGCATAACCGCCAATAGTCGGAAACTCCTGAACGGGGTGATGAATGTCCTCTTCATCGAGACCAGCGATAAAATCCAGTAGTTTTTCACGTGTCTGAACCAGCCCTCCAAGAAGATGAAGGGATTCTCTGGATGTCACGGGAGCAAGAGTATATTCTTTCACTATGATGATACCTCCTCAGGAAGTTCTCCTGTTTCTTTGTAGTGTTCCACGTGTTCTTCCATCCATTGACGTGTTTCCTCCGCTACACCGGCACCATATTCTCCCATGATGATCGCTTCCTCACCAAAATCCAGATGGCGGGTTCCTGCTTCCAGATCGCCATTCTGAAAATCCTCTGCCGTATCGACATACACATTGACAACATCCTGCACCGTACTCGTAAGGACGTGGTCCGGTGAAAGGTGGGCCTGGTCGGTAACGTAGCCGATGACGAAGCTGCCTTGTTCTTCTGCAAGATCGATAATATATTCATTGTACCCATCCGAGGCCGGATAGAAAACATCCGTCCCCTCCGTCATCATGTCGTCATAGGCGCCGGCCGCAAGATCTCTGCGGATCCAGCTCTCGGTAAATGCGACCTCGACGTCATGGGATTCATCGTGATAAGCTGCCCCGTCCAGAAATCCATCCACTTCCGGCTGAAATGGAAAGGCTGCGATGACACCGCTTCTGCCGGTTCTGCTTTTCTCTGCGGCCAGCATCCCGGCAAAGTATCCCATGGCGTATCCTTCGAAATGCAGGCTCGTCATATTTTCTCCAGCTGCATCGTCATTAAAAACAACAAAATGGATGTCGGAATACTGATCCGCCTGTTCACGGAAAATATCGGCGTACAGCGATCCATGGCCGAACACGAGGTTTACCTCGTCTTCCTGCCAGGCAGACAGCACTGCCTCGACGTCTGTGTCCGTGCGGATATCCTCCTGGACAAATACATCAGCGGCGAGCTGCTCTTCTATCTCCGTAATTCCTTCGTAGCCAAGCTGATTCCATTCCTGATCCTCTATTGCATGAGGCAGCAGCAGTCCCGTACGGATTTCCTCCGTACCGCCGCTCCCTATACAGCCGCTGAGCAGTATTGCCGGCACCAGCAGCATCAAATACGTCATACGCACCTTGATCCCCCCACGGTCTTGTCTAATTCTGCCAACTATTTCGACAGAGAACGTGGTCACTCCTTCTCATGCTGCTGTTTTTTTCTGAATTCAAAATAACTCCACTCCAGCAGCAGGCCTGCCCCGAGTGCCGTTACGACGGCCGCCTCTACCGGGACAGCTGTATACAAGTCAAGAATTAAATAAAGTACGAGGGCTGTGACCGAAAAAATGATGACGCCATAAACAAACTTCACTGCGATGCACCTCTCCATCCTGATCGGTTTGAAACCACGCTCAACCTCCTGATACCGGCGGAAGGAACGCCGCATTATCGCTGCTCGTGACAAGCTCACTGTCTGATGCAAATTCTTCGTTCACCGCCATCATGGAACGGCCGATCACTTCCGCCGCCTCCGGAAAAGCGGCCGCGGCTTCCCTGCGGAGTTCACCGATGGATATCTCTTCGCGGTCAATCTCCCACTTCTCCTGACCGGCCGCTTCTTTTAAGCCGGCAAAAAAATACACGCTAATCAATGTCAGGACCTCCTTCGTCATACCTCGACGTTTCCAGTTGATCTCCGATCCAGCTGCTTCCGTCTTCCCAGTGCTCTTTTTTCCATATCGGGACAATTTCTTTGATCCGTTCAATCGCATAGCTGCTCCCTTGAATTGCAGCTTCCCGATGAGCAGACGCGACTCCGATGATCACCGCTGCCTCCCCAATCTCCAGCGGGCCGGTCCGGTGATGAACCGCTGTCTTCGTCCCCGGCCATTTTTCTGCTATTTCCATGCCGATCTGCGCCAGCTTTTTTTCTGCCATCGGCACATACGCTTCGTACGTGAGCGAGAGTGTGCGTTTTCCTTTCGTCCATTCGCGCACCGTCCCGATGAACAAATTGACAGCCCCCGCATCCGGAGAGGCCACCAGGGATTGAATCCGGTCGGCGCTTAACGGTTCTTCCATGACTCGAAACAAATGCTTTTCTTCCACATGATCTCCTCCAGCTCGTCAACAGGCATGTCGCTGCCTCTAATAATTTTTACGATGTCCGGCCACTGCGGCGCTTCCGCGTGTTCGGGCAGCAGGACAATTTTCGGCAGGTGGGCGTGTTTCCAGCCTTCAACTAGAAGCATGTCCACGCCCCGGTGATAAAAAAATTCAACTGCCTCTTCGAGAGATACTTCCGCTTCTGCTGTCCACTGCGACTGCCCCGCCCCGGTCACCATTGTTTCTACGGCTCCGGCCTGGCGGTGGTTCCAAGTATCTTTCCCCTGATCGAGCGTGAGCGGCGCTGTTTTGCCGTGGTGTTTCAGCACGGCTGCTTTCACCTGCTCTGCCCGCAGCCGTTCCAGCAGCAGCTGTATGAGCGTCGTCTTGCCGGATCCGCTCCAACCGGCGGCCTGGATAATTCTCACGTGTCCCTCTCCTTCACTGCCTGCGCAAATGCCGCACTTCCGCTGCCCCGGAGAAGCAGTACATCCACTTGATCTCCTGCGTGAAATCCTCTTGTCCCCCCTGGGAGCATCATCAGCGAATCTGCTTCTACGAGGGACGTCACCACCTGGGATTTATCCAGTCCGGCTGGAGCCGCCTGAAGTCTGCCGTCAGCCATACTCGTTTTGCTGCGGACGAACCTGGTGAATGGATTCGGTTTGGGGAAGTCCGTTTGGAGAACTGCTTTTTCACGTTTCAGGTACGGCATCTCTGCTCCGGCGCATGCTTTGAGAAACGGTCCCGCGAAGAGCTCAAAACCGACGAAACAGGCCGAGGGGTTGCCGGACAACCCAAAGAGCATCTGATTTTCACGAACGGCTGCAGTCGTTACACTGCCGGGCCTCATAGCCACTTTATTAAACATCACGTCAGCTCCGAGTTTCTCGTAGATGGCTGGGAGAAAATCAAAATCGCCGACAGAAACGCCGCCTGTTGTGATCAGGACATCGACTTCATGGAGAGCCGATTTGATGTGTTCATAGCAGGAATCAAAGTCATCAGGCAGCTGCCCTAAATAGACCGGCTCCGCTCCGGCTTCCTTTACCTGGGCACAAACCATCGGCGCATTGCTGTTGCGGATTTTTCCCGGCTGGAGCTCTTCGTGCGGCTCGAGCAGTTCCGTCCCGGTAGCAAGCACTCCGACACGCTGCTTCACGCTTACGAGGGGAGAGCCGTAACCGAAAGAAGCCAGGGCAGCAGCAGTCCCGGAGTGAATCGGCCTTCCTGCCTCTGCCAGCAGATCTCCCTGCTTTGTCTCTTCGCCCTTGATCACGACATTCTCGCAGGACTGCACCGGCCGCTGCAGCGTGATGGTATCCAGCGACGTTTCCTGGACGAGCTCGAGCATGATCACCGCATCCGCACCAGCCGGCATCTGCGCCCCTGTCATGATGCGGATACACTCCCCGGCATCAAGCCCGTGTTCTGCCACCTGTCCTGCCCCTATCGTCTCCAGTACTTTAAGAGGCACCGGCTCCTGTTTGGACGCCTGCGTCGTATCTTCTGCACGAACCGCAAACCCATCGTAAGGAGAGCGGTCAAACGGAGGAACAGGTGCATCTGCCTGTATCGCTTCCCGAAGCCATCTTCCGTGCGCCTGATGAAGTTCAACCCGTTCTGTTTTACCGGGTACTGCCTGTTTCATCACCCGTGATACCGCTTCTTCTACTTGCATCGGCGTTCTTTTTTCCACCATTAGTCACCCTCCTGCTCTATGCCACTCTTCTGCTGTTTCAACTTCCGTTCTCATTTTATCACCGAAGCACATGGCTTGTCCTTATCCAGCGGAAAAGATCGCCGTTTACGAGACCTGACGGCCGACACTTCTCTTATCAGCTGAAACTGCTTTCGCCGGAACGTTACGCCGCAGGCTCTGGAGGGAAGACAGGGGCTTCTTTCTGCTCATGCAGCAGACGACACCGCCGTCGCTCGGTTCTCATTCACATGTTGGGATGAATCTATGATTCACTCTGAAAAAAGCTTTGTTGAAGCTTGTTGTTACTTCATGAAGCAGCGATAGGCTGCGACGCTCTAGGGATAAGCGCAGTCCGAAAATCCTCCTCCGCCTCGCGAAGGATCATGGAGGACAAGCTCCTGAGCAAGCGTCCGTCGAAAGCGGATGAAATCAACGACGACCGATAACACAGCCTTGAAAAAAACAACAACGAAACCTTTTCAGAAGTGAAGGGCAGCGCCCCCTGGCAAGCGTCCGCCTGAAATCAACCTCTCCCCCACCATTTGCTTTAGAACCCGTCTCTCTTCATGAGAATACTTTCCTGCAAAGAAAAAACCCCTCCTTCCATCCAGGGAAGAAGAGGCGTTGTTTTATTCGCTGGAAGCAGATCGGCGCTTCTGCCGGGAAGGTCGCTGGTTCCGCCGGGAAAAGTCCGGCCGGTTTCTTTCATGAAGATGCCGTGCCGAAGCAGAAGGGAAGACGGGCCGATTTACTGAATCACGTCCTCAATATCTTCTATCGTCCGTTCGGGATCAAAGCTGTCCTCTCCAGCATACATGCGGTGAATCACACCGTCCGGGTCCACGAGATAAAAGCGTGTAGAATGGATAATATCATCCTGCTCCGGCGCTTCCATCACCTGAGCAGAGAAGGAATCCTGCGCAAAGGTCTGCAGTTCGTCAAAGTCGTAGCCCGTCACAAAATCCCACGAATCAAAGTCAGCGTTATACGATTCTCCGTACTCTTTCAGCCGCTCCGGCGTATCGAATTCAGGATCTACTGTAAAGGATACAATCTGCACGTCCAAATCCTCTTCCTTCAGCTCATCCTGCAGCTCGGACATGTTGGGGGACATGACATTACAGACTGTCGGGCAGCGGGTGAAAACCATTTTTGTAATCCACCAGTCTCCTTCCAGACTTTCTGTCGAGATATCGTCGCCTTCCTGATTCACACCGGACATCGGCGCTACTTCCCAGGGTTCATCCGCAGTCGTTACATCTATCACTACTTCAGCCTGGCCTGATTCAGACGTGTCTTCATAAAGAAAACTGCATCCACCGAGCAGTACTATGCCGGCGGCGGCCGCGATCCATTTCATATATATCATCCTTTACTGATTTACTGCGGCTTCGGCTCATACATCTCGTAGGCCTGCAGTTCCAGTTCCTGTGTTTCTTTTTTATCACGCTTCTGCCAGAGGCGGAAGGAATAGCCGATAGCAACACCGTAGACGATCTCTTGAATAATTTTCATCAATGCGCCGCCGAACTGTTGATCATGATGGGGGGTAAGGAACGTAAGCGTGTTGCCTCCCTGCATGACTTCATATGGAATATCCGCTCCGGGTGGAAGGCAGTAGGCAATCGCAGAGGCCCACACAGCAGGATCGGTGTACGTTGCATACAGCGTGCTGGTAGAAAAGATGATCAACGCGCATGCCGGAGTGAAAAGCACTCCGCTGACAAACATATATCCAATTCTTTTCAGCTCTGTCAAATGGTACTTTGTATCGATCCGCGGCAGGATATGCCACCACATCAGAACAGCAAGCCCGAACATGCCAAGCTGATATACGTTATGCAGCCCTTCATTCGTCATTAAGTAATCGAATACGCCGGGAATATGATATACCGAAAAAGCCCCGTTGAACAACAGCAGTGCCAGCACCGGAAACCCGAGTACAAGGAAGATTCCACGTACAGGCCGGAACTGCCGGAACTTTTCAAAGAACCAGGAAGGGATCCCGAGCAGCAGCAGCGGCGGCGCAATCAAATAGACAATGGCCATGGAAATCATGTGCATGCTCAGCATAATGTGGCCTAAAACATAAAGTGGACCGCCGAAACCAAGGTAAATACAAAGCAGGCCGAGGTGAAAATACACCTTCCTCCGCAGCGGAACTTCTTCCGCTTCTGGAAAACGGTCACGGAACTTTGTTATGATAAGAAAGTAAAGAGCGCTGATAAGAGCGAGAACAACAAGTAATTCCGGTGTCCAGATGGTGCGGAAGGTAAATGTCGTGAAAAGCTGTTCCATCTGTCAATCTCCTTTACGTTCAATTCAGTCTGAACTTCCGATCCAGCGTATCGGATTCGACTGGACTCTTACACAGTTATACCACGATTTTTATATAAATCCCACCCGTTCGCAGGCAAAGAATTGACTATTCATTGAACGGGCGCGGAAATGGAGGCAGAGTCATGCGGATTTATCACGTTACGAAACCAGCAGACGACACAACAATTGATGCGCTCACCACCTTGATGATGGAACAGATGGAGCAGCTCAGCAGCCCGCCGATGCGCGAGGAACTGCGGGCAACCATTGCTCTATCTCTTGAGGATGGATGCGCCTCCGAATTTTTCGCAGCTGAGAAAAAGGGCGAGATCGTCGGGTGTGCGTTCTTCAACAAAGGCGTCGGTCTGGATAAAGGCGGATACTACCTCTGGTTGAACGAACTATACGTGAGAAAACAGGACCGGAAACAGGGAATTGCCCGAAAGCTGCTCCTCCGGGTACTTCAATGGGCCGAAGCGGAAGGCTTTAAAGGAATTGAATTGGAAACCGGAATGAACAACGAAGCAACGAAGCGGCTGTACAATTCCCTCGGCTTTTACGACATCGTGTCCAAACGGTACGGCCGGACCCTTTAACACCAGTACCATCGATTGACGACGCTCGAGAAGGAGGCCGCGGCCTTGAACCAGCGATTTTTAAAACTGACCATTTTTCTAAGCTCTTACTCCCCCATCTTCTACATTGCTGCAGTACGCCTTCATGAGGACATGCCGATTTCCACGGCGTTTCTGTACACGCTGCTTGCCGGAATTACCGTAATGACGGTAGTCAGCTTCATCCATGCGTACCATGGACTGTTCATGCATAAAAACAACCGTCAGAATCGACCCGAAGCCTATGTTCACGCACGAAGCGCCCAGCCGCTGAAGAATTCCCTCTTCACGGCGTACCTGGTGGCGTTCTTCCTGCCCATCATGAATACGGAATTCAACTCTCCGAGTGATACCATGACGTTTCTGCTGATTTTCGTCCTGCTTTTCGTGCTGTCGATGCAGACGACCATGTATTACTTTAATCCGCTCCTGCTGATTATCTTCGGCTATCAGGTATTCGAAGCAGAACTGCATGAAATCGAGGGCTCCCCCAACATGACACCGAAAAAATCCGTCATCATTACGAAAGAGCACCTGGAATTCTTTAATGATGATCCGGACATGCACCTCGTTCAGATCAAAGATGGCCTCTATTTTCACATCGATACCTTTGCTGAAAGCAAAGAAGGAGGCCCTGTGTCAGCCGATCATGAACTGCAGGGCAGTGAGCAGTAGAATGGTGCCGGCGACAACGACGAGCAGCGGGGCGCCGCGCCAGGCAAGGACTACCGCTGCAGCCCCGCCCGCAACACTCAGCAGCAGGCTGTCCATCGCATAAAGAATACCAGGGAATATTAATGCACCGAGTACCGCGTAAGGCACCCTTCCAAGCATGCGGCGAAGCCACTCCGGCCAGCCTTCCGTTGACAGGATCGTCAGCGGAAGCATCCTCGGTATGTACGTGACAACGGCCATGCCAATAATCATCCAGAAAATGGCTTCATTCAGCATGAGCCTCCCCCTTTCCAATGAACAGTTCATACAAGAGCAGCGAGGTGACGGAAGCGGCCATGAGAGCCCATCCTGTATCCAGCAGCTGCAGGTAAAGCCAGTTGGACAGCCCGGCGGTCAGCGCCAGCAGGAGGATGCTTCTGCCGGCCTGCTTGATAGAGGGGACCAAAAGCGCAATAAACAAGGCATACAAAGCGATTCCCATACTCTCCTGGAGCACTGCGGGAAGAAGCTCTCCGGTAAAGTACCCGATACCTGTAAACCCGACCCAGCTTCCGTACGCACTTACTCCGACGCCAAGAATATAGCCGGGTTTAACGGGCGCATCCGCCACGGAAGACACAGCGAACACTTCATCCGTCAAAAAGAAACTGAAAAAAGCACGCCCTTTTTTCGAAGAAGGCGCTGTTCGCTCATGAATGGAAGCGCTCATGAGCAGATGACGGAGATTCACGATGAAGGTGGCAGCGACGATCTCCAGAGCACCTGCGCTGACGGCAATCATGGAGATGGCCATATACTGTGCAGCCCCCGCAAACACCAGCATGCTCATCAGTACCGCCTCGACAGCCGTCAATCCTGTAGAACCTGCCAGTAATCCGAATGTGATAGCTACCGGCATATAGCCGAACGCGATCGGCACCCCCGCCGTCAGCCCTTGAATCACACTTCCCTGTTCGATTTTTTCATTATGTACAACGTCCACCGCCGCCGCCTCCTCTTTTGATCACATAAAAATCCCGCACGGGCCGGGGACCCGCTGCGGAATTTTGATCATCAATCGTATACTTTTGTGAATGTCTCCTCGACTTTCGGCAGGAGATCATCCCACTCGGCATCCGGAAGCTTGTTGACCGTAACAAAGTCTTGAAAGCCGAAGATGTTATCGACCCCTTCGAGCTGTAGCAGCTCTTTTGCCAGCGGGTGATCCGTTTCCTCCGCGCTTTTGAACGAAGCACTGCCGGATCCTTCAAAAAGCACCTGGTTTGCCGTAAATTTCATTGCGTTCGGGTTTGGTGTTGCGTCTGCTCTCACTTCTACTGCCATGAACAATGACCTCCTTAGTATCTACATCTTTTCGTATTTTATCATGCCTGCGGGATAAATGAAAAGGATTCAGAATGTCAGCTCTTTTGTCGTACGCAGCGCTTCTGCTTCCACCCCTTCCGTCGTCTCTGCAGGAATGCTCACCTGAATCTCCGCTGCCTCCTCGACAGAAACGCCTGCTTCTTCTCTGAATTCCTTCGTTTCGCCAGGCTGTAACAACACGGTTTCCAGCGCCTGTGTGAACATCCGGTCGTCTCCGTATGAATAGATTACCTCTTGCCCGGCATTGACGATGTGGAAATCAAGCATCTGTCCATCGCGGAAATCAAGGCGGATAGGATCCTCTCCAATGTTCTCCAATGTGACCATCACCACGAGGGCCTCTTCCGCTTCCTGCACATCCACCGTGACATATGCCTCCGGTGCCTCATCTGCACGGGAACAGGCTGACATCACGAAAAGCAGAATGAGCATCGGCGCAGCGCGCATTGGGAACCTCCTCTCCTGATTTCTTCATAAAACGAAGAGCCTCCAGCCTGACTGACGCAGGAGTGAGGCTGCTTCGCTGTCTATGCTTCGGGTCTCTTCTTCTGACTCCCTGCCGCTTCGGCTGCTGCTTTCACCCGAGCAGCTGAACTGCCGAAGCCCGCTTCCATTACGGCTGCCAGAGCGCCTTCTACAAACGCCGCATCCGCAATCGTGACCTGCTCCTCCATGCCGCTCATTTCAGCAGCAAGATCGGTGTTCATCCATGCGCTGCCGAGATCAAATAGCACGACAATTTCTTCCTCTTTCCAGGCCTGGAGCTTTGTGCTTATTGTATCGGGATCCGTACCGATGCCTCCACTGTCGCCGGCGGCGGCTTCGATATCAACATCAGGCTGCATCTGCTGCAGCAGTTCTTTCAGTCCTTCTGCAAGCTTCTCACTGTGGGAGACGAGCAGGATTTTCGTCATGAGTCACCGCTTTCCAGCACTTCTGCCAGGCTTTCAATCAACATTCTCGTAGAGACAGATCCCGGATCCAGATGGCCGATCGAACGGGCACCGAGGTAGGCAGCCCGGCCCTTTTTCGCCTGCATCTCTTTGGTGGCGTCGGCCGCTTCTGCTGTTTTCATCCTGACGTGCTGCCAGTCAATGTCCTCTTTTTCTTCTGCTGCTCTGACAACCGCTTCCCACACATCATACATCGTTTTTTCCCCACGTTCCGCCCTGCCTCGGGCCTGAACAGCGTCTGCCGCAGCACGAAGCATTGCTTTCACGTCCTCGTCCTCCAAAGTTTCTTTCCCTCCACAGGAGCCGCTCGCTTTCAGCATAGCTGATCCGTACAACGGGCCCGAAGCCCCGCCTACTTTACTAATAAAAGCGGTGGAAACAGCTTTCAGAACGTCTCCGGGAGTCTCAAATGTTTTCTCGTGCAGGACACCGGCGGCATGCTGCAGACCACGGTTCATGTTAATCCCGTGATCCCCATCACCGACTGCCTGATCCAGGTCCGTCAAATACTCTTTTGAACTCTCGATTTTCTTTTGAAAAGACAATATCCAGTTCACAGCATCTTGTTGATTCACATAATCTCCCCCTTGTGCTTCTGTTTATGCATCGGCTTCAGGCATTCCCGCTACCTTTTAAACGCGGTTGTATCCGCTGCAGCGGCGATCCATCGTTGACGGTCTTCGTTCATTTTCAGCAGCGTGACAGAGACACCCGCCATCTCGAGGGAGGTCATCCATTCTCCGACGATCGTTTCAGTCACTTTCACCCCTTTGTCTTTCAGCAGATGATGGACGGCTCGGCTGATAATGTATTGTTCCATCAGCGGAGTGGCCCCGAGGCCGTTGATGAGCAGCAGAACGTCCATGTCCGGCTCCAGCTTCATGTCCTGTTCGATTTTCTCCAGCAGTGCCGCTGCCGTTTCATCCGCGGATAACAGCCCGGTCCGCTCCACCCCAGGCTCTCCGTGAATGCCTGTTCCGATTTCCATTTCATCATCCGCCAGGGTGAAGCCCGGCTTTCCCGCCTCCGGAACGATACATGGCGTCAGGGACATCCCCATCGATTTGATGTCTTTGACGAGTTTCTCCGCTTCTTCTGCTATCTCCCCCAGAGAAGCCCCTTCTTCTGCCATAGCACCTAGAATTTTGTGGACCAGGACCGTCCCCGCAATCCCCCTTCTGCCGCTTGTAAAGGAGCTGTCTTCTACGGCGACATCGTCATTCACGACAACGTATTTGACGTCAATTCCTTCTGCTTCGGCCATCTCCGCTGCCATTTCAAAGTTCATGACATCGCCGGTATAGTTTTTAATGACGAGGAAGACGCCGCTGCCTCCGTCTACGGCCTTGACTGCCTCAAATACTTGATCGGGAGTCGGCGAAGTGAACACCTCACCGGATACTGCTGCATCGAGCATCCCTCTGCCGACAAACCCAGCGTGGGCAGGTTCATGACCGCTTCCTCCTCCACTGATGATTGCCGGCTTCCCCTGCACGGGAGCATCTTTTCTTACGAGGACTGTCGTTCCGTCAAGCCTCCGCAGCTCGTTCGGGTGGGAAAGCACCATGCCGTCCAGCATCTCATTAACGACTTCTGAGGCATTATTTATAAGTTTTTTCACTTTTGTATCCTCCTATATTTTGATTTAAAAAGGAAAAAATGTCATATCTTACGACGGAAAAGCCATCCTGAACTAGGATGGCTGAAGGACACGTCTACTCATTGTCCTTGATTCTTTGGTTGTAGTAGTTGACTGAGAACGTTGCTCCTTCATCAACCATGGAGTTATCCTCAAGATCTTCCGGATCAGAATAACCGACCTTTTCATAAAAGTCGTCTTTGTTATCTTCTTTCGTATCACCTTTGATTTCCGCCAATGCTCGCTGTGCGTAGTGATTGACTTTCTCACGATTCTCTTCTTTTCCGTAAAAGTATCCGGCTGCTGCGATTCCTGCAGCGGCGAGTGTTGTGATAATCCATTTAGCCATAATAAGTGGACCCTTTTTTGTCCACGTTCACCACCTTTCTATCAGAGTCAGTTCATTCAGGGGCGTCTGCCGATAATGAGGTTGACAATAGCAACCACTAGAGCGATGACGAGCAGGGTGTGTATTAGCCCGCCGCCGAGATCAATGCTGAATCCAAACAGCCACATAATCAGCAGAATAGCTACAATCGTCCAAAGCATAGCATCGACTCCTTTCGTGCGGTTCATCACTTTGTATCCTGATGCGGATCTGGGATGTGCCGTTCTATATAGACTATTGCCTGAATTTGAAATGCTGAAACGTGGTTTCCCATTATTTTTTCTTCTGTAGCCTTACGCGTCTTCTAGTCAGACCCTTCAGAACATGGGAGTACTCCATTTCACGAGAGGATACAGGGATGCTTTCTTATCCTAGTACAAACAAAACGCTTTCGACGATCCAAATCGAATCATCGAAAGCGTTTTTTACGTGCTGGAGAACTATATTGTCCCAGCCTCCCTGTGCTCAGCTGGAACAGAGCCTGCACCAGCTCCGGTTGTTTCTATCGGGAAGGCGTCCAGCCCTTCAGCTCATCGACCGTCTTGAGCTGGCTTTCCGGTCCGGCCACGTCTTCCCCGTCCCAGTCTGTCATTCCACCTTCGTAGTTAATGACATTGCTGTATCCCTGGCCTTTTAAAAACTGCGATACTTTATGGGATCTGTTCCCTCTACGGCAGACGAAAATATACTCTTTCTCTTTATCTAGGCCCTCCGTCAGCTGAGGCAGTGTCATCATCGGTACGAGCGGCACACCGGGAATGTGGCGCGCTTCATATTCCTCAGGTTCACGTACATCGATAATGACCTGGTTCTCACCAGGCTGTTGAAGAATATTCTTCAGTTCCTCTGTATTTATCTGTGTTATACCATCTACTTCGTGACTCATTTCCGAGCACCTCCATAAGAATACTTATTCCATTTTACCTTATTTCCGGCCCTCCGTAAACTCTCCGAGTCGTGCGGCAGCCCTTGCTGCTGCATCTTTATTACGGATTGCTTGCTGGTATCGAAAAGCAAAAACAAAAACGAAACCTTCTCAGGAGGGAGCGCGTCGACGCGAGAGGGGTCAAGCACCGTCCGAACATCCTCCTCGCAGCGCGGAGATCGTTGAAGGGAGCGCCCATTGGCAGGCGTCCGCCTGAAACGAAAGAAAAGATGCGACAGACATGAACCGCTGCCCTAACCTTTATTTTAGAACCAACGTTCCCTGCCTTGAGACAGATTCGCCGTCGTTTCTTACAAACAAAATGCTCTCGACGACCCCACATGGGTCATCGAAAGCGTCATTTACGTGCCGGAGAACGATGTTGTCCCAGCCTCTCGCAGCACACGAAGCCGCCGTCCCTCTCGATGAAAACGTGTGCCTTCTCATTACCCAAAAAAACAGTGCCAGAAGTCCGCTCCTTCTGACACCGTTCTCTTTCAGGGCAGTCGTGCCATTTGTCCAGCAGGTGAGGCCACCTTCGGACCATGAAGCACTCTACACTGATTTTTCAGAGGCTGCTCTCTGTGCAGATGCAATCCGGCGGCACGTTTCCCGCTTCATGAGCTTGTGCGGAATCAGCATTTTTTTCGCTTCCGCTCCGGGATGAAGAATTTTATCGATGAGCAGATTAGCAGCTTCGTATCCCAGGCTGTATATGTTGATATCCACTGTCGTCATCGGTGGAGCTGACAGTTCCGAGATCATCACGTTGTTAAAGCTGATGATGGAAATGTCATCAGGAACATGGATCTCCATTTCACTCAGCATCCTCATCACACCGAACGTCATGATATCATCCGCGACAATCATCGCCGTCGGTCGTTCGTTCAAGCTCATCAAATCAATGACGGCTTCCTGACCGCCTTCCTGCAGCTCTTCGTGGAAAACAATGAAATCGTTGTTCGGTTCCATACCTGCATTTTTCAAGGCGCGGTGGTACCCTTCCATGTGGTCAATCGTGACAACATTCTCCAGATTACCACCGATAAAAGCGATCCGCTTATGACCTAAAAGGAGCAGATACTCCGTCACCGTTTTCGCCGCTTTGAAGTTATCGTTGTTGACGTAAGTAACGTTTTGAAGCGTCTCATCGTAAGGTCTTCCGATAACGGTAAAGGGGAAGTCCTGCTCATGCAGGTACTTCATCACCTGATCATCCGCTTTGGAATACAGCAGGATAATCCCGTCCACTCTCTTTCCCTGCACCATGTGCTGTACTTCTTCAAAAATTTCTTCTTCCGACTGTCCCGTGGAAAGATATAACCCGTACTCCAGCTGATGCGCCTTGGTACTGATCCCCCGGATGACCTCAGGGAAAAATGGGTTCTGGAACGTTTTGTTCGCCGAATTCGGCATGACGACGCCGATGGTTTTCGTGGATTGATTGGCCAGGCTGCGGGCATTGAAGTTCGGATGATATCCCAGCTCCTGCATCGCCTCTCTCACTTTTTCTTTCGTTCTCTCGCTGATTCTCGGGCTGTCGGAGATCACACGGGAGACGGTTGATGGTGCGACCTTGGCTGCCCTGGCTACATCTTTAATGGTTACTGTCATCATGTGCACATCCCTTCTCTCCGGCTCAACAGCCGCCTTGTATAAAGACTCTCGTGCTTTCATTATACGTGACTATTCCCATCTGTGGAAAACGACAATCATTTCTTTCTTGTACAACCTTCCTGTCAACTCCGCTTCATCGACTGCGGCTCACGTCCAAGGACCGCTGCTTAACACAAAAGCGCAGAGCCGCCTTCACGCTGCTATGACATCTTTCTTAAGAAGTACAGAAAAGGGAAGGGAGGCCCCTTCCCTGATCGATGTCCATTATCCTTTTGTCGCACCGGCAGTCAGTCCTGAGATCAAGTACCGCTGCAGGAAGAGATAGACGACGGCAATCGGTACCGCAACCAGAATTGCTCCTGCGGCGAAGCGGGTGAAGTTGTTGGAAAATTCATCGTTGACGAAGTTGAATAAACCCAGTGCCAGTGTGAAGTTCTCCGGACTCCGCAGCACAATCCGCGGAAGGATAAAGTCCATGAACGGAGCCATGAAGTTGAACAGTGCCACAACAGCCAGGATCGGCTTCGCCAGCGGCAGCATGATCTGGAAGAAAATCCGCAGATGACCTGCGCCGTCAATTTTCGCCGATTCATCAAGCTCCCGAGGGATCGTGTCAAAGTACCCTTTTACAAGAAAGGCGTTCATTGGTATAGCAAAACCGATATAGACGAGAATCAGACCAATAAGGTTATCCAGCAGCCCTACCGTATTCAGCAGGATGTAGAGCGCCACCATGGCCATCAGAACCGGGAACATCTGCAGTAGAAGGAAGGCATAGAGCCCGTTCTTCCGTCCGACAAAGCGGTAGCGGGAGAAGGCATACGCCGTCAATCCGGTAATAAAGGTCGCGATCACGGTAACAGAGAAAGCAACAATGAGCGTGTTCCGATACCAGATCAGGTAATCACTGCGTTCGTCAAAGAACAACCAGCGGTAGTGCTCGAGCGTCGGCTCCTGAGGAATGAACGCAGAGCCGTAAAGGCTCGTACCTGCGTTCAGAGACAGGCCGAGTGCCCAGGCAAGCGGGTAGAGAATAATGACGAACATAATGGCAATAACAGTGTAGCTGCCAAGCAGTTCTAGGCGTTCTTTTTTCTTTTTATCCATAGGCTTTCGATTGGAAGCTGCCATTAGAAAGTCCCCTCCTCTTTGAAGGATCTGGAGCGGCGGAACATGAAGAATGCAAAGCCGGCGACCAGAAGCCCGAGTATAATCGATATCGCAGCAGCCATACTGAACTGCTGATTCTCAAATGTCAGACCATAAATCCAGGAGATCAGAATGTCGGTTCCCCCTGCGGTCTGTCCTCTGACAGCCGGACCACCCTGGTTGAATAAATAAATGATGTTAAAGTTGTTGAAGTTAAAGGAATACTGCATGATCAGCAGCGGGCCTGTCGCAAACATCACGTGCGGGAACGTAATGTGGCGGAACTTCTGCACGCGGCTTGCTCCATCGATATCAGCAGCTTCGTACCAGTCAGAGGAAATACTCTGCAGAACACCCGTGAACAGTGCGTAAACAAAAGGGAAACCAAGCCACACCTGAATCATGATAATGGCGATTCTTGTGTACGTCGCATCGGTCATCCATGGGACACCATCTCCAAACAGTGGCGCGATCAGCCCTGTGTTGATAACACCAAAGTTATCATTAAACATGGCGGAAAAAATGATGATCGTCGTGAATGCCGGTACGGCCCAAGGCAGGATGAAAACGGTACGGATCAGCTTTTTGAATTTAATGCGCGGATCATTGACGATCGTTGCAAGAAACAGAGCCAGAGCAATCTGAAGCGTCGTAGCCACAAACGTCCAGACGAGCGTCCAGGAAAGGACATTGATAAAGGTTGTGCGCCATTCCTCGATGGAGAAAAGCGCTGCGAAATTACTGAAGCCGACCCATTCAAGCAGATTCCCTGGTGGTGCGTTATATAAGTTATAGTTCGTAAAAGCCAGGGTCACCATGAACAGGAGCGGGAAAATAACAACGAATACCAGAAGGATAAAGCCCGGTCCAATGATTAAGTAAGGAAAACCAGTATCCCACGCGTTTTTAAATCCTTCCCGAATATTCGGCACCTGCCAGCCTAATTGAATTCTCTTTGCGTCTTTAAAAGCATCGCGTATGTTCATCGCGTAAAACCCGATGAAGAAAGTAAGCAGGATCACGGCCAGGATCCCGTTACTGATAAATACCCGCGAATCGTCCTGTCCCTGCTCCACGCCCAGCGTGACCAGTCCCTGGAGGCCTTCGGACAGAAAGTCGATAAAGGCGAAGACAAAAGCAGCAAAGAGAATGAATAAGGCAGCACCTTTCACAAACCGCTTATTGTAACCCTGCCCCAGACCAGGGATGATGGACAGCAGCGCAGCTACAGTCGGATTATGTTTTGGATTGACAAGCTTCATTCCGCTGTCGTGTTGATTATTTGCAGCCATACATGCTTCCTCCCGATTGTCTGAAAATAGCAGGGATTGGGGCGGGCCCCAATCCCCTACTTATTTCAGCAGATTATTGTTGCATGATAGAGATTTCGTCCTCGATCTGCTGGACAGCTTCATCCAGTACTTCTTGAGGGTCATCTCCCTGTGAAATGAATTCGAGCGCATCTGCGATCGGATCCCAAACCTGCGACATTTCTGGAATGTTCGGCATCGGCTCCGCGTATTCTGTCTGCTCGAAAATCGGCTCAAAGAATTCGTCATCCACATCTACTTCAGGGTGTGCCGGCAGCTCGCCTGCTTCTTCAAAGTAGTGTTCAGAGCTCTCTTCGTTAGTAATGAAGAGTGCCAGTTCTGTCGCCCAGTACTGCTCTTCGGAGTAGTTGTTTACGAGCCAGCCTTTGTTTCCAGAGAACGAGCTCAGCTGTTCGCCGTCAATCTCCGGCAGCGGTGCTGCACCGAGGCTGTCACCAAGAGCGTCTTCATAGTCCGGAATCGCCCAAGGACCGTTCACAACAACACCTACGTCACCGTCAGTAAAGAGGCCATCAACAATGTCACCATCGACGCCGGAAGGCATGTAGTCGTTCTCAAACCAAGATTGAATCATCTCAGCACCTTCTACTGCTCCATCCGTGTTCAGGCCGATGTCAGATGTGTCGTACACGCCATCCTCGTCCTGTTCAAATACGTACCCGCCCGGGGCCGTTAGGAACGGATAAGCGAAATAGAAGTCTGTTGCATTCATCAGGAAGCCGTACTGGTCTCCGTCTGTAAGGTCTTCTGCAATCTCATTCAAGTCGTCCATTGTTTGTGGAGCTTCATCTACAAGATCCTCGTTGTAGAAGAGGGCATAGGTTTCAACAACTGCAGGAATCCCGTACTGCGTTCCTTCAAAACTGAAGGAGGTGACTGCTTCTTCGTTGTATCCATCAAGCCGTGACTGCTGGTCGTCCGTCAGATCGAGCTCTGCTGCGAGTCCTTGAAGCGTGACATCTCCGAGACGGTCATGCGGCTGGAAGAAAAGATCTGGTCCTTGGCCGGACGGACCGTCCAGTGACATCCCTTCTGTCTGGTCCAGCATGTCGTATGGAGTGATGCTGACTTCAATGCCGTATTCATCTTCAAAATTAGCTACGATGTCTTCATAAGCACCAAGCTGATTGTCCTCGTCGTTCACCCACATCGTCAATTCTTCCGGCTGTTCCGGTGCGTCCGGGTCGTCCGCTGCATTTCCGTCAGCGTCGTTTCCGTCATCGTTGTCCGCGTCGTTGTCTGCGTTGTTATTATCATTGCCGTTCTCGACGTTATTATTCATGTTGTCGTTGTTGTCGTTCACTTCGACATTGCCACCATTATTATCGGCTCCGCCGTCGTTACCATTTTCCTCTGCGTTGTTATCATTGCCGCACGCCATCAGCGCAAGCGACATAACTGGTACCATTCCGAGCGTGTACATGAGTGATCTGCTTCTTTTCATTACTACTTTTCCCCCTCAAGAATAATGTATTAACGGTGCACCGTTATGACAGCGTTTTCCGGAATCGTTTGCACAATGAAGACAAAAAAATAGAAACCCGGTTATGCTGCTCTTTTCTCTTTTCACGTTGGAAGCGCAAAAGAGACAACCGTTTGCACCTGAAGCTTTGATGCAAAGGCGCCCTTGGTGAAAACAAGGTGAAACCGTTTGCATCGCTTATGTTTATAATATACTATGGGCTTTATTAAAACACAACCCTTTTTTTATTTTTCCTTGATATTCCTTTCCGCAACCGTATGCACCAATGTTCCAACAAAGTCGATGCGGCGCACTGCCAAGGCCCTGATGCCGTTCTTCTCATCAACAGCACGGTGCAGCGTACATCGTTTTATCTCCATACATTGTTGGTCATGCGACCAGCTGCAGTCAGGGATGGCCCGCGCAGACGTGCGTTCATCCAACGCTTTCTCCCATGCCGATCTTCTCCTATGCAGTCGAAGCGTCGAGGATGCCCCGCAGTCTTTTCACTTCCATCATCAGCTGTTCCTGACTTTTCTGCTGTCCGGCTGTGTGCTGATCCACGCTGCTGCTTTTTCTCTGCAGCTCTACAGCACTGTCTGCCAGGGACGTCACGGCCTGGACTACTTCTTCGATCGATTGGTTAATCTGTTCCACAGAAGCGGATATATCCTGCTGGTTTCTCCCGATGATAGTGTGTTCTTCGTCCATTTCTTTAAAAACGTCCGATGCCTCCTCCGTTTTTTTCTGCGTCACTTCCATTTTCTCCTCAAAAGCAGAGAATACCTCGGCTGTCTCCCGGATACCGCCGACCGCCGCTGACAAGGATTCCCGTATCCGCTGGGAAAAGCTGTTGGTATCATTAGAAAGCTTTCGAATCTCTTCTGCCACCACAGCAAAGCCCCTGCCCGCTGCTCCCGCTTTAGCAGCTTCAATGGACGCATTGATAGCAAGCAGGTTCGTCTGATCGGTAATGGTGTCAATGCCGGCCAGGAAGTCCTGCATCTGCCCCATCTGCTGCTCCGCTGCTCTCCCTTTTTCAGCTGCAGCTTTCGCTTCGGCAGTCAAATCGGCTGCAGACTCGCTCACCTGATGCATCATGACGCTCCCTTCCCGGGAACGGTGCCGCAGGTGGTCCATTTTATGGGTCATCTGCTGAATCGAACTATCAATTTCCTGTGCGCCGGCAGATACCTCTTCAGATACGGCGGATATAGAAGCTGTATGGTCTACCTGTTGGCTGAGGCTCGTTTCCAGGTCCGTCGTCAATGCGTTCATCTGGACGACAGCACGCCCTTGATCGTCAGCCATATGAGAGAGCGTATCGGAGGCATGTGCTACTTCCATGCCGACACTCGATTCATGATGCTGATGCTCGGCAATCCGCCTTCCCATCTGTTCCAGTTCCTCGTCGATACGGCCGAACTCATCTTTCCTTGCTGCCTGCTCGAATGCAAACTGACTCTGCTTATACGCGTGAATCCGCTTCATCACATGCGCCGTTCCTCGTTTAAAGCTCCTTGCAAACAAAAGAAGCGCCGTCAGCGGAAGCAGAAGCAGGAGGGCCAGGCCTGCCAGAACAATGAATTCCGCTGTCTGCAGCGCTGTCTCGAGTGACGAGGCAGCTGCCTCCCGATCGGACTCTATTGTGCTCTGCATCCGCTCATCTGCATTGGACAGCTGTTCCTGCATTCTTGTTATTCCCGGCATGATCCTGGATTCGATCTGTTCAGCCTCTTCACCTACGAAGACAGAAGAAAAATGCTCTTCATAATGACGGGCATAAGTATCCAGCGGCTCTTCCAGAAAGGCGAGAAAATGAGCAGTTTCACTGTCTGCCGGCACTTCAGTTGATAGCCCCTCGAGAAGCGTCTCTCCACTTTCAAGCATTCCCTCCATTTCCTCGATCAAGTCTTCTGAATAGCCGCCGGACGTCAACTGCATCTGCACAAGACTAAGGTCATTGATCGTGTTTACAAGCTGATTGTAATCCTGCTGAAAAGCAGCTGTCTCATCAGCTGCAGCATGCTCCTGCTGCACCTGCTGCGTATAATAGTAGATAAACCCGCCGGTCAGAACACAGACAGCGGTGATTGCAGCCGTCAGTATGTATAATTTCCCTGCCATACTCAGAGCATACTTGTTTTTCTTCCCATTCATTCCCATCCCCCCTGCTTGCGCAAAGCTTTGTCTGCGGAACGTCCGTCTACGGCAAAGAAGGACAACCGTTTGCGCTTCGAGGAAATTATATCATGCAACCCTTTTCATTTCTATTGTTTTTTCAATTTTATTCATTCCTTATGCTCATACGACGGTAGGATGCAGGGCTCACCCCTTCTCGTTTTTTAAATATTTTCGAGAAGTATGATGCATCTTTGTATCCACATGCTTCTGCGATCGCCTGATGATGTTCATTCGTCTGTTCCAGCTGCTGCTTCGCTTTTTCCAGGCGGCAGGTATGCAGATACTCTACCGGGGACATGCCGAGCCTGTTTCGCAGCGCCCTGCTGAGATAATCCGGGTGATACATCAGGGCAGAAGCCGCTTGTTTTAATGTGAAATCAGCATCAGCAAAGTGGGTATGGATGTAATCTGCGAGCAGATCAGCCGCCTGCTGCGCTCCCGTCTTTTTTTCGTCTCTCTCCTGCTGGAGAAAAAGGAGAATATCCATGAAGCGGGTCTGCTGCTTTAAGCGGGTGGACGGACTGACACTGTCACTCGTGGAAAAAAGCTCTTCAAACATCTGCCTCAGCCTTGCCGCTTCCTGAACCTCCCCCTGCTGCGGGATTGACAGCATGATTTCATCCGGCTGATGGTGGTCCGCTTTTCGACGAAGTCTCGCGGCCCAGTCCGGCTTTTCCGAAGCGGTCCACCAAACGGGAATAAAATAAAAGTGGCACCAGAAGAAAATCGTCTCTTCTGCGCACGGCCTGCTGCCGTTATGGTGCCTTCCCGGAAGCAGTATGTAGTAATGCCCCTCCGGTATACGGATTTCCTGATTATCTTCCATCATAGCCAGCTCTCCCTGCAGCACGAACAACATATCAAATAGATGAAATTTTCTGCTGAAATGTTGTCTCCCTGCAGCAAACCTTCCCCGACCGCCTTTTACATAGACTGGCAGCGGCGGCGCAGTTGAACATATAACCATGTGCATCCCCCTTGTTTATCGGATATGTACTATTTTCATCGGTTTCTTCCTCTATAATCTAGAAGTCTCAACGCTGTATCATGACGGTATGTTGTCTTGCTGGACCGGAAAGGATTTTTGATTATGTCGCGGAAACAACAAAATCTCAGCTTATTTGTGCTCACCTGGCCGATTTTCATTGAACTGCTGCTCCATATGCTCATGGGGAATGCCGATACACTCATGCTCAGCCAGTATGACGACCGTGCGGTTGCGGCTGTCGGGGTTTCCAATCAGATTATGGGGATCGTCATCGTGATGTTCGGCCTCATTGCACAGGGAACGACGATTATTACCGCTCAGCATCTCGGGGCCTCAGACCCCGGCAGAGCAGGGAAAACAGCGGTAACGGCCGTCTACATGAATATTGCTGCAGGGATAGCCTTGAGCCTTGTTTTGATTTTTGGCGGCCGAACGATCCTCGGCTGGATGGGCATTCCTGCTGAATTGATGGACACCGCCCTCAACTACCTGCAGATCGTCGGTGGATTCGCCTTTGTTCAGGCGTGTATTATGACGGTGGGAGCAGTATTGAAAAGCCATCAGTTCACTAAAGATGTGATGTATATTACCCTTGGCATGAATGTGCTGAATGTGATCGGTAACTATATCCTCATTTTCGGTGCCTTCGGTGCCCCTTCGATGGGCGCTGCTGGTGTTGCAGTAAGTACTGCTGCTGCGAGAGGAATCGGCCTGATCGTCCTTTTCTGGCTCCTGGTCAGGAAGGTGAAAACACCCCTCCCATGGCTGTATCCCCTTACCCGTCTGCCGGCAGCAGAATTCCAGGCCTTGATGCGGATAGGCATTCCGACGGCCGGAGAGCAGGTCTCCTATCAGGCATCCCAGCTCGTGCTGACTTACTTTACGGCAGGCCTCGGAACCGCTGCACTGACTACGAGAGTATATACGTTGAATATTATCATGTTTTCGCTGCTGTTTTCTCTCGCCATTGCTCAGGGAACGCAAATTCTTGTCGGACGCCTCGCTGGGGAAAGAAGGTACGACGCAGCCTACAGACGCTGTCTGCGAAGCTTAAGAGCTGCGATGGGTATTTCCACTTTTGCTGCTGCGATGTTTTATCTGTTTGGAGATGCGATTCTGTCCATTTTTACGTCAAACGAAGATATTATCCGTTCCGGCACCATGCTGCTGCTTCTGACGATACTACTTGAACCTGGAAGAGCATTCAATCTTGTTATCATTAATTCCCTGCGGGCTGCCGGCGACGTGCGCTACCCGGTCTACATCGGAATCCTGTCCATGTGGGGTATTGCCGTCACCGTTTCGTGGACAGCAGGCATCTGGCTCGGCCTCGGGCTTGCCGGCATCTGGATTGGCATGGTGCTGGATGAATGGATCCGAGGTCTCCTCATGCTCCGCAGATGGCGCAGCAGAAAGTGGGAGCACATGGGGTTCGTAGAGCCGGCAACCGGGGAGGAGTCTGCGGAAGACGCAGCTCCTTCCGACAGGCACGCCTAGCGCCGGCCTTTCGTCGGTTCCCTGCTGTTCTAGGACTGAGGATGTTCTGGCACTGTAACAATCCAGGCTGCAATGCGGTCAGCACTATGATGAGTAGGGGGCCGACGCTGTGACACAGGTACTGCGAGCTCAGGGAATGTTTTGACATCTTCTCTTCTATCTGATTAAATGAAGAGGAATATTACGTTTTGTAATATCCATCATTTATATGCAAAAGGGGGAATTTTAAGTGAAAAAAGTAACTTCACTGTCTGCACTGATCGTGTCCGGCGCCCTTGTTATGGCTGCCTGCGGCGACAACAACGGAGATGACAACAACAACAACGCTCCAGCCGATGATAACAACAATGCAGTCGAAAACAACGCGGATAACAATGCCGATGACGACATGAACGACATGAACAACGACAACGATGCAGATGACAACAACGCCAACAACAATGATGCAGATAACGGTGAGGCCGGCGAGGCCGGAGACATCAGCAACCTGCAGCTGGGTACAGGTTCCACCGGCGGTACTTATTATCCTCTTGGTCAGGAAATTGCGACAACTATCAACAACAACATTGAAGAATATGATGACTTCGACTTGAGTGCGGTATCTTCCGGTGCTTCCGTCGACAACATCTCCAGCATTTTCCAGGGAGAAATGGATATGGGAATGACGGTTCACCTTCCAGCCCTGAACTCGCTGACAGGCGAAGGTGACTTTGAAGGTGTCGAAGTGGACAACTTCGGCTTCATGGGTCACATTTATCCGGAAGTGATGCAGATTGTCATTCCAGAAGACAGCGAATTCGAGTCTGTTGAAGATCTTGAAGGTGCCTCGATCGCCATCGGACCACCTGGAAGCGGTACGCAGGAAGCGGCCCGTCTGATTCTGGAAGCCTACGGACTTGAAGAAGGCGACTATGAAGTATATGAAGAAGGCTTCGGCGACGCCCAGGGCCGTATTCAGGATGGTCAGCTGGATGCTTCCTTCGGACTCCTCGGCCTGCCGGCAGGCGGCATTGAAGAGCTCGCAGCGTCTGCAGATATCGACCTGCTTCCGCTGACTGATGAAGGTCTGGACTATGTCGAAGAAAACAGCGGCTATGCTGCCTTCGATATTCCTGCTGACTCGTACGATTTCCTTGATGAAGATGTACAGGCGATTACCGCTTATGCCATCATGGTAGGCTCCCTGGACAGCATCGATGAGGATCTTGGCTACGAGATCACAAGAGCGATGTTCGAACACGCAGAGGACATCACGCATCCACAGGGGGAAGCAATCACACAAGAAGATGCACTTCTTGGCTCTGACGGGCTGCCAATGCATCCTGGTGCAGAGCGATACTTTGAAGAAGAAGGCATTCTCGACTAAGCAGAACGCTTTCCATGAGACCGGACGCACCGTCCGGTCTCGTTCCTTTCTGCCGTGCGCAGCAGCTCTGTCTGAGGCAGAACTTCGACGAAAGGCCAGGAGACTCTCCTTCCCTTTCGTCGATTTGCGTACCGGCAAGGCTGAAATGTGAGGTGAGCAGCATGACGGATGCTAAAAAACAGGAGGAACTGCTATCCGAAGAAGAAAAGCAGGAAGTTATCTCAAAATACGATAAAGAATCATCATTTCGGCAGGATACCGGCAAGTGGGCCTGGGTTATCACCTTTATTGCAGTATCCCTGACGGTATTCCACTTATACAGATCATTTCCGGGGATCGGTCCAATCGGGGGCGGCCCACTCGTCTCGCTGATGCAGGGGGCTGTTCATTTAGGAACGGCGATGGGCCTTATTTTTCTTCTTTATCCATTCCGCAGGTCCGGTCAGAAGAAAAGAGGAGTCCCGTGGTATGATGTCATCCTCGCCTTTGCTTCGATGGCAAGCTGTTATTACATTCTGTTCCGCTATGACTGGATCACCGGCGGTGCACGAATTCTTGGATTTACTACCATTGACATTGTTTTTGCAACTATCGGTATTGTGCTGCTTCTAGAAGCAACGCGCCGTGCTGTCGGTATTCCTATTGTGGTTATCGGTACACTCGCGATTCTGTATGGGATGTTCGGTACGAATATTCCTTATTTTGGACACGGCGGATTCGACTGGAGCGGCCTTTCCAGAAGACTGTTTTACTCTTCTGACGCCATTTTCGGTACGCCGATCCAGATATCTTCGACCTATATATACTTATTCCTGTTCTTCGGGGTCATGCTGACGAAGACAGGCGTCGGCCAGTACTTTAATGACCTGGCCTTTGGACTGACCGGCCGTTTTACGGGCGGCACAGCCAAGGCGGCCGTTGCAGCCTCTGCGATGCAGGGCACCATCACCGGAAGTTCGGTTGCCAACACGGTAGCATCGGGCTCCTTCACCATCCCGATGATGAAACGGGCGAAGTTCCGCCCCGAGTTTGCGGCGGCAGCCGAAGCCTCCGCCTCCACTGGCGGACAAATCATGCCTCCGATCATGGGTGCTGCTGCCTTTATTATGGCCGAATACGTGTCGACGGTATCCTACAGTGATATCATCATCATTGGTATTATACCGGCCTCCCTTTATTTTGCCGGGGTCTTCATGGGTACCCACTTTGAAGCAAAGCGGTTCGGGATCACGGGACTTCCTAAAGAGGAACTTCCTTCGAAATCCGGGCTGTTAAAAGGGTCTTACCTGCTGCTTCCACTGATTGTGATTGTCACCATGCTGGTCAACGGATTCACGCCGATGTACGCAGCACTGACAGGCATTGGGACAGCGTTTGTAGTGGGGTATGTCCGCCGCGAAACACGGATGGGCCCGAGAGATATTCTCGACGCTCTCGAACAGGGAGCGAAAATCGCCCTCCCGGTTATCGCTGCCTGTGCCACTGCCGGGATCATTGTCGGAACCGTTGTCTTTACCGGACTCGGCGGACGTATTGCCGGCGGACTGCTGGCACTCGCAGGAGACAACCTCTTTTTGCTGATGTTCTTTACGATGATTGCCTGTATTCTTCTTGGTATGGGACTGCCGACGACAGCAAACTATGTCGTAACAGCTTCTATGGCTGCGCCGGCTCTGATTGATTTCGGCGTACCAGAGATTGCAGCGCACTTCTTCGTCTTCTACTTCGGTATTGTCGCGGACATCACGCCGCCTGTCTGTCTGGCCGCCTATGCAGGAGCAGGGATAGCCAAGGCCAATCCGATGCGGGCGGGGGTGACCGCCTTCAAGCTCGCCATCGCTGCCTTTATCATTCCGTATGCCTTTGTCTACAATCCACAGCTGCTGCTGGTGGATGCAGATGCGGTAACGGTCGCTTACTTGATAGTGACAGCGATGATCGGCATGGCCGCCGTCAGTGCAACCATGATGGGATACTTCTTCAACACGTTCAAATGGTATGAACGTATCCTGCTGTTTGCAGCCGGGATCATGCTCATCTATCCGGAGAATTTCCTCATCGAAGGTTCCGGACTGGGTCTCTTTATCCTGATTGCCGTTGTTCAAACGCTGCGTAAGCGAAAGCAGCAGTAATCGAAAATGCCGAGCAGGAGAAACGGTGTCTCTTCTCCTGCTCAATACTGCAGCGCAGCGACCGTTCACAAATCCAGGATTAAAAAGCAGTAATCCATGTTGATAAGTGCCTTCCGCAGACAGAGCTTCTGCTCTCGCTGTTCCCACGGACTTGCCGTTTCCCCGTATCGCGGTGAACGGACTGCTTTCTTTCTGTTTTCAAATGAAACGCTGCTGACGATCCTTCCTGGTTCGTCAGCAGCGTTTTTTGCTTTTTTCGTTCCTGCCCCGGAAGGGCTAATTGGACGCTGCAGGTGATGATAGACGGGGTGTGCTTTTCGTTCTTCTCGAATCGCCGCCTCCTACTAAGAGGGCTTTCCTATGTCTTTGAAGAACAGTTGGAACATGGAACACGCGGCACTTCCTCTTTCCGCACGGCGGGAGACAAAGCATGGCAGGACTTCCCTAATGGCTGCGGGCACACCGGGAGCTGCTATGCCGCTCTGCCTCCTTCGGCCTCTTTCCACATGAAAAGCAGCGGTGCCAGAGGCATTCCCCGTATAAACACCGCTGCTTTTTGATTTCTTCCCGCGTGCTCGAAGCACGTTTGTGTGCAGTTCATGAGACACTTTCGATCCCACGCTTCCCTTTCCCATCATTTCCCGCCTGCTGCGTCCTCCATCCATGCTTCGAGAGAGGCGTACGTGGAGGCCGGCTTGTGATCCCCTTCTCCAATATATATGCCCTTCATTCCCATTTGTACCGCCGGTGCGACATCGTTAAGCAGGTTGTCACCAATAGAAACGGCTTCTTCAGCTTCTACGTCGTATTTGCGTAACAAGTCCGCAAACAAGCTTTTTGTCCAGCGGGGTTTGCCTGCGGAGCAGATTTTTTCATGAAAGCTGTCCTCGAGCCCCAGTTCGCGTAAGATACGTTCTGTATCTGCCAGATCACTGTTCGTGACGAGCACAGCTGAGTGATTCCGTGTCAACGACCGGAGAAATGACGGCAGCCCTGGTATGCTCGTCAGCTGAAAGCTGTCTGAAGCCATATAGTCTTTCGTTTCATGATACCGGCGCTGGATGTTCGTCACCCCATGGTGCGATGCTGCAGCAAAGGGCAGCCACCACCCGTCACCTATGGCGGCTAAATGCGTAAAATCGAACGTCAATGCCGCTGCCTCATACGGACTCGTTTCGACAGGCCGGCCATACCAATCCACTACCTTTGTCCCTCTGCTCGTGTAGGGATCCACCTGGACGACTTCATCCCGAACTGGACTGTAGGCTCGACCGATCTTCACCGGATGGTCTCCCCTCTTCATCGCTTCATAATCTTCCTCAAAAGCTCCTTTCGCCTCTTTTTGTACGTCCTGCTTCAGCAGCGAAGCATAATAGTCGAAATGTTCTCTGCCTGAGTAGAGTGTTCCATCAAGATCAAAAATATACAGCATGCTTCTTCTCTCCTTTCTGCGACCGTCAGTATAACAGACTCTGCCTCCGCAGGAGCTTTAGATTTCATAAAGATTATCACCGGAGTATGAACATCGTTCCTCCTGTGTAAAAGTCGTGTTAGAAAGACGTAAATGATATAGTATTTCGTCTCTGACTGACTCATAATCCAATGTGCATCACCAAAAATTCTAATGGGGGTACTTATCATGCAGAAAAAATCAGGTCTGCTGGCGTCAGCCGCAGTGCTGTTCCTTCTATCCGCCTGTGGAGAGAATAATGAAGATGGGACACCAGTGAACGAGAACCAAGATAATGCGTCGGCAGAAAACGATGCTGACGAGGGGCACGTTTCCGACGACAACAGCAGCAATAACAACAACGGCGCCGATGAGAATGAAAACAACTATGAAACAAATGAAGAAGAGCAGAATGATCAAGAGGCTGCCGAAGAACGACCGGAAGAGATCACCCTCGGTTTCGTACCTTCTTCCGACTCAGACGAAATCGCAGCAACAGTAGAACCACTCGCAGAGCAGCTTTCAGATGAGCTCGGCATTGATGTGGAAGGGACCGTGCTGACTAATTATTCCGCGCTGGTCGAAGCAATGGGGAACGGCCAGGTGGAAGTCGGTTTTATTCCTGCATTCGCGTACGTGCTGGCAAGTGAACGATATGATATCGAGTCGATTCTCAAGTCCGTCCGGGACGGCGAGGACAGCTACCGCGCTCAATATGTCGTCCGGGCCGATTCTGAGTTCGAAACCTTGGAGGATCTCGAAGGAGCAGAATGGGCGTTCGTCGATGTTGCATCCACCAGCGGCTATTTGTTCCCTGCCACGCAGATCCGGAATGACTTCGGCATGAATGAAGAAGAATTTTTCGGAAGCATGATGGAAGCGGGCTCCCACGATAACGCGGCCATTACGGTGCTCGAAGGGAACGCGGATGTCGCGACCACTTTTGAAGATGCCCGGGGGATCATTGAAGACGACTATCCGGAAGTATTCGATGAAGAAACGGGCCTTCGGGTGCTGGATTATACAGAACCTATTCCAAACGACACCATCTCCGTCATTGGTGAATTAGACGATGCTTTTGTTGAGGAGATCCGCGAAGCAATGCTTGCCTTTAATGACGATGACGACATGATTGATGTCATGTATGACGTCTATGAATGGACGGGGATTACCGAGGCAGAAGACAGTGATTATGATATCGTCCGGGATGCTTATGGAGAATTTGCCGATGAAGTCGACCCACTGGATTAAGTGCTTTACCCGAAGTGCCCCGGCTGCGGACGGGGTGCTTCTTCTTTTCGAGGGATCTGAAAAAGGAGAAGATGATCATGATTGAATTTAACAATGTATCGCTGACGTATCCAAATGGACATCAAGGGCTGAACGATGTGAATATTCAGATCAACGACGGCGAATTCGTTGTCATCGTCGGTCTGTCCGGGGCGGGGAAATCCACTTTTATCCGCAGCATCAACCGGATGGTGACACCGACGGAGGGAGAATTGAAGGTGGATGAAGAGAACATCCTTCCGCTTCAGGGAAAGAAGCTGAGAAGCCTTCGGACGAAAGTCGGCATGATTTTTCAGCATTACAACCTCGTCAAGCGGTCTACGGTCATGAAAAACGTGATTGCAGGCCGATTGGGTCACACAGGCACGGTACGCAGTCTGCTTCAGCTTTTTGACAAAGAGGACCGCGCCCTCGCCTATACAAACTTAAAGCGTGTCAATATTGCAGAAAAAGTACATGCCCGGGCCGACCAGCTCTCCGGCGGACAGCAGCAGCGTGTCAGCATTGCGAGGGTATTGACCCAGGAGCCGCGTGTCGTGCTTGCAGATGAACCAGTTGCGAGTCTCGATCCGCCGACGTCCCATCAGGTGATGCAGTATTTAAAAAGGATTAACAAAGAGGACAAAATCACAACCATCGTCAACCTGCACTTCATCGATATGGCTATGGAATACGCCGACCGCATCATCGGCATGCGCGGCGGAGAAGTAGTCTTTGACGGGCCGGTCTCGGAAGTAAGCGAAAAAACCTTTGAAGATATTTACGGACGAAAAATCAAAGAAGAGGACAAAGTGGGGGGAGATGAGCATGACTGACAGCCACGTACTTCAGGCTGACAATGCCCCCGGCCTCCGCGCGGGGAACATGAAATGGAAGCTGACGGGGCTCTTTACGATGATCGCCATTCTCTATGCAGCCTCCTTTCTTTATACAGGTTCGAGCCTGGCTGATTTGTGGAACGGCCTGCCGACGATCGCGGCCATGTTTGCGCAGCTTTTCCCGCCCAACTGGGGCTATGCAGGAGAAGCGTGGCTGTATTTGAGCGAGACGTTCCATATGGCCATTATTGCGACGACAGCGGCTGCAGTTGTATGTATACCAGTCAGCCTGATGGCGTCTTCCAACATCATGCAGGAGCAGCGGGTTCTCTATCATCTCACCAAACAGGTCATGAACATTCTCCGTACGATTCCGGATCTGCTGCTGGCCGTAATTTTCGTCGGTATTTTCGGTATCGGTGCATTCTCCGGCATACTCGCACTCGTCATTTTCTCGCTTGGCATTCTTGCCAAACTGCTTGCTGAAACGGTGGAGGCCATCGATCCGGAACCGCTCGATGCTGTCCGGGCCTCCGGGGGCAGTACGCTTCAGGTTATCTGGTATGCCGTCATTCCACAGATCCTGCCGCAGTATACGTCGTTCAGCCTTTACGTGTTCGAGATTAATGTCCGTGCGTCCCTGGTCCTCGGCTTTGTCGGCGCAGGCGGTATCGGTCAGCTCCTGCAGCGTTCGATCAGTTTTATGGACTACGACAGAACGATGATGATTATCCTGATTATTTTCCTTGCCGTGGTGCTTATCGAATATATCAGCGGCAAAATCAGAGAGGCGGTGCTTTAAATGGATCATACACTGGAACTGCCGCCGGAAAAACGAATGACGGGCGTCCGTAAAGTGAAAATAGCATTGATTGCTGCTTCCATAGCAGCACTGTATATCTGGACCTTTGCTGGTATCAGCATCGATCTCGGCAGAGTATTCAGCGAACAAACGTTAAACAACGTAACAAGAGTCATTCCTCAGTTGTTCCAACCGGACTTGGCTATGGCCGGCAATGCGTCGCTTCTCATGCTGCAGACGCTCGCCATGGCCTTTGCCGGAACGCTGGCAGCATCGATTCTCGCCGTCCCGTTCGGCTTTCTCGCTGCAAAGAACATGATGGCGTCCAAAGCCGCGAATCTCCTTTCCAAGTGGTCTCTGGACGGCA
Source organism: Alkalicoccus chagannorensis DSM 18086 (assembly GCF_000429725.1). Classification (GTDB taxonomy): domain Bacteria; phylum Bacillota; class Bacilli; order Bacillales; family Salisediminibacteriaceae; genus Alkalicoccus; species Alkalicoccus chagannorensis. Next base: position 119,053 of record NZ_AUCK01000008.1, on the reverse strand, counting down.
TTCGTGCATTTCCGGAAATCATGCTCGCCTTAATCTTTGTGTCCGCTGTCGGTCCTTCCCCCTTCGCCGGGGTGCTGGCGATTGCTATCGGATCGATCGGCATGCTCGGAAAGCTTTACGCCGAAGTGATTGAATCAATCGACATGCACATTATCGAATCGCTGGAAGCAAATGGAGCAGGCCGGCTGCAGATCCTCGTCTACGGGGTGATTCCACAAGTGGTGCCCGAGTTTCTCTCCTATGCCATTTACCGCTATGAGATTGACGTCCGCTCCTCCACCATCCTCGGCCTGGTCGGGGCTGGAGGCATTGGTGTGCTGATACAGATCTCTACGATGAACCGGAACTGGGATGAAGTCGGCATGGCGCTCCTGATGATCATTCTCGTTGTCACAGCCATCGATTACCTGAGCAGCTTCATTCGGAAACGAATTGTATAATGAAACCACCGCGCCGGGAGCTGACGGCTCCCGGCGCGGTGGTTTGCTCCATTTATTGGTTGTACCGGTGTTTTACAGGCAGGATGTAGGTCACAGACCTTTTCGGTCGAGAAGGCGTACAAAGAAGTGCTGTGCCTGACGCGCTTCCCCGCCGCATGAGCCCGTCTGTCGTTCCTGAGCGGCCGTTTTCTGCCGATCACGTCCACTGCTCCTAAAGTCTAAGCAGGATGGGAGCGAAGCCTCCGTCCTGTCCGGAGCCCATGGCTCGTAAGCCAGTCCGTCCGTCAGACTCAAGCGGCTAATCGTAAAACACGTCAAACGTGTCCCACAGCTCTTCCAGCTCCTCGAGACGTTTCGTTACTTTGCCGCTCTCGGATCTTGTCAGCGCCGTAATCAGCGCGCTGGCAATACTCATCGGTGCAGAGAATGAATCGATGAACGAATTGATCTCTGTTGAAGCTATCAGATGTTTTTCTCCGTAGGGATACAGCGGGCTCAAAAGATGATCGGTAATGACAATCGTGCGCGCGCCCTTCGCCTGGACATACTTCATCACTTCTACTGTCCGTTTTGTATACCGGGCGAAACCAAGTCCGACGACAACATCTTTTTCGGAAATATCAAGAAGGTGTTCCGAGACGCCGTCGGCTTCTTCAATCAGCTCGGTATTCTGCAGGACGAGATCCAGATAGAAAGCGAGAAACGAACCAATACTGGCAGCACTTCGGTAGGCGACAATATAAATCCTGTCCGCATCAATCAGATCCTGGACAACCGCATCGAATTCAAGCGGATCTATCTGCTCCATCGTCGACTGCAGGTTGTGTTTATCATCGGACAGAACTTCATACAGCGTCTGTTCGCTCTTCTCTGTGCCTTTGGTCGTCTGTTTCATGACCTCCGCTGATGTCAGCTTTTTTTGCAGGGCTCCCTGCAGATGCCGCTGCAGATCCGGATATCCCTGGTAGCCGAGCACAGATGCGAACCGGATGACAGTTGCTTCGCCTACCTGCACTTCTTTCGCCAGCTTGGAGGCTGTTAAAAACGGTGCCGCCTCCCTGTTCTGCACAAGATAAGCGGCAATTTTTTTATGGGATTTACTGAGACTCTCCTGCATTCTGCTTATTCTGGAGTACACATTATCTTCTGTCATGATGCCACCTCCCGTACCCCATCAGCATACCGTGTTCATGCTTGTGACACAAGCTGAAGCATGGAGGAAAACATTCATTATTCAGACGAAAGGAAATCTTTTCTTCCATTTTTGACCAATCCTGATCTTTATGTTCTAATGAAAACAGTTACACAGAAAGGAGTGCTGTATATGGCACAGCCGAAGTACATCATGAACATTGAAAAAGTCCCCCACCTCTCCGATGAGGAAAAAGCAAAGTTAAAGCAGATCACGGAGAAGTTCGTTTTCAGAGTAAACGAATACTATCTCGGGCTGATTGACTGGGGAGACCCGCAGGATCCAATCCGTAAACTCGTCATTCCAAACGAAGGTGAACTCGAAGAATACGGCAGATGGGATGCTTCAGACGAAGACACGAACTATGTAGTTCCAGGCTGTCAGCATAAGTACGATCAGACAGCTCTGCTGATTGTATCAGAAGTCTGCGGCGCCTACTGCCGGTACTGCTTCCGTAAGCGTCTCTTCCGTAATGACATAAAAGAAGCGATGGCGGACGTTTCTCCAGGAATTGAATACATCCGTAATCACCCTGAAATTACGAATGTCCTTCTCACAGGAGGGGACTCTCTTATTCTCGCTACGCGGAAACTGCGTAAAATCATTGAGCAGCTGCGGGAGATTCCACATGTGAAAATCATTCGGCTCGGTTCCAAAATGCCAGTGTTTAATCCGATGCGCATTTATGAAGATGAGGATCTCCACGAGCTTATCCGGGAATACTCCACACCGGAACAGCGCATTTATGTGATGGCACACATCAACCATCCGCGGGAGATTACAGAAGAAGCGAAGAAAGGCTTTGAAGCACTGCACAATGCCGGAGCCATCGTCGTCAATCAGACCCCCGTCCTCCGCGGCATCAACGACGATCCGAACGTGCTTGCAGAACTGCTGGATAAGCTTTCCTGGGCCGGCGTGACACCGTATTATTTCTTTATTAACCGGCCGGTTGCCGGAAATAACGATTTCGTTCTCTCGCTGAAAGAGGCATACGATGCCGTGGAAGAAGCAAAAGCGAAAACGTCCGGCCTCGGTAAACGTGTCCGGCTGTCGATGAGCCATACATCCGGTAAAATCGAAATTCTCGCCATCGAGGACGGCAAAGCGTACCTCAAGTACCACCAGTCACGCGATCATCAGTACGGGAAATTCATGATCCTGGACTGCCCGGAGGATGCAGCGTGGTTCGATGACCTGCCAGGGAACGAACAGTACTGGACAGCCCCGACGAAAAAGTGGGACGACTTTGTCGGTGCGAATGATAAAATCGCAGAGAAAGAACTCTCGGCTACGGAATAGCAGGAGCCAGCCTGCTTTTCTGCCGCGCTGCGGGAAGCAAAAGTAGCAGTGCCTCTCCCGCTCAAACAACTGCGCGCCTGACCAATCAAAAGAACGGACTTTCCTTATCAGGAGAGTCCGTTCTTTTGACGTTCTTTCTTCTTCGCTGCTGTCAGAAGATGCCGTGATACCGGGCGAGCCAGCTGAAAATCTTCTTTCACGTTAGCCAAATGGAATCGGCATCCACCGGACAACACTTTCCCTACAGCCGTATCCGGTAGGCTGCATGCCGTTACTCCCTCCATCACTGTCACGCTCTCTTCATGAAAACAGAGGCTATGTTATCGTTCGTTGTTGATTTCATCCGCTTTCGGCGGACGCTTGCTCAGGGGCTTGTCCTCCACGATCATTCGTGATGCGAAGGATCGTGGAGGACAGCGCTTACCCCTTGAGTGTCGCCGCCTATCTCTACATTCATCAATTAACAACAACAAGCTTGAACAGAGCTCAAACAGAAAGCATTTATGGGCAGAATGTCCCCCGGCGGTGTGATATGATGAGAGAAAGGGGGGAGCATGCTATGAGAAAGGCAATCATCGGTATCATTCTATTTGCAGCGGGCTGCTCAGCCGGGGCACCACCCGGTCAAACGGAAAGCAGTGCCGGTATGCCCTTGATAGAAACGGTCGAGCAGTCCGACCTTACCATTACCCATTTGGGAACAGAACTGCAGGAGGATACCATGCTTATTCATTTCCTCGCCGAAAACAACCAGGGCCACACGGTCGCTTCTGATGATTATCAATTTCAATGGCCTTCCTACATAAGAGACAGTGAAGATGTCACGTATGAAGTGAAAGACACGTCCTTCTCCCACTCCAGCATCATGGGACAGGATCTTGGGGCCGACGCCATCGGAATGACCATCGAAGCAGGCCCCCTACCAGCTGATAAGAAAGCAAGATTAGAGATCCCTTTTTACATGATCCCGAGCGTGTATGACAGCGGCTACACGTTCGAGGTGGCAGATGATACATCCCAGCTTCGGACCGGCGATATCGCTCTGCGCCAGATCGAAGCAGCACAAGCTTCGATTTCGTTCACGATAGATGATGACCACCCGGACGCCGATAGTGCCGGCACTGGCTATGTTTTTACAAGGATGCTCGACGGCGAAACGATTTATCCTATTTTCCGATCTGTGGAGCAGAGACCGGAAGGAACACATATTACAGCAGACTTCTCCATGCCGTTCACCTATCCGGAAACGTTCGTTGTAGAGCGGACGGCAGCTGATCTGCCGGAGTGGCGTTTCTCGATGGTCGTCCCTATAGAGGAGGAAGACGAAGGATAAGCGCCATCAGATCCCTTTCTTATTCTGACAGTCTGGCAGCTGCCTCTGCTGCTTCCTGCAGCATCTTTTGTCGGTCTTCATCGGAGGCCTGATGCACATCGCCGAAATGCTTGACGGTGTGCAGCTCCAGACCACAGAATTCCAGCAGCTGGTCCCGGATGGCGCCGACTGTCTGATCGTAAAATCCCTTCTCCTCAAACACTTCCGGCGGCGTTCCGGTAGTGAAAAAGAGGGAGGCTCTCTTTCCCGTGAGCAGAGGGATCGGCTCTTCTCCTTCCAATTCGTGCGCTTTCCCGTAGGCAAACACCCGATCGATAAACCCTTTCCCTGCTGCAGGGAAACCTCCCCACCACACCGGAAAGAAAAACAGCACGTGGTCTGCCTCCCGCAGCTGGTCCTGTGCTTCCTCCAGTTCCGGCGGATACCGGCCGTCGATAGACTGCTTGTACTCTTCAATCGTCAGTAGCGGATTCATCTTCTCGACAGCCGGAGCAAACGTCGTCCATTGCTGATAGAGCGCCTTCTCTTGAACCGCCTGAAACACGGCTCCGTTAAAACTATCCCAGCTCGGATGCATATACACGGCAACGATATTCATACAAAGCATCAGCAGACTGCCGGAACAGCCTGCTGACTTCCCCCTTTCATGATACTTGATTCCTGCGCGTACCGGTCTATGCCGGTCTCGAAAGCGGTTTGCCGAAGTAGTACCCTTGAGCGAGATGCACATACTGCTGCAGAACCTTATATTCCTCGGCCGTTTCGATTCCTTCTGCAAGCAGAATAATCCCATTGTCATCTGCTACTTTACGGAGCAGTTTGATTTGATCGAGTTTTTCCGGATGCTGATCGATATCCTGAATCAGCGAGCGGTCGATTTTGGCATAGTTCGGCTTCAGCTGTTTTAATACGTCCACCGTGGAATAACCTGTGCCGACATCATCGAGTGCTACTTTCACTCCCGCCTTTTTGTATTCTTCAAAAATGAACTGCAGGTGCTGCATATCTTCGATCTGTTCTGTTTCCACGACTTCAAAGACGAGATCTTCCGGCTTAACTTTATAGTCTCTCGCTGCCTTAAATGTACTTTTCAGACAGTGGGACGGATCGTATATGGATGATGGCAGAAAATTAATAAACCGTTTCATGCCCGGCATCAATTTATGTGAACTCGTGCGGATGGCGTTGATTCTAGCCTGGCTGTCCAGCATCGACTGCAGCCCGGACCCCTGGGAGAATGCAAACAGCTCTCCCGGGTTGAAAGGATGCAGTTTACTGTTCGGCCGTAAAAGAAACTCATAGCCGATCGGTTCTCCCGTCCGGGTATCGACTACCGGCTGCATGAACGATTGAAAGAGGCGGTCCTGAATGATTTTAACCAGTTCCGGATGGGTAATCTGCTCATTCAGCTCATACAGAGAAAATTCGTTGCCGGGCATATGCCGGCTCCCCTCTTCCGTTATCAGACTCCCAGTTACTGACACGGTGTCATCTTCGGGAAGTTCTCCCAGCGTTTTCTCCATAATCGACTGCAGTGCCTCCCAGCTCGAATAGGAGACATCTACACGATGCTGCTTCGGATGCAGAACGGGATGCCACTTTCTCAATGCTTTTCTAATGCTTTCGGCCTGCTGCTCTGTTTTTCCGGATAACATCAGCGTGCCCCGCTCAGAAAGCGGAATTTTCCCTTGACAAATGCTGCATGATTCCATCGTAACACCAACTTTCATGATCATAATATCCTAATCATTCTGTACCCTGTTTCTCACAAGTAAAACCGGTTATTCAGTCTCTTTTCCATCGATAAGGCAGCGTGCGGGGCACCTCAGGCTCCATCACTGCCGCCTCCTGCAGCATATCCTGCAGAATTCGTTTTTGAAGATCCCTTCTGCCAGGCGCACCGAACGTCCTTCCGAGCGGGAATTTGATGTGCAGCGCTCTCGGTGCATGCACCTGCTCAGTAAGCTCAGGAAAATGCGTGAGGGAGACGGTGGGAATTCCCTCTTTTTCAACTGCTTTCTGTATCAATCCGACCGATTGATGGCAGATGTATCAGCCAGGGGACAACAGGAGCACGTCCACGTTATCTTTCTTCAGCCCGGCAATGATCTCGGGTACACTCTCCTGCAGCAGTTTATCCGTGCGGGGGATGTAGCCCATCATGCCGTAATGTGTAGCTGCCAGCTTTCCGAACTCACCCTCTTCGGCTAATTCACGGACGGCTTCCAGAGGGAACACGGTGTTGATGTCCTCTTCCGCCGCCTCTGTGTCATAGTGCGTATGGGAGACCATCAATTCGGATGCCGCAGTATCCGCTGGAATGCTTCTGACACTCCAGTCTCCTGCATCGACATCAAATGGCTCTTCTGAAGACAGATGAACCCCTGCCGTTGTCAGAAAGGCCACCGTCCACTCATTCTGCGGGCGCTCCGCTTCGACTGGCGCCACCTGTTCGCCGCCATATTTGCGGATGGATCTTGCCGCTGTCCATCTCGCCACACGTTCTTTTAGCTTTTCCAGCATGCACTCACCGCGCTTTCTCCTAATATTATTATTATGCTATTCCCCTATTCTCCGGAACGGTAACCTGTTTCGATAAAAGAAACCCTGCCATTATTCTCCTCATGTATGATAGAATGTTATTATCAGATTTTTCAAATGATAAGAAAGGGGTTTTTGTTGTGGTATTGACACAAGCAGATATCGATATGAACCTGAAGGATTCAGACGGCTGGAGTCAAAGTGGTTCCTGGATTGAGAAAGAGTACCGTTTCTCCTCCTATCCGAAAGCCATACAGTTCATCAGAGAAATCGCAGATACAGCCGAGGACCGCCAGCATCACCCTTATACGATCATTGACCACACGACCGTGATATTAAAACTGAGCACCCTCGACGAAGGCGGGCTGACCCAGAAAGATTTTGAATCTGCCCACGCCTATGACCGCATCTTTGCAAAATACACGTAAAACCTCCCGGAAACGGGTGCAGCCCTGCATCATGGCATGATAAAATAAAGCAGAACGACTTTAGGAGGTCTGCCTTATGCAGTGGCTGTATCTGCTTACCGCTGTCATTATGTCCATCATTTCTATCTATCATCTCTTTACGGACCGGGTCCGTAGAATAAATGGGTCGGAAGTGTTTTTCACTCCCGACGATGCGCAGAAAGTAAGCACGAGCTCTCTGCGTTACAAGATCTCTCTGCTATGCAGTTATGTCGTCATTCTTCTCTCGGTTTTTTTGATCATCGAAGTGTTCAATAATTTCGTGGCAGCTTCCATTCTTGCTGTCCTTGTTTTTGCCGCTGGAACCTTCATTCTCCTGACGCTGGATAAAGTCTTTCAGCTGCAGGGGGATGCTATCGTTTTTGCCGGTTACCACGCAAAATGGTCGAAAATCCGGGTTATCAAATGGGGGCGTGCCAGAAAGAACCGGCAGCAGCTGATCATGGAGCTGCAGAAAGGCCAGAAAATCAAAACGACCATTGCGGATGAAGCGAAAGAAGAAGTGGAAGAAGTATTAAGCAGCTACGTGCACTTTGAAAAAGAGCAGCCTGCAGCTTCCACATAATAAAAACACCAGTCCTTCTATCCCGGGACAAAAGGGCAAATTGCCTTTTGGTCGGAACGGCTTGTACTGCAAGCTTTTCGAGGGAAGAAAGCGGTCTTCTTTCTTCTCGTGCAGCGCAGGAAGCCGCCGTCTTCCTTCTATGACATTTTATGCTTTCCTACAAAGTAAAAAAAGCCTGTCAGGCAATCACTGCCTGACAGGCTTTTTCGGTTCTAAAACAAATGTTGGGGCAGCGGTTTATGTCCATGGCATCTTTTCTTCCGTTTCAGGTGGATGCCTGCCAAGGGGCGCTGCCCTCAACGGTCTTTGCGCTGCGAGGAGGATGTTCGGACGGCGCTTGATCCCTCTTGCGTCGCCGCCCTTCCCTCCTGAAAATTGCTCGTTTTCGTTTTTTCTTTTCTAAAAAAGTCCCAGCTGCCATGTGAAACGCGTCTGAGCAGACCTGAACCTGTTCAACATGGGAATGAGAACCGCTTTTTGTTCGTTTCATCCTCTGCTTCGCTTGGAAAAGTCCTTCTCTGCCGGAGCGTATCCTGCGTTACGGTGTTGGTAATACCCTTTCAGCCGCTGTGATCATTTCGTATAGTCCTTTCTCCATCGTGTCAAGACTCATGGAAGCGAGCGGCCAATCAACCGCCATCTGCGGAAGGACGGGAACGTGCAGAAATCCCACGTAAGGAACCCTGCCTTCTACGAGTGTGCGGTACATCGTTGTATTACAGACGAACGTTCCTGCTGAGTACGAGATCGATGACGGCACGCCGGAACGTTTCGCGGCTTCTGTCATGGTGCGGATCGGGAGCGTGGTTTCCACGGCGGCAGGACCGTCGTCGACGACTCTCCTGTCTTCGGCCTGATCGCCTGCATTGTCCTTGCCCGTGCCGCTGTCTTCCACGTTGACCGCGAATCGTTCCAGGTGAAGGCCGCTTCTGCCTCCAGCAGTACCCAGATGCAGAACGGCATCCGGTTTTTCTTCTGCTATGAGGCGTGCTGCTGTTTCCGGTGCCTTCTTGTATTCTACAGGAAGCACGGCTGCAGCGGCATCTACATCGTTCTTCCATTCCTGCACGCGTTGTGCCAGCAGCTGCGCGGGATTTTCGTCCCAAGGATCAAATGCTTCAAAACCAGTGATCAGCCACTTCATTCACTCACCCTTTCCCTACTGTAAGTACTGCATGGATACAACCTGCCACGCATCGTCCTTCTCCCATTCGATTTCAACAATGCCGCGGAGGGATAGTTCATCTTCTTCCGCTTCAAACATGGACACTTCAGCGAAAGCGCTCTCCCCATCGACAACTACGTCCTCTGCGTGGAGAGCTGCCGTCTGCTGCAGCTGGATAAAGTGCATCGACCGTTCTGGTTCTTCATCCATCATCCGGAGTACTTCCTCTGCTTCATCTACTTCCACAGCGCTGCTGGTCAGATCCTGCAGTCTGTCTGCATCCCCATCATGCATGGCAAAAAAGAAATCGTACACTGCGTGCCGGACCTCATCCTGCTCTGACAGCCGTTCATCCGCCTGCTGCCGTTCTTCCAGCTGCTGTTCTTTCATCGTCAGCACGTCATCTTTGAGCTGCATATTTTCTTCATACAATGCTTCTCTCTGCTCCTGGACAGACTCCAATTCTGCTTCCGTCTGCTGCAGCTGTTCTTCTATGTTCTGGACTTCCGCTTCCAGCTCCTGCAGCTCCTGCTCGTCTGCGCTGCTCTCCTGTTCTTCGTCATTGCTGTCATCCGAACAAGCAGCGAGCAGGAGGAGCATGCATACGGTCGTTATAGTACGCATATACCGTCCCTCTTTCTTCCTGATTATGACCTAATCATACCGGATCGGACACGTTCTGACTACCGTTTTCTTCAAGTGACGTCCTGACCCTGTTCGAACGCAGCTGCCTTCGTCCACCCGGGGGTTTTGAGCCAGCTGCCCCGCGCCATCATGTAGGCCGGTTCCAGCGTCTCTTTGTTTACAAGCAGCAGATCTGCATCAAATCCCGCTTTCAGCCTCCCTTTTTCCTTCAAACCGAGGGCGGCAGCGGGAGATGACGTGACCGGCCGCAGGGCTTCTTCCAGCGGCAGACGATGGTGCAGATACAAGGACTGCAGGGCATGCAGCATGCTGCTCATTCGACCGACTCCAAGATGAGAAAAAGATCCCTGTTCATCGAAGACTGGCAGGCTCCCCTGTGCATCGGAGGAAAACGTCACCGCGTCTGCCGGAACACCCTGCTCTTTCAGCCACATATACGCACGTGCCGGCTCAAGCAGCTCATCGTCTACTTGGAGCGCACTGGTCGTCAAATCAATTATTCCCCCAGCTTCAGCAAAGCGTCTTCCGGCCTCCAGCAGGCCTCTGCTCCGATTGATATGGGTAGGAAGAAATTGCGTGATCGGAAGGTCGGACTCCCGAACGGCTTGTTCCAACAGGGTTACATGCTCCGCGCCGGGACCGACATGCACAATCATCTTTCCACCCTTCCCTGCCAGCATGCCACCGGTTCTTGATGCCGCTGCTGCTTCTTTCAGCTGCTGCAGCGACGGCTGGGAGCTCCGATGATCCGCTACGGCCGCTTCTCCCGTCCCGATTATCTCCTGAACGAACAGCAGGTCTTTCTGGATGGATCCTGTTAAGGTCTGAAGAGGAAAATGGTAGCTTCCTGTCATGCAATAGCAGGAGAGGCCTTCATTCGTCAGCCCTTTTGCTGAGGCTGTAAGATCCTCCATCGATCGGGTAATCCCATCCGTACCGATTACACCGACGACGGTCGTCACCCCCGCTTCCAGGCAGTCCTGAAGCGCCAGCGGAGGGGTTCTCGTATGAAAACCACCTTCCCCTCCTCCTCCAGTAATATGCACATGGCCATCTACCAGACCCGGAACGGCCACCAGGCCTCTTCCGTCCGTTACTTCCATCTCATCGGAAGGTTCAATCCGACTGCGGACAGCCGCAATACGACCGCCGGCGATGAGAATGTCCGCCTGCCCTTCGTCCTCTGGCGTGAAGAGATGTGACTGTTGTATTAAGTGAATTCGTGACATGGTGATTCGGCACTAGTGTGCCTTCTCTCCTTTCCATACAGGTCTGTTCACTATTCAAAAGATGTACTTGATACCTGCTCCTGAACCAGGGACGGCTCCTGAAGAAGAAGCGCACGCAGCAGACGACAGCTTCCTATGACATCTCCTGCTTTCTACGAGGAATAAAAGCGCCTTTTGATCGGAACGGCGTGTACCGCAAGTTCTTTGAGGGGAGCATGGGTTCTTCATGCTTCCCGAGCAGTTGAAAGAGCCGCCGGCTTCTTCTATGAAAACTTATACATTCCGATTCTTCAAAAAAAAGCGCCGCGTATGCCGCAGTGCCGTAACCTGTTGTCGATCCAGGGCAAAATCGCGCCGGAAGGCCCTCCCGGCGCGATGCATTCCCGCTTTGTTCTGCTGTCATGCGTTCCGCTGATCAGAGCAGCAGCAGGGCTGCCGTCAGCGACAGAGCGCCACCCGCAGCAAGCTGAATAGATGCCGTCGACGGCTTATACATAAAGCTTTTCCAGATTAAGTGGTAGACCCCGAGCATCAGCAGCATAAACACGATGCCATCCCAGAAGGGGGAGATGAACGCAGGATCGGTGGATTCATTGTAGATGCCGTAATTCACCGCCATGGCTGCCAGCCATCCAGCGAATAGAACGAGGCCTGTCCATTTCATGATTGCCTCCACAACGCTTCCTCCTTTCTATGAGCCATGTCTGCGTCCCAGCATACCTGGAAAACCGCCGCGATTCAAGCCGTTTCCCTCTAGGCTTTTCCTTCATGTACTGGAGTATAGTGATACACCGCTTCCGGCGGAAGAGGCCTGCTGTAATAAAAGCCCTGCATTTCGTCACACTGCAGTTTTTTCAAATATGGGAACACGTCGGCTTGTTCCACTCCTTCGGCCGTGACTTTCATGTTCATGTTGTGGGCGAGCTGGATGATGGAGGTGACGATGGCCTGATCGTTTTTGTTGTCCACCATCTCCTTGATAAAGGATTTGTCTATTTTTAACGTGTCCACGGGAAACTGCCTCAGGTAGGAGAGGGAGCTGTAGCCGGTGCCGAAATCATCGATGGAAACACGGACGCCGGCGGACTTCAGCTCTTTCAATGTCCTGACGTTGTCGGATTGATGATGCAGCAGATCGTTTTCCGTGATTTCAATGTTCAAATAAGAAGCGGGGAGTCCTGTATGTTCGAGCGTTTCCTGGACGAGACGTGAGAAACGTCTGTCCTGAAATTGAGACGGGGAGATATTCACTCCTATACGAAGAGGCTTTCCCTTCCGGTACCACTCTGCGCCCTGTCTGCAGGCTTCTTTCAGCACCCAGCTGTCAACAGCCGGCATCCAGCCGGCTTCTTCCGCAGCAGGCAGAAAAACGCTGGGAGGCACCAGTCCGAGCTCCTCGTCCTCCCATCGGATCAACGCCTCCACACCTGTGATTCCTCCGGTGCGGAGACTGATCTGAGGCTGATAGACAAGGTGAAACGCAACATCTTCTACGGCTCTGCGCAGACGGGTTTCCAGCCACATTTTCCGGTCGTATTGTTCTGGGAGCGCAGGATGAAAATACACGCTTGTTCCCATCGGCTGGTTCTTTGCGTGCTGCGCAGCCATGGAGGTGTGTTTCAGCAGCTGTTCAACCGTTCCTGCATCTTCGGGGATCCGGGAGGCCCCGATACGGACAGACAGATTGACCTCTTTGTTATGAACAAAGAAGGGAGTATGAAACAGATACAGCACGCGGTCAAGAAACGGCTGAATGCTTTGTTGATCGAAAATCCCCTCGATCAGAAACGCAAATTTATCGCCCCCGTACCGGTAAAGCTCCACCGTCTCCTGCTCGAGCGCGGCTAATGCCGCAGCGATCTGTCTGATCAGTTCGTCTCCCGTGAAATGCCCGAGGGTATCATTGAAATATGTAAACCTTTCGATATCCAGCAGCAGCAGTGTCGCCGCATCCGATCGATGCATCTTGTCCGAGAGCTTCGTTTCCAGCTTTTTTCGATTTTTCAGCCCTGTCAATTCGTCCCGGTGATGCAGCGTCAGCAGTACTTCCTCTGAGTGCGCAAGGCAGCTGATATCTTCATGCAGCAGGAGGTAGACACCTTGATCGGGAAGGTCGATATAGGACATCGACACACGGTACGTTTTCTTGCTGCTGCTGTTCAAAACGAGTGTATACGTGCCGGACTTTTTCTCTGCCAGGTTGGCACTCAGCCTTTCCCATTCTCCGCCTGCACTCGAAGGATCGACCAGCTGCCGGTATGATCCTGATTTCCCGGCGGCTCCCATATCGGCTGCAAACGTTTCTGTACAAGCCTGGATCTTCCCCTCCGGATCCAGGATAACAGCACAGGATATGGTGGAAAAAGCACCGAGAAGCTCGTCCCCTGCCAAAGCGGGTTCTTCTCCCGCCCATTCCTGAAACGAGATCCATGATCCCGCTCCCCTCTCTTCTTTCCCGCTCATACCACCATCCGCCCCTTCATTATCTAGTCAAAGCCGAACTAAGTATGCAACTATTATAACACACCGTTTTGCTCAGCCACGCTTTTTCTGCGGACGTCGAGTCGGGATGGATGGTCCGGCAGGAGCTTTTCGCTCCACGTGGACGTTTGCATCAGAGGGATGCATTACCGCCTCTGCTTCTTCCAGCCGGCTTCTGCCTGACATCAGGTGAGCTGGATTGGCAGGCGTCTGCAAACGGAGCTTCCCCGGCTCCCACCCAGGGGTGTGCGGGTCATGTCCGCTTCTTCGGCAGAGCTGTCAGACGGATTTCTTCCTGTGCGGCGAAAAAAGATTGTTTGCAAAGACTTTACGATGGGAAAAGAGAAATAAACTACCTTTCCTGTAAGGAAAGAGAAGGGGGTCTGATGATGGAATGGTCCAATCTTCACAGTGGACGTTTTGAGAAAATCGGGTTTGATGAGGAGTTGAAGCAGCTGCACGTGCGTTACCAGGACGGCGGCTACCAGATCTTTTACGAAGTAAGAGAAACGGAATACCTCGGCATGATGAGGTCAGATGATATGGAAGCCTTCTTTGATGATAAAATTAAGGAAAAGTTCCCTTCTACTGACGTACACGGATAATACGCGGAATCCCCCTGCGGCGTACCTGCCGCAGGGGGATTCTTTACGTGGACAGCGCTCGAATGACGAGCCCCATGCCCCGGTTCTATTCCACATTCGATCAGCCTGTTACGACGAAACCGAAAATCAGGACGACGACAAGTGCCACAATGAACTGAATCCAGAACACTGTTTTCTGTGTTCCTTGCAGGGTTCCCTTGCCGCTCCGTGTGGCAATGAGTTCCATCACAAAAATCAGCCAGAATGCCAGCATGCCTTTCACGACTGTCGCCCAGTATGGATTCATGATAATCATCGCGATTCCTGTAATCAAAAGCAGGATGTAGAACACCCTCAGCACCATATGCATGATCTTTGCCGGCTTCGCTCTGCCGGAACGGTAAAAAACAGCAATCAGTACAAACAAAACAACACTCACCAGCCAGAACAGCGAGTGGGAGTGCAGAAACATATCATAACTTCCCAACATCTTTCCCTCCCTTCCACAAATCACACTTCTGCTATTATAGTAAAATTTCCTTGATACCGCAAAAAAAACTTCTCCTGTCAGCCGGCAGAAGAAGCCATTCTTGCCATATAGTAACCGACACCCCGGACCGTCTTGATATATTCCGGACGTCTCGTGTTTTTTTCGATTTTGCCGCGGATCCGGCTGATAAACACATCGACCATCCGATCATCATCGGACTCTCCAAATTCATAAAGCATCTGATGAAGCTGCTTCCTGGAGTGGACTTGTTCCGGATACTGCAGCAGGTAATGAAGCAGTTCCCATTCTTTTCTCGTCACATCCACCGGCTGGTCCTGCACTTTCAGCAGATAGTCATCCACATAGAGCTTGATGCATCCATTCGTAAGAATAGCACCGTTCCGCTCTCCGCCATGCTCCCTGCGCCGGCCGAGCGATTCTCGGCGGAAAGCCGCTTTCATCCTGGCTGCAAGCTCCTTCATGCCGACCGGACGGTACATACAATCATCAACGCCAAGCTCGAGGTGAAGCGCACACTCAAATTCACTGCAGCTGTCTGTAATGAATAAGAGAGGGACCCAGACACCGGATTCGCGGACGCTCCGGCAGATCTGCTGCCCATCCCAGCCATCTTCTGTAGAGGAAACGACAATTCCGTCGATGTTCCATGTTCTGAGCGCTTTCCAGAATTCGTCCTTTTCCAGCACGCCGATGACCTGCCATTCCGGCATTGTCTCCGCCAGTCCGGTGGATTCATCCTCATTTCCTCCGGCAAATAGAATCGTTTTCGTCATACGCCCTCCTGCTGCAAAATAAGCTGCCTCGTACGATCAGCGCATCGGACACCGCTGTATCAGTTTAAATCAAACCTGCGTCCATTCACTTCATACAGCACCCATTCGGCAATGTTCGTACAATAATCCCCAATCCGCTCCATGTACCGGGCTGTAAACGCAAGCTGAATCGTCTCATCCGGATGCATCTCCGACTGGAACATCTCCTTGATCAACTTCCCGAACACTCTGTCTACTTCGTCATCCATGGCCGCTATCTGCTGTGCTTTCAGCGGATCCTGGAGTTTATAGGATTCGAGTACGTCATCCAGCATCGCCGACACGTGATCGAAAAGATAGTGAAAGTCCGATTCGAAGACGGCAAAGGCCTCATGGTGACGAAGGTGCAGATACGCTTTGGCCATGTCTACACTCAAGTCGCCGATCCGCTCCAGATCACTGCTGATCTTCAGGCAGACAATGACATGCCGGAGATCTTTCGCTACCGGCTGCTGCTTCGTCATGATCAGGGTCGCTTTCTCGTTGATTTCCATCTCTGCTTTGTTCAGCTCAGCATCCTCTTCAATGATGTCTTTCAGTAACGCACTGTCTCCTTTGGATGCGGCTTGATACACCCGCTGGAAACTCGATGCAGCCATGGTACCGAGATCGAGCAGATCTTTTTTTAAATCTTCCATTTCTGTAAAAAAAGCTTGTCTCATCATGGGATGACCCTCCTTATCCGAAACGCCCGGTAATATAATCTTCCGTTCGATCGTCTGACGGGTTGGAAAAAATACGATCTGTCGTATCACATTCGACCACTTCCCCATTCAGAAAGAAGGCGGTACGATCGGAAATACGGGCAGCCTGCTGCATGTTGTGTGTAACGATCATAATGGAATACGTTTCTTTTAATTCGCGGACGAGCTCCTCTACTTTCATTGTTGACTTCGGATCGAGCGCAGACGTAGGTTCGTCCATGAGTATGACATCCGGCTCTACCGCCAGGCACCTTGCAATACAGAGCCGCTGCTGCTGCCCGCCGGACAGACCAAAAGCGTTCTCATGAAGGCGGTCCTTCACTTCTTCCCAGATTGCTGCGCCTTTCAGACTTTCTTCCACGATCTGCTCCAGCAGCTGCTTGTCCCGGATGCCGTGAATCTTCGGGCCGTAGGCGACATTTTCAAAAACGGATTTCGGGAATGGATTCGGTTTCTGGAATACCATGCCGACTCTCGTTCTCAGTTCTTCTACCGGAAACCGCCGGCTGAAGATGTTTCTTCCCCGATACGAAATATTTCCTGAAATGCGCACTTCCGGGTTCATTTCGACCATCCGATTCAGTGTCTTCAGATAAGTGGACTTGCCACAGCCGGAAGGACCGATGACCGCGGTCACTTCCTGCTCTCTCTGTTTCAGATGAATGTTATGAAGTGCTTGTGTCTGCCCATACCAGAGGTTGACTCCCTGTGCTTCAAACACGGATTCCCTTTCTTCCTCAGGCTGTTCTTGAATGGAGACGTTTTTTTTCATGGATAGTTCTGTCATAGGAATCCTCTCCTTTAAAGGCGTTTCTGGAATTTATTGCGTACCAGGATCGCAGTTGCATTCAATATAAACATCATGACGAGCAGGACGATGATGGTAGCAGCGGCAAGGGCGGCGAGATCATCATTCAATGCTGCATCGATCGTCCAGTAATAAATCTGGACCGGCAGTACGGTGAAACTGTCGAACATACTCGATGGGAGCGGAATCAGCAGCGCCGGAATACCAAGCGCAATGAGCGGCGCTGTTTCTCCAATAGCACGCGACATAGACAAAATCATCCCTGTCAAAATGCTCGGAAGCGCAGCTGGGAGCACAACACTCCGGATCATCTGCCAGCGTGTCGCCCCCATCCCGTAGGAAGCCTCACGCAGATAGGATGGAACCGCCCGCAGCGCCTCCTGTGCACTGACGATAACGATCGGCAGGACAAGCAGCGACATCGTTAATGCACCGGCGAGAACAACCGAGCCGAGCCCGAGTATACGGACGAAAACGGTCAGACCAAGCAGACCAAAAACAATCGATGGAACACCGGCAAGGTTCGATATATTCGTTTCAAAAAAGGTCCGCACTCTTCCTTCTTTTACATACTCCTCAATAAACACGGCTGTCGCCACACCGATGATCATCGTTAACGGTCCGGTGATCATCATCAGCCAGAACGTTCCGGTGATGGCTCCGATCACACCAGCTTCTGCTGCGTCAAACGAAACCACGCTCGTGAGGAAATTCCAGTTCAGCCATCCCCAGCTGTCTGAGATGACATCGTAGAGAAGGACAGCGAGGACAACGAGGCCGAACAGCGTGGAACCGAGGAATAATCCACGGACGATTTTATTGATCGCAATCCGTCTGGGCAGACTTTTCGCGACGGCCTCCTGATCCATCATCTGCATATCAGTACACCTCCCTGAAACGTTTCGATATCCACTTCGCGAGCATATTCATCGCGAGCGTGAAGAAGAACAACGTGATGGCAACGGCATACAGGCTGTAGTAGGCGGTTGTTCCTGCTCCTGCATCCCCGCTCGTCACTTCCACGATATACGCTGTCATCGTCTGCATCGACTGGGTAATATCAAAAGTCAGGTTTTTATTACTACCGCTCGCAATCGTAACAATCATCGTTTCTCCGATCGCCCTCGATATACCGAGGACAAAGGAGGCGATGATACCCGAAATGGCGGCAGGAATGACAACACGCACCACAGCTTCAAATTTCGTTGCACCGAATGCCATCGCGCCTTCTCTCATGGAATTCGGAACGGAACTCAAGGCATCTTCCGAAAGCGAAGCCACCATCGGGATAATCATGATTCCCATCACAATCCCCGGGCTTAAAATATTCGTCCGGTCCAGCATCGGGATAATCTCCCGGAGGACAGGCGTGACAAAAGTAAAAGCAAAAAAACCGTAAACGATCGTCGGGATACCGGCGAGCACCTCCACGATCGGCTTCAATACTCTTCTCGCCTTATCCGTGGCATACTCACTCAAATATACTGCTGTCGTTAATCCAACCGGTACTGCGACAAACATAGCAATCACCGTAGACAGCAGGGTAGCCGATAAGAGTGGAAGAATACTAAAGGAAGGATCACTCCGGTTTAACGGCTGCATATCTGTAGAAGTGAAAAATTCTCTGAACGACACTTCTGAAAAGAACATCACCGTCTCGACCATCAGCGTCAGCAGAATGCCGGCTGTCGTAAGAACCGAGATCGATGCAGCTCCTGCGAGGATAAATGGTACGAGTTTCTCTAGTTTTCTGCGTTTACTTTTACTACGCTGTTCTGCAATCAAATTGCTTACATTCGTTGATGAAGCCATCTCTAACATCCCTTCTCTGAGTCATTGCCTGTTTACAGGCGCCCCCTGACATGATCAGAGTGTGAATTCTGTTATGCGCACGGATGTCCCCTGCCGGGCATTGCCCGGCCCGAGGGGACCTATACTGCAGTATCGTGTTATTCTATTGATTGAATTTCTTCGAGCTGCTCCTGCAGCTGTTCTTCCGGTAGAGGAGCAAATCCAGTATCAGGTGCAAACGTATCAACGTTGTTAAACACGTAATCGGCGAAATCACCTACTGCAGGATTGTCTCTTAACGAATCAAGATTAATGTTGGTGAATACTTCCCGTGTGTAAGGAGCGTAGTCTCCTTCGAGGTCGATCGTGTCCAGGGAAGGCGTTACATGTCCATCTCCAAAGTCAATGGAAACAACACCAAGAGCATCTGAATTGTTCTCGTAGTAACCAAATCCGAAGAAACCGAAGGCATATTCGTCGTCATTGACAAGCTCGACGAGGGTTGGATACTCCTGCTGCAGGTTTGTGCCATCCTTCAAATCCTGCCCATCAATCAGCTCATCGATGAAAAATTCGTATGTTCCGTGATTTTCATTCGGACCGTACGTATTGATTTCTTCCTCCGGCCATTCATCCCGGATATCCGACCACATCACTTCATCATCGTCATTGACAGCTCCAGAGACAAAAATGGATTCTACTTCTTCTACCGTCATTTCTTCGGCCCAGTCATTGTCTGGATGCGTGACGATCGTCATGCCGTCCAGAGCTACCGGGAATTCCATGCTTTCAATCCCATTTTCCTCCATCATCTCTTCTTCTTCGTCACTGACAGTACGGGAAGCATTAGCGAAATCTGTTTCTCCTTCGACATACCGCTGCATGCCTGCACTTGTACCCGCTCGACTCACTTCTATGCTAACTTCCGGATTCTCTTCGGTCATATACCCTTCTGCAACCCGGGACATTAATGGATAAACCGTGCCCGAACCATCGATGTTGACTGTTCCGGAAATATCCCCGTCGGATCCTTCTGCGCTTTCCTCAGCTTCGTTGTTACTGCCTGCTTCGTTATTGTTGCTGCTTCCTGCTGCAGTACCGTTGTTGTTATCATCATTTCCACATGCTGCGAGAGTTACCAGTGCGCTTGCTGCAATTAGTCCCCATGCTTTTCTCATTGTTTTATTCCTCCCGGGTATCGTTGTTTGACTCACAATGACGAGTATAGGCTTCTTTTGTTAACTGCATATATAAGCTGTGTAAAGAATCATAAAGAACGTGTAAAGGTTTTATTAAGCTTTCACCGGAAGGTAACATCCATAGTACGCCTTTAGGAACGACGACAAAAAGCAGAAAAAAGGGCACAATGCAGCCAGAGCTCCTTAGTGGAAAAGGCGTTTCTACTCGTCTACGGCTGCCGGAGCAGCCGCCGAAACGAAGTAATGATGGGCTTCCTGTTAGATCGTGTCTGTCATCGCGGCGCAGCTCGGTCGTTCAGACCGCCGGCTCGGTCGCTCGGCGCCGGCGGGCGGTCGCTAGGCAGCCGTCCGCAGTCACTCAGAAGGGAAAAGTGGCGCTTCAGGCGCTGGGCGGTCATTCGGGAGGGCGCATCGGTCATTCAGCGGAAGCCGTCGGTCACTCAGCGAAGCCGAGCCGCCACTCGCCTTTCATCTCTCAACGCACTGCAGTCAAGTCCTTCCAAATAAAACCTTGTACTTGAACAAAAGCGCGGAGCGTCTTTTGGTCGGAAGAGCGTGTACCGCATGCTTTTCGAGGGAAGAAAGAGGTCTTCTCTCTTCCCGTGCAGCGCATGAAGCCGCCTTCTTCTTGTATGAGAACCTATACATTCCTATACTTAAAAAAAGAGGCCCTCTCCTGATTCCGGAGAGGACCTTTCAGCTTGTTGATGAAGGATGAAGAGAGGTATATATCTTCTTCTCTTTGTCTTTTCTTTTTCGCTTGGTGGCGGACACGTTGTAGAAAAGAGACCTTTCCTCCTCTGTAGAAATGTATAAGAAGCTGCAGCCTGGAAAACTATTTTACCTCTGGCTCTTCCATTAGAAGAGGTCCTGACAGATCAGGACCCATGATCAGTAAGTGTGCGGACGTTCCAATTACTTCTCATGCCATGATCTCTGGCGTCCTTCCGCTGCCAGTTTAACTACCCCTGTGTAGACGGCAGAAGCTTCCTCCTCCAGCTGGGCGTGCCTGCCGAAATGAGGCAGGTGGGTGAGCCACAGCTCCTTTGCCTGAGCTTTCTCTGCCACGATGCCGGCTTCTTCTGCCGTCATATGACCAAAGGAGGCTGCGTCCTGTCCGGCATAGAAGCTTGCTTCAGCGATCACAAGATCTGCATCTGCTGCGAATGTCGCCAGCTTGTCCTCGTAGGACGTATCCGCTGTATAGACGAAGGTGTTTTTTCCATCGGATACTTTCACCGCTGCACAGGGCGCAGGATGTTTCGTCGCCTGGAACGTGAAGACAAGGTTCCCCAGGTGAAGGGTATCCTGCACATCATAATACATCATTTCCGTACTTCCTTCGCGGTGATAGCTGGCGAAAAAATCCCGGTCACTGACGGGAGCCGCAATCGTTAATGGTGCAGCCGTATGTTCCAGCGCCATATCAACGACCCTGCTGTAAGTAAGGACGCCGAGATCCGCCGTATGATCATGATGCCGGTGGCTCAGCAGTACAGCATCAAGACCAGCCAGGTTGACGTGCTGCTGCAGATGGCTGACAGCCCCACTCCCGCAGTCGATCAGCATGCGGTATCCTTCATGTTCCAGCAGGTAGGCACTGGTGGCTCCTCCAGCTTCCGGGTAGGCTCCCCACCAGCCTATGCATGTCATTTTCATCGTACCCCTCCTGTGCGTAGTTTCTTCCTTCGGGCGGCTTGGATGTAAACCTGCTCGAATGCTTTCGTGCTGCCGGTATACATCCCTTACGGTCAGAGCCGCTTTCACCCTGCTGGGAGATCTTTTCTTCGAAATAAGCTCTGTTAAGGATGGTGTTGATATAAAAAGGACGCCTGCGGCTCCTCTTTCTTCGCTTCCGCGGAGAAATCCTTCCGCTGTCTCTTCCTTTCGTCCTGGATGATTTTCACGCTTTCTTTTTCCACAGGCCTCTGAACAAAAGTGCCAAGCGCCTTTTGGTCGAAATGGCGTGCGGAGTCGCTGCAGGCTTTTTTAGGGAAGAATACGTTCTTTGTTTCCTCCCGAGCAGCGCATGGAGCCGCCGTCACACTGTATGAAAACTTATACATTCCTATCATGCGAAAAACGCCTTGCCTGTGCTTTTTTGATAGATAATTGGAGAAAGAAACCATCTATGTCTTTTCTTTGGAAAAGCAAGAACGAGGCGGAGGCCTGTGGAAGATCGAGCGGCGCAGCGAGGAAGCGGAGGAGCTCGTCCACGGCAGGCATGCCGAATGGAAGGGAAGGATTCTTGTATCAAAAGGAACATGATCAGAACCTCGAAATAAAAAAAGCCCGGTATCCATCACGATGGAATACCGGGACACCAGGACATGTTACGCTTCCTGTACTTCTTCGTACACGCTGACGCGCTTGCGGTCACGTCCTACACGTTCGAATTTAACAACACCGTCTACTTTTGCAAACAACGTGTCGTCGCCGCCTCTGCCGACGTTAACTCCTGGATACACGCGGGTACCGCGCTGGCGCACGAGAATGGATCCTCCTGTTACAGCCTGGCCGTCTGCGCGCTTCGCACCAAGACGTTTCGACTCTGAGTCACGACCGTTTTTTGTACTACCTACACCCTTTTTCTGGGCGAAAAACTGAAGATCGAGTTTCAGCATCATGGTCTTCACCTCCTGTTTGAATCAAGATGTCACCTGGATAAACTGTCCGTACTGCTCTTCCATCGTCTGCATGGAAACACGGAGGCCCTCCAGGAGTGTCTGTATTTTCTGAACATGCTCCGGACGGATATCATCCGGCAGCGATGCTGCAAGCATGCCGCCATCTTCCATCTCTACATCCAGGGCAGTACCCGTCAATTCATACACGGCATTTACTGTACCAAAAGACACAGCCGATGCTCCTGCACAGACGAGATCGTATCCGTATGGACCCGATTCTGCATGCCCCTTCATCGTAAACGAGGTGATATCTCCTGAAGCATCCCGTTGAAAACGTACATCAATCATACGCTTATGCGTTGATTGCGTCGATCGTTACCTTCGTGTAAGGCTGACGATGACCCTGCTTACGACGGTAGTTCTTCTTCGCCTTGTATTTGAATACAGTCAGTTTCTTGCCGCGGCCGTTCTTGTCGACCTTGGCCGTTACTGTTGCACCATCAATAAGCGGAGAACCTACTTTTGTTTCGTCACCACCGACAAGCAGAACACGGTCGAATGTAACAGTTTCACCAGCTTCTGCATCGATTTTCTCGATGTAGACCTCCTGGCCCTGCTCCACCTTTACCTGCTTACCGCCTGTTTCGATAATAGCGTACATATTGCGCACCTCCTCTTGGACTCAGACTCGCCTTTGCAGGTGCACTGGGTGCTTATAACCTGCTCCGAGCGGTTACAGTCATTTGGCGCGCAGCCAAATAACCAACAAAAGAAATAGTACCACGTAATCCCAGCCGCGTCAATTGGTTGCGCCATATCTTCTTTCGATCGAAGAAAGAAGAACGTCTTCCCTGCCGGTCTGCAGAATCGACCAGGATGGCTCGCCCGCTTCCTCGACGGTAAACACCCTTGTCGGTACCTCTTTTGCTGCTGCTTCTTGACGGACCATCTCCGCCAGATTCGGACGGCACTGAACGAGAACGGCTTCCGCTCCCAGCTGCTTCACTTCCAGCATCAGCGCCTCGACCGCCTCCTGCGCCGAGGGAACACGGCCGGTACCACCGCAGACGGTGCAGGACTCTGTCCATAACTGTTTCAGCGGCTTCTGTGTCTGTTTCCGCGTCATTTCCACCAGGCCGAGTTTGGTCATGCCGTGCACCTTCGTGATGGTGCTGTCCTGCTTCAGTGCACGTTCCAACGTCTGAATGACGGCCTGTTTGGCTTCTTCACGGGCCATGTCAATAAAATCGATGATGATAATACCGCCGATCCTCCGCAGCCGAAGCTGTTTGGCGATATCGACCGCTGCTTCCTCGTTGACGCTCTGAACCATCGTTTCAAAGTCGGCCCCTTTCATCCGGTACCTGCCTGAATTGACATCAATAACCGTCATGGCTTCGGTTTCCTCTATATGAAGAGAGGCCCCGCTTTTCAGCCGGACAAAATCCTGCAGCGTCTGATCCCAGGCGGCATCCAGCTGGAACGTGCCGAAGAGCCGCTCGGAAGGATGCCAGTGCACGGCGGCTTTTCCTTTTTGGAAAACGGCCGCCGCCTCCGCGTCGTTCGTATGAAGGACATGGTCCGGATCAAAGGCGTAGTGCCGGTAGACCCTTTGCAGCGTGCTGCCTTCATGAAACACGACCTCCCCGCTGCTCGGGTTCCTGCTCAACATCGTTTCATACCGGCTGCGGAGCATGAAAAACTCTTCCTTCAGTTCCTCGGTACAGGCTTTGGCCGCAGCGGTCCGGATGATGACTCCTTCCTGCTCCTCCAGCCACGTCGCTGCTTCTTCCCGGAATAATTTTCTCGTTTCTTCCGGCAGCTTTTTGGAGACCGCACAATATCCGGCAAACGGTTCGTATACGAGAAAGCGTCCGGAAAAGCTGAGCAGCATCGTTAAAGAAGGGCCTTTCTCCCCTGCCGCTTCTTTTTTCACCTGGACGAGCACGTCGTCTCCAGCCTGCAGCAGTTCCGTGATCGCCGGCAGGCGCTGCTCCTGCAGCTTCGCCTGCTGATGCAGAGGGTGTTCTTTTTGATGCAGATACCCCTCTGCCTGACCGTCAAGATGGATGAACGCAGCATTCATGCTCTTTTTCACTTTGCTGACACGTCCCTGGATGATCATGCCCTCCTGCCATCCTCCGCTGTCATCGTCAACCAGCCATTCCTGGACTGCTCCATGCTCTATAATCCCGGCACGATGTCCGCCTCGGTATTTTTCCATCACTATTTCCCTGTGCATACATGCCACGACCTTTCCAGGTAGCTGAACCGGCCGATCGGTTCAGACATAGTTAACCTGTCGTCTATTGTACAACAGGAGAAGCACCTCCGCCCAGTCAAGGTCGGGAAATCGATGATTCTTACATTTTCTTCATCCAGTAATTTTCCAAAGGAGCGGCTCTCATCGTGTCCCCTGCCAGTTTTTCGTTTGTCAGCATGTTCTGCAGCGGTTCCGCCGGCAGGGACAGCTCTACTTCCTTGTTCGACGTGTTCACGATCACATAGACCGATCCTCCTTTGTCCGGATCGCTTCTCTCCACACAGAACACTGCAGGATGAAGGCGGTGGATGGTCTGTGGTGCATGAGGATGAAAAGCTGGCTCCGCAGTCCGGATGCGGATTCTGTCTGCACATGCATGGAATATCCTGTGCCGCAGCGACTGCTCGTCCGACAACGCCGCCTCGACTTCGTCCGCATCCAGTACTTCCCGGTTAATCGACCGGCTGCGTCCTGTTTCACGTACCCCTGCCTGATCATTGACGGAGCCAAGCAGGCTGTGAATATAAATGCCGGGCATCCCCTGCAGCGCCAGCAGAATGGACTGCGCGGAAATGAATCGGGCCGCCCGCTGGTGCTCTTCTTCTTCCGGATGGGAGAGCGCGTCCAGGTAATTACTGTTTAACTCATACGGACTCTGCGTGCCGTCCCCATTGTCTTTATACGAGACCAGACCGCCGTGGGCCTTCACCTTCTCGGCCATCGCTTCTATTTCTCGTTCCGACAGCAGCCCTTTCGCGGGAACGACGCCAATCCCGTCATGCGAAGCGAGAAAGTTGAAGAACGCTGTTTTCTCCGACGGCGCTTCGATCGTTTCCGCCCAAGCGGACAGCACGTCCGTCCGCTGTTCATGAAAACTATGGAGCACGAGCGGCGGCAGCGGAAATTGATACACCATGTGTGCTTCGTTCCTCCCGTCGCCGAAATAAGCGATGTTGTCCTCATGCGGGACGTTGGTTTCTGTTATCAATATCGTCCCTGGTGCTCCCGCATCCATCAGGAGACGGAAGAGCTGTATGAGCGCGTGCGTCTCATCTAAGTGAATACAAGAGGTGTGCAGCTTCTTCCACATGAAGCCGACCGCATCCAGCCGGAGGTAGTCCGCTCCCTGATCCACGTAGAAAAGGAGGATGTCGACGATGTCCAGAAATACGTCCTCATTGGCGTAGTTCAGGTCGATCTGATCCTCACTGAACGTCGTCCAGACATGGGTCGTTCCCTCCGCCGTCTGCACCGGCGTGAGAAGGGGTCTGGCCCTCGGCCGGGTGACGGAAGAATAATCCTCCTCCGGATCGGAGACAATGAAATAATCCTGATAACGGGGGTCCCCCTCCCGGAAACGCTGAAACCAAGTACTCGCCTGCGAAATATGATTGATCACAGCATCGAACATGACATCCACCTCGCCGGCAATGGCCTGGATCTCCTCCCAGCTCCCGAGCCGGGGATCGACTGCCGTATAATCCTGCACGGAAAACCCGTCATCCGAGGTATATGGATAAAAGGGGAGCAGATGAACGGCGGAAAGCAGGTCTGCAGTATGGTTCTTCAGAAATTGATGCAGGGTCCACAGCGGCTTCTCTCCGCTCCTTCTGATGCTTCCACCATACGTAATCAGCATGGTATCTTTTTCGGAGATAAAATCCGCTGACGCTCTCTGCTGCGGCCGGTCGGCAAGCATGGTCTCCAGCCGCCGGAAGACAGCGTCTTCTCTGTCTCCGTATACGAAGCGGAGTTTCTCTCTAATCCATGTTTCTTGTTCGTCTGTAAACATCCATGACCCTCCTTGAACGATTATTCTTTATGAAAAGCGCTGCAGATCCCAACCGACACGGGTCACGTCCGAAAACACGAAGCAGCAGACGATGACCGGCAAGCCGCCGGTTTCGCTGACAGCAAAGAGAGCCGCCCCGCCGATAATGGGAGCGGCTCCAGACAGAGCGCATCCGTGCGTGGATGCACCTTCCGTCTCTGATGCCAAGCAACTATTCTTTGACCGATCCGGATGTCAAGCCTGCCACAATTCGACGCTGGAAGATCAGTACGACAATGACAATCGGTATCGTCACGACGACGGTAGCGGCAGTAATATCTCCCCACGGAATAGTGAACTCCGACTGATACATCGACAGACCGACCGGAATGGTTCTCCAGTTGTCATCCGAGTTGATCGTTAAGGCGAAGAGGTATTCGTTCCACGCCGCAATGAAAACAAGGATGGCCGTCGTAAAGACCCCGGGAGCGGCCAGAGGGAAAATGATTTTCCGGAACGTCTGAAACGGCGTAGCACCGTCCAGTTTCGCGGACTCTTCCAGCTCAAAAGGAATTTTCTTAAAAAAGGTAGCCAGGATCCAGATCGCGAGCGGAAGACTGATCGTGATGTACGGAATGACCAGCCCGAGATAGCTGTTCCGCAGCCCGAGAGACTGGATCAGGTTAAAGATAGGTGAAATGATCGCAATCTGCGGAAACATCGCTGCCGCCAGAACGATACCAAGAATGGTCCCTTTGAATTTAATAGGCAGCCTGGTGACTGCATAGGCGGACAGGGAAGCGACAGAAATCGCGAGTACGGTCGTCAGCGTCGAAACAGCAATACTGTTCCACATGTACAACAGCAGTGGTCTTGTTTCAAACGCATTGATATAAGACTGCAGTGACGGATTTGTCGTGAACCAGTCAAATCCGGAGTAAATTTCATTTACCGGTCTGATCGAAGTGAGAAACACCCACAGAAACGGAAACATCGTCACAAAGATGAAGATACTTAAAAACACATAAAACCAGATGCCTGCTTTTTTCCTCACAGCGGATACCCCCTTTTCTTACGCTTTTTTGTCATCAAACAGATCGGAACCGATCAGCTTAATGAAAATGACACTGATTATTGCCACAGAGACGAACGTGATGACGGAAAGAACCGATCCTTCACCGAAATTCTGCTGCGCAAAAAGTACTTGATAGGCATAAACCGAAATGGACTCTGTGGCGTTAGCCGGCCCACCGCCTGTCAGTACGTAGATCAGGTCAAACACCCGGAAGGCATCCAGTGTACGGAAGAGCAGCGCTACCAGTATGGCGGACTTCAGCATCGGCAGGGTAATGTACAAAAACTGCTGGAATCTTCCTGCGCCATCGACTTCCGCAGCTTCGTAGAGAGAGCCGGAGATTGTCTGCAGCCCTGCCAGCAGAAGCAGCGCCATATACGGCATCGTTTTCCAGACATCTGCAAGTATGATGGAGAACATCGCTCCGGAGCCGGTACTGAGAAGCACAGAGGCATCCGATATGAGCCCGAGCTGTTCAAAATAATGGGCGATGATTCCGAACTGTCCATCGTACAGATAACTCCACATCATCGCACTGACAGCCGTCGGAATCGCCCAGGGGATCAGTACTGCTGCCCGGACAGCGCCTCGTCCAATGAAGGCGCGGTTGATGACCAGCGCAACCGCAAGGCCGATCGTCAGTTCAAAGAAGACGGAAACGACGGTAAAGAAGACCGTGTTCCATAATGACTGCCAGGTCCTTGCTTCTGTCAAGTAGGTGGCGTAATTGGATAAACCGATGAAGTTCGGCCGGATCATCGACCGGTCAATCTGATCGACGGTGCCGTCCAGGCTGTTTACAGCCTCCTGCACCTGCTCATCTTCTGTCTGATCGGATAAACTGGTGAGCATCTCTGATACATCTTCCAGTGCATCAATGTAGGATTCCGAGAAATCATTATTAATGCTTCCGTATCGAAGATCATCATCGGTGACCGGGTCGAACTCCATGACCATCTGATCGACCTCAGCGAACTGGTCGCCGATGCTGTCAGAATCAACGATCTGCTGATGATAATCATCAATAGTGCTGCGGATATTTTCCGCCGTGTCTGCAGCCTCTTCATCCGCCGCAGCAAGGCTGTCAACATCACGCTCGAAGTAAAAATAGTTATCTGCATATCGTTCCAGATCAATCTGATAACTCAATGTTGTCTGGTTTCTTGTCGGATCATTCAGCCGGTAGTCAAACATACTGTTATAAAAAGACTGTGCCACCGGCCAGAGAGTAACAGCAAAAATCAGGATGAGCGCTGGTGCAACCATCAAGTATCCGAGCTGGCGCTCATTCAGCTGAAAACCTTTTTTCTTCTTCCCGCTCATAGAATGTTCCCCCTTTGTCAAACCATTATCACCTGGTCAGTATATCGATTTCATCATCTCTGCAGCTGGACTGCCCTCTCAAGTCGAACCACGCTTGACTAGATGAAGAGGCAGTGTTTCTTTTTGATAAGTAACAGGACCTGCATGATCAATCATATCCATCATCAGCTGCATCGCGCGGATCCCCATCACTTTCGTCGGCTGTTCAATCGTCGTAATGCCGGGTTCGACCAGCTCTGCCAGCGGCTGATTATCAAAACCGACAACAGCGATATCTTCCGGCACCCGCCATTGGTGCAGCTTCGCCTGTTTGATGACGCCGGCTGCTACTTCATCCCCGCCGGCAAAGATCGCCGTCGGCGGCTCCTCCATCCCGCGTATCTCATCGAACACCTGGATGCCATCGCTCAAACCATAAATACCAGTAAAAATGAAGGCGTCTTCAACAGGGAGGGATGCTTCTGCCATCGCCTGCCGATACCCCTGAAGCCGGTCATAGGTTAACTGAATGCGGTTCACCCCACCTGCATAAGCGATGCGGGTATGACCCTGCTCAATCAAGTGCCGGACCGCCAAGTATCCTCCGTACTGCTGATCGCAGCTGATCATCGGCATTTCTGCCTCTTTATCGTATTCATTGCATGTAATGACAGGTCCAAACTTCGTGTAGGGCTCTATCTCTTTCCACGTATTCTGCAGCGAAGCGAGGATCACGCCGTCGACCTGTTTTTTCTTCAGCAGTTCCAAATGCTCCAGCTCGCGCTGCGCATCCAGTCGTGAGTCGCACAAGAGCAGCTGGTATCCTCGATCGGTGGCGGCTTCTCCCATCGCATCGACGAGATGGCTGAAGAACGGGTTGATGATTCTGGAGATGATGACGGCTACCGTGTTGGTCTTCTGCCCCCGGAGACGCTGAGCAGAAGAGTTGGGCACGTAGCTTAGTTCCTGCATCGCCTTCTGCACCTTGATCCTCTTCGATTGATCGACATAAGGATGATTATTGATGACGCGCGATACAGTAGTGGGAGACAATCCCGTTTTTTCAGCTATGTCTTTGATCGTTGCCAACGGTTCTCACCTCTTCTCAGTCTCAGCATCTCCTGAAGCAGGAGAGGGAGCAAACGGCATGTTTACTCCCCCGGTGCCTTGTTACTCGTCGAGTGCGCTCTGGATCTGCTCTTCCATGTTTTCCACTGCTTCTTCCGCTGTGATTTCATCCGCAAGTGCACGGGACACTTCGATCTGCATGATGTCACTGATCTGTGGATAGATCGGTGTAACCGGACGCGGAATCGCGTTCTGCAGTGTTTCTACAAACTCTTCGTCTGCAAAGAGCGGAGCTGCTTCCTGTACTTCTTCGTCATCATAGAGGGATTCGATGGTCGGTGCACGTCCACCTTCCATGGCCGAGAGCTTCTGGCCTTCTTCACCAGACTTGAACTTCACAAACTCCCAGGCTTCTTCAGCATGATTCGTGTTGCGGTTGATCATCGACATCCACCCGCCGAGACCTGCTGCGCTTCCGTCATCCCCTGCAGGCAGGAGGCTGAAGCTGACGTTGCCGACGACAGAAGACATCTCCTCATTCTCCGTATTCGCCTGCATGTACGGCCAGTTACGGGCAAACACGGCCTGGCCTTCAAGGAAGGAATTCTCCGTTGCAGGCTCATCAAAGTTGAGGATGTTGCCCGGGACGATGTCGGACTGGACAATTTCCATCATTTTTTCCAGTGCGGTAACGGCTTCCGGTGTATTGATTGTGACGTTCTGGTCATCATCCAGCACCTCAGCTCCATAGGAACCCATGAATTCGATGGCGTTTACGACAAGTCCTTCATACTGGTTCGCCTGAAGGAGGTAGCCGAATTCCGTTCCCTCTTCTCCCATCAACTCTTCAGACATCTCAATCAGCTCATCCCACGTTTCCGGAGGCGTCTCGACAATATCGTCTCGATAGTAAAGGAGCCCCGCATCTGTATACTTCGGCATCGCCCACATGCGGCCGTCGAAACGCCCAGCTTCTACTGTTCCTTCAAAGTATTCATCGAGGTCGACATCCTCATCTGATTCAATGAACCGGTCCAGCTCCATCGCGTAGCCTGCCTGGGCGAACTCAGCCGGCCAGATGACATCCGCATCAAAGACGTCAATGGTGTCATCGCCTGCACTGAACTCCGTTACATACTGGTCATGCGACTGTCCCGTATCGGACGGCATTTCTCTAATTTCCACGGTGATGTTTGGATGCTCTTCTTCAAAAGCTTCGATGAGCGCATCGGTGGCGTTGGTCGTGTCCTGTCCGCGTGCATAGGTGATGGTGACTTCTTCTCCGTCCCCTGCTGCTTCCTCATCGTTATTGGCGTCGTTGTCCATGTCGTCAGCATCGTTATCGCTGTCGTTGTCGTTATTCATGTTGTCCATGTTGTCGTTATCATCGTTGTCATTCATGTCTGCACCGTTGTCGGCACCGGCATTGTTGTTCATGTCAGCGTCTGCGTTGTCATTGTCTGCGTTGTTCCCGCACGCGGCGATCAACCCTGCCATGGAAAGCACTGCGGCACTCGTCAACACCTTTTTCTTGATCTTCATACGTAGTTCCCCCTTAAAGAAATGAATGATATGATAACGATTTCAGATACGGACAATGAAATGGATTCCTGCTGCAAACGAAAGTGCCTGTGCAATGGAATCCACAACCTGTACGCCTCTCTGTTATCGCTTTCATAGCTAAAGTATAAGCGGGGGTGGTAACGATTTCAAGAACTTTTTTGAATATTTTTTTAAATTTTTTTAGATTTCTATTTCTCCATAACAGAGCCGGATGATTCTTTCCCAGGATACTAAGCAGCAGCTTGAGTAAACAGCACTACCCTTCGTATAGCGAATGAACAAACGGGATAATCAGTATATTGCAATAATATAAATATTCATGCTGCACGTGCAGGAAGCAGTAGATAACTCCAACTGACAAAAAGAAATAACGCTTCCGGCGATCATCTGAGATCGTCGGAAGCGCTGCCTCTGTCGATGGATGCTTCGCCTCCCCACAGCTCTTTCTTCTTAGACCAAAAGGCGCTCCGCGCTTTTGTTCAAAACATGCTGTCGTGCTTCTCTTCTCATCAAAGTCGAAACGTTTTTGTCGATGCTGGAGCTGCAGAAGGTCAACTCCGGGAGGATCAAGAACGATTCGAAGTTGGCCCTGCCCAAGGCGGATCAGCTGAGAAAGCTCCCTCCGAAAGGGTCCCTTTGAAATCGGAAATTACGCATAGAGAAAAATGACTTTATACACGGCCTGGAAAAGAGGCTGGGATAAAATCGTTTTCCAGCACGAAAAAAACGCTTTCGATGACCCAAGTGGGGATCGCCGAAACCGTTTTGTTATGGCTTGATCGTTCTAACTGAACCGGAAGGTATCCTTTTTATGGAAAAATCAAGACCGTACGGCCTCTATCAGGGGTTGCTCATGAAAAGGCAAGCCCGTGGGAACAGCAAGGGCTGAAGATGCCCTGTCGCTGTAGTTGCGACGGTCAGCTGAAGCCTTGCCCGCGGCAAGGGATTGTCATTGGAAGGATTAACTCCCCTTACATACAGAAAGCCCTCACCAATGAGAAGGTAAGGGCTTCTTTTTATTCTCGTTTTGTTCTAGCCACTTTCAGATGTCTGCTTTTCTCTAGGCTTCCTGTGCTCGTCAAGCGGCTGCGGTTGTTACGAACGAATGCCGAAAAATTTCTTGATTTTAGCCATTAGTCCCGTGTCTTCGTCCAGTTTCATCAATGGAACCTGTTCTCCCTGAATACGGCGGGCGATGTTTCGGTAGGCAATGGATACTTTAGACTTCGGATTCAATGCGATCGGTTCTCCAGCGTTGGACGATTTGATCACTTCATCGTCATCCAGGACAAGGCCGAGCAGATCAATCGCGAGGATCGTCACGATCTCATCCACTTCCATCGCTTCGCCGCTCCGCATCATATTGCTGCGGATGTGGTTGATCACGAGCCTCGGAGGTTCGACGTGTTTTTCTTTTTCCAGCAGTCCAATAATCCGGTCGGCATCGCGCACGGCGGATATTTCCGGCGTGGTGACAACGACCGCCTGGTCCGCTGCGGCCACCGCATTCTTGTATCCCTGTTCAATTCCGGCAGGACAGTCAATCAGTATGTAATCATGATTTTTTTTCAGTTCTGCCACAATCTCCAGCATCTGCTCCGGTTCCACATCATCTTTATCTTTCGTCTGTGCTGCAGGAAGCAGGTGCAGAGATTCAAATCGCTTGTCTTTCACCAGTGCCTGCTGCAGACGGCAGGTTCCCTGCGCCACATCGACAAGATCATAGATGATCCGGTTTTCCAGTCCCATCACCACATCCAGATTCCGAAGACCAATGTCTGTATCGATCATGCAGACTCTATACCCATTCAGTGCAAGTGCTGTACCTATGTTGGCTGTTGTCGTCGTTTTTCCGACCCCGCCTTTACCTGAGGTAATAACTATTGCTTCTCCCACAGCACTCTCCCCTTTCTGATTCGATCTAGTGTCATTACAGATGTTCGTTTCTTATTCATCGGGAGGACCTGCATGCTCCGGTCGAAGAGCACTTAATTTCACGGAGCGGTCCAGCGTCAGAACGCCTTCTTCGTTCACATAGGCACACTCAAAAATGCCCCTCCAGACTTCTTCCTCGTCATTTTCGGGAGGGTGCCTGACGATATGGGCAATTCTCAGCTGCGAGGGATCCATAAATGAGGCACAGATGACAGAACGGACTTCTCCTTCCGTTCCGGCATGCGCTGTTCCTTTCAGGCTGCCGAGGATGTAGATACTGCCGGTCGCTTTAATCTCTGCCCCCGGATTCACGTCGCCGATAAGAAGGACGCTGCCCTCGATCTCCACTACCTGGCCGGAACGCAGGACGTGGTACATCGTCGTCATTTTCTGGGCTTTCAGCATGTTTTCCGCTTCTTGCTTCGATAGTACATCCGATTCAAAAGCATCGATTGAGACAGCGAATTCGTCCTCCAGCAGTCTCCGTACGGCTGCTTCATCTTCCGGTCCGATATAACGGAACCCTGCATCGACCGTGACGTGCAGTTCCCGTCCTTCCGGTGCGGCAAACTGCTGCTGCTTTTCTTTAAGCGTGCGTTCCAGTTCCTCCATCAGCAGATGAAAAGAACACTTGTCATCCAGCTTCAGTTCAAGGCCCTGCCTTGTCCCTCGGAGAACAACATACTGCTGTACATGCTTTGTCATGCCTTCACCTCCACTCAGCGTTCTTCCTCCATCCCATCAACTGAATAAAAAAACCACCTGACCGGATAAACGACAGCAGCGGCAACTGCTGCATTCATGATAAAACTAGGTAGAAAACGCTGCTGAAACAGTTCCTGATGCGGTTGTTCTGTGAGTCCCAGCAGCAGCATCAATCCGTACATATAATATTCGACCAGGATGACCCCGGCTGTAATCAGCAGAACGATCAGCATCGGACGCCGCTTAATAAAGGAATTCGAGATGGAAAACAAGTAGGCAGCGAACCCGAATCCAAACGTATTTACTCCGAGCACCGGCGCGTAGACGATGTCATACAATGCGCCGAACAGCACGGCGTAAAAAATGCTGTGGCTCCTTCCGCGGAAGATACCGACAAACAGAATACCGATCAGCATGAATCTTGGAATCAGCTGCCAGGAGTCAGCTCCCCTGCCGGGAGCAAAGATTTGAAATACCGTCCCTTCCATGACGAAGAGGATAAAAAGAAGGACAGGAATGATATACCGGCTCATTCCTCATCCCCCTCTTCCTGCATCTCTTCCATCACGTCTTCCAGCTCATCATCTTCCAAAGGCTCATCCAGGGAGTCGGCATCACGCTCGATGATCGTGACATAATCGAGATGGTAAAAGTCTGCGGCAGGTTCTACGAGTGCTGTCTGGCTCAGTCCGTATTCATCGGTCTGGACATCCACAATCTCTCCGATCAGAAGACCGTCGGGGAAAATGCCGCCGAGTCCGGATGTCGCTACCGTCTGACCTTCTTCTATTTCAACATCAATATCAATTTTCGTA
The DNA here is from genome assembly GCF_000429725.1 of Alkalicoccus chagannorensis DSM 18086. Lineage (GTDB taxonomy): Bacteria > Bacillota > Bacilli > Bacillales > Salisediminibacteriaceae > Alkalicoccus > Alkalicoccus chagannorensis. The sequence goes on along the minus strand of NZ_AUCK01000008.1, from coordinate 84,160 downwards.
AATCGCAAATATCCGGATTCACCGTCGATGCCTTCAATAAACCCATAGACGGTCTCCTCCGCATCGGCCATGGCGGAAATTCTGTTCGTGACATCCGTGTCGCTCAGAAGCTGGACCGTCGACGAGAACTGGGAGACTTCATCGATTTTCCCGATCAGCCCCTGGGAAGTCACTACCGCCATATCTGACTCGACGCCGTCCTGCGCGCCTTTATTCAACCCGACTGCTTCGTTCCACCGGTCCGGAGATCGATGGATGACCATCGCCTGCCGGGGCGTATAATCGAGCAGATCCTGTTCCTGGTCGATCATCCCCTGCAGCTCTTCGTTCCTCCGCTGCAGTTCCGAGAGCTCCACCCGCATCGAGGCATACTCATCGAGGTGCGCACGGAGCATTTGATTTTCTTCATATACGTAGCGTACTTCCTGCACTGCATCCACCGCACCAGAGATCATGTAGGACGGTCGGGAGAACAGCGATTGGACCGTTCCCGCAGCATCCTGCACGAACTGCTCCGGCCAGGTGGTCGTCCGCTGATCGCTCAAGGAATACCCGACGAGGCCTACGAGAAAAATGAGGCAGACGAGCAGTACAATTAAGCGCCTGTTAGAAAAAAAAGACATGATTGGCACCTACTTATGCTTTTCGATTCGATCGTGCAGTAATTCCTGCTTTGGAATGAAACAGGTGAAGATTTTCCAGCGCTTTACCGGTCCCGGCTGCGACACTGTCGAGCGGTTCTTCTGCCGTATGCACCGGCATGTTCGTTTCATCACTCAGCACTTTATCCAAATTCCGCAGCAGTGCCCCGCCGCCGGTGAGGACGATGCCCCGGTCCATGATATCAGCGGACAGCTCAGGCGGTGCTTCTTCAAGCGTGTTTTTCACCGCTGCCGTAATCGCTTCGACCGTTTCCAGCAGTGCTCCTGCTATTTCTTTCGCCTGAATGGAGATCGTCTGCGGAAGGCCGCTCACAAGATCCCGTCCACGGATGTCCATGGTTTCCTCGCCATTGGAGCCGTCCGCTGTTCCGATTGTAAACTTCACCGATTCGGCGGTACGCTCCCCAATCATGAGGTTGTACGTCTTTTTGATGTACTGTATGATTGCTTCATCCATTTCGTCCCCAGCGATCCGGACAGACTGGCTCGTCACAATGCCGCCGAGGGAAATGATGGCAACTTCCGTCGTTCCGCCGCCGATATCAACGATCATGCTGCCGGTCGGCTCCCATACGGGCAGGTCGGCGCCAATCGCAGCAGCGAATGGTTCCTCGATCGTATAGGCTTCCCGGGCGCCCGCCTGTTTCGTAGCGTCTTCCACAGCCCGTTTTTCCACCGATGTGATACCGGATGGAACACAGACCATCACGTTCGGCTTTCTTGCGAGCATGGAACGTTTTTTCAAAGCAAGCTGAATGAAATGCTTCATCATGGTCGATGTTGTATCAAAATCCGCAATCACGCCGTCTTTCATTGGACGAATGGCTGCAATGTTGCCCGGCGTTCTGCCGATCATGCTTTTCGCATCGCTTCCGACGGCTTCGATGCGTCCCGTGTCGGAACGGATCGCGACCACGGACGGTTCGCGCAGAATCACTCCTTTTCCTCTTACATATACCAACGTATTGGCCGTGCCGAGGTCAATACCTAAATCTTTTGAGAATCCTCCGAACATCTATGTAATCTCCCTTCAACTTCTAAATACGGTAAACAGCCGATAGTATTCATTATACTGAATCGAGCACGGCTTGAGTAGCGTTTTCCGCAATACTCACAAAAATCCTTATTTTATCCTAACACAGCGCTGTATCTATGTATATGTACACCCGCCTCCCGCAAGCCTTGTGCCGGGGTGTGAACGGCCCTGCAGCACGGGCATGGGAAGCACACCGGGCCTGCTGCAGCTGCCTGATCGTGTCAGATGGTAAAGGAAACGCCTGCCTGCTCCGGGGACGTCATTCCTGTGCTGCCTATGCACAAGAAACCGTCTTCCAAGTACTGGAGACGGTTCCTTCCGGGCCCGCTCTCACTGCGGCGCGCCTGAAGACGCTGCGGGGGCCTGCTGCTGTTATCCCATGTAGCCTTTCTCTTTCATCGAACAGAACTGTCTGTCTCCGATAATGACATGATCGAGCATGTCGACACCGAGCGTTTTCCCGGCCTCGTGGAGGCGCCTCGTAACATCGATATCCTCTCGGCTCGGCTCTGGGTTACCGGAAGGATGATTATGCAGACAGATGAAGGAGGCGCTCGAATAGCGGAGCGCTTCTTTATATACTTCCCTCGGGTGCACGAGGCTCGAATTCAAACTTCCGATAAAGAGCGTTTTCTTGTGAAGTACGGCATTTTTCGTATTCAGGTAGAGTGCAACGAAATGTTCCTGCTTCAAGTGCCGCATGTCCTCCATCATATAATCCGCTACATCCTGCGGGGAGCGGATCACGTGGGTTTCCTCGACGGGATACTGCTTGATGCGCCGTCCCAGTTCCAGGGCTGCTTTCAGCTGGACGGCCTTGGCCTCGCCGATGCCTCTGATTTCCATCAGTTCGGCCGCCGTCGTCTCCTTCAGCAGCTTTAATCCATCAAACTGGTGCAGGACTCTTCCGGCCAGCTGGATGACCGATTCCTCTCTCGAACCCGATCCAAGGAGCAGGGCAACGAGCTCCTGATTGGAAAGATGCTCTGCTCCTTCGCGCAGAAGCCTCTCTCTCGGGCGTTCACTCATCGGTACGTCTTTCACCATCATCGGTTGATTCATGCAGGACCTCCTCTTACGGCCGTTACGTTATGCCGTGTGATTGCAGCACACGAACAACCCTTCCGAGCGGCAGCCCGACGACCGCATAATAGTCGCCGTGGATCCGCTTCACAAGAACAGCTCCAAGACCTTGAATCCCATAGGCTCCGGCTTTGTCCGCCGGTTCGTTTGAAGCGATATATCGTTTTATTTCTACATCTGTCAGAGGATAAAATGTCACATCGACTGTTTCTGTAAACACCGTTTTCCCCATACCGGATAGTACGGCTGCTCCGGTATGTACCTGATGTGTCCTGCCGGATAAATAGCGCAGCATGTTTTCTGCCTCGTCATCATCCGCAGGCTTCCCCATCATCCTGCCGTCACAGGCGACGATGGTGTCTGCGCCGAGCACGACGGCTCCGCCTTCTGCATCCGCATGAACGGCTGCCGCCTTTCTTTCCGCCAGCAGGGAGGCTGCTTCGGCAGCGGACAGGTCATCCGGAATACGCTCATCAGCCCCACTCGGCCTGATGTCATACGTCAGTCCTGCCTGGTCCAGGAGGATTCTTCTTCTCGGGGACTCGGATGCCAGAATAAGCTGTTTCATGGTTACTGCCCCTCTCTTTCTGGATTGGAGGACCAACCTTGGTACTACCGTCATTGCCGGCAGAAAGAACAGGCACGACGGCCTTTTCTGCTTCAGACACAGCTTCTGCCCGCATGCGGGGGAGCACGGCACCATGGTTGTCCGATAAAAAAAGAAGAGGGTATGTTAAAACATACCACATCTTCTCTAAAAAAACAGCAAAAATCGAATGAATGTTCTCCTTTTACTCACCGAATGGGGAATCCCGGTCTTCGTCTTCCGGATAGTCAACGATCGGAGCTTCCGGTTCCAACTCTTCCAGCTCCGGATAGTAATAAGAAGATACTTCTACTTCAAAAAAGATGTCGGACTCGCCGTCAAAGATCCGGTCCGAATCCTGACCGAGAAACAGAATGGAATCAATGTTCACGTCGCGCACGAGCGCATCGACTTCTTCGAGAAAGCCGCTCAGGTGGTCATACGTGTTGACCTTCAGTTCGATGAGCGCCGTCTGCCGGCGCACACCGTCGATTTCGTCTCCTTGAACCGCTCCGCGTTCAGCTTCATCTGCATCGGCTGTCTCTTCTTCCCGGTCTTCGAGATCCGACTCGATTTCTGTATCTTCCGCATCGACGTCGTCATCGGTGCCGACGAGCTCTTCATCTTCTTCGGGTTCTTCTTCACGGACGTCGTCGATATCCGTCCGCGCTGCAGGCGGATCGGAAGAGTCGGATACTTCCGTCGTCTCGTACGTATAGACCGGCTGATCATAGGTCATATCGATATCCATGATCCTCACTTCGGATAATTCTTCCGCCATGCTCAAATCCAGCAGAAACTGATCGGTGAGACGGACGACAGGCAGCCGGCGCTGGTGTTCTGTCGTAAGGTCGCTCCGCTCCGCCGCTTCTTCCATTTCTTCTTCCAGCTGAGCTTCCAGCTCCGCTGCATACTGGGTTTCTGATTCCAGCTCCTCTTCCGTCGCTTCCCTTTCGTCGAGCTCGGGCTGGATCATCTGAAAATACAGAAAGAGGAGGCCGACGGCTACGAGCACGGCACTCAGAATGACGAGAATCTTGTCTCTGCGCTTGTTCATCATGGCAGCTCCACCTCGTCTTCCTCTGGTTCTTCTTCAAACGCTCTCACGGCATCCGGATGAAGCGTGATTTCGAACGTTGTAAAATACTGGGGAAGGTAGTCTTCATACCAGAAAATATCTTCCTCCAGCTCTTCCAGGATTTCTTCTCCGAGCACCGTGTCCACTTCCGCCCGCTGAATCATTGGTGAATCCTCCAGCGCATGCTGATAGCGTGCGATGTCCGGGACGCTCAGGATAATCGCTTCCATGATGATTTCATCCGGAAACACATAGTCGAACAGCGTCATCACAGACTCTTCGGGCATTCGTGCCACGACTTCATCCAGAACAACGGAGACAGGAACGATTTTATCATCCAGCTCATCCATTCTCGCCTGCAGCTCTTCCTGTTCCGGATTCTGCAGTTCTGTGATTTGATTTTCAAGTTCCGTTGTCTCCATCTGCAGTTCCTGCAGCTCTTCTTCCGATGCGGTCCGGTCATTTTCGATCGACTGGGACAGGGAAAACATCGTGAAGATAATCATCACGGCTGCGAGCAGCAGCGCAGCGAGAATGACCGGCAGCGATCCGGATCGTTTACGTTTCTGCGGCAGTAAATTAATTTCTACGCGCATGACTACACCTCATTCTTCAGCGCGAGCCCGACGGCAGGATAGTATTTCGTCTCCAGCCCGTGGCCCTGACTCGTCTTCCATTCCGACTCATAAAGATAGTCGACAGGGAGATCTACCGACGCACGCAGATCTTCAATGATTCGTTCGAGATACGGATGGTCCCCGCTGATCCGGATACGGGACACAGCGGCTTCTCCATGCTGATAGTTAAATTGATAAAAATGGAGGAGCTTGTTCAGTTCGCCTACCGCATCTTTCCAGGAACTGAACACCTTCTCCGGCGGTCCGTTCCACTGGATCGGGTCATCGTCATGGGGATTGACTTCCCAGTCTTCCATCGATGTCTGCAGGTTCATCGTGCGGACAATCAGCGGAAGGCCGTCATGAAAAATCGATACGTGAAACGCGTCCGGAAACACCTGCATCTGCATGACATGACTCGGCGTTTCTTCTCCGAGCCACGTATCATAAAACCGATACAGGCTGAGCGCCGATAGATCCGCCGCGCGCGGCTTCATCTTCACTTCCCGCATCAGTCGTGCAATCGTCGTCACGGTCGGTTCCGGAGCCGCAAACAGCAGCACATCCCGCTTTTCTTCATCCCGTTCTATCTCGTACCAGTCGAACACGGGCTGCTCAATCGGCAGGTGCAGCGTTTCGCCGAGCTGCATATAGAGATGTCCGAGAATATGATCCTCCTCGACATCCATCGGGATGGTGTGCCGTCGGACGAGGACCTGGGTATCAGGAAGCGTGAACATCACTTCTTTCCCTTTCAGGCCCCATTCTTCCACGCAGTCCTGCAAGAGCGACAGCAGGGTATCTACTTCCTTGATCTGTCCATGGACCATGACACCTTCGGGTATGTAGCGTTCCGCAGCCGTGTTGATGTGATCCAGCGACTGGTTTCTCACCTCAGCATAACGAAGCACATGATCGGTAATGATGATCGCATGCCGGCTTTTTGAAAATAGGTTTCTCATGTTGTATCCGCGTCCTTTTCTCCAAGATCTATTGTCCCATCGTCAGAAGTCCAGTATACCACTGCAGCAGATCACTGCCGAAAAAATAAGCGGTGACCGCGCCGGCGGCGATGTACGGTCCGAACGGCACTTCCATCTTCCGTTGTATCCTCTGCTTCGCGTGCAGCAGGAGGGTTCCCGCGAGGCCGAAGAGCGCAGCGAGAAACAGCGACAGCAGCATCGGAACGAAGCCGAGCGCTGCACCGAGTACGGCATACAGCTTGATATCCCCTCCGCCCATGCCGCCTTTCGATAGAATGGCAATCAGCAGCAGCAGCGTAAATCCCGCGCCGGCCCCGAGCAGGGCGTCCCACCAGGGCTCGAGTGAGGCTGCAGTCAGGCGGAGGATCAGCAGCGGTACGCCGAAAAGAAGAAGCACCCTGTCTAAAATCAACGTTTCGGTAAGGTCCGTCACGATCGAGACCATCAGCATCGATATCAGCAGCAGGGCGACCGGAAGTTCCCACGTGAGGCCGGTGGAGACGGCCGCAGCCAGAAACAGCAGGCCGGTCAGCAGCTCGATGCCCGGGTACATCGGCGAGATCCGGCTGCCGCAGCTGCGGCAGCGTCCCCGCTGCACGAGGTAGGAAAACACCGGAATCAGCTCCCCGGTTCGGAGCGTATGTCCGCAGGAGGGGCAAGCCGAGCGGGGATGCACGACCGATTCGCCCTGCGTCCAGCGCAGGCCCATCACATTATAAAAGGACCCGAGCGCGAGTCCGGCCGTGCCTATGTATATGTACCAGAACCACTCCATGCGGCACCTCCACCCACGCTGTTACACTTATTTCCTATTATAGCTTTTTTGGAGAGGAGAAGAAACCGTAAAAAGAGGGACAAGTGCTTTTTTGATAAAAAAACACAGTGTCCCGGGTCAGGAGCCGGAACACTGTGTTAATTAGAAGTTACTCCTAGTCATCGCTTTCGTCGGCGCCGATAGCACCTCGCCCATCCTCGCGGATGGTTTCAATAGAAACTTCATTGAAAATATTGTTATCTCCATTGTTACCCATTGTAACAGTGTAGTCACCTTCGTCGTTGATAGTTACATAGAATTCCTCGTAACCATTATTTTCAGGGTCTTCAGGTATACTCTCAATGTATCCTGCATCTACAAGATTAATATCACCATCATTATCATCATCAACAACTACATCAAATTGCCCTGTCTCTTCGTTCTCACTAATCGATGCCAGCCTGGCTGCATCCACAGCTGTCTCTGCATTGGCAATGTGGGCATCCTCTCGTGAGTTGTCAATCAGACCGCCGATCGCCGGAACGGCAATCGCAGCGATGATACCGAGGATGATGATGACCGCAAGCAGTTCGATCAACGTTAACCCGCGCTGGTTCTTTAAATACTGGAACATCTTTCTCATGATGATCGTCTCCTTCTCGTTAATATTTAGTCAGCCGATAAAAAAAACCGGCATGCACTCTAAGTCCTTTAGAGGAAGCCGGTTGCACTACTCGCTCTCCCATCATCAAGTGCCCACATACAATGATGGTGTCTTTGCTTCTTCTGATTCACTTTGTCTTATTGTATGTGAAAACAAAATCAATGGTAAGGGTATTTAGACTCAATAATACAAAACCAGCCTGGTCCGGCAAGGAATGAAAGGACTATTTGTGTGCTTATTAAGTCTATACCCCGGCTGAGCATCAGCGAAACGTTATTCGATCGTATCGAAAATTTCAAACATCGGTACTGCCACGGAAGCCACAATGACCCCGACGACGACAGCCAGAACGGAGATTAACACCGGCTCCATCATGCTTTTCATGCGGTCGGTGGCCTGATCCACTTCCTCTTCATAAAAGTCCGCTATCTTATCAAACATCTGATCCAGCGACCCTGTCTTTTCTCCTACGGTTACCATCTGCGTAACCATCGGAGGAAAAATCCAGTGTCCGTTCATCGGGTCGGCCAGCGATTCGCCTTTTTCAAGCGACTTCCGGGAGTCTCGTATCACGGTCGCCAGGACTTCGTTGCCAACGACTCGCTCTACGATGGAAACGGCCTGCAGTACCGGCACGGAACTTGCGAACAAGGAGCTCCACGTGCGGCTCATGCGGGCGATCGCCGCTTTCTGCAGCACACCGCCGACGATCGGCGTCCGCAGCAGGACATAGTGCCACCAGTATAGGTACTCCCGTCTGCTCCGGATCAGAGCGGCGGCTGCAATGCCAGCGGCGGCGAGCGGAAACAGCAGCCACCAGAGGCTCGATACAACATTACCGAGCGTGAGAACGAATCTCGTAATCCACGGAAGCTCGGCTTGAAATCCGGCGAACATATCAGCGAAAGTCGGAACGACAACAGCGAGAAGAAAGATCACGACCGCCATGGAAGCCCCTGCAAGGATCAATGGATAAGACAGGGACGATAACACCTTCTGACGCAGGCGGTACTGTTTTTCGTAATAAACAGCGAGCCGTTCGATGACTTCATCCAGATCTCCCCCGGCTTCGCCCGCTTTGATCATGTTCGTCATCAGCGGCGGAAAAAGGTTCCGGTGTTTTTCTGCTGCTGCGGAAAAGGCGGTGCCGCCCCGGATGTCCTCCTCCACGGCTGCGAGCGTATCCCGCCACTGCCTCGACTGCATCTGTCCGGCGAGCAGCTTGATGGATTCCACCAGCGTGATCCCTGCCTGCAGCAGCGTCGCCAGCTGACGGAGGAAGAGGACCATTTCTTTCGGGTTCTGCCGCTGAAGCACGGGCACATCCTGATAAAGCCAGCCTTCCAGCTGCTTCACTTCCTTGGCATGAACGGCCTTTTTTTCGAGTTTTCCCCGCACTTCCTTTTCTGTCGCGCCTCTCATTTTCCCTTCGACTGGAACGCCATAGGCATCTCTTCCATAGTAATGATAAAAAGGCATAGCTGATTCTCCTTTTTTAATGCTGAATCAGGTTAAGTAGTAGCTGCCGGCATCCCGGTTGATCGTCCCGTCCTGAACGAGGCTGCGCACGGACATTTCCATCGTGTGCATCCCCTCGGATCTGCCCGTCTGCATCACGCTCGGGATCTGATGGATTTTTTCGCTGCGGATCAAGTTCCTGACCGCACTCGTGCAGCGCAGGATTTCCGTTGCCGCTGTTCTGCCTCTGCCGTCCTGGTTGCGGAACAGCCGCTGAGAAATAACAGCGGACAGGACACTTGCCATCTGGATGCGTACCTGGTCCTGCTGGCCGGATGGGAAGACGTCAATAATCCGGTCGATTGTAGAGGCAGCATCGGTCGTATGCAGGGTAGCCAGTACGAGGTGGCCGGTTTCAGCCGCGGTGATCGCTGTGCTGATCGTCTCCAGATCGCGCATTTCTCCGACGAGAATCACGTCCGGATCCTGGCGGAGCGCCGAGCGGAGCCCGTTGGCAAAAGACTGGGTATCAAAACCAATCTCCCGCTGATCGATCAGGGAACGGTTATGTTTATGCAGATATTCGATGGGATCTTCCAGCGTGATGATGTGCCGCTCTTCCTGCTCGTTCATGTAGCGGATCATCGACGCGAGCGTCGTAGACTTGCCCGATCCGGTAGGTCCCGTCACCAGCACGAGTCCCTGTGGTTCCAGCGCTATGTTTTTCAGCTGCTGCGGCATCTGGAGCGCATCGATCGTTGGAATCGAGGTTGGCACGACCCGAACAGCAAGGCTGACACAGGAACGCTGGAAATACGCGTTCACCCGGAACCGGGACACCCCGCGGACCGCATAGGAGAAGTCAAGCTCTCCCTTTTTCTTGAACGTATTCCAGAGCGCCGGCGGGATCATACCTTCCGCCGTTTTCTCTGTATCATCCGGTTTGAGGGTCGCCTCCCCTGCTTTCTGAAGTTCTCCGTGAATACGAAAAACGGGAGGCATGCCGACAGTCAAATGAATATCGGATGCCCCCCGTTCAAAGGCTTCTGTCAGAAGCGCATCAATCTGCAGCACAGTCATCTCTCCTTTTTTATGCATCATCTGCCGCCACCCGGTAGATCTCTTCCAGGGTCGTCTTGCCCTGTGCTGCCTTGAAAAAACCGTCGTCCATGAGAAACAGCATGTCCTGGTCCAGGAGATACCGGCGGATGGCTGACATCTCCGCATTGTTGAGAATCATTTTGCGGACGAGATCATCGACAGCAATGATTTCATGTACCGCCAGACGACCGCGGTAGCCACTGCCATTGCAGGCTTCACAGCCGCTTCCATAATAAACCGCCTCCACGTCCATGCCCCGTGCTTCGAATATTTCTTTCACTGCCTCTGTTGGTACATCGGATGTGCGGCAGTTCGAGCAGATCTCTCTCACGAGCCGCTGACTGATGATACCGGATACGGAGGAGGTGACCAGGTACGGCTCGATGCCCATATCAATTAGCCGCGGTATGGTGGCGACCGCGCTGTTTGTGTGAATCGTACTGAACACGAGATGACCTGTCAGCGCGGCCCGTATCGCGATTTCCGCCGTTTCTGAATCACGTACTTCCCCGACCATAACAATATCCGGGTCCTGCCGGAGAATCGTGCGGAGTGTATGGGCAAACGTCAACCCGATTTCAGGCTTCACCTGTACTTGATTAATTCCTTCGATCTGGTATTCGACGGGGTCCTCCGCAGTAATGATATTGACTTCCTCGCCGTTCAGGCGATTCAGGGCGGCATATAGCGTCGTCGTCTTGCCGGAGCCCGTCGGTCCTGTAATCAGTATCATACCGGACGGCCGCTCGATCAGCTTCCGGAATTTTTTCAAATTCATGCTGTTGAAACCGAGGTCCTCGATTTCTTTCAGCGCTCCTTCTTTATCAAGAATCCGGATCACAATCTTCTCGCCGAAGATCGTCGGCATCGTGGAGATGCGGAGGTCCACCTGCTTCTGCTCGACATGCACTTTCACCCGCCCATCCTGCGGAAGCCTCGTTTCTGTGATATTCAATTCAGCCATGATCTTTATTCTCGCTGTCAGCGCATTCTGGTATTCCCTGCTCATCGCTCTTTCCGAATGAAGAACGCCATCAATCCGGTAGCGGAAGAGCACTTTATCTTCCTGCGGATCTACGTGAATGTCACTCGCTTCTTTCTGAAGGCCTTTGATCAGCATTTGGTTGACCATGCGGATGACCGGGGCGTCTTCTTCCCGGTCACCGATCTGGGTCATACTGCTGGACGTTTCTGCTTCCGATACTTGGAACGCTGCCTCTTCCCAATCGGCATAGTAGGCAGCAACCGCTTCCCGGATCTCCATCTTGCTTGCTATAACCGGATCTACTTCAAAACCAGAAGACATCCGGATATCATCCAGGGCGAAATAATCAATGGGATCGGCCATCGCCACGCGCAGGGTCGTTCCGGATTTCTCTACCGGTATGAGGTCGTTTCGTTCAGCAAAAGCGCGCGAAACATGCTTGACCGCTTCGGTGTCGACCGGGAACGTATTCAGTCTGATCCGCGGGATGCTGAGCTGGAATTCGAGCAGTTCCAGCAGCTCTTCTTCCGTGATCAATCCCCGGTTTTTCAGCGCGTCTCCGAGCTTTTCATCCCCTTTTTCTGCAACGGTTTTCTCTACCTCTTCCTTCGTAAGCATTCCTGCATCAACCAGGATATCACCTAAACGGCGACGATCATGTGCTGCCATGTTGTTTCACCTGCCCTGCTGCTAGTCCCCTTTAGTGGAGGAGCCGTCTTTTCCGCCCGGATCACCGCCACCTGGGAATGTTCCGTTGCCATTTCCATTACCGGGGCCGGCGCCGTTTCCATTGCCATTGCCAGTGCCGGGACCGAATCCGTTGCCGTTTCCATTTCCGTTCCCCGGACCAAATCCGTTATCGGTGCCGTTTCCATTTCCGGGACTCGATCCGTTCCCGTTTCCATTGCCGAAATCGAAGCCATTGTCGTCCCCGTTTCCGTTATCAAAATCGAGGCCGTTATCTGCGCCGTTGCCAGTATCAAAATCGAATCCATTGTCTGCGCCATTGCCGGTATCGAAATCGAATCCGTTGTCCGCGCCGTTGCCGGTATCGAAATCGAATCCGTTGTCTGCGCCGTTGCCATTGTCAAAATCGAAGCCGTTGCCGTTGTCGAAGTCAAAGCCGCCGTTGTCTCCGTTTTCTTCGAGCCAATCATCGAAGTCTCCCGGCGCTCCTTCATCAAGCCAGTCTTCAAAAGCATCGGAGCCTTCCCCGTTTTCCAGCCAGTCTTCAAATTCGTCGCGCTCTTCCTCGTCGTTAAAGCCGTTGAAGTCTTCGTCAAACCAAGGGAAATCGTCCTCGTCTTCGTCTTCCTCTTCTTCCTGACGCTGATCAATGGAACGGCGCTCGAGGGCATGAACGGGCGCGTAGTAGTCTTCGGCAAGCACCTGCTGGCCGATCGGCTCGTCATCCAGTTCCGCATCCTGATAGGAAAGGGTGCGGATCGTTTCCACCCGGAGTCCATTTTCTCCATTATCGAGTTCGGTCGTAGAATCTTCCGTTTCCTGCGTCTGAGAATACGTAATTTTCGTGCGTGTGCCGATATTATCTGTTTCAAAGACGTCTACGGCAATATCATAAGGGAATTCATAGCCGACCAGCGTTACTTCCAGGTTCGTCCCGGTCAGGTTAAACTCCAGTTCATAGTCGTAGTCGTTCGGGTTCGTAAATTGAAAATCACGGATATCTTCTTCCAGGTGGGCATCAAAGCCCATCGGTACGCTGTCCAGCAGCGCATATCGGTGATGTCGCTCTTCGATGTTGAAGTTGCTGGATGCGACCACTTCAAAGACGGCAGAGCCGAGCGCCGCCAGCGGTTCTTCATCCACCCAGTCCTCCGATGGGGTGCTGAGCTGTTCCATGACGGAGAAGCTGGTGCCGCCTTCGATAGTTTCCGACGTGACGCCGTCGAGTGCTTCCTGCAGTTCCGGTGTCACGACGTTGGACCGGGATGCTTCAGCAATGACGACTTCTTCCGGCTGCGCCGAGGCGTTCAGGTAACCATGCATCATCCACTGAAGGTCGTCATCGGGTAAGGAGGCAGTCTCCCTTTCAATATCATCGGTCAGGTCATCGATATCGACGGCCGTCCGCATGTCTTCGCGGAAGGAAAAACTTTCAGCTGACTGCCGGACAGCTCCTTGATCGACCGCGGTGATGACTCCTTCATCCGAAGCATCCGGGTCATCCAGGCGGCGGTCCACGGTAGGTTCGATAAGAAATTGAATCGACTCACGTGGTACCGGGATTTCCTCATCAAACCAGGTTAGATGAAGGTGCGTCTCCTCCTGCCAGCCTTCCACATTCTCTCGGACTGCATCGACTGCTTCATCTCTCGTCATGTCTGACACGTCTATGCCGGCAATCTCCGAATCTTCTGCAAAGCGCTCTCCCTGAAAGGAGACCTCGTATGTAAGCTGTGCTGTATAGGCAAATACAAGCATAAAGGTTACGCTTCCCGCCAGTACAAGAAACGAAGCAGCAAACCATTGAATTCTCGTCATCCCTGTTTCCTCCTAGCGGTCATCTTCTTCGAGCTGCTGAAACAGCTTCTTCCTTCTCTCTTTTCTTTCTTCGTCTTCTTCTGCGGTCGTTTCTTCGTTGTCTTCTGCCGTCACGCCTGCTTCCTCCCCGTCTTCATCCGTGTCTGTCTCTTCTTCGTCTTCCGTAGAGAGAGGTTCGCGGGTCGTTGTTTCTGCAAACGCTTCTTCTTCTTCGTGTTCTTCCGTTTCAACCTCGGAGGTTTCGTCCTTCCCCGGGTCTTCTTCGGCTGACGCTCCGGTGTCCGTTTCCGCTGCACCGGCTTCTTCCGGCGGCTCTTCGGCAGGGTGCTCCGTCTCTTCTTCGGTGTTTTCTAATTCGGGCATACGAATGGAAATCAAATAAGACGTTCCTGCTGTCAAAATAACCAGCATGATCACGACCAACCACCATGTATACTCAAGAAAAGCCCAGTAGGCTGCGACTGTGTAAAGTAATCCCAATGAGACCAGTAATGCGGTCATTTTTCGTGAAAAAACGGACGGGACGAGCAGCAGCACGCCCAAAAGCAGCAGAAATGCCGCTCCTATAAATAAGTACATCAACGATATCCATCCTCCTGCTGTGACAGAACTTGTATTCTCTTTTCCATTCTATCTCAGACGATGGGGGAAAGAAAGGATTATTCCCCGGGAAATAACCCGGATCCGAATTTCCTGTACGGCTGGCTGCAACATTACGAGCCCGCTTTTGTCATGCCGCGGTTTTTCCATTCTTCTCTAAATGTGGAGGTGAACGCGTGCGATCCGGTGACGACGACGGTTTTCCCCTTCTGAGCCGACACCCAGGAAACCGGATCTTCCACCATCGTCATGCTGCTGTCTACCGCGTACCAGTCGGCTGCCTGCATGAACCTCGGACCTGCAGGGACGACAGCTGCAGCGGTTCCTTTCGTATGCATTCGTTCCAGCATGGCAGCAGCCGGTTTATCTTTCATCGCCGCGAGAAGAAACACGGTGTCCTGACCTTCCGGGAGGCTGTCAATCAAGGCTTCCACTGCCTCCGTGTTATGAGCGGAATCGACGAGCAGATCCGGCTCAAGCCACTCCCCCCGGGCGGGCATCACCGCAAGCCGGAGTGCCTCTGGACGAATCCGGCTGCTCAGTACTTCGCTGGCGATCACGGCAGCCAGTGCATTCGACGCCTGATGCCGGCCTTTCACCGGCAGCGGCCACACTTCATCTCGATACAGAAGATGGTCTTCTTTGCACGTATCCGCCACGTTCGGCAGATCCACCCAGACAGCACCTGCTGCCTCCGCTTCTTCCTGCAGCCAGCTTCTCGCTTCTGCATCTGCTGTGCTGACCGCAGGAACGCCAGGTTTAAAAATACCGGCTTTTTCCCGGGCAATGGCTTCCCGCGTGTCTCCGAGATACGCCTGATGGTCCATCCCTACCGACGTGATCACCGATACCGCGGATGCAGCGGCTGCATTGGTGGCATCGAGCCGTCCGCCCATGCCGGCTTCCAGAATCAGCACCTCTGCCTTCGTCTCAGCAGCCCCTGCAAAGGCGGCGGCCGTCAGCAGTTCAAACGGCGTCATCTGCTCATCCATCTCTGCTTCGGTCTGTCTGACAGCCGGCATCACGCTCGTAAGCCACGCGCTCCATGCTTGCTCAGACGCATAAGCGCCCCCCGACCGGTAGTGATGGGATCTCGGTCCTGGCGAAGGGCTTTGGAACAGGAACACGTCCATGTCTGCGTCGAGCAGCAGCGCCTCGCACATGGCTGCCGTCGATCCTTTCCCGTTCGTCCCTGCGATATGAATGATGCTGCTGTTTTTTTCCGGGTGCCCCAGCAGCTCCAGCACCCTCGTCATACGGTTCAGATCATACCGGATCCCGGCATTCAGCCGCTCTTTAAACTCCTTCATAAAGGTTCCTCCTCATTTGATTTTTGTCCGTGTTCATGACAAGATACAGAAGATGCTTTATGGAAAAGGGGGGACATCCGATGCTTCAGGCAATCGTGCTGTATAATGGCGGCCTGCAGACGCCGAAATTCATGGACAACGTGGCGCTGCTCCAGGAAGCCGCCCGGCGGAAAAAGGTACATATGACGGCGGTGCCGAACGATGCTCTCGCTGCAGCGCCCGGATGCAGCCGTTCTGTTGTCGGGCTGGATCATCATCCTGACTTCCTCTGCTCGTTTGATAAAGACATTGAGCTGCTCGAGGCGGTCGAACAGCTCGGTATTCCTGTGTTCAACAGTGCGGCCGCCATCGCGTTATGTGACAATAAACGGAGAATGCATCAGGCGTTTGCACGTCACGGCATCCCCCAGCCGAAGACCATTCTTGCTCCGATGGCATATGCAGGCGTCGGCAGGACGGATGATGCTTATTTACAGGAAGTGGAGCGCATCCTTGGTTTTCCGATGATCGTGAAAGAAGCCTATGGTTCATTCGGAAAACAGGTGTACTGGATTGCCTCCTCTGAAGAACTGCGGCTCAAAGCTGCAGATCTGCAGGAAGTGCCCCACCTGTACCAGGAAGCCGTGTCGGACAGCCTTGGTACGGACCTTCGCCTCAACGTCGTCGGCGGTCAGGTTTCTGCCTCTATGAAGCGTACCTCATCCACCGATTTCCGGGCAAACATTACTGCCGGCGGAAAGGCTGTCCCTTACGAACCGACACCCGAGGAGAAAAACACGGCCATTGCCGCTGCGGCAGCGGTCGGCGCTGATTTTGCCGGAGTGGATCTGTTTGCAGGCCGAGTCCCACTCGTCTGCGAAGTGAATGCGAATCCGCATATAAAGAGTACATACGAGACGACCGGCATCCGCGTGGAGGATGCCATGATCGACTACATGATAAGGAGGACGATCCGGCAATGAGAGGCTGGCTTATTTATTACAAAGAGGACGAACAACGAAATCAAGCCTTTATCGACCTTCTTCAGGAGGCAGCCGCGTCGGAGGGGATCCGCCTGACAGTGGTCCGGTACGAGGACCTTTCTCTGGATGTCTCGGGTCTGCACTGCCCGGGAACGTTTTATCCGGATTTTCTCATGGTGCGGACCTCCACGCCTTGGCTGAATGAAGCAGCAGAACTGCAGGGCATCCGCGTGTTCAACCGGGCCCGTTTCAGCCGAATAGCGAATGACAAACGGCTCAGCCATGCCTGTGTCAGCCGGCTCGGCCTGCCGATGCTTCCATCCAGGGCGGTGCATCGACAGGCCGTTCCGGACAACCACCCTCCTTATCCGTTTATTGCGAAAGATCCTATGGGTCGCGGAGGCACCGGTGTCGAGTGGATCGCTCATGCGCACCAGCTGGCCTACTCCACTCTGCAGGAGAACGTACTTCTGCAGCCGGTCGGCGGCCAGCGCGGACGGGATGTCCGCGTCTATATTGTCGGCGGTGAGATTCAGGCGGCGGTGCTTCGGGAGTCCGCTACGAATTTCAAGGCGAATATTTCCGGAGGTGCGTCGTCGCGCCTGTATTCATTGAGCCGGAAAGAACGTGAAGAAGTGACGGCGGTCACCTCCATGCTGCCGATCGATTTTGCCGGTATCGACTTTCTTCTGGCAGAGGACGGTACGCTGCTGTTCAATGAAATGGAGGATACCGTCGGATGCAGAAGTCTCTACGACAGCAGTGATATCAACATTGCGGCTGTTGTGATGGCCTATGTGCGCAGGGAAATGGAGACCATCCTCTCCTCCTAGAGCTACGCTGTTCTTTCCCCGGTCTGACGGGGACGTACGCCCAGGGAGGGCGTCTTTTCCAGCGAGCTGCCGACAGGTCCGGGGCTGCCCGCACGGCGGTGAACGTCAGACAGGACGCCTGGGAGCCGTTTCGATTGTTCCAGGTTCTCATTCGCATGTCGGGGTTCATGTACCGAGGGTCGCTCCGATGCTTCTCGAATGCAGGAAGGATCATCTTAAAAGGGAAAAACCTTCTCAGGTGTGAAAGGCGGCGCCGCTGGAGGACTACGCCCCTTGGCAGGCGTCCGCCGGAAACGAATGAACAAACGTAACAGAAAGGCCCCTCTCCCCCCAACATTTATTTTAGAGCCTTTTTCTATCGACAGAAGAAACGCTTCCGACGATCCATTCTGGATGATCGGAAGCGTTTTTTGTTCATGTCAGGCGGATTCGTCACGGCCTCATTCTGTTGATCCTTCCTGCGTTCGGGTTTCGTGCTTGATCTGTTGAAACTGCTGAAACAGCTTCTCCGTGATCGGACGTGCTGCTGGCAGCGCCGTCTCATCAATCTGGTCGATGCCGAGCACTTCCATCGTCGTCGAGGTTAGAAACGCCTCATCCGATTCCAGCAGTTCCTGCTTCGTGAATGGCAGTTCCCTGCACGGCAGCCCGATCTGTTCCGCCGCCTGCAGTACCATCCTGCGGGTGATGCCATGAAGAATCCGCTCGGTCGCCGGATGCGTTTCCAGCACTCCGTCTTTCACTCTGAAAATATTCGTGCTCGATCCTTCCGTAACCGCATCACCATCGACGAAAACAGCTTCATGGGCTCCGTGGTCTTTCGCCTCCTGCTTCGCCATGACGTTCGGAAGCAGGTTCAGGGATTTGATCCAGCAGCGCTTCCAGCGGATGTCTTCTGTCGTGATCACCTTCACACCGGAGGCCCGCAGGGTGCTGCTCACTTCCCGGGCAGGTCCGGCTACCATGCTCAGCACCGGCGCCGCAGGTTCCGGGAAATGATGCTGTCTCGTCCATGCACCACGGGTGATCTGCAAGTAGATTTCTGCTTCCTCCAGCCCCGTATCTTCATATGCCTGCAGGGCTCGGGAACGGATGTCGTCAATGGAATACGGAAGCGGCATGCGTATCGCTTCCGCACTCCGTTCGAGGCGCTCCAGATGTTCTTCGAGCGTAAACGGGACGCCGCTGTACACACGGATCACCTCATATATGCCATCGCCGAATTGATGTCCCCTGTCTTCTATCGGCAGGACGTCTTCCTGAATATCGACAAATCGGTCTCGGTAAAATGCCACCGTTGTCATGGCGGGCCTCCTTAGTTTTTCAGTTCTTCCAATCTCGCTGATACTTTCTCCCGCTGCTCGGTATAATCCCGCTCTTTTTCCCGTTCTTCTTCTACGACATGGGCGGGAGCCTTGGCGGTGAATCCTTCGTTCGCCAGTTTCTTCTGTACACGGGTCACTTCTCCGTCCAGGCGTTTCTTTTCATCCTCGAGACGTTTGATTTCCGCATCAAGGTCCAGCAGTCCTTCCAGCGGCATGTACAGCTCCACTCCGGAGAGGACGGAACTCATCGATTTTTCCGGCGCTTCCAGTCCGGTGCCGATCCGGAGTTCGGATGGGTTACAGAATTTATCCAGATAGCTCTGGCCGCGCAGCAGCTGGGCTTCGACTGCGCTGCTGCCGGCATTGAGGAACAGAGTGATTTCTCGGGACATCGGTACATTCAGCTCTGCTCTCGTATTACGCACCGAGCGGATGATTTCCTGCAGCAGCTGCATGTCTTCGACGGATGTCCGGCTTCCCTGCCCGCTCGGCTTCGGCCACGGTGCTCGGGTGATGGTTTCCCCTTCATGCGGCAGGTGCTGCCACACTTCTTCTGTAATGAAAGGCATGAATGGATGGAGCAGCCGCATCGTGCGGTCCAGGACGTACGCAAGAATCGAGCGCGTCGTATGCTTGGCTGCGTCATCTTCTCCGTTGAGCGGCAGCTTTGCCATTTCAATATACCAGTCACAGAAGTCGTCCCAGATGAAGTTGTACAGCGCCCGGCCGACCTCTCCGAATTCATACGCGTCGATGTATTTGGTGACGTGTTCGATCGTGTCATCGAGACGTGTGAGGATCCATTCGTCGGCGATGGTTTTCTGTCCGCTGATATCAATCTCTTCATACGTGATGCCGTCCATGTTCATGAGGGCAAAGCGGGACGCATTCCAGATCTTATTGCCGAAGTTCCAGTTCGCTTCGACCTTTTCCCAGTGGAAGCGGAGATCGTTGCCGGGAGTGGTGCCGGTGCTCAGGAAGAACCGCAGCGCATCAGCTCCGTACCGGTCGATGACATCCATCGGATCTACCCCGTTGCCGAGCGATTTACTCATTTTACGGCCCTCCGCATCCCGAACAAGACCGTGGATCAGGACGTCTTTAAACGGGCGCTCTTCGGTGAAGTGTCTGCCCTGGAAAATCATGCGGGCTACCCAGAAATAGATGATGTCATATCCCGTGACGAGTGCATCCGTCGGGTAATAGCGCTGGAAGTCTTCCGCTTCTTCCTCCGGCCAGCCGAGGGTCGAAAACGGCCACAGCGCCGACGAGAACCATGTATCGAGTACGTCTTCATCCTGCTCCCAGTTCTCGGGATCTTCCGGTTCGCCGCGCCCGACATAAAGCTCTCCGGTCTCTTTATGATACCATGCCGGAATGCGGTGTCCCCACCAAAGCTGACGGGAGATACACCAGTCGCGGATATTCTCGATCCAGTGCATGTAGGTTTTCTCAAAACGGTCCGGGACGAAATGGACTTTGTTCTCCTGCTGCTGCAGCTCGATGGCCTGTTCTGCAAGAGGACCCATCTTGACGAACCACTGCGTCGACAAGTACGGTTCTACGACGGCTCCGCTTCGCTCCGAATGCCCGACGCTGTGCTCATGATCTTCGATATCAAAGAGGATGCCTTCCTCCTGCAGATCCTTGACGATGGCTTTCCGGCAGTCAAACCGGTCCATCCCCTCATAATGGGCGGCACTGCTGTTCATCGTTCCGGACTCATCCATGACGAGGACGCGTTCCAGGTCGTGCCTCGTTCCGATTTCGAAGTCGTTTGGATCATGCGCAGGCGTGATTTTGACAGCTCCGGAGCCAAAGTCCATGTCGACATAGTCATCCGCTACAACAGGAATCTCTCTGCCGACGATCGGAAGCTTGACGGTCCGGCCAATCAAGTGGCGGTAGCGGTCGTCGTCCGGATGAACCGCCACAGCCGTATCGCCGAGCATCGTTTCCGGACGGGTCGTCGCCACCTCAATCGCCCCATCGCCGTCCGCCATCGGATAGCGCATGTGATAGAAGGCGCCTTTTACTTCCTCGTAGACGACTTCAATGTCACTCAGCGCCGTCTGGGTGGATGGATCCCAGTTGATGATGTACTCCCCGCGGTAGATGAGCCCTTCTTCATACATGCGTACGAAAACTTCCCGCACCGCATCCGAGAGGCCGCTGTCGAGCGTAAACCGCTCACGGGAATAGTCGAGGGAGAGCCCCATCTTCGCCCACTGATCGCGGATAAACGAGGCATATTCCTCTTTCCACTCCCAGCTCTTCTCAAGAAACGCTTCGCGCCCGAGGTCGTGGCGGGAGATTCCCTCCTCCTTCAGCTTGCCTTCCACTTTAGCCTGCGTCGCAATGCCCGCATGGTCCATTCCCGGCAGCCAGAGGGCATCATAGCCCTGCATGCGCTTCGTCCGGATGAGGATGTCCTGCAGCGTCGTATCCCAGGCGTGGCCTAGGTGCAGCCGGCCGGTGACGTTCGGCGGCGGAATCACTACGGTGTAAGGCGTCTTCGCCCCTTCCCCTTCCGCTTCGAAAAATTTGTTCTCCACCCAATATGAGTACCATTTCGCTTCTGTCGCCTGTGGATCATACTTGGATGGCATGGTGACGTTTTGTTGACTGCTCATTCGATCTTCCTCCTTTTTCAGCATATAAAAAACCCTCTTCTCCCTGTATAAAGGACGAAGAGGGTTGTCTCCCGCGGTACCACCTTGTTTCACAGCGTGATGGGCTGTGCACTCATGTGCCGTAACGGGGCATCTCCGGCAGCGGCTCTATGTGACCGCTGCAGCTCCGGGGCGACCTTCAACCGTTCCTTCCGGGATCCCCTCTCAGCGGCATAAAGCCGGGCACCCTCTCTGGCGGAATTTCCGATTTACTCCTCCCCATCTCCGCTGTTACGTCTCTATTTTACAATGGGTTGTTTCCGTTAGCAACTCTCTATTGGTCCAGAAGGTTTTTCTGCACACCGTACTGCTGGAACTGCGCCAAGAAATGACGATGCGAATCCCGCAGTTCTTCCGGCAGATCTGACAGCTGGAACCACGCCAGTGCGAGCGTCTCTTCATCCCCTTCTGTCAGCGGCTGGTCCGGTACAGGAGCGGTATAGACAGCGGAGACCGCATAGTAAGGATCGCCGTTCGGCGCTTCTACATAATAACGTTCCCCGGTGAACGTGCCGAACATATGCAGGTCGTCCTCGGGAAGCTTCAGCCCGGTCTCTTCTTCCGTTTCACGTTTGACCGTCTCCCGGAAAGACTCCCCCGGTTCCATCAGGCCGCCGGGCAGTCCCCATGTTCCTTCTTCCCGCCGCTGCAGGAGCACGTGCTCGTCCGGTGTATAAATAATCACCGCAGCACCCGGCAGCAGCAGCGTTTCCTTGCCCACCTTCTCTCTCATTTTCTGAAAATAGCTCATATCTTTCTTCCTTTCTGTGACCATGTCGTCATTTCCTGTACATGGAAATCAAGTGCCAATACGCTTCTTTTCTATGATATCATAAGAATCAGGGAGTGATGTATGTGGTATTAAAACAGTCGACAGCATCCTGGTTGAAAGACCAGGAACACGTAGTAGAAAATATCATCTATGCATACGGACTGGAGGAGAAAACGGAGGCATTTCTCCGGCAGTGGCATCAAAAAGGAGACCCGCAGAGCCTTCAGGAAGGGCTCGCTGCCTGCTTGAGCATTGCCAGGCATCTCGGGTATCAGCAGCCGGAGGACGGCGAACGTCAAAAGCTGGACGTGCTCAATGAACCGGCCAGAAGCAGGCTTGCTGCCTACAGCTACGGCGACGTCGCTGCGGCGGACCTTGCTGCGGCGGAAGGGCTCCATGTAGAGCAGCTCGAAGAAGAACTGATCCGCTCGGTTAAATACATACAAACCTGCTTCGGCGGAAAGTCCACCTGATGCTCTGCAGAGACGCGGAACGTCATCTGCTCCAGTATCACGGACAATCAGAGGACCCGGAAGTAACGGAACACCTGCACACCTGCGCCTCCTGCAGGGAAACGGCAGAAGAGCTGCAGCAGCTCCAGCTTTTTCAGCTTGATAAACAGCGGGCGCCTTCGATTGATTTACCCGAAGCCGTCAGCAGCAGCGCTGCCAATGGCACGAGCGCTCCGGAAACAAAGCCGCCGCGGCGGGCGGCTGGAAGCTGGGTTTCGCTGACAGCAGCTGCTCTGCTGATCGTTTTCCTTCTGCTGTGGGACGAGATGTATTATTTCAGTGCTGATACGTTCGGGTTCGCTTATGATAAACAGGAACGCCTCGTCTACGATGGCGAGGCGCTGGCAGCCGATGAAAAGGTGGAGAATGATCAGGCATCGGTAGCCGTAGAACAAGTGACAGCGGATGATCTCGCCACCACTTTCCGGGTACGGATTACTGCCAAGGACGAAGAAACGCATTTCGTACCGGGGCACAACACCTTTCTCTTAAATAACATGGAAGCGCTCTGGCCGGAGGCGGAGGACATGGACATTCCTATGATACAGCCGCTTCCACAAGAACCAGAGCTGAAAGACGACGGGGAAGTCGCCGTCACCATGCAGCTGCCTCCGCTGGAAAACCCGGATACCGGGACGATGGAGCTGGCTCTCGGTCCTTTCTTTGAAGACAGCGAAGTAGAAGCTGGGGAGGAACTGCACTTTATGGAGGGCGAGGAGCTGAGCCTGCCGTTTCACGTAGTGGAAAGCCGCGCGTATGAACCGGAAGAGCCCGTATACCTCGATCAGCATGAACATATGCGCCTGTCCAGTGTCCACGTCGGTCCAGCTGCCACCGCTGTCTACTATGAGCAGGAAGCATCTTTAGAAAACCGTACTCACTTCGAAGATGAACCTTCCGCGGTTCTTGGCAGCGGCCAAGAAGCTTCCTTGAAGAGAACGGCCAACCTGCCTTTCCAGAGCTCCAGCATCGAGGAGCCGTTCGTCCTTTATGAGAGCCTCTGGTACGACACGCTGGAGGAAACGACTTTTCGACATGATCATCGGATTGAAGTGGAGCATGAAGAGGAAGTATTCCCCCTGATCGAGGACGACGAGCTGATCAGCCGTTTTGACACCTCTGTCGGCAGCGTTCATATTGACGCCGCCTTGAACAATAATGAACTTCAGGTGGAAACACAATTTCCAGCGTTGTCGCTCCCCTACCTCGGTACGCAGTTTCATCTCGAAATGCCTCAGGACATGCAGCTGAATCAGCAGGTCCAAAGCAACGACTTGATCATTTACGATGAAGAAGGCCGTGAACAGCCGCATTTCACTGCTTATGCTGACCGTCATCAATATCATCATCTGAAAGAGGAGACAGCCACGCTGTCCACCAACGGCAGCGAGGAACTGACCCTGTCCGATTTACAGGGACTGCAGTACCGGTTGAACTACGTCGTCACGAGAACGGAAGAGTCAGGAGAGATGACTGTATCATTACAGCGCGTGGAGGACGAATAGCCGCTGACCACCAGCGCCGTCCGCTTTCCTGATGAGAACGCACGCATTCCTGCTCCAGATCGGAAGCGCGAAGCGCCATGCAGCCGCAGCCTCGTGCTGGGGCCGCTCCTTTCTGCGCGAGCGTCTATAGATCTGCCAGCCTGGAGCCGTCTATGGTCTTCGCAAGACCGGCGTAGAAGCCGTCGTTCGATTTCTGCAAGCGTGTCTGCGTTTCACCAGTATGCCGGTGAGAGGCAAAGACAAGGTAAAACAGAAACTCGGGTTTGCACTCGTGGCAGGTTCGTGATCGTTATGGACAAACAAAACGCTTTCGGCGATCCAACTTGGATCATCGAAAGCGTTCTTTTCGTGCTGGAAAACAATGCTGCCCCAGCCTGAGCTGTATAGTTCAGAAGGTGGACGGATGTCCGGGATTCAACAGCGTCTCCGCTCTGCTCTGCCTGGACTGGGCTTTAGGCAGAAGCGGCATTAACGTCTCCGGCTTCCGGCTACTGCTGCTGTTCCTGCTGGATCTGTGCGAATGCTTTTTCTGCTGCAGTGATCGTTTCATCGATATCTTCTTCCGTATGCTTCGTGGAGAGGAAGAGGCCTTCAAACTGAGCGGGCGGGAGCGAAATCCCCTGTTCCAGCATGAGATTGAAGAACCGGCTGAACATATCCAGATCCGAAGTCTTCGCCGTAGCAAAATCACGAACATATTCATTCGTAAAGAAGAAGCCGACCATCGATCCTGCATTGACGGTGTGGTGCGGAATGTCATACTTTTTCGCTGCTGCGGCAAGACCTTCCGTCAAGCGGCGCCCGATCCGGTCGAAACGATCGTAATCCTCCGGCGTCAGGCGGTTGATTGTTTCGAATCCTGCTGCCATGGCGAGTGGATTACCGGAGAGCGTCCCCGCGTGATAGATGGCCCCCGCAGGTGCAATCATCTCCATGATGTCGCTGCGTCCACCGAACGCACCGGCAGGCATACCGCCTCCGACGACTTTTCCGAGACACGTCAAGTCCGGCGTCACGCCCAGTTCTCCCTGCGCGCAGTGATAGCCGACCCGGAAGCCAGTCATGACTTCATCAAAAATCAGCAGAGAGCCATGCTCGTTCGTCAGCTCCCGGACGCCTTCCAGAAACCCTTCTTCCGGCCGGACGACACCCATATTGCCGGTAACTGGTTCCAGTATCACTCCGGCAATATCATCGCCGAACTTCTCAAACGCCAGCTTTAAGCTTTCCAGGTCATTATATGGAACCGTCAAGGTATTGGCCGCCACCGACTCGGGTACACCCGGAGAATCCGGCAGTCCAAGCGTGGCTACGCCGGATCCTGCTTTAATGAGGAGCGAGTCGTTGTGACCGTGATAGCACCCTTCAAATTTGAGGATTTTGTTCCGGCCGGTAAACCCTCTCGCTACCCGCAGGGCACTCATCGTTGCCTCGGTACCGGAACTCACCATACGGACCGTCTCGATCGACGGCACCCGTTCGATAATCAATTCGGCCAGCTTCGTCTCCAGGACGTGCGGTGCACCAAAACTTGTGCCCTTCGCCGTCAGTCTCTGCAGAGTCTCGACAATGTGATCATCTGCGTGACCATGAATGAGCGGTCCCCAGGAAAGAACATAGTCCAGGTATTCGTTCCCATCTATGTCTTTGATTCGTGCCCCTTTGCCTTCGTCAAAAAAGATCGGGTCTCTGCCGACCGCGTTAAACGCACGGACCGGACTGTTTACACCGCCGACCATGACGTCTTTCGCTTCCTCAAATGCTGCTGTTGAATTCTCCCATTTCATCGAATCACCTCTATACGCGTTTTTATGCTTCGTCGAGCCAGACGGCGGCGTCTTTTGCGAAGTAGGTCAGAATCAGATCCGCTCCTGCCCGCTTCATGCTGGTCAATTTCTCCATCACGACTGCCTGCTCATCAATCCATCCCTGCGCAGACGCGGCCTTGATCATGGAGTATTCCCCGCTGACGTTGTAGGCCACCACGGGCTTGTGATGCCGGTCGCGCACATCCCGGATAATATCCAGGTACGACAGTGCCGGTTTGACGATGAAAAAGTCTGCGCCTTCTGCTTCGTCCGACTCCGCTTCCCGAAGTGCTTCGAGACGGTTCGCCGGGTCCATCTGATACGTTTTCCGATCGCCGGACTGCGGCGAGGAATGAGCCGCATCACGGAAGGGGCCGTAAAAAGCGGATGCATATTTGACGGAGTAGCTCATGACAGGAACATGCACATAGCCTGCATCATCAAGCCCCTGTCTGATCGCGGCTGTGAATCCATCCATCATATTGGACGGAGCGATGATATCGGCGCCGGCTTCCGCCTGGGAAACAGCCGTCTGGACGAGGAGATCCAGCGACTCATCGTTCTTGATTTCCCCGTTCTCCACGACACCACAGTGGCCGTGATCCGTAAACTGACAGAGGCACGTATCGGCAATCAGATTCAGCTGCGGATGATTGCTTTTGATCTGCCTGAGTGCCCGCTGAACGATCCCGTTTTCGTCGTAGGCACTCGACCCGACAGCGTCTTTGGAGGCAGGCACGCCGAACAGAATCAGCGACTCGATCCCTTTATCCACAGCATCCTGTACTTCTTCGTCCACACGGTCCAGCGACCACTGATAGACTCCCGGCATGGAGGCGACCGGATTTTGAATATCGGTACCATCCATGACGAAAATCGGGTAGATAAAATCTTCCTTGTGCAGTTTTGTTTCCCGCACCATCCTTCTCATCGATGGCGTCGTCCGAAGACGGCGGTGCCGATCAAACGATAAAGACACATCATCACCTGCTTTGTACATATTGGTCAATCATTGCTTCCATGGTATACGTTGAAGGAACAAATGGTGTTCGCCCTGTATAGCGGGCCAGTGCTTCTGCGGTGACAGGCCCGATACAGAGAAAATCAAGCTGTGCCGGCGGCGACGGCATCATTTCAAAACAAGCGAGGACAGCGGATGGACTCATGAGACAAATGCCTGCAGCTGTCTGTGCATACGCAGTCAGTGCCCTCCGGCTGCTCGTTTCAGCAACGGTGTCGTACAGCTCGGCACTATCCACCTGAAAGCCGGCGCGGGCGAGCTCGTTTTCGAGCACCGGACCGGCGATGCGGCTTTTCGGATAAAAAAGCCGTCGACGACGTGGGACTGCAGCCGACACGGCCGATGCAAACGGCCCTGCACGGTACTCTTCCGGTGTGAACAGCACACGGAAGCCAGCGGTAGAAGCCGCGGCGGCTGTTTTGGCCCCGACACAGGCAGTATCCCAATGCCTGCTCTCTGTCATCGAGGAGAACGCCTTTACCGCGTTGACGCTTGTAAAAAGAATCAGTGCGTCCGCATCCGGTAACGGTTTCTCCGGCTTGAAGAAGACCGTCCTCGTCACAGGAACATCCACGCTTTCAAATCCAGCTGCTTCAATACAGCGGCGGAGGCTCTCCTGCTGATGGACTGCCCGGGTATTGATTAGAGATTCCATGGCTCCTGCTTCTCCAGGTCCTCTTTCACCTGATCCAGTACTTCTTTCGCACCCTGCTGCAGCATTTTTTCAGCTGCTTCACGCCCGATCTTTTCCGGATCGTGGCCGGTCCGCGTTTCTTTAAATACCTGCTTGCCGTCCGGCGATGCTACAAGCGCGGTCAGCGTCACCTGATCATCTTCTTCCAGAACCGCATGCCCTGCTATCGGCACGGAACAACCGCCTTCTACCGCGTGCAGAAAGGCCCGTTCCGCTTTCGTCGTACGGGATGTAGTCCGATCTTCGATCTCTGCGAGAAGCTCCAGCAGTTCCGTATCATCCTCTCTGCACTCGATTCCGAGAGCGCCCTGGCCGACAGCCGGCAGGCAGGAAACCGGATCAAGAAACTCCGACACAATCGAAGGATCCCATCCGACACGTTTCAAGCCGGACGCCGCGAGAATGATGGCATCATATCCTTCTTCCCGGCATTTCCGCAGTCGCGTTTCAATGTTTCCGCGGATCCACTGAATCTTCAGATCCGGACGCTGAATGAGTACCTGTGCGGCTCGGCGCAGACTGCTCGTTCCAACGACGGCTCCTGCAGGCAGCTCATCAAGTTTTTCCCCCGTATTGGAGATAAACGCATCCCGTGGATCTTCCCGCTCGGGAACCGCGCCGACCGTCAGTCCGTCTGCTATTTCCGAGGGCAGGTCTTTCAAGCTGTGTACAGCCATATCGATTTCTTTATCGAACATCGCCTGCTCAATCTCTTTGACGAAGAGACCTTTCCCTCCGACTTTGGACAGCGTCACATCGAGGATTTTATCTCCTTTTGTTACAATTTCTTTGATTTCAAACGTAAACGGCAGATCCAGCGCTTCCAGCTGTTCAATGACCCATCGTGTCTGGGTCATAGCCAGGTTGCTGCGCCGGCTGCCGATGACAATATTCCGCATAGTAACCTCCTTGATAGTTCCTCTTGCTTCCGCCCACTATTGTAACATGACACGCCTGCTGGTGCCCCTTACCAGATGTGGAAATCGGAGAATTCGCTGGAAAGGAAATAGTTGATCAGCAGCAGCAGGAAGGCAGCCGTATTTAAAAGCGATACGCTGTAACCTCTCATGCCGGCCACCCGGTACTGGACGAGATAGGCACCGTAAACGAGCAGAACAAGAAAGGAGCTGAGCACCTTCAAATCAAACCACGGAACGCCGCCCGTCGTCATCGCAGCCCAGACCATCCCGAGAATCAGGCCGGTGAACAGCAGCGGTGTGCCCATCAGGACCGCATAGTAGGAATAGCGTTCGAGGCTCGAGAGGGAGCCGAATTTCTCCATCCAGCGCCCCCACACTTTTTTCTTCAACAGCTTATGGTGAATCACGTAGAGGAGAGCGAAGACGAAAGAGATCGTAAACGCCCCATAAGACAGCATCAGCAGTCCTACGTGAACGACGAGAAATTCCGTAATCAGCACGTCGGCCAGTCGGCTGGACACTTCTTCGGCAGGCATCATCAGGCTGATCGAGAGCAGGATAAAGCCGATTGTGTTGACCAGAAGCATGAATATGTTCATGCGTACGCGCGCGTTCAGGATCAGCGAGATGGATACTAAAATCCACACATAGACAAACATACCTTCGAACGCTGTCATGATAGGCAGACGCTCCAAGGTTACAAATCGATAAATAAAGAGAAAGAGCTGCACAATCCAGACAATAGAAAGCAACCAGAAGGCCATACGATTGACCTTCTGGTTCGGCTGCATAAAATCAACGAAGTACCCGAGGACACTCAGGGAGTAGCTGACGAGGAGAAAAAAGTACAGGACACTCATGAGAGGAAGGTCCGGACGAGGGCTTCTTTCTTTTCAGCCAGTCTGGTTCTGCGCTCCTGAATGCTCCATTCTCTCTCCTGCTTGTTGATACGGATATCATGTGTGAGCGGGGATTCCCCCTCTTCAATATGATCTTCCAGAGCGAATACTTTCGTCATATACTGCAGCAGTTCGTCTGCATTATCTTCCTGCGGCACTTCTTTGAGTGCTGTTATTGGATCACGCAGCATTTGATTGATGATGCTCTTCATATGCTTGCGGATCACTTTCTTCTCCCGTTCGGACAGGCTGGAAAGCTTTCTCTCGAGGCTCTCCATCGTCTGCTCCTGCACCGTCGAAGCTTTAGAGCGAAGCGCTGTAATCACCGGCACAACTCCGAGCGTATCGAGCCAGTGACTGAACGCAACAAGCTCTTCTTCGATCATCAGCTCGATTTTCTCCGCTTCTTCTTTTCGTTCCTCCAGATTTGCGTTCACGATGCCCTGCAGATCGTCAATGTCATAGAGATAGACGTTATCGAGTTCTGCAAGCTCTGGATCGAGATCACGGGGAACCGCGATATCAACAAGGAACAGCGGACGTCCGCGCCGTTTTTTCAGCAGGTCCTTCACTTCGTTCTTCCGGATCACATAATCGTTTGAGCCGGTGGAGCTGATCAGAATATCTGTCGACTGAAGGGATTCGTTCATGCGGTCCATCCCCTCTGCTCTCCCGGTGAAGCGCTGGGCCAGCTCTTGTGCTTTTTCTTTCGTCCGGTTCATGACCGTAATGTCGGTAACCCCGCTGGAGGAAAGGTGCTTCGCCGTCAGTTCGCTCATTTTGCCGGCGCCCATCACGAGGACTTTTTTATCATCAAAGCCGTCGAAAATACGGCGTCCGAGTTCCACAGCCGCGTAGCTGACAGAGACGGCATTTTCGCCGATTTTCGTCTCCGAGTGCGCTCGTTTCGCCGTTGTTACCGCCTGCTTGAATAAATGATTGAATACGGTACCGGTCGTTCCGGCCTCTCTTGCTGTATCAAAGCTCTGGCGGATCTGCCCAAGAATCTGTGTTTCACCGAGAATCATGGAATCAAGTCCGCTGGCTACCCGGAAAAGATGTTCGATCGCGTGTTCATCTTCTCTGATTTGAAGATGATGACTGAAGTTCTCTTTCGGTTCTTCAAACCATTCCTGCAGGAAAAGCTTCGTATAGTAACGGCCGGTATGCACCTGATCCGCGACAACGTAGAGTTCTGTTCTATTGCATGTGGATACAATGACACACTCCAGAATGCTTTTCGACTGCCGCAGCTGCTCCAGCGCTGGTGTCAGATCATCCTGAAATGTGAATTTTTCTCGTATTTCTACAGGCGTTGATTTATAATTCAAACTGGTTACTAGTACATGCATGCTGCGGTTCCACCCCCCTGAATCGACATCCATTTATTTTGTCTACTCTGTTATACTCATAGAAGTACTGCTTTCTTAACCATCTTTATAGATTATAACACTTTTAAATAAGGTCGTCACATGATCTGCCGACGCTTTTTTGAAAGAATTGTGACCGATACGGAAAGGAATGATATGTATGAAATCCGGATATGCGCTTCCGGGCGCGGTGCTTTTTGTCATCGGTGTCTACTTTATCACAGAACAGTATAACATCCTTATACCCTATGCAGATATCATTGTAACATGGCCGTCCATCTTTGCGGGCATCGGGTTCATTTTTATGTGGCAGGGCTTTTCCAACAAAGATGACCAGAAAATGTTTACCGGCACGCTGCTGACCGGCCTCGGTATATTGTTTCACGGGGTACATACCCTCGGACTCTGGTCCTACCAGTGGCCTTACTTTACTCTTGTGATCGGCGCTGCCTTTCTGACCAAATACCGGGTGCAGCGCCGTGATGGACTGCTCGCAGGCATCGTGCTGATGGCTGTGAGCGGAGCTGCTTTATTCCAGTCGGAACTTGCCCCGGCATTCCGCATCATACCAGATCCGGTGATGGCCTACTGGCCGGTGCTCTTCGTGCTTGTCGGGATGTACCTGCTGTTCATCAGCAGAAAATAAAGGTTCTCATTCACATGTTAGGCTGATTAGGCTCAGGAATGCTCAAACGATCTTCAAATGGCGGACCTATGATTCTCTTTGAAAAGAAAAAACAAAAACGAACCCTTTTCAGGAGGGAAGGGCGGCGACGTCAGAGGGATCAAGCGCAGTCCGAACATCCTCCTCGCAACGCGAGGAGAGTGGAGGGCAAGCCCCTTGGCAAGCGTCCGCCTGAAACGGAAGAAAAGATGCTACGGAAATGAACCTCTACCCCAACATTTATTTTAGAACCAAAACAAACCTTAAGAAGGCCCTCACCATGTTTTGGTGAGGGCCTTCAGCATCAGGCAGGTTGATTGGTCCACTGACGTTTTCTACACTCGTGCGACGTCACAAAACCGGAGGCATCCTCCTGCCGCAGCGGCAGCAGGGGGGAAGATCCGGGATTAGTCGAACAGAGCCTCTTTCACCGCTCCCCAGGCCTTATCACGGCCGAGGGATGTTTCCGATGAAAAGAGAATGAGGGTATCTTCTTCTCCAGGTTCAAGCGTCTCCCGGATTCGTTTCGCATACGATTGATGCTTCCCTTTTGGGACCTTGTCCATCTTCGTGGCGATCAGAATAACGGGAATTTCAAAGTGCTTCAGCCAGTTGTACATCATCACGTCATCTTCGGTCGGCTGATGCCTGCCGTCGACAAGCTGTATAACGGATTTCAGCTGTTCCCGTTCCTGAAAATACGCTTCCATCACTCTTCCCCATGCTTCACGTTCCTTTTTCGACACTTTGGCATATCCGTAGCCTGGAACGTCTACGAAATGAAACCGGTCATTGATCCAGTAGTAGTTCAGAGTCTGGGTTTTTCCGGGCGAGCCGGAAGTACGGGCGAGCCCTTTTCGTCCCAGCATGTTATTGATAAAAGAAGACTTCCCTACGTTGGATCGTCCGGACAAAGCGACTTCCGGAAAGGGGCCTTTCGGAAACTGCTCCGGCTGTGCTGCACTGATTGTCAGTTCAGCTGCTGTAATTTTCATATTTTTTCCTCCACTGCAAGCGCATGCTCCAGCACTTCATCCAGATGAGAGACCGGGATGAAAGTCAGTTCCCTGCGGACGCTGTCCGGTACATCTTCCAGATCCTTCTCATTATCTTTAGGAATAATAATGTGCGTTAAGCCGGCGCGGTGTGCGCTCATTGATTTTTCTTTCAGGCCGCCGATCGGCAGCACTCGTCCCCGGAGCGTAATTTCGCCGGTCATGCCGACTTCTTTCCGCACCGGCTGGTTCGTCAGTGCCGATATAAGAGCCGTTGCCATCGTAATCCCTGCGGAAGGGCCGTCTTTCGGCGTCGCTCCTTCAGGAACATGAATGTGAATATCATATTTGGAAGTGAAATCGGCATCCACGTTCAATTCGTCCGCTTTCGTCCGGATATAGCTGAAGGCCGCCTGGGCAGATTCTTTCATGACATCACCGAGCTTCCCGGTGAGCGTCAGCTTCCCTTCTCCGGGGGCAAGCGCCACTTCGATATTCAACGTGTCGCCGCCTGCTGCGGTATAGGCAAGTCCAGTTGCAGCACCGATCTGGTTTTCCAGTTCCGCTTTGCCGTGTCTGAATCGTTTGCTGCCGAGCATGTCTTCCAGCGTTTTTGCGGTGACGACAACCCGCTTCTTCTCTCCGGATACGATCGATTTCGCTGCTTTCCGGCAGACAGATGCCAGCTCGCGTTCCAGGTTACGGACCCCGGCTTCCCTCGTGTAATGGCGGATGAGGTGAATTAACGCTTCATCTCTTACCTGCAGCGAGTTTTTGG
Source organism: Alkalicoccus chagannorensis DSM 18086 (assembly GCF_000429725.1). GTDB lineage: Bacteria > Bacillota > Bacilli > Bacillales > Salisediminibacteriaceae > Alkalicoccus > Alkalicoccus chagannorensis. The sequence continues at coordinate 51,008 of NZ_AUCK01000008.1, read as the reverse complement.
ACAGTCCATGGTCTTCCACCTGCTTCGGAAGAAGGTACCCTTTGGCGATTTCCACCTTTTCCACCTCGGTATATCCCGGGATGTGGATGACCTCCATGCGGTCTTTCAACGCCGGCGGGATCGCTCCGATATTATTTGCTGTAGTGACAAACATAACCTGGGACAGATCATACGGTTCCTCGATGAAGTGATCACTGAACGTATGGTTCTGCTCGGGATCCAGCACCTCCAGCAGGGCAGCGGATGGATCGCCGCGGAAATCGTTTGCCATTTTATCGATTTCATCCAGCAGGAAGACCGGATTCGTGGATTCTGCTTTTTTCATACCCTGAATGATTCTTCCCGGCATGGCGCCGACATACGTTCGGCGGTGTCCGCGGATTTCCGCCTCGTCACGGACACCCCCGAGGGAGATCCTGACGAAATGGCGTCCAAGGGAGCGGGAAATGGACTTTGCGAGTGACGTCTTCCCGACTCCGGGCGGTCCGGATAAACAGAGTATAGGGCCTTTCAGTTTTTCTGTCAGCTGCTGGACCGCGAGATATTCCAGCACCCGCTCTTTCACTTTTTCCAGCCCGTAATGATCTTCATCCAGAATTTTCTCGGACCGTTTGATATCGAGAACGTCTTCTGTGCTTGTTGTCCATGGAATCTGCGTCAACCACTCGATGTAGTTTCGAATGACAGAGCTTTCTGCAGCGTTCGCCGGCATACGCTCATAGCGCTTCAGTTCCTTCAGTGCTTTCTCTTCGACCGAATCAGGCATCGCGGAATCCTCAATTTTTTCGCGGAGCTCTTCGGATTCACTCTCTTTGCCTTCCCGTTCGCCCAGTTCTTTTTGGATCGCCTTCATTTGTTCACGAAGATAGTATTCCTTCTGGGTTTTCTCCATCGATTTTTTCACGCGCTGCCCAATCTTTTTCTCCAGTCCGAGCACTTCCCGTTCGTTCGAGAGAATGCGGAGCATCAGCTTGAGACGTTCTTCCAGATCGAGCGTCTCCAGCACTTCCTGCTTCTGCACGATTTTAAGCGGCAGGTGCGAAGCAATAATGTCTGCCAGACGGCCGGGTTCGACGATGTCCGACACGGACGCGAACGTTTCCTGTGTGATTTTTTTGGAAATTTGAGTGTACTGCTCAAACTGCTCGAGCACGTTTCGCATAAGCGCCTGTTCCTGCACGGATGCTTCCTGCCGTTCGTCGATCGTTTTGATATGAACAGCAGTATACTCATCTTTCTCTTCCAGCGACTGCACCCGTCCTCGATCCAGTCCTTCTACGAGGACTCGAATCGTTCCGTTCGGCAGTTTCAGCATCTGTTTTACTTTCGCTGTCGTTCCAACCGTATATAAATCCTGTGTATCCGGCTCTTCTGTGCCCACTTCTTTCTGTGTCAGCAGAAAAATGAGATTGTCTTCGACCATGGCCTGTTCCAGACCACTGACCGACTTCTTTCGGCCGACATCCAGATGAAGCACCATAGTCGGATAGACCAGGAGCCCCCGCAGCGGCAGAAGCGGCATGGTCTGCTCTTTACTCTTTGTCATCACCGGCACCTCCGTTATCTCGTTACGTTCCTTACCGTTCTATACCCTGACAGCCGCCGGAGGAAAAGTTTCTTTTCCCTCCGGCGTTTTCTGGTCAGGACAAAAAAAGTGCACCGTTCGGCGCGGCGCTCCTGGAAGGAACGATATCCGCGCCGGTGGTGCACTCTGATCTGCATTTGGTTTATGCGCTTTCTTTCGGCTCCTGAGGAATCTCCGCGCCATCTTCATCGATGAGTGTCGGTGCTTTGCTGTCACGAACGGTTGCGTCCGTGATGACACATTTCACGATATCATCTCTCGACGGAAGATCGTACATCACATCGAGCATGAGTGATTCGATGATGGATCGGAGTCCACGTGCTCCCGTTTTTCGTTCGATCGCCAGCCGTGCGACTTCCCGGAGCGCTTCGTCTGTAAATTCCAGCTCCACATCATCGAGCTCCAGAAGCTTCTTGTACTGCTTGACGAGTGCGTTTTTCGGTGCAGTCAGAATTTCCACAAGCGCTTCTTCATCCAGGTACTCCAGGGAAGCGATGACCGGCATACGCCCGATAAACTCAGGGATCAGGCCGTATCGGAGAAGGTCTTCCGGTAGAATTTTAGACAGGTACTGGTCTTCTTCCAGACCTGCATTCTCCTGTTCTGAACCGAAACCGATGACTTTCTTACCTAGACGGCGCTTGATGATCTGATCGATTCCGTCAAACGCACCACCAATAACAAACAGCACGTTGGTTGTATCAATCTGGATGAATTCCTGATGAGGATGCTTACGTCCACCCTGCGGCGGTACACTTGCCGTTGTTCCTTCGAGAATTTTCAGCAGTGCCTGCTGTACCCCTTCACCGGATACGTCCCGGGTGATCGATGGGTTCTCTGACTTACGTGCAACCTTATCAATCTCATCGATGTAAATGATGCCGCGTTCCGCTTTTTCTACGTCGTAATCTGCTGCCTGAATCAGCTTGAGCAGAATGTTTTCCACGTCTTCACCGACATAGCCGGCTTCCGTCAGCGACGTAGCATCGGCGATCGCGAATGGGACGTTCAGAATTCTTGCCAGCGTCTGAGCAAGCAGGGTTTTCCCGCTTCCGGTAGGACCGATCAGGCAGATGTTACTCTTCGCGAGCTCGACCTCATCGTTTTTGCCGGAAGAGGCATTAATACGCTTATAATGGTTATAAACGGCTACAGACAGCGTTTTCTTCGCTTTATCCTGACCGATAACATATTCATTGAGAATGTCACGGATTTCCTGCGGCTTCGGAATATCTTCCAGTTCTACTTCTTCTTCCGAGCCCAGTTCCTCTTCGACAATTTCGGTGCAGAGTTCGATGCATTCGTCACAGATATAGACACCGGGACCTGCCACCAGCTTACGTACCTGATCCTGTGTTTTTCCGCAGAACGAACACTTCAGCTGGCCTTTTTCTTCATTGAACTTGAACATAATTGTTCACCCCTCTTAATAAGTATTGAAACATACGACAGAGATTACGCCAACTCTTCCGCATCTATTCAGGAAGGCTTCGTTACAAGCAGCCTCCTCTCAACAGGAGTGAAGCAACGATCGGGCCTTTATCAGCTGTTCAATACGTTGATTGTACCATAGTTTTGAATTTCGTCCTATTTATACGATATGGACGGCACTTGAACCATTCCAAGCGTAGCGGAGAAACCTGCTGCCTGTCAAACAATTGCGTTTCCCCGATTCTGCCCGGCGCAGATGGATTATGTATGCAGAAACAAGGCACGTAGTTACGCGCCTTGCTTCATCAAAATTATTCGGATGCCTGGACAGCTTTGCTGTTGTCCACGAGGAAGTCGATCGCTTTACGAACTTGAAGATCGCCTTTGAGCATGTCCGTTCCGCCCTGCATGGCAAGGAGCTGACGAATTTCATCAACGGGGCGCTGGTACATTTCCGCCATGTTCTCCAGCTCTTTCTCCACGTCTTCTTCCGATGCTTCGAGGTTCTCCGCTGTAGCAATCGCTTCGAGCGTCATGTTCATGCGCACGCGCTTTTCAGCGTCTTCGCGGAACTGCTCTTTCATGCCTTCTTCGTCTGTCTGTGCAAACTGATAGTACATGTCAAGAGACATTCCCTGAGACTGCAGGCGCTGATCGAATTCCTGAAGCATGCGGTCCACTTCGCTGTCGATCATTGCTTGAGGAAGATCGATGGACGTGTTCTCTGTTGCTTTTTCAACGAGAGCGTCTTTCGTTTCCATCTCAGCCTGCTGCTTTTTATCGTTTTCAAGCTTTTCTCTCACGCCTTTTTTCAGGTCGTCAAACGATTCGTAGGACTCATCCACATCTTTTGCAAACTCATCGTCAAGTTCCGGAAGTTCCTTCCGCTTGATTTCGTGGATGGTTACTTTGAACGTAGCAGCTTTTCCTGCGAGGTCTTCCGAGTGGTACTCTTCCGGGAAGGTTACTTCCACTTCGGTTTCCTGACCGGCTTTTTTGCCTGTCAGCTGCTCTTCAAATCCTGGGATGAACTGTCCAGAGCCGATTTCCAGGGAGTAGTTCTCTGCCTGGCCGCCTTCGAATGCTTCCCCGTCCACGAAACCTTCAAAGTCCATAACGACCGTGTCGCCTTCGGCTGCTTCGCCGTCTTCCACTGCCGTCAGCTCCGCGTGCTCTTCCTGCAGACGCTTCACATCTTCATCTACTTCCTCTTCCGTCACTTCCGTTTCCTTCTTCTCCACTTCCAGGCCTTTGTACTCGCCCAGTTCCACTTCCGGCTTGACTGTGACAGTCGCCTTGAATGTCAGTGGTTCGTTTTTCGCCATGTCATCAATGTCGATATCCGGACGGTCGACCGGATCGATCCCGGCTTCGTCGACTGCTTCGGAGTATGCTTCCGGAAGAAGAATGTCCAGTGCATCCTGGTATAGTGCTTCTACACCAAAACGCTGTTCAAAAATGGGACGAGGTACCTTCCCTTTACGGAATCCTGGTACGTTCACGTCTTTCACCACTTTTTGGAATGCCTGATCCAGCGCGGCATTGACTCTTTTTGCATCTACTTCTACGGTAAGGACGCCTGTGTTTCCGTCCTGCTTTTCCCAATTTACTGCCATAGGATTTATTCCCTCCAACATCAAGTTCATCGTTTTCTGTTCTCTAAACAACCATTATATTATAACATAGGTTGTGCGCTTTTCAATGTTTTCTCTTTGATTCTTCCTCTATCTTTCTCTAGTTATGTATTACTCCATCATCGGTGCTTCCTGCTCGATTTTTTCGAGCATCGCTTCCGCCTCTTCTACTTCCTGCTCGTCTGCGGCTGCCCCTTCACGATCCTCTTCGAGTGTGCTGTACATCAGCCTTCTTCCAGTCCGGTAAAGAGCTTCGGCCCATACGTCCGGCTTCAGCGGCTTGGGCTCTTTCGGGTAGAGCGCAAAGAGGAAGTGCCACCATACGTCTTCAATCAGCTGCTGCAGGGAGGGATCGCTGTATGTAAAGTCCTTTTTCAGCAGTTCGAGCACCTCATAGCCGAACTCTTTATGGCCGAGGTCCATGTTCTCCGACACTGTTACCGGCCAGCATTCCTGGAACTTGCACACTTCAAATTGTTCGAAGCATTCCAGTTCGCGTAAAATCTCCAGCATGTAACTTTTCAGTACCGGATGCTGTTCATTATCTTTCAGAAAGCTGCGGTACACTTTCTTTACTTCTTTCTGATCATACTGCTTCAGCTGCTGCATGGCTCCGAGCTGCTGCGGCGGTCTGCCTTGTTCGAGGCGCTCCTCCAGTTCTTTCGGTGGAAAGGCACTCGTCATCTTCTGCCCCGGGTGGGTCGTGGTCATTTCACGGGCAAAATGAAGCAGTTCATAGAAATGTTCCGCTTTGTCTGCCGGCAGCCGGTCTTCTTCCATCACACCTTCCAGCATCGTCGTGACTTCTTCGTAATCTCCGAGCTGGACGAGAATGGATATGTACACCTGCATCACTTCATAATAATCGCCGATGCCTTCCTCCAGCATCGATCGGCAGTGCTTTTTCGCTTCCTCCAGATTTTCCAGCTCCACGTGGGCGAGCACAATTCCGTAGCGTGCCTGGGCGTGTTCGGGTTCTATGGAGATAATCTGCTCGAAATACGTGACTGCCTGCTCCGGCTCTTTTTCTTTGAGAGCACGCATCCCTTTGTCCGCCAGCCGGTGCGTAAGGCCGGGAAAATGGACAATATTATCTTGATCTTCTTTTCTAGTCATTTCTTCCCTCCTCTCCTGCCTAAGTCCTACGTTCAGTGTATCAATGTAAGGCCGAAAAAACAATCAATCGAGATGCGGCCTCTTCTCCCTTTTCCGTACAAGGATCACAGCGGGAACATCCTCCGCTGCGCGCTTCTCTAGTTTATGCAGCCATCCACGAGTGGTTGGACCGCTTTTTGTATTATACCCTTTTTCAGCCCAGGACGAACCTGGGGTATCTGCATCAGCTTGAAACGATGAGTGATTCAATGAAAAAACCTCCTGCAGGGCAGGAGGTGGAATGTAAATGGATGGCGTCCCAGGCAGGACTCGAACCTGCGACCCACAGCTTAGAAGGCTGTTGCTCTATCCAGCTGAGCTACTGGGACGTGCACGGATCAGCAGGCTGTTCTGCTGTCAGCGACAATATCCAATATAAACAATTGCGGGGCCGCTGTCAACCTTCGAGCTGAAAAGTTTTTGACAGTTCTTCCGCTTCTCTTCCATCCATCTTGTAAAATCTCACGTGCAGACTGCTTCCGTTCTTTTCCGCAAGGACGTACGTTCCTTCCGGATACTGACGGGGGAGACGCATGCTGCCAGGGTTGATGAGCACCGTGCCGTCACTCTGGACAGCTGTCGGCGTGTGCGTGTGACCGAAGCAGACGAGATCGGCCTGTTCTTCGTCGGCTTTATACAGCAGGTTCATCGAGGTTGTTTTTACACTGAGCAGATGTCCGTGTGCTGCAAACACACGGAGTCCTTCTACGGTCTCTGAAATTTCATTCGGGAGATGATGGTCCATGTCGCAGTTGCCGCGGACAGTCTGTACATCCTGCAGCGCAGCGGAGGCAGCAGACAGCTCGGAATCGCCACAGTGGAAGATGCCGTCTACTTCTGACCGGTGGCGTTCCACCACCTCTTTCACTTCCTGATCCCAGCCGTGGCTGTCACTCATAATCAACAGTTTCATTCGTCCGCCTCCTTCCAGTTGGTCCAGACGTTGGATAATTTCTTCAATGCATCCGCCCGGTGGCTGATGTCGTTTTTTTCATCCCGTTCCAATTCCGCCATCACCTTGTTCCGATCCGGTAAATAGAAGAGGGGGTCATAGCCGAATCCTTCTGTCCCCCGCAGGCTTTGAGCAATTTCTCCTTCCACCGTACCTCGGACAAGAATGGTGTCCTCTCCGGGGAAGGACAGGGCGAGGACGCAGACGAACCTAGCGCGCCGGTCTTCTATCCCGCTCATTTTTTCCAGAAGCAGGGCATTGTTGGCGCTGTCCTCTTTTTGTTCTCCGGCAAAACGTGCAGAGTAAACGCCAGGAGCGCCGTCCAGCGCGTCGACTTCCAGGCCGGAATCGTCGGCCAGAACAGGGATGTCGAACTTCCGCCCGATTTCCTCCGCCTTTTTCGCTGCATTTTCTTCAAACGTCGTGCCGTCTTCAACGACATCCACCTCTTCCGGCAGGTCAGACAGAGATTTTACCGTAAACCCTTTCGGTTCAAAGAATGCTTTAAACTCTTTCATTTTTCCGGCATTGTTCGAAGCAATGAAGAGATCACGTGGCATGTGTCTCCTCCTTTTCCGCTGGAATGGTTGAGCCGAAGTCACCGAGAAGTTCCTTCTGCAGCTCAAACAGTTCGTCGATGCCGGACTCCGCTGCATCAAGCATGTCGTTCATCTGGTGGCGGTTGAAGGTCGCTTCTTCCCCGGTACCCTGTACTTCCACAAGGCGGCCGCCGCTTTTCATGACGACGTTCATGTCGACATCCGCCTGCGAGTCTTCCTTGTAATCGAGGTCCAGCAGCGTTTCGCCGCTGCTGTTCATACCGACGGAAATCGCAGCCAGATAGCCAGTGAGCGGGTTCTCTTTTAATGCTCCGTTTTTCATGAGTTTTTCGACCGCCAGACCAACAGCAAGAAAGGCGCCGGTGACCGCAGCCGTCCTGGTTCCTCCATCGGCTTGAATGACATCACAGTCCACCCAGATCGTTCGTTCTCCAAGCGTATCGAGCTGGACAACGGAGCGGAGGGCCCGGCCAATCAGCCGCTGGATCTCCATTGTTCTTCCGGCTACTTTCCCTTTCGAGGATTCCCGGATGTTCCGCTGTTCGGTTGCTCTCGGGAGCATCGCGTATTCCGCTGTGATCCAGCCTGTACCTTTGCCGCGCAGGAAAGGAGGTACTTTGTTTTCTACACTCGCAGAACAAATGACTTTCGTATCGCCGAAGGAAATAAGCACAGATCCTTCCGGATGTTTAATATAATGAGGAATGACTTCTACATTCCGTTTCTTTAATGCTGGACGATCGTTGGTCCGCATGCTGACACGCTCCTTTTATCTATCGATCCTTCTCACGTTCTATTACCTCTACTATCATACGTGCTGCGCTCGTTTTTTTCAACGGGCCTGCAGCGGGAATTCCGCAATGCAGCATCCAGGTAACAGCGCACCGCTGCTTTTCCTGCTTTTGGTCGGAACGGCGTGCGGAAGCGCTGCAAGCTTTTTGAGGGAAGAAAACGTGCTTTGTTTCTTCCCGAGCAGCGCATGGAGCCGCCGTCACACTGTATGAGAACTTTTACATTCCTATATTCTAAACAAACCTCCTCCTTCCCGGTAAGGGGAAAGAGGAGGTTCCGTCGCGAAAAACGCGAATGGTATGTGCTGATAAGGATAGCAGCGGATTACAAGTATCCTGCTGCGATGGGGGTTTCAAGTGTCACGTGTTCTACAGGGGATTCTTTCTCCAGCCATTCATCCGCTGTAAGGCTGAAAGCTTCGGCGCTTCCCGTGGTGAAGAAGCGGTGCTTCGGTCTGCGGTCTCCGCTGTACAGCATTTCCTGAAAGTACAGCAGTGAACTGACTTCCCGGGCCGTTTCCTCGCCGGAAGAAATAACCTTGACGCTGTCGCCCATCGTTTTCCGGATGACTGGTGCGAGGATCGGATAATGCGTACAGCCGAGAATCAGGCAGTCGATATCATACGCCATCATCGGAGCCAGGACCTCTTCAACGACGTCCGCTGCTTCGGCGAAGTCGGTCCTGCCGGATTCCACGAGCGGAACGAAAGGTGGACAGGCAAGGCTTACCACCCTTACGTCGCTGTTGATATCCGTAAGCTCCCGATGGTAGGCGCCGCTGTAGATGGTTCCTTCCGTCCCGATCACCCCGATATGTTCATTCCTCGTCGCCTTCAGCGCTGCCACAGCACCTGGATGGATAACTCCGATGATAGGAATTGGAAGCATCATCTTCGCTTCCTCCAGCACCACCGCGGTAGCTGTATTGCAGGCGATGACAAGCATTTTAATGTCTTTTTTCATTAAGTAATGGATCATTTCCCATGTATACTGACGCACTTCCGATTCGGGACGGGGCCCGTACGGACAACGTTTCGTGTCCCCTACGTATAAAATTTCTTCTTTCGGCAGCTGCCGGATCAGCTCGGAAGCAACGGTCAGTCCGCCCACCCCGGAATCAATGACGCCAATCGGTCTTCTTGCTTTGTCTTCGCCCTGCATATGCATCCTCTTTCTCTTTGGTGATCAGTCTCTGCTGTCGGTCGATGTCCCTGCCGGAATCGGCCCCGGCAGCGGAGACCGCCGCGGGCATCTGCGCTCGATGGCCCGCGGCAGGAAGGGAACGTCCCACGTCCCGGTATGAAGCTTCTCTTAAAACGATTTCCACGTCTCCGCATCCCGTTTCATTTCATCGAACAGCTGGCTCAGGCTCTGCTCCAGGAAATCGACGTTCTCACCGGAGAAATCATCCAGGACATGCTGCAGGTACACCTGACGCTGCTGAATCACTTCCTGGATGATCGTCCTGCCTTTGTCCAGCAGCTGAATCCTTACGACACGCCGGTCATTCGTGTCTTTTACCCGTTCCACAAGTTCGTTCTTTTCCATGCGGTCGATAAGGTCTGTCGTCGTACTGCAGGCGAGGTACATTTTGTTCGACAGCTCCCCGATTGTCATATCCCCGTACTCATGGAGCCATTGAAGGGCGACAAACTGCGGCGGCGTAATCGGAAATTCGTTTAAGATCTCACGGCCTTTCTGCTTGATGATGTCGGCAATCATCCGCAGCGATTTTTCAATAGCTGCCACCTGCTCCGGATTCGTTGTTACAACTTCAGACTTTTCAGCCATGATAGACTCCCCTTTCGATTCTTCAGCAATTACTACTATTGTCATCTTTTTTTATGTGAATATCAAGGCTGTACTGACAAAAAGTGCGCGAATTTTCAATCATATCCCTATCCATTGTCCTGCAGCATGATAGACGACAGCATCATAAAAAAGTTACAAAACAGCTCCACATCAGCGGCCGGGGCTCATTATAGGAAAATCCGGAGACAGCATGGGAACCGCCTCCGGATGGTGGAGAAAATAGATTATTTTTTTATGAAACGTTCCTGGACCAGCTCCTGTACTTCTGTGCTCGTTCGCAGCTGGAGCGCTTCTTCAGCTGCAGAAGCTGCCTCTTCTTTCGAGAGGCCGAGCAGCTGTGTACGCGCCGGCAGGATGGATGTCGCACTCATACTGAACTCGTCCAGTCCCAGGCCGAGCAGCAGTGGAATCGCCGTTTCATCGCCTGCCATTTCCCCGCACATGCCGGCCCATTTGCCTTTCGCATGTGCTGCATCAATCACCATCTTCACGAGATTCAGGATTGCAGGACTGTACGGCTGATACAGGTACGAGACCCGTTCGTTCATCCGGTCCGCTGCCATCGTGTACTGAATCAGGTCGTTGGTGCCGATGCTGAAGAAATCGACTTCTTCCGCAAACTGCGGTGCCATGACGGCTGTGGATGGGATCTCCACCATGATGCCGACTTCGAGCTCTTCTGCAGCAGCTGTACCTTCTTGTTTCAGCTTCTCCCGCTCGTCATCAAGAAGCGCCTTCGCCTGTCGGAATTCTTCCAGTGTCGCGATCATCGGAAACATGATTTTCAAGTTGCCAAAGGCGCCGGCACGAAGAAGGGCACGCAGCTGCGTCCGGAACATGTCTTCCATCTCCAGACAGAGGCGGATGGCACGGAAGCCGAGAAAAGGATTCATCTCATTCGGAAGGTCGAGGTAAGGAAGTTCCTTATCTCCCCCGATATCCAGCGTGCGAATCACGACCGGACGGCCGTTCATGCCTTCAGCAACCGCCTTATATGCTTTGAACTGTTCTTCTTCGGTAGGAAGCTCGTTTCGTCCCATGTAGAGAAACTCGGTGCGGTACAGACCAACACCTTCGGCTCCGTTTTCTTTCACCCCGTCGAGATCCTCAGGAGTCCCGATATTCGCAGCAAGCTCCACATGATGACCATCGGCAGAGACAGAGGGCTCGTCTTTCAGCTTCGCCCATTCTGCTTTCTTTTCTTCAAACTCTTCCTGCTTACGCCGGTAGGTCTGAAGTTCTTCCTCCGTCGGGTTAATGATAACGGTGCCGTCGATGCCATCAACAATCACCATCCCGTGCTGCTTGGTGCTGCTGGTTACTTCTTTCGTCCCGACGACGGCAGGGATCTCCAGCGAACGTGCCATAATAGCGGAATGGGAAGTTCTGCCGCCGATGTTCGTCACAAAGCCTTTCACGTACGTCTTATTCAGCTGCGCGGTATCTGATGGGGTCAGGTCCTCCCCGACGATGATAACTTCCTCATCCAGCTCTGCCAGTGAAACAATCGGCTTCCCAAGCAGATGGGAGAGGACACGTTTGGATACATCCCGGATATCCGCCGCGCGTTCTTTCATGTAGGCATTATCCATGCTCTCAAAGATCATGATGAATTCATCTGCTTTTTCATTCAGAGCGAAAGAGGCATTGATCTCATCGTCCTGTACTTTCTGTTTCACCGCATCGACGAATTCAGGATCACTCAGCACGAGCAGATGCGCGGAAAAGATCTCTGCATGCTCTTCTCCGAGGTCGTTCATCGTCTTCTCTTTGATCTGCTCCAGCTCCGCGCGCGACTTTTCCAGCGCTGCATCAAGAGACTGCAGCTCCTTTTTCACGTCGACGCCGGTCTTTTTCTCCACGGTTAAATCGGGTTCTTCGTAGCGGAAAGCCTTCGCAATAGCAATCCCGGCCGAAGCCCCGATGCCTGTGAGCTTTCTGCTCATTACTCAGACAGCCCCTGCTTCATGACTTCGTCGAGCGCAGAGATCGCTTCCTGTTCGTCCGGACCTTCCGCCTTGATGGTTACTTCCGCTCCCTGGCTGACACCGAGGGACATGACGCCCATGATGGACTTCAGGTTGACGGACTTCCCGTTATATTCAAGCGTTACTTCTGATTCAAACTGCCCCGCTTTGTTGACCAGCTGCGTAGCCGGACGTGCGTGGATTCCTGTCTCTGCGGTAATTTTGTACTGTTGTTCTGCCATGATCAAACACTCCTTTAATGGATTTGCTTCTTTTTTCATCATTCGAATTCACAATCAGAGAAACACGTTCATATGTTTTTCATCATACAAGTGAACGCTTCCAGGCGCAAGTTATACACAAAAAAAAGCATGAGCAGTACAGAGGGTAGACGACTCCGGTCCAACCTGCTGCATTACTCATGCCTGATCGTGTCAGTTACACGTAATGTGTATATTCAGTTCGTTCCTGCGGCAGATAAAAGGTGAAGCACAAGCTGGTTGTAACTTCTAGCTTCCGCTTTGGAACCGCCTGCCTTTTCGAGCATACGAATGATGTTACGTGAAATAGTATAGCATGAAGGATGAGATTCTTTCAACAACGAATCGATCTGCCGGTCCACCTCTTCCGTTCGATGCGCAACCGGCGTTTCAGCGAGCATCCGGATGTACTGGACGAGCTGCTGGAAAGCAGGATGCTGCCGGTCAAACGTGACGCCGAGCTTCTCTTCGGCATAGTGAACACACCGGGTAGTCAAATCCGGTTCGTGGCGGTCGGGGTGACGGACCGCACTCTGAATATGGAGGGTGATAAACCCGATTTCGGCATCCGGCAGGCGCAGGCCCGTCCGGCGATAAATAAAATCCACCACTTCTTCTGCAACGGCATACGTATCATAGTAGAGCCATTTCGTCTCTGTGAGAAACGGATTCTGAATCTCGGTTTCGTCCCGCGTGCGCTGCAATGCCAGAACGAGATGCTGGGTCAAAGCGAAATGGACCCGTTCATTGAGCTGTCTTCCAATCGCTTCATGAATCGTCGTCAGCGCTTCATGAATCATGAGCATCGTCTCTTCCGGTTCCTGCTGGGTCAAGCGGTAATACTGCTCCCGTTCCTGCTCATTGACGAGCGCATACACTTTATCGTAGCTGCTTGAATCGAATACTTGTCCCTGCCTGCGTCCGAACCCGATTCCTTTGCCGATAAAGACTGCTTCGCCCCCATCTTCCTTTTTACAGATGACAACGTTGTTATTCACTGCTTTCATCACCGTGTATGTGTCGTTCATAATACGCTCCTCCCGTTCTTCCCTATCATAAAGTGAGTCCCGGGAGGATGCAAGGAGATGACAGCGGCTTAAGCCTGCAGCTTCGCGCTGACAGCATCGGACCAGGGATGCGATTGTCCTGTCTGTTTATGAATCTGGACAATCCGCCCTCTGCCCGTCATGCAGAGCTCCTGCTTTTCATTCGTGACCATATAGTGAACGTCGATGGAGGTCCGGCCGACAGAGGCTGTCTTGACTCCGATGGTCAGTGCTTCTCCAAACGTCACCTGCCTGTGATAGTCACACTGCAGGTCTCCGGTCACGATAATCGACTCCCCTTCCATCCAGTCCTGCATCAGGCCGAGGGATTGAAAGTAGTTGATTCTCGCCTGCTCAAAATAAACAAAGGCAACCGTATTATTCACGTGACCGAACGCATCCGTTTCTGAAAAGCGCACGCGTGCATGATCAAAAAACGTGAATCCTTCCTGCCACTCGGCAGGGTTCTGTATGTAGGCCGGCATTCCCATTGTATCGACTCCTCCTCTAAAATGAATGACTATTCATTACTTGATGATAGAGAAGCCTGTCCTCCCGGAGGAGAACAGGCTCACTCGCTTACGCAGTGTTATCGGAACCAAAGAAGTTCTTGAACGACTGCAGTGTTGTCGCACGGTTGAGTGCTGCGATTGAGGTTGTCAGCGGAATTTCCTTCGGGCACGCCTCAACACAGTTCTGAGAGTTCCCGCAGTTTGCAATACCGCCGTCGCCTTCCATCAGCGTTTCAAGACGTTCCGCTTTGTGCATCGCCCCTGTCGGATGGGCGTTAAAGAGACGCACCTGGGACAGAGCTGCCGGCCCGATGAAATCGGACTTGTCGTTTACGTTCGGGCAGGCCTGCAGGCAGACACCGCAGGACATGCACTTGGAGAGCTCGTACGCCCACTGGCGCTTCGCTTCCGGCATTCTCGGTCCTGGTCCAAGGTCGTGCGTGCCGTCGATCGGCACCCAGGCCTTGACCCGCTTCAGCGAGTCGAACATGCGGCTGCGATCGACAGTCAGATCACGCATAACCGGGAACGTATTCATCGGCTCGAGGCGGATCGGCTGTTCCAGCTTATCAATCAGCGCCGTACAGGACTGTCTCGGTTTACCGTTGATGACCATAGAACAGGCACCGCAGACTTCTTCCAGACAGCTTGCATCCCAAGCGACCGGCGTCGTGTTGTTCCCTTCGGCATCCACCGGGTTACGGCGGATTTCCATCAGTGCGGAAATGACGTTCATGTTGCTTCGATAAGGAATCGAAAACTTCTGCTCGTAGGAAGAACTATCCGGATCTTCCTGACGTACGATGATCATTTCGATTGTCTGGTCGCTCATGCCTTTTCACCAGCTTTCTTGGTAGAGGTATAGTCGCGTTTCCGTGGAGGAATCAGCGAAACGTCTACATCTTCGTATTCAAATTCGGGATCTTTCGATACCGGATTGTATTTTGCTTTCGTTGTTTTCAGGAAGTCTTCGTCGTTACGTTCCGGAAACTCCGGCTTGTAATGAGCGCCGCGGCTCTCATTTCGGTTGTAGGCGCCGAGCGTTAGAACCCGCGCCAGGTTGAGCATCGACTTCAACTGACGGACAAACATCGCACTCTGGTTTGTCCATTTCGCCGTGTCAGCCAGATTGATCTTCTCATAGCGCTCCAGCAGTTCCTTGATCTTATCATCCGTCTCCCGAAGTTTCTTGTTGTCCCGGACAACCGTCACGTTCTCTGTCATCCACTGACCAAGCTCCTGGTGAATCTGGAAGGCATTCTCTTCCCCGTTCATGCTGAGAATGTTCTCAAAGGACTCCTGATCCTCCTGTACCTGCTTATCAAAAATATCACTGGGCATATCTTCCGCAGACTTTTCCAGTCCGAGCACGTAGTCCACCGCGTTCGGTCCGGCAACCATGCCGCCATAGATAGAAGAGAGCAGCGAGTTTGCTCCGAGGCGGTTCGCACCATGGATGGAGTAATCTACTTCTCCGGCTGCGAACAGTCCAGGAATGTTGGTCATCTGATCGTAGTCGACCCAGAGACCGCCCATGGAATAGTGCACGGCAGGGAAGATTTTCATTGGTACTTTACGCGGATCATCGCCCATGAACTTCTCATAGATCTCCATGATGCCGCCGAGTTTGATGTCGAGTTCTTTTGGATCCTTATGGGAGAGGTCCAGATACACCATGTTCTCCCCGTTGATGCCGCGCTTCAGGTCGACACAGACGTGGAAAATTTCACGTGTGGCGATATCCCGTGGGACGAGGTTGCCGTATGCAGGATACTTCTCTTCCAGGAAGTACCACGGCTTGCCGTTCTCATCATACGTCCATACTCGACCGCCTTCTCCGCGGGCCGACTCACTCATCAGTCGCAGCTTGTCATCTCCCGGGATAGCCGTTGGGTGAATCTGAATGAATTCCCCGTTCGCGTAGTAAACACCCTGCTCATAGACGGCCGCTGCAGCATAGCCGGTATTGATCATGGAGTTCGTCGACTTCCCGAAGACGATACCAGGTCCTCCCGTCGCCATGATGACGGCATCCGAGCGGAAAGATTCAATTTCCGAGGAATTCAGGTTTTGCGCGGTAATCCCGCGGCAGGCGTTGTCTTCATCCAGAACAGCATGCAGAAACTCCCAGCCTTCGTATTTCGTTACGAGACCGTTCGTCTCATGACGCCGAACCTGCTCATCCAGTGCGTAAAGCAGCTGCTGGCCGGTCGTTGCTCCGGCATAGGCAGTACGGTGGTGCTGTGTTCCACCGAAACGCCGCAGAGACAGAAGTCCTTCCGGCGTCCGGTTGAACATCACGCCCATACGGTCGAGCAGATGGATAATGCCTGGTGCGGCATCCGCCATGGCCTTTACGGGCGGCTGGTTGGCAAGAAAGTCTCCGCCATAGACAGAGTCGTCAAAATGCTCCCAGGTAGAGTCCCCTTCCCCCATTGTGTTCAGGGCACCATTGATGCCGCCCTGGGCACAGACAGAGTGGGAACGTTTAACGGGTACAATGGAGAAAAGTTTTACGTGCTTCCCTTTTTCTGCTGCTTTGATTGTTGCCATCAGGCCGGCCAGGCCGCCTCCGACAACAATAATATCTCCTTTACTCATGCGATCGACACTCCTTCGTATGCTACACGCCGACAAATGCGAGGATTGAGCGGATACCGACGAATGTCAGTGCAGCGAAAACCCCGATTGAAACGTACGTGGCAATTTGTTGGGAACGCGGCGTTACAGTAATACCCCATGTGACAGCAAAAGACCAGAGACCGTTTGCGAAATGGAAGGTTGTTGCCGTAATACCGATAATATAAGCGATTAAAGCGGCCGGGTTGGCGACAATATCTTCCATCATGCTGAAGTTGACTTCGGCGCCAAAGGCAGCGGCGAGTCTCGTCTCCCACACATGCCAAGTGATAAATATTAATACGATGACACCGGAAATCCGCTGGAAGCGGAACATCCAATTTCGGAAATAGCCGAACTGGGATGTGTTGTTGCGGGCCTGAAAGGCGATATACAGGCCATAGACTGCGTGGAAAATGATCGGTAGGAAAATGAGGCCAATTTCCATGGCGTAACGGAACGGCAGTGCTTCCATGAAAGCGGCAGCCGCGTTATACTCTTCACGCCCGCGTACTGCAAACCAGTTCACGGTTAGGTGAACGATGAGAAATGCCCCGATCGGAATGACACCGAGCAGGGAGTGGAGCCTTCGGTACAAAAACTCGCGGTTAGATGACATCTGACTTTCCCCCTAGACACGTTGGTTTGTTACGATAAATGTCATTGTGTTCAATCCCCTCCCTTTCTTGATCCATGCTGTCCTGCCGTGATGTCAGAAGGTTTTTGACAAGTAATATTTTACGCCCACGGTCAGGCATAGTCAAGAAAGCGGATTCAGAGAACACTGCTCACAGGAGCGCTTATGTAAGACAATTCATCGCGTCACGATTTAAATTGTATCATATTTACTCAGAAAAAGAAGGGGATCATGTGAAATCTCTGACAATAGAGTCCGGTGCGATCTTTCCCTCTCTACTGAAACCATGCAGAGAGCCAAGAACGTTATGTTCACGAAAACTCGGCGGACAAAAACAGATCACGCTGCAGTCGGACTGCAGCGTGATGGAAGGGTGACATGGGAAAAAGTGAACGAATGCTCAACGGCAGGACTACCCGATGATAATACGCTCGGTTGGATACTTGTACGGCGTTTTCTTTTCTTCCCCACGAATCGAGAAGAGGAAAGCAACAAGTCCTACCCGCCCGATCAGCATCAAGACCATCAGGACTACCTGGCTCGGGAAGGTAAGATCCGGCGTGATGCCCATGGATAGTCCGCACGTTCCGAACGCGGAACTTGCCTCAAATAAGATAGCCATTAAAGCAAATTCCCCGCTGCCCTCGAAGGCGGATATGAGAATGACGGCCGTGAACAAGCCGACGGCGAACACCGACAGGACGATGAATGCCTTTTGTTTATCTTCCGGATGAATCTCTCTTCCAAAGACTTTCACGTCCTCCCGCCCCATCGCAAACGAGCGGATGGTCAGAAACATGACGGCCAGCGTCGTCGTCCGGATGCCTCCGCCCACACTGGAAGGACTCGCTCCGATAATCATGAGCCCGGAGATTAACAGCAGACTTGCAAGCGTCAAGTCATTCATATCCATCGTCGAAAGTCCACCGCTTCTTGCGGTTGCGGAGTTAAACATGGAAAAAAACAGCTGTGAATGCCAGCTCATGCCTTCGTAATGTTCGCCTATTTCCAGCAGCCAGAGACTGCCGGTGCCGATCACAAAAACAATGAAGTAGGTGGATACGGCAATTTTCGTGAAAAGGCTGAAGCGGAAATTCGGATTAGCAGGTGAAAAATACGCTTTCAGCTCCATGAGAACCGGAAAACCGATCGCTCCGGAAAAAATCAGCAGAATGTGGACGAGCTGGACGAAGTAATCATCCACAAAGGGAATGAGTGATTCCCCCGTAATATCGAATCCGGCATTCGTGAAGGCAGAAAGCGCACTGAACGCACCTTGATAATAGGCTTCCCACGTGCTGTCAAAATAGTTCAGGTAGTATGTTCCGAGAATGAGCGCCCCGGCGGCTTCGATCACGATCGCCACGCCGAGTATCCCGCGCATTAATTTGACCAGCCCGGAAAAAGAGATCTGGTTCTGGTCCACCATGATCAGCATCCGCTGAGACAGAGGGATTTTCCGCCCGAGCACCATCCAGACAAAGGTACCGAGCGTCATCACTCCGATCCCGCCCAGCTGTATCGCCAGCGCTAAAAAAAGGACACCTATCCAGTTATACGTTTCTGCTACGTTGACAACGGTCAGCCCCGTTACACTCACAGCACTTACTGCCGTGAACAATGCTTCGGTATAAGAAACCTGTACACCATCGTATGATGTGAAAGGGCTGAACAATAAGAGGCTGAACACAAACATAGCTCCAAGATAGGAGATAACAATTATCCGGAACGGGCTGAGAAACCGTGTCATTCCCAAGCGCATCGCAATCACCAGGCTTTCGTTTATATCAAGATATGTAATACGATCTAAGACCTGCAGCTGTCCATGCAGTTCCTGCAGTAGTACGCGCTTCAGTATATCAGACCCCTGCAGTTTCTTCCATTCCCTGCAGTAATTCTTTTTCCTGTGATAGACTATGATTATTCTGCCTACTGCAGCACATCTGTGTCTGACAGTAAATTTAAACAATAAGTAAGGATGAAGCACATGTCAACCACACCTGAATCCACGATTTCTTCCAAAAGCTATCACCGGCTCCGCCACGAACTGCTGCCGCTGCTCCTCGGAGAAGATGAAGAAATTATTTTATACTGGGGCGGCCGCGCGCTTGCAAGAGAACAAGGAGCCCTCGGTTCTGAGGAGCTCGTTACGTTTTTTGCGGAGTCGAACTGGGGATGGCTGGAGGAGAAAAAAACAGCCAAGAACGAAAAAGTCTTTACGATCGAGACCGATAGTGATGCAGCCGACCGCCCGTATTCCCTGGAAGCCGGTTTTCTTGCTCAGATGATCGAGATGGAAACGGAATGCCTTACAGAGGCCGTCTATGAAGTGAAGAAAAAGAAGCCGGTCAAAATTGAAGTCAAGGTGAAATGGGATCGAAAAGACGCGGTGACATAACGACAGCTGCTGGTGCCTGCTGATTGCGCCGAAATAGTTTACGGGGTAAACTATAATGACTACGACGATTCAGGAGGCATCTCAAGATGGACGATCAGAAGCTGAAGCAATTTATCGATCAGTATGCAACCGTATACCTGGCCGCGGTCAAAAAGCTGGAAAGAAAGCTCGTCGATGAAGCGCTCCCGGTATCCCTGGAACAATTCGGCATTCTCCGGGTGCTTTATAACAAGGAAAAGGCCGCAGCGAAAGACATCGCTGAAGAAGTGGATGTACATAAAAGCGCGGTGTCGACAAAATTGAACCGCCTGGAAAAGGAAGGGCTGATCCGACGGAGCCTGGACGAAAAGGACCGCCGCTCCCGTGCTGTGGTGCTGACAGAGAAAGGGAAAGATGTCTTTCATCAGTGTGAACAGGCTACCGCCTCGTTTATCGAACCAATTATTCAGGATTTAACAGAAGAAGAATGGCACACGTTTCTACGGGTCTATGAGAAACTGAGCCGGCGGCTGTCCGAGGGGGATGAGGAATGAAAAAGTGGATCTGGATTTTCCCATTTCTCTGGATCATCGTTGGTACAGTGTTGTTTTTGACCAGTCCGGATATGGATCAGCTGGTCCGGGAAGAAGGACAGTTCGACATTCCGGAAGGGTATCCCACGGCGGTGACAGATGAACTGCTCGCCTCCCATGGTGCATCGGGCGGGGAAGATATTCTGTATGTGTATTACGACGAAGACGGATTGTCGTCCCCGCAGCTTTCCGAGCTGGAGAACCACCTGCAGCAGTTCCCAGAGGAGATCAGCGGCTTTGGCGTCGAGGATACCGCCCATCCGTTCATGGAGGAGGGCGGCAGCGCGCTCATCAGCGAGGATGAAACGACGGCGATGGCCATCATCACCATGGACATGTCGCTGAATGACGTTCCGTTAATCAGAGAAGAACTCGAACTGGCCGCGGAGGTGGATCAGACCTCCGTGTTTGTCAGCGGCTCGCCGATCATTGAAGACGATGTCATCATCAGTTCGGAAGAAGGCCTTGCAACAACGGAAGTCATTACAGTCATCTTCGTCATTGCTGTGCTGCTGCTCGTGTTCCGTTCGGTAACAGCGCCGTTTGTTCCACTGATCACGGTAGGAGCTGCCTACCTTGTCACGGTCCCGATCGTTTCCTTTCTCATTGATCAGGCCGGATTTCCGGTGTCAAACTTCACCCAGATATTCATTGTCGCTATCCTTTTCGGGATCGGGACGGACTACTGCATTCTCGTTCTGAACCGATTTAAGGAAGAACTGGCCGTTTCCAGCACGAGAGAAGAGGCTGTGACGAGAACGATGAAGGCGGTAGGACCGACTGTACTCTCCTCTGCTGTCACAGGCTTTATCGGATTTGCAGCTATCGGCTTGGCGGATTTTGACCTTTACCAGTCCGCCTCCGGTGTCGCTGTCGGTATCGCTGTTCTCGTTCTCGCGATCACCGTCTGGGTTCCGCCGGCACTGCTGCTGTTTGGCAGCCGGATCTTCTGGCCGTCGAAACGAACACTCGAGGACACGGACAGCCGCATATGGAAAGGCCTCGGCACGTTCGCGCTGCTGCGTCCAGGCTGGACAAGCCTGATTCTCATTGCACTGGTTGTCCCTTCTTTTCTCTTTTATGAACAGCGCTTGTCGTTTGAATCCCTCGATGAAATCGACCGAGATACTCCTTCTGTCCAGGCGGTAGACCTCGTTGCCGAGAAATTCGGACCTGGGGATGCGTTTCCCGGCCAGGTTGTCGTCAGCAGTCCGGACTCGTTCCGGAACAGCGAAAAGCTCTCCCTCGTCGAACAGCTTTCCGGGCAGCTCTCCCAGCTGGACGGCGTCGGCGAGGTGCGCAGTCTGACAAGGCCGGATGGCAGCACCATCGACGACTTCCGCATGAGCCGCTTGATGGACGAATCAGCGGACGGTCTGGATGAGTTAATCGATGGCACCGCCTCTTTATATGAAGGATTAGAAGAGCTGCAGGACGGGTTGTACGAAGCCGCAGCAGATCTCCAGGCCGACACCGGGGAGCTCAGCGGAGGACAGAGCGAGACGGCTGCCGGGACAGAGCAAGCGGCAGCTGCTGTCCAGGAAGCCGCCGGCGCTTCCGCACAAACGGCTTCGGAGCAGAGGTCCATTGCCGGAGGGCTTGAGGAGACAGCTGCAGGACTGGAACAGACTGCTTCCCAGCTCCCTCCGGAACAACAGCAGCAGCTTCTTGCATCCGCTGGCGGACTGAACGAAAGTGCCTCCGGCCTGAGGGCTGCCGCTGACGGCCTCGAGGAGCTGGCGGACGGACAGGAGGAGACGGCCGCGGGACTCGAAGATCTGGCCGCTTCGCAGGAAGACCTGGCCGACGGGACCGCCGAATTAAGTGAAGCCCTCGCCGGGGCGGCATCCGGGTATGAAGAAACGGCTGATGAATTGGATGACGTGCTCGAAGGCACCGCAGAGATCGAAGAAGGCCTCGAAGAATTATATGATCTCCAGCGGGAGATCGCTTCAGCAGAAGGCTACGCTTCGGAAGGCTTTTTTGTACCGGAAGAGGCTCTGGAGGAACTCGATGACGTCTTCGATGTGTACGCCGCCCCAGATGAAGAGGCAGCATTGTTTGATATCATTCTGGATGTCGACCCGTACTCCAACGAAGCGATGGAGGTCATGGGAGCGGTCCAGTCCCAGACAGGAACCGCGCTCGGCTCCTCCGATGACGAGATGACCTACTCCATTGGCGGACTGCCGGCTGTCAATGCCGACCTGTCCGATATATCCGACGCTGATTTTGTGCGGACAGCCGTCATCATGCTCGGAGGGATCTTTCTAGTATTGACGCTCATGCTCCGTTCTTTGATCATGCCGGCTTATATTCTGGCATCGCTGAGCGGCACGTACATCATTGCGATGGCAGTGACGGAGGCCATCTTCGTCGTCGGCTTCGGCTATCCGGGTATCAGCTGGGCTGTTCCTTTCTTTGGATTTGTCATGCTCATGGCGCTCGGGGTCGATTACTCCATTTTTCTGATGGCCCGGTTCAATGAGAATGCCGGCTCCCTGCCGGTCCGGGAAGCCATGCAGGCTGCTATGACAAAGATTGGAACCGTGATCCTGTCTGCCGCTGTCATTCTCGCAGGGACGTTTGGTGCGATGATGCCTTCCGGCGTTCTGTCCCTGGTACAGATCGGCACGCTTGTCCTTACCGGTCTGCTGCTGTACGCCTTTGTCATGCTGCCGCTGTTCGTTCCACTTATGGCCAAATGGTTCCAGCGGGCAAACTGGCTGCCTTTTGCTCCACCGGCTCCAAGACAGAACAAGGACCGCGGCGGCAAGGAATAACCCGCAGCGGCAGCGTCTTCCTTGATCAGAACGTTCACATTTCGATCAAGGAAAAAAGGATATTCATGTGAAGCAGAGGCTGCCTTTTCCCTGCAGTGATCGAGAAAACGTTCCCTGCAGGGAGGCAGATTCATGATTGTGATTTACAAACAAAACGCTTTCGACGATCCAAATCGGATCATCGAAAGCGTTTTTTACGTGCTGGAGAACGATGTTGTCCCAGCTTCTTTTGTGTTGTTTATTCCGTTTCGGCTCGATGATGGTGTTCAGGCATTTTTGGCGAGCTCAATTTTCTCCTGCTCTTTCGCATCGAGTCCAAAGTGTGTGTGAAGTGCTTCAGATGCCCGAATCATATCCTGTTCCGGTACAACGGCAGATACGGCAATTTCAGAAGTGCTGACCATCTTTATCGCGACTTCCTCGTCTGCCATCACCTTGAACATGTCCGCTGCTACACCCGGATTCGAAATCATGCCGGAACCGACAATCGACACTTTGGAGAGGGAGCTCTCATGCCTTACCTCCGAATAAATAAGGGTTTCTTTCGCATCATGAATCAGATCAAGCGTTTTACCGAGATGGGACGAGTCAATCGAGAACGAGACGTTCACGCCGTGATCGGCAGTCATCTGCTGGATGATGATATCCACATTGATGCCTTCGTCTGCCAGCAGTTTAAACAAGTTGGACATCGTCTCGTAATGGTTCGGGAGGCGTTCTACTGTTACTTTCGTGATATTCTTCTCAAAAGCAAGACCGCGGACGGTCAGATTCTGTTCCATGGATGCTTCCTCCTCCACGATTGTTCCGTCGACATTTTCCATGCTCGAGCGGACAATCAGCTTCACGTTAAAGTTTTTCGCAAATTCAACGGCGCGCGGATGCAGCACTCCTGCTCCGAGGTGGGCCAGCTCGAGCATTTCATCGTAGGAGATGCTGCCGAGCTGACGTGCCTTTTTGACAAAACGCGGATCGGATGTATACACACCGGTCACATCCGTGAAAATCGAGCAGCTTTCTGCGTCCAGCGCGGCTGCAAGGGCTACTGCGGTTGTATCTGAACCGCCGCGCCCTAGTGTCGTAATATTCCCTTCTTCACTGACACCCTGAAAACCTGCAACGAGCACAGCTTTGCCTTCGTCCAGGTGCTGTTGCAGCGTCTCTGTCTGTATATCGGTAATACGCGCATCCTGATGCACTTCTTCTGTGACAATGCCGGCCTGCCAGCCGGTAAGGGATACGGCTTCAACGCCGAGTTCTTTCAGCGCCATGACGACAAGCGATATCGTTACTTGCTCCCCGGTTGTCAGCAGCATATCCATCTCCCGTGGATCGGGATGATCTGTGATTTCATCAGCGAGCTCTACCAGTTTGTCCGTTGATTTTCCCATCGCAGACACGACGGTGACAACGTTGTGTCCTTCATCCATGCCAGCTTTGATCCGCTGGGCGACTCTTTTGATTTTATCGGTATCTCCGACGGAAGTACCACCGAACTTCTGCACGATCGTAGCCACTATTGAAAGCCTCCTTTGGTTGTCTGCCGCACCGTTTACACAAACGGGACGGGTTGCTGAGCTCCCGGTTCCTCCCCCGGGAGCGGCACCTTTTAAATCGTAACAAAGCGCTTTCTCTTTGACAAACCGCGTGAACGCCTATTTCCCGGATTCTTCCTGTATGGCTTCCAATAAGGACTCAGCAACTGCCGGAGGTATGCCCGCTCTCTCGATTTCTTCCTTAGACGCTTCTTTTAACCGTTTCAACGAACCGAATTCCTTCAAAAGCTTCCGTTTTCGTTTTTCTCCGATGCCATCCACCTCATCAAGTACGGAAGTGAACATCGTCTGTTTCCGGACGTTCCGGTGAAAACTGATAGCAAAGCGGTGCACTTCATCCTGAATTCGCTGCAGCAGATAAAATTCCTCGCTTGTTTTCACGAGTTCCACCGGGCGGGGCGGATCCCCCATCATCAGCTGGGACGTTTTGTGCCGGTCATCTTTGGCGAGGCCGCAGACGGGAACTGCCAGTCCGAGCTCGTGCTCCATGACTTCCTGAGCCGCTGTGATCTGCCCGATGCCTCCGTCGATGACGATCAGATCCGGCAGCGCACGCTCTTCTTTTAACAAGCGGGCATACCGGCGGCGCACGACTTCCCGCATCGATTCATAATCATCCGGTCCCTGCACTGTTTTGACCTTATACTTACGATAGTTTTTCTTATCGGGTTTTCCATCCAAAAAGGAAACCATCGCAGAAACCGGGTCCACCCCTTGGATGTTGGAATTGTCAAAAGCCTCAATGCGGTGCGGTGTATCTATCTGCATCGCATGGCCGAGCCGCTCCACGGCATCAATCGTCCGTTTCTCATCGCGCTCGATCAGCTGAAACTTTTCTTCCAGTGCCATTCTTGCATTTTTCACAGCCAGATCGACCAGTTCTTTTTTCTGCCCCCGCTTCGGCTGGACGGCGTTCACCTTCAAAAATTCTTCGACCATTTCCCTGTCTGTCTCGCCGGGAATGAAGATTTCTTTCGGCTTCGGGTGTTTTTCATCCATATAAAATTGACCGAGAAACGTGTAGAAATCATCAATGGGATCCTGGTAGGTCGGGAAAGTGGAGGCGTCGCGTTCAATCAGTTTTCCCTGCCTGACGAAAAACACTTGAATACACATCCAGCCACGGTCTACGTAATAGCCGAAAACATCCCGGTCTTTCTGTTCCGTCATCGTAATTTTCTGCTTTTCCATGACCGATTCGATGTGCTGGACCTGATCCCGGAGTTCTTTTGCCTTCTCAAAATCCATCGCCTCCGATGCTTCGTACATCCTGGACGTGAGCGATGCTTTGATCTCGTCATGACCTCCGCTGAGAAACGAGGTGATCTCTTTGATCATCTGCTGATTCTGTTCCTGCGTGACTTCGAATTCGCACGGCGCCAGACACTGACCAATGTGATAATACAGGCATACCCGGTCCGGCATCGTTCGGCACTTCCGGAGAGGATAAAGCCGGTCGAGCAGTTTTTTCGTCTCGTTGGCTGCCTGGGCGTTTGGATAAGGACCAAAATACTTCGCTCCGTCTTTTTTCACCTTCCGCGTCGTGATCAAACGAGGGTGCTCTTCTTTCGTGATTTTCAAAAACGGATAGGACTTATCATCCTTCAACAGGATATTATAGCGCGGCTCGTATTTCTTAATCAGATTCTGTTCCAGCACGAGCGCCTCCAGATCGGAGGACGTGACAATGTATTCCAGATCCTGGATCTCCATAACGAGCCGCTGTGTTTTCTTGTCGTGGGAACCGGTGAAGTAGGAACGCACCCGGTTCCGCAGTACTTTCGCTTTGCCGACATAAATAATGGTTCCCTGCTTATCTTTCATTAGATAGCAGCCTGGCTGAGCCGGGATCAATTCCAGCTTCTGCTGCAGCTGTTCCACCATATACTTCCTCCTTGCTTTGTAGATGGAAAGAGGCCGCCTCAAAAGGTTTGAGACGGCCCGATGACAACGTGTAATTCGGACTGGCGGCAGCGGGGTGAACCTGGACGAGAAGGGGGAAGAGCCGCCGCAGGGCATCCAGAAAAGAAAACGAGCGTCGTTCTTTACTGGATGCGGAAGAAGCAGCTCCTTCCCTCCATGAAACGTATCCTTCCTGATCCAGAGACAACACGACCGTCCGCCTGCCTTCAAAGGTTCTCCTTCGAATCACTTGAAAAATCACGCCAGAAGCAGCGTTCTTCTGGCGTGAAATGGTTCGTCCAGGAAGAGGCCTGCTGTATCAGCTGCTCTTCTCTGTTTTATTATAGGTGCTTGTTCAGCGTGTTTTCCAGCTCTTCCTTCGGCTTGAATCCGACGATCTGGTCTACCACTTCTCCGTCTTTCATGACCAGCAGTGTCGGGATGCTCATCACCCCGTACTGACTTGCCGTCTGCTGGTTTTCATCCACATCCAGCTTGACGATTTTCACCTGCTCGCCCATGTCGCCGTCCAGTTCTTCAAGAACGGGTGCGATCATCTTACAAGGTCCGCACCAAGGTGCCCAGAAGTCTGCCAGTACAACGCCTTCGTTTGTTTCGGAGCCGAAATTCTGATCGGTAACGTGTGTAATTGCCATAATGATATTCCTCCTTTAATCAGTAATCAACTGCTTTATTCAGTATAACGAATCCTGATGCCAGTTGAAAATACCCTGCTCACTGGGTACTACCGTTATTTTATCCGATGCTTACCAGTCGTGCAAATGCCCTGCTCAAAACGACAGCAGCCGCGGTCAGCCGGAGGGAAAGCCGCCCTTCTTTCATCCGGCATGGATGGGCGGATGCCGGCGGTGCCGTTCACCCAGCAGAAAGCGCTCTCGACCATCCGTGACGATAGTCGAAAGCGCTCCTCTTCGTTTAAAGCTGTTCATCTCCCCCTGTTTCAGAGGGCGCTTCATGTCCGGTCCCGTTGCAGGGTGCCGACCATCCGCTTCAAACACATGCCATCCTGTCGTTAAACGATCAGGAGACGACGGCTTTTTTGAATTCTTCCGTCAGCTTCGGAACGATATCAAAGAGGTCGCCGACGATGCCGTAATCTGCAATCTGAAAGATTTCGGCCTCTGGATCTTTGTTGATGGCCACAATAACTTTGGAATTGGACATTCCTGCGACGTGCTGGATTGCACCGGAAATACCGACCGCAATATAAAGGTCAGGAGTCACGACCTTGCCCGTCTGTCCAATCTGCAGTGCATAATCACAATACTCTGCATCGCAGGCACCGCGCGAAGCACCGACGGCACCATTCAGCACTCCAGCAAGTTCATCGAGAATTTTGAAGTTTTCTTCTCCTTTAAGTCCTCGACCGCCGGCCACAATGATCGAGGCTTCCGACAGATCCACACCGGACGTCGTGTTTTTCACAACATCTTTAATGACGGTCTGCAGGTCCTTGATGTCCACCTGAAGTTCTTCCACCGAACCAGAGCGACCTGTATCCTTCTCCAGGGTCGGGATGTTGTTCGGACGAATCGTAAAGAACGTCTTCCCTTCGTTCACCTTCACTTTTTCAAACGCTTTACCGGAATAGATCGGCCGGATGAAAACAGCGTCTTCTTCGATATCGACAACATCGGATACGAGACCGGACCCGAGACGGCTGGCAATCTTCGGTGTAATGTCACGTCCGATGGCCGTGTGACCCATGACGATACCGTCCGGATCTTCCTGCTCGATGGCAGCCATCAGCACTTGGGTCCATGCTTCCGGCGTGTAGTCCCGCAGTTTGTCGTTTGTCACCGTGAGCACTTTATCCGCCCCGTGATGAAGCAGCGCGTCGGCTCCTTCGGTGGAATCTCCGACAGCCAGTGCTGTTACCTCTGCTCCGCTGTCCACTTTTTTGGCGGCTGCCACTGCTTCATAGGAAACGTTACGGAACGCACCATCTTTCATTTCTGCTACCACAAGATATCTGCTCATAGGAATCACCCTTCTGATTGAATTATAGTCAGACTACTTTCGCTTCGGTTTTCAGGAGATGAACGAGTTCCTGTACTTGATCATCTGTACCGCCTTCGATGATTTTGCCTGCCTGTTTTTCAGGTGGTAGAAAGCGGTCAACCGTTTTCGTCTTCGGTTCTGCATCGTCTTCATCCAGATCCAGGTCATCCAGGTCCAGCGTTTCCAGCGGTTTTTTCTTCGCTTTCATAATACCGGGAAGGGAAGGATAGCGCGGTTCATTCAGTCCCTGCTGGGCAGTAACCAGCACCGGCAGCTGTACTTCCAGCATCATTTGATCCCCTTCAACATCTTTTTCAATCGAAGCGGTGCCATTTTCAATTTTAATCGAAGTGATCGAGGTCACGTGGTTGATTCCGAGCTGATCTGCAAGGCGCGGTCCGACCTGGCCGGAACCGCCGTCTACTGCCACGTTTCCGCCGAGAATCACGTCCACTTCTTTGTCCTTGAAATAGGCAGCCAGCAGAGCCTGAGTCGTAAATGTATCGCCGTCTTCAATCTCCTCGTTTTCAAGAAGGACAGCTTTGTCAGCTCCCATGGCGAGTGCCGTGCGAAGCTCTTTCTCTGCTTCCTCGTCGCCTGCAGTGACAACCGTCACTTCTCCTCCGTGCTCGTCACGTAGAACGATTGCCTCTTCCACTGCATACTCATCATACGGATTGATGATGAATTCCGCGCCGTCCTCTACGACTTCTCCATTGTCGATCTGAATTTTTTCCTCCGTGTCAAACGTACGTTTCATGATGACATAAATGTTCATTAGGAAACCCTCCTGTGAATGATAGTATTAAAGCGTTTGCAAAATTGCGTGTTATTCCCGGAAAGATGGACTGCGCTTTTCCAGGAAAGCCTGAATCCCTTCCTGTGCATCAGGATGCTCAAATGCATCTCCAAACTGTACAGCTTCTTTATCCTGCCCACGTTCGATCGGGTCCGTTTCTGCGTGCTGCATCAGCATCATAATGGACTGGACGACGGACGCTCCTTTATAGCGGATCGCTTCTGCCAGCTTTTCTGCTTCTGCCAGACACGTTCCTTCGGGCACGGCCCGATTAATCAGACCAATGCTCTCCGCTTCTGCCGCAGTAATCGGCTCGGCCGTGAAAAGCATCTCCATGGCCTTCGCTCTGCCAGCCAGTTTCGGCAGCCGCTGCGTCCCGGCAAACCCCGGTATGAGCCCGAGGGATAGTTCCGGCAGGCCGAGTTTGGTCTTCTCATCGGCTAAGCGGAGATGGCATGCCATCGCCAGTTCCAGCCCTCCGCCGAGTGCTGCACCGTGCATCGCTGCTATGACCGGCTTGCCTGACGTTTCGATCTGCCGGAACACCCGCTGTCCATCTCTAGCCAGATCAGAGAATTCACTGCCGTTTTTCACTTCCGTAAATTCTTTAATGTCTGCGCCGGCAGCAAAGAATCTCCCTTCCCCGTGAATGACCATCACCCGTACGTCATCGTCCTCGTTCATCGCTTCAACAATCCGGCCGATGTCCTGTATCATGCTGTGGGAAAGTGCATTGGCCGGAGGGGTATCGAGGGTGATCCAGCCGATTCTGTTTTTCGTCTCGTGCCTTACACTCATGTCATCCCCTCCTGTTGATAATTCGGTGCATACAAACCTTTAATGAGAAAAGCGTGGAGCGGTTCAGCGAGCGGCATCAGCTCGTACCGATGATCTTTCATCACCCAGTTCGTCACCACTTCGTCGATGGCGCCGAAGATCACCTGACGCATCATCCTCGTGTCAATACGCTGATCAAAAGCACCGGCACGTTTGCCTTCCTCAATAATAGAGTCAATCAATCCAAGGTATCCTTTCAGCACCTCATTCACCTTGAAGCGGATCGAGATATTGGACTGACGAAGCTCCAGCTGTGTGACCAGTGCAAGATCATGGTCTTTTTCCAGCTGCGTTAAATGCATTTTAATCATCATGAGCAGCTTATCCTCGACCGAATCCGCCTCCTGCATCCGGCTTTGGATATAATCGACAAACGCTCCCATTTTTTCTTCAAACATCGAGATCAATATATCTTCTTTGTTGTCAAAATATAAGTAAATCGTACCGTCGGCCACGCCGGCTTCTTTCGCTATTTTTGATACCTGCGAATGGTGGTAGCCGTTCTCGGCAATCACCTTGACTGCAGCATCAATGATCTTCTCAAATTTCTGGCCGCGCTTTTTCGCCATAAGTCACCTTCTCTCTCGACAATGAACGCAGAGCGCCTCGCTGCCGGAACGGCGTGCGGCATTGCCGCAGGCTTTCCGGGGAAAGTACAGGGTGCTCGTCCGTTCCTTCCTGCTCTCAGTGCCGCCGTCTTGTTTCTATGCTGCGTCACTACGGTTGGAGCACTAAAAATGAATGACCATTCATTCATATTATCATCATAGCGGAACTGCCTTCCCTTGTCAACGCCGGAAAGGCAATTCCGCTCATTTTTTCTCCGCTTAGTTCGAGGCTTTCTCTTCTTCCTGAAGCGCTCTCCGCAGGACTTTGCCTACCATGGTTTTCGGTAGCTCCCCTCGGAATTCCCAGTGTTTCGGCACTTTGTAGGCTGCCAGTCTCGTCCGGCAGAAGGCATCGAGTTCTTTTTCGGTCAACCCGCCTTCCTCATGCGGGACAACAAAAGCTTTGACCGTCTCTCCACGGTAAGGGTCTGGAATGCCGACCGCGACAGCTTCTTTAATTCCTTCGTGTTCAAACAGGACCTCCTCGATTTCACGAGGATAGATATTGAACCCGCCTGCTATGATCATGTCTTTTTTCCGGTCGACGATATAGAAGAATCCTTCTTCATCCATGTACCCCATATCCCCTGTATACAGCCAGCCATTCTGAATGGTCTGCGCTGTGTCCTCGGGGCGGTTCCAGTACCCCTGCATGACCTGCGGCCCGCGGATCAAGAGCTCGCCGACTTCTCCGGGAACTGCTTCCTCGTCCGTTTCAGCGGACAGGATCATCACGTCGGTGTCAGGCCAGGGAAGACCGATGCTCCCGGATGGCCGTCTGCCCCACATCAAATTGAAATGGGTGACAGGCGAAGCTTCCGTCAGTCCGAACCCTTCCGACAGCTTTCCTCCGGTCACTTTTTCAAACTGCTGCTGTACTTCCAGAGGCAGAGGCGCAGAGCCGCTGATACACACATCGATGGAAGACAGGTCGTATTTGTGAATATCCGGGTCATGAAGCAGACCGATATACATCGTCGGTGCACCAGGGAAAATAGACACCTTTTCCTGCTGGATTGCTTTCAATACCTGCTTCGTATCGAACTTCGGCAGGATCACCATTTTGGAACGGTCCATGACCGAGAAATTCATGCCGACAGTCATTCCATACACATGGAAAAATGGAAGCGCACATAATAAAACTTCCTGGCCATGATCCATGTTGTACATCCAGCGGATACACTGCGTCGTGTTTGCGACCAGATTTTTGTGTGTCAGCATAACCCCTTTGGCAGCACCGGTCGTTCCCCCGGTGTACTGCAGCAGGGCGAGGTCCTTTTCCGGATCGACGTCCGCTTCCTCCAGCTGCCGGGTCGTTTTGATGAAATCGAGAAAAGCATGCGTACTGGCATCATACTCGATTTTCACATGTTTCCCTGTATTTTTCAGCTGAATAAAAGGATACACCATATTCTTCGGGAACGGGAGGTAATCTTTGATTTTTGTCACGATCACATGACGCAGGTTCGTCTTCTGCCGAACCGCCTGTACGCGCGGATAAACGAGATCCAGGCAGATCATCACTTCTGCTCCGGCGTCCACCATCTGATGTTCCAGTTCCCGCTCCACATACAGCGGGTTCGTCTGCACAACAACGGCACCTGCCATCATGGATCCATAATAGCTGATGACCGACTGCGGCGTGTTGGCCAGTATGATCGCTACCCGGTCGCCTTTTTTTACACCGAGCTCCTGCAGGCCGGCTGCGAAGGCGGCGGCCGCCTCGTACACTTCCTTGAACGTCATTTTCTTTCCCATAAATGTCAGCAGTACTTTATCAGGTTCTTCCGCTGCACCTTCAGCAAGGTACGTATGAAGCGTTTTGTTATCATAGTCGAGTGTTTTCGGTATTTCCGGTGGATACTGATCGATCCACGGCCGCTGCTTAACTGCGGTTGTCATATACATTCCTCCTGAAAAGCCTGCTGTCCACAGCGAACCAATCTCTTTTTCTCTTTGTTTTATCGAGTGCTTCTATCTCCCTCGAAGGCAGCCGGGCTGCTGTTCCAGCCCGACTGCATTGAGTTTCGTTTTCCAGCAGGATCAGTTCTGCTTTTCCCGCTCTTCTTCCACCAGCACCCGGCGCAGAATCTTGCCTACCATCGTCTTCGGCAGCTCTTCACGGAATTCATAGTATTGAGGTACTTTAAACGAAGCCAGGTGCTCCCGGCAGTGGTCATCCAGCTCTTTTTCCCCTGTGGATGAGCCATCTTTGAGCACGACGAACGCCTTCACCGTCTCCCCACGGTAAGCATCCGGCACTCCGATGACACATACTTCCTGTACGGCTTCATGTTCATAGAGAACTTCTTCGATTTCACGCGGATAAATATTAAAACCGCCGGCGATAATCATGTCTTTTTTCCGGTCGACAATGTAGAAGAAGCCTTCTTCGTCCATATAGCCCATGTCCCCGGAAAGGAACCATTCTCCGCGGAAACTGGCCTGCGTTGCCTCCGGCTGGTTCCAGTATCCTTTCATCACCTGCGGCCCTTTAATCATGATTTCTCCGACCTCATTCGGTGCCGCTTCTTCGCCGGTTTCAGCACTGAGGACTTTTACTTCCGTATCTGGCCACGGCAGACCGATCGATCCCTGCTTCCGCTCTCCCCAGATCAGGTTGGCTACAGCTACCGGCGACGTTTCTGTCAGCCCGTACCCTTCTACCAGACGCCCGCCGGAAACTGCTTCAAACCGGTTCTGAACTTCGATTGGAAGCGGCGCAGATCCGCTGATGCAGGCCTTGATCGAAGACAGGTCATGCTTCTCGATATCCGGGTGGTTCAGCAGACCGATGTACATGGTCGGCGCCCCGGGATACAACGTAGCCTTATGCTTTTCAATGGCTTTGAGAATCTGCTTTGGATCGAACTTCGGCATAATGATCATCTTAAACGCCATGCGGACGGATAAGTTCATCACTGTCGTCATCCCGTAGACATGGAAGAAAGGCAGAGCCGCCATGACGACTTCTTCACCCGGCTTCAGCTCGTACATCCACTCCTCACACTGCTGTGTGTTTACAACGAGGTTATAGTGTGTCAGCATAACCCCTTTGGCAGGGCCGGTTGTTCCTCCCGTATACTGCAGCAGCGCAAGATCCTTCTGTGGATCAATGGTTAATGGAATCTCTTCTTCCTTTCCCTGCTCGACCATTTTCGTGAAAGCATGGAGCGTATCAGAATAGTCGATATCCACTTTGATTCCCGTATTCTTCTTCTGAATAAATGGATAAATCATGTTTTTCGGGAAAGGGAGATAGTCCTTGATCCCGGTGACAATCACATGCTTGAGCGACGTCCGCTCGCGCACTTTAGCTACCCGTGGATAAACGAGATCAAGACAGATCATCACCTTTGCATCCGAATCGATCATCTGATGTTCAATCTCACGTTCGACGTACAGTGGGTTCGTCTGCACCACTACAGCTCCCGACAATAGAGCGCCGTAGTAACTGATGACGGCCTGCGGCGTATTCGCCAGCATAACAGCCACCCGGTCACCCTGTTCCACGCCGAGGTCCCTTAAGCTGTTGGCGAGCTTCAGTGCCTCGGAGTAAACTTCCCGGTAGTTCATTTCTTTCCCCATGAAATGAAATGCCGGTTTTTCCGGAAATTGTTCTGCGGCCCGCTTCAAGTAATACTGCAGGGTTTTTGCTTCGTACTGAATAGTCGCCGGGATCTCTTCCGGATAGGAAGAGAGCCACGGCTGTTGCGTCATCGTCGTCATTCCAGTACCCTCCCTCTTTTCCACCTGATTCTTGCAGTAAACCATCTCTTACTAATATTGTAATGAAAACGCCTCCAAAAAGAAACATAATTCTGCAAATCCGGCGAAAAAATTGAATGAATGTTCATTCTTTTTATTGGATGCCCAGTGGACGAAGGCGCCTGCCCCGTTTCTCCGCTGGTCGAAAGAGCGGCCAAGCAAGCGGAGAACCGTTGCCGCGCGCCCTCCTCTGTTCCATAAACTGCATACGATTCCCATCCATCAGCGCCTTCGTTCTCCGCAGCTGCACACAAAGACGCTTCCGGATCCAGGCTGGATCCTCGGAAGCGTCTTTGCCTTCTATTGAATGGAAAGCCGCGGTGGCTGTCGGCTTCCGCTGTTCCGGAGCCGGGCTGCTAGAGCGCGACGACCCAATATATGACGCCGCCTATGACGAAAAGTGCACAGAACACCATCAGCACTTTAGCAAGTGTCTCCATCGTTCCACCTCTTTCTGAAGTTGCTGCCTCATAACCCCGCTGCGATCACAAAAGAGATCGCAGCAGGTAGGATAAAGGCGATGATCCCGACTGCGGTATTGCCCGATGCGAGCTCTTCGTCTACATGAAAGGCCGGTGTCATGAATTCAAACATAAAGTACACAGACAGCAGCAGCACAATGCCGAAGAATCCCCAGCCGAGAACTGCTGCAAAGGGGGCTCCCGACTGAAGCGCAGCCTGGAAAATGTTGGCCAGCCCGAAAATCTTGCCGGCAGTCGCGAGGGCGACCGCTTTGTTCCCGGCGGCAATTTCTTTTCTCGTGTCATACCCTGCTGCCAGCTCGAAAAGATAGAGAGAGATAAACACGAGCACGACCACCGCACTGAATGTGCCGAGCGTATACATGACCTCGGATTCAAAAAGAGATTTCATCCTGTCTCTCCTTACTTCAATTTAGCAACGGTGACACCCGAGCCGCCTTCTCCTTGAGAACCGGTCCGGCTTTCGGACACACTCGGATGACTGCGGAGCAGCTCCTCCACGCCTTTTTTCAGTGCCCCGGTACCTTTACCGTGAATAATCGATACCTGCGGATAGCCTGCGAGTACGGCAGCGTCCAGATATTTGTCCACTTCCGCCATCGCGTTCTCGTATCGCTCCCCGCGCAGGTCCAGCTCTGTTTTTACATGGGAGCTCCGGCCTCGGACGGTGGCCATCGGCTTCGTTTCTACAGGTTTCGGGCGGCTGATGTAGACGAGATCTTTTTTCGGGACCTTCATCTTCATCACGCCGAGCTGAACCGTAAATTCTTTGTCGTTCACAGCTTCGACGATCTGCCCTTTTTGATTCAGACTTTCGACTTTGACTTCGTCTCCAGCAAGCAGCTGATCCGAGTCCGCCTGTTTCTTTTTCGGCTTCTGCTTCTGTTTCGGAGCGAAATCAGGTTCTGCCTGGTCGAGATGTTTCTTCGCATCAATCAGCTCGTGCTCTTTGATCGATGGATTGTTTTTCTGCATTTCACGCAGGTAGGAAATGATATCTTCGGCCTCGGCCCGCGCTTTTTCCACCTGCTTTTTGGCTTTCTCCTCCGCTGACTGCAGCAGGCGCTGTTTCTCCTCCTGCCACGCTTCCAGATGACCGGTGAGCTCTGCATGCAGCTCTTCCGCCTCGGCCCGGAACGCTGCGGCTTCTTCCAGCTCTTTCTCAGCCTGTTTCCGGCTTTCTTCGAGAGAGGAAATCATGTTCTCTACCTGGTTCGTTTCTGTAGAAATCTGTTTCTTCGCATCGTCAATAATGGAGGATTTCAGTCCGAGCCTGCTGCTGATGGCGAAGGCGTTACTGCGCCCGGGAACGCCGATCAGCAGTCGATAGGTCGGCCGCAGGGTTTCCACATCGAATTCCACGCTGGCATTGACTACCCCGTCCCGGTTATATGCATAACCTTTCAGTTCACTGTAGTGGGTGGTCGCGATCACCTTAGCTCCTGCCTGGAAAGCGTGGTCGAGGATCGAAACAGCAAGCGCTGCCCCTTCCGTCGGGTCCGTTCCGGCACCGAGTTCATCGAACAGGACAAGCGACTGAAAGTCCAGCTTTTCCATAATCGTCACGATATTGGTCATATGGGAAGAAAACGTACTCAGGCTCTGTTCAATCGACTGTTCGTCTCCGATATCGGCAAAAATCTGCCGGAATACCGCTGCGGTTGATCCTTCCTGACACGGCAGGTGCAGTCCGGACTGGGCCATGAGTGTCAGCAGGCCTACGGTTTTTAACGTAACGGTCTTCCCGCCCGTATTCGGCCCAGTGATGATGAGCGAGGAGAACGCTCCACCAAGCTCTACATCAATAGGGACGATTTCGTCTTCTCCAATGAGCGGGTGGCGGGCCTGTTTCAGCTGTACATACTCATGTTCATTCAGCGACGGTTCGGACGCGCGCAGCTCCCGGCCGTAGAAGGCTTTCGCAAACATGAAATCGACTTCCGTCATCACCTCGGTGATGATGCTCAGGAGCTCTGTCTCTTCCGCCACCAGGCCGGAGAGCACCTGCAGAATCCGCTCAATCTCATACTTCTCTTTCGTTTTTGCTTCCCGGAGCTGATTGTTCGCCGTGACGACACTCTCCGGTTCAATGAACAGCGTCGCACCGGAGGCCGACTGATCGTGGACCATCCCGCCGAAGCTGCCCCGGTATTCGGCTTTCACCGGCACGACGTATCGATCGTTACGGATCGTGACGATCGCATCGGAGAGCATCTTTCTGCCGGATGTAGAACGGGTAATCGACTCCAGCCGGGAGCGGATGGTTGATTCATGACTGCGGATCTGCTGCCGGATCTGCCGGAGCTCGGATGACGCAGAATCAAGCAGGCTTCCGTCTTCATCAACGGCCTGTTGAATTTCTCTCTGCAGCGCTGTCGGCGGGTCGACTTCCGACATCATCTCCGGCAGTACCCGCAGGTCAATCTCGTCTTCCACCAACTGTTCCGTAAATTGTTTGAACGTCCTGCCGGCATAAATCGTCGAAGCGACTTCCAGCAGTTCGGATGCGCTCAGCTGTCCGCCGATGTCCGCCCGTTTAATCGAAGCACGAATGTCCTTCAGGCCTCCGAGGGGGACATTGCCTTTCAACCGGACGACTTTGGCTGCTTCCGATGTACGGGTCAGCGCTTCGGATGCTTCCGCAAAGTCAAAAGAAGGCTTCAGCTGTTTGACCCGCTGTTTTCCGAGCGTGGATCCGGCGTGCGGAAGCAGCTGGTCTTTCATTTTGTCATATTCCAGTACGCGCAAGACGCGTTCCAGCATGGAATCAGTCTCCTTTCACTAAGGGGCTTTTCGGCTGTTCGAGCCATGCTTTGATTCTATCTGCATCCCAGGTGTTGATGATCGTATCTTTGGATATGCCGGCACGTCTCGCTGCTTTAATGCCTACAGCCATGTCTTCGAGCATATCGTAATGGTGGGCGTCGGTGTTGACGGAGAGAAGGACGCCTTCTTTTTCTGCTTTGATCAGGATCGGCACAGCAAGATCCAGCCTGTTCGGATTGGCGTTCAATTCAAGCACCGTTCCCGTTTCTGCAGCTGTGCGGATCAGCTGCTCTTCATCGACAGCATAGCCTTCCCGGCGGCCGATCAGCCGGCCGGTCGGGTGAGCGATCATGCGTACGTAAGGATGACGGCAGGCAGACACCAGCCGGTGCATGATCTGCTCTTCTTCCTGCTGGAACGCAGAATGAATCGAGGCGATGACGTAATCGACTTCTGCCAGCAGCCCTTTATCGTAATCCATCGTCCCGTCCGGAAGAATATCCATCTCCACCCCGGTGAAGAGATGAATGTCTTTCTCCTCCCGTACTCTGCGGACTTCCTCATGCTGCCGCTGGAGTCGTTCGGGTGTTAACCCATTTGCTACTTTCAAGTACTGGGAGTGATCGGTGATTGCCATAAACGAGTATCCTTTGCGAAGGCACTGGTCCGCCATCTCTTCGATCGACTGAGCCCCGTCGCTCCAGGTGGTGTGCATGTGCATATCTCCCTGGATATCATCCAGTTTCACGAGGGAGCGCCAGTCCTGCTCCAGCTCGTTTCCGCCTTCCCGTACTTCTGGAGGGATCCATGGCAGATCGAAATGACGAAAAAATGCTTCCTCGGTCTGAAAATAGACCATGCTTCCGTCGTCGGCATCCTCTACTCCATACTCACTGATTTTTTGTCCTGCGGCTTTGGCTCTCTGCCGCATGAGGACATTGTGATCTTTCGACCCGGTGAAATGGTGCAGCGCTGCGGCAAACGAACGGTCTTCCACGATCCGGAAATCCACCGGAACAAGCAGATCTTCTACGGCAGCGTCGAGCGAAATTTTCGTCTCTCCGCTTCCCTGCACCTGATCGGTGAAGGGTGCCTGCAGTACTGCCTCCGCGACAGCTGCTGCATCGGAAGCAGCAACAATAAAGTCGAGGTCTTTGACGGTCTCCCTCCCTCTTCTGTAACTGCCGGCCGTTTCCCAGCGGAGGACGCCCGGTGCCGTATTTAAAAATGCACCGATCATCTCAACCGCCGGCTGGACCTGCGCGAGCGTCAGCCGTTCAGGACGCTGCCCCATTTCCTCCAGTGCCTGCAGGATTTTCTCTTCCGTTTTCTTTCCGAATCCGGACATTGCCTGCACACGCTTGTCTTCGCAGGCTTTTTTTAACTCGTCCGCGGAGGTGATCCCGAGCTCTTGATACAGCCTCCCGATTTTCTTTCCGCCGAGCCCCTGCAGTTTCAGTAAAGGGATCAAGCCGGACGGGACTTCTTCTTTTAATTCGTCAAAAAGTTCGGTGGTTCCGGTGTTATGCAGATCCAGGATAATCGCGGCTGTTCCTTTGCCGATTCCATTCAACTGCGCCGGATCACCGAGTTCTTCCAGACTGCGCTCATCTTTTTCGAGCGTCTGGGCTGCTTTACGGTAAGCGGAGACCCGAAAGGCATTTGCTCCCTGTATTTCGAGATACACCGCGATTTTCTCTAATGTCTGCAGCACTTCTTTTTTATTCAAGTTCATCTGCTCCTTTTTTTGTTCCGGACTCCAGCAGGCGGCAGGCCTGGGGGCTTTCCTTCTTCGTGAAAAAGAGCCTGCTTTTCTGTGCGGCTGCACAAGGAGAAAAACAGACTCTATTCCGTACTATTCGCGTATGCCTTCCACCCACAGATCACGCAGTTCTGCTGATACCATCGGCGTATAGTAATAAATCCACTGTGCCACCGATGATCCCTGCAGGATTTCCTGGACAACGTCGACTTGAATCAGGGCGGCAAGGTGGAGCAGCACAGCCAGAATAATCAGGCCTTCGACAAAACCGAGTACCGCTCCCAACAGCCCGTTGATGGTATGAAGAATAGGCAGGTTGGCAATAAAATCAAACATGGACCCGATGATCTGTGTCAGGATTTTCACCGTGATAAAAATAAGCACAAAAGCGACGCCATTATAAAACACAGTCGATGTCTGGAAACTCTCTGTCATCAGCTGAATGGTCGAATCGTCGTCAAAGAACGGGTAAGGGACCCATAATTCGATGATCGAGGCAAGCTCGTCGTAGTACAGCCATGCAACTGCAAAAGAAATCAACAGTCCTGCAATATGTACCGCCTGCAGCATGAATCCCCGGCGGAAACCAACCATGATATTGGAGAGAAGCCAAAGCACGAGAATAAAACTCAGCATATCCTATTCCTCTTCTTCCTTCGTATCGTTTATTTGATCCTGCAGCAGATGGTATTCGCTGCTGATATTCAACGCAGCCAGAACAGCAAGCTGAGTGGACGTTAAAAATGGGTTCTTTGCGCGCAGCTCTTTCATTTTTTCGTCTACGTAGGCTGCAGACTGCTGCACGTGGCCGGGAGACTCCCGCCCGGTCACCGTATAGGTGTGACTGCCGATGGTGACGATTGTCTTTTTCTTTTCTTCTTCTCTGGCCAACGCAGTCCCCCCCTAACGAACGATTGAATACTATCGTTTATCATAACACTTTCCCCGTATATTGAAAATAAATTCACTGCTTTCCCCGCAGATAAACCTCTTTTTGTTACAATCAGAGTCGAAGCTGCCGGAACGGCAATCTCCGGCAGCCATGATGACCGACGCATGCAGAAAGGACGTTCTTATGAGCCATCAGACAATAAAAGCAGACCAGCAGCTGCTGAAACAAGTAGAATCCTATTACCAGTCTTCCAGAAAGGCAAAAACCCCGCAGGGCGCGCTGTTCCAGGCTGCTGTACCGGGATGTACCATCACCGCCTACCGTTCCGGCAAAGTCCTGTTTCAGGGGGCTGCGGCAGAAAAAGAAAGCAGCAGATGGGGCACTTCCGCTGCAGCCGGAGGAACGGCATCGGTGTCGAATCACAAGTGGGCACCACCGGAATCCATCCGGTCGCTTGCTGTCATCGGCAGCGACGAGACCGGAACCGGCGACTATTTCGGCCCTATTACGGTGACAGCGGCACACTTGACGCAGGAGCAGCTCCGCGATACGGCAGCACTCGGGCTGAAAGATTCCAAATCGATCACGGACCCGGAGATCCGCCGTCTTGCGCCGAACCTTCTCCAGCAGTGCACCTATTCACTGAAAGTGCTCCGCAATCCGACATACAACAAGTGGAACGCTGCCGGCATGAACCAGGGCGAAATGAAAGCGCTCCTGCATCATGAAGCACTCAAAGGCGTCATCCGTTCTCTTCGTGAGCAGGAGATTCCTTTCGACGGTGTCTTTATCGATCAGTTCGTCAAACCGGAGGGCTACTTCCGCTATTTGAAAAAATACGATAAGCAGTGGCCCGCTCAGATTCCGATCTACTTTGCTACGAAAGCTGAAGACCAGCATCCAGCTGTTGCCGCCGGCTCGATTCTCGCCAGATACGCCTTTTTAAAAGAGATGGACGACCTTTCCGACAAAGCCGGCGTCCAGCTTCCAAAAGGCGCGGGCAGACACGTCGACGAGGCCGCAGGCAGGATTGCGGGCACTCAAGGAGAAGATGCCCTGAAGCAGATGGTAAAATGGCATTTCTCCAATACGAAACGGGCCCTTGCACATACGTAACGCACCGCCGGACATGCAGCACAGCCCGCTGCCTCGTCCTGTCCCAAACATCAAAGAGGCTGGGACAAAACCAGTATAGAAAGAAGCCATTCGCCTTTTGGTCGGAATGACGTGCGGAAGCGCTGCAAGCCTTTTGAGGGAAGAAAACGTTTTTGTTTCTTCCCGTGCAGTGCATGAAGCCGCCGTCATCCTCTTTGAGAACGGATACATTTCTATACTTAAAAAAGAATACCTTCAGGTTACGTTAGAACGACCAAGCCATAACCAAACCGGAGGTATCCTCATGTTAAAGACGTGAACATGAATGAACTGGTGCTGCCGATGAATGTATCTTTTCCGTAACAATATCATGAGAGCCGTTTGCGGTGACGACCACATTGAACCGATACCGGTGCTTTCGAAAGAGAATCTACGCTCGGTACAAAACCGACGTGTAAGCCGTTTGTGATTATCTGAAGGCGGATTTGCGTTTCAGCATCATGCCGGTCAGAGGCAAATCTAAGGTAAAGCAGGAACTAAGGTTTGCACTCCTGGCAGAGAACATGAGGAAGTCCCCTGCAAGGAGACAGATTCGCCGTCATTTCTTACAAACAAAACGCTTTCGACGACCCCGCAGTCATCGAAAGCGTTTTTTACGTGCTGGAAAACGATGTTGTCCCAGCCCTTTTTTTCATGAAAGGATATCAGCCGCGCAGCACGGCGCCTGTCTGTTTGTTGAGTGCCGCGAGAATGTTCTCGTGTACGGCGGTTACATCTTCTTCCGTCAGCGTTCTGCCGCGGTCGAGGTATTTCAACGTAAACGCGACGGACTTTTTGCCGGCCTCCACATGTTCTCCTTCGTACACATCAAACACGGAAGCGCTGTCGAGCAGATCTCCGCCGGCTTCTTCGATCACCTGCTTCATATCCGCAGCGGAAACATGGGTATCCACGACGAGTGCGATATCCCGGTCCACCGCAGGGTAGCGCGGAATCGGTACGTATTTCATGACCTCCGCCTGTTGTTCCAGCAGGTACTGGAGATCGAGTTCGAACACATACGTTTCCGGCAGGGACCATGCGGCTGCGGTATC
This sequence comes from Alkalicoccus chagannorensis DSM 18086, assembly GCF_000429725.1. GTDB lineage: Bacteria > Bacillota > Bacilli > Bacillales > Salisediminibacteriaceae > Alkalicoccus > Alkalicoccus chagannorensis. Next base: position 8,710 of record NZ_AUCK01000008.1, on the reverse strand, counting down.
CGGATGGAGCTGTCCGGCGGTTCCAATGATGCGTCCGCCGTTTTTGATGACCGCTGTCCGTCCCGGATGCAGTCCCGGCCGCTCCGCCGCTTCAAAGACTGCGTCTATCTGCAGTTCCGCAGCCAGACCTTCGAGCACACCTTTAAGAACGAAGAAGTCGACGGGCTTCTTTTCTCCCTGCCATGCATGCTCTTCCCAGAGCCCCATCATAGCACCAGCCGCGTACGTTCGCTCGTCCGGCTGTCTGGTGATCTCTTCTTCCTCCGTGAAAAAGACGGAGCCGATCTCAAACAAGGAGACATGCTGCCTGCTGCGGTTTTTGTTGTGACTGAGTGCATCAAGCAGATGCGGCACGAGCGTCGTCCGCAGGGAGCTCCGGTCTTCGCTCATGGGCAGCGCCACCGGCACGCGAAGGCGGTTCTCCGGTACGAGAGGGGCCTCTTTCTCTTCCGTCGTCAAGGAATAGCTGACCGCTTCATGCAGGCCGCACGATTCCAAAAAGCGGCGGACCTGTCTCTTTTTCTTTTGTTCCAGGGAGAGCCCTCCCTGTGTCGCCGGGGTGTTCGGCAGAGTAACGGGAATATTGTCGTATCCATAGAGCCGGGCTACTTCTTCCACGATATCAGGCTCGATGGCGATGTCCTGTCTTCTCGTCGGAACGGTCACAGCGAGGAGATCCTCATCCGTTTGTTCTGCAGGGAACTGCAGCCGCTTCAAGATCGCCGATACTTCTTCTATCGTCAGAGATGTGCCGAGCGCCCGGTTGATCCTCGCCAGACTGACATCCAGCTCCAGCGGCTGCCGGTGCAGCGTATCGTGTTCCGACGGCTCAGCCAGAATTTCGCCTCCGGCGAGCTGCTTCATCAGCGAAGCGGCTCTTCGGCCTGCCTCTGCTGTGCGGTTCGGATCCACTCCCTTTTCAAAACGGATACTCGAATCGCTGCGGATCCCAAGGTCCCTCTGGGCATACCGGACTACCCCCGGATCGAAATAAGCAGCTTCGAGCAGCACATTGGTCGTCGCATCCTCTACTTCTGCATCCGAGCCGCCCATGACTCCGGCAATGGCTGTCGGCTTCGTACCGTTTGTAATGACGAGGTGGTGAGCGTTCAGCGTCCGCTCTTCGCCGTCCAGGGTCGTCATCGTTTCTCCTTCCTGCGCCTGACGGACGACGACTTTCTCTGAGCCGAACTGATCGTAGTCGAAGGCGTGCAGCGGCTGACCGTACTCCAGCAGCACGTAGTTGGTAATATCGACAATGTTGTTCAGCGGCCGGACGCCAGCTGCCATGAGTGATGTCTGCAGCCAGAGCGGGGATTCGCCCACCTGCAGGTCCCGGAGCATGAGCGCCCCATAGTAAGGATTTGCGGCCGGCGACTGTACATCCACCCGGATGTAAGCAGCCGTCTCTTCTGCCGAAGGAACAATCTGCGGATCAGGCAGCTTCACTTCTCTGTCCAGGACCGCTGCCATCTCATACGCCGTCCCGAGCATGCTGAGACAGTCCGAGCGGTTCGGGGTGAGATCCAGCTCGAGAATCGTATCGTCGAGCCCAAGAAGGGGCTTGGCATCCATCCCCGGCACCACCGGCTCCGGAAAGACAAAGATTCCTTCGCTGTATTTTTTCGGCACGACCTTCCCTTCCCAGCCTAGCTCCTGCAGCGAACAGATCATGCCTTCGGACACCTGACCCCGCAGTTTCGCCCGCTTGATTTTCATTCCTCCAGGGAGACGCCCGCCGACTCTTGCAACCGCGACATCCTGTCCTTCCGCAACGTTCGGAGCTCCGCACACAATCTGCACGGGATCCGCTTCGCCAACATCAACCTGACAGAGAGAGAGCTTGTCTGCATCGGGATGCTGCGCACAGGAGACGACCCTCCCGGTAACCAGATTCGTGATGTCTTCGCCTTTATGATGAACAGCATCCACCTCCACACCGTGGAGCGTCAGTTTCTCAGCTGCTTCTTCCGGTGTCAGATCATCGAGCTGTATATATTCTTTCAGCCATTGGTAAGAAATAAGCACGTCCAAATCCTCCTTTACACTCGGGTGAATTGTTCAAGAAATCGTGTGTCGTTCGTATAGAAATGGCGGATATCATCAATGCCGTATTTCAGCATCGCAAACCGTTCCACACCCATGCCGAACGCAAAGCCGGAATACTTTTCCGGATCGAACCCGCCCATACGCAGGACGTTCGGATGCACCATGCCGGACCCAAGCACTTCGATCCAGCCCGTTCCTTTACACGTTCGGCACCCGGAACCTCCACACATCGCACAGGAGATATCCAGCTCCGCAGACGGCTCGGTAAACGGAAAGAAGCTCGGACGAAGACGGATCTCCCGGTCTTCCCCAAAATAGCTTTTAACAAAGGCTTCGAAAATTCCTTTCAGATCACTCATGCGGATGCCTTCATCCACCACCAGTCCTTCAATCTGCATGAATTGATGGGAGTGCGTCGCGTCATCTTCATCCCGGCGGTATACCTTGCCGGGACAGATGATTTTGACCGGTCCCTTCCCTTCATGCTGCTCCATCGTTCTCGTCTGAACAGGAGAGGTCTGCGTGCGCAGCAGCAGATCCGATGTCACGAAGAACGTATCCTGCATATCTCGTGCCGGATGATGTTTCGGCAGGTTCAATGATTCAAAGTTATAGTAATCCGTCTCGACTTCCGGGCCTTCTGCAACCTGAAACCCCATGCCCGTGAACACATCTTCAATCGTTTCCACCACGGACGTCAGAGGATGGCCTGCCCCTTTCGATACCGGCCGTCCCGGCAGCGTGACGTCGATCCGCTCTTCTTCAAGCTGTTTCGTTACTGCCGCTTCCCGGAGCGTCTGTTCTTTCTCTTCGATCAGCTCCTGGACTCTGCCGCGGACTTCATTGGCTTTCGCACCAACGGCCGGGCGCTCTTCTTTCGAGAGTCTGCCCATGCTTTTCATGACTTCGGTAATTGGTCCTTTTTTTCCGAGATATCGGACTCGGACTTCTTCCAGCTCCTGCAGCGTATCGGCATCAGCAACCTGCTTCACCGCTTCATCCTGCAGTTCCTGCAGTCTTTCCTGCATCGTTCATCGCCTCCTTCAATTAACAGCCGGGCTAGAAAGCGCACGGCCCTTTTTCGTCTGCTCAGCAGATTTCCTGCCTGGTCTGGAACAAAAGCGCACAGCGCCGTCGTCTCCCTCGATGAAAACTTCTACATTCTTATCATCCAAGGAAAGAGCAGGCTTTTCGTATTCCCGGCGGGCAGATGGATCCTGCCGATCTTCAGCATCGAGCCTGTCCCTTTTCCGACCAAGTAAAAAAAGCCTTCCTTCCCTGCGTAAGGGACGAAAGACATTCGCGGTACCACCCTGATTAACGGACTCGGTCCGTTCACTCATTCAAGCAGGATAACCGCCTGCAAGCGGGGTCCGGCACACCCTGATATCCCTGGTATGCGGACCGGCTCTGGAGTGAATTCAGCGGTGTGCTCTGTTCCGTGCTTCCAGTCTATGGCACAGATTCCCTGGCAGCGCATCGTTCCGCCTACTATGTTCCATCTCAGCCGATTGATTTACATGTTAATTATAGCCGCTATCGCCTATGGTTTCAATTGCTTTTTAATCCCCGCGCAGATGATACGTGAGGATTCCTGCTGCGACACTCACGTTGAGCGACTCACAGTTCCCATAGATCGGGATATAGAGGTTCTGGTCGGAACGCTCCAGGAGCGCTCTGCGCACGCCCGTACCTTCATTGCCGAGCAGCAGCGCAAAGTGCTCCTGTGGGGCAATGGCGGTGAACGTACTGCCATGCAGGCTTGTACCGAAAACCGGAATTTGATTATCCCGGCAGCGGTCAACTGCGTCGTGCAGCGGCATATGCTGGACATGCATATAAAAGACGGCTCCCTGCGTCGCCCGGACCACTTTCCCGTTATAAGGATCAGCACAGCCTTCACCGAAAATAACCCCGTCCAGACCGGCAGCCTCCGCAGTTCTGATGATTCCGCCGAGGTTGCCGGGATCCTGGATCTCATCCAGCAGCAGGTACTGTCCTCCTTCAAAGAGCAGGTTCTCCAAGTCCGGTTTTTCGCAGACAGCAATCATTCCCTGCGGCGTTTCTGTCTCCGCAAGCTCCTTCAGAACCGGCGGGGTGACCCGGATGAACTCCACCCCGGTGATAGACCATTCCTGCGGGACATCGACGTCTTCTGCAAGCACGATTTCTTTTACTGTCACCTCGGATTTTAAAGCTTCTTCCACAAGATGATACCCTTCCACAAGAAATAATCCTGATTTATCCCGTTCTTTTTTCTTCTGAAGCTTTTTCCATGCTTTGATTCTCGGATTCTGTGTTGATGAAATGAGTTCCATCCTGCGCTCCTTTCTAGTCGTCCTTCCGGAAATTACCTACGACCTGCACGCTCTGGCTGATGCTGACGAATGCTTCCGGATCGATATCCCGGAGCACCCAGCGGATCACTTCCAGTTCATATCTCGTGATGACCGTGAAAAGTACCTTTTTGTCTTCCCTCGTGTAGGCTCCCTGACCGTCGATGATCGTGATGCCGCGCACCAGGTTATCGATCAGCGCCTGGCGCAGTTCTTCTCCGCGGCTCGTGACGACCATCAGGTTCAGTTTAATGTGTCTCGTATGGATACGGTCGATGACAATGCCCGTAATGTAAATCGAGAGCATCGTGTACATCGCAAGTTCCCAGCCGAAGAAAAAACCGGAAACGACAACGACGAGGGAGTTTAATGCGAAAATGAGTCCGCCGAGCGGCATATCCCATTTTTTGATGAGCAGGATACCGACCACGTCAAAACCGCCTGTCGAGCTGTAGTACCGGATGATCAGTCCAATGCAGACACCGGTCAGCACCCCGCCGAAAACGGAAGAAAGCAGGGCATCATCGGTAATTTGGACGATCGGGATATACAACATGGAGACGGAGGTGACGGCGACGGAGATGATACTGTTTATAATAAACTCTTTTCCTAGTTTGAACCACCCCAGTATAATGATCGGCAGGTTCAGCAGCACGATCCAGTATCCCGTATTGAGCGGCGTGAGCAGCCCGAAGACCATCGCCACACCCGTGACGCCCCCGGTCAGTACTTCATGCGGCAGCAGGAAAATATTAAACGCAAAACCGAGTGCAATCGACGAGATAATGATAACGGTGAGTCTATACATATAGTTCAAGCGGATCCCTCTTTTCGTGCAGACAAGAATGAAAATACCAGTATCACTCAGGAACCAGCTTCCTTGTGACGTTTTCGTTGACTGTATGCATTATAGGTAAGTTCCCGCAGAACGTCAACTGCTTCCATTTTATTCAGAAAAATTGCAGATGCTTCCTCTCTGGAGCAGCAGGATGATACGAAAGCCGCTGCCTGAAGAGCGCCGCCCCCGCGGTGTCTTCTGCTGCTGACCCGTCCTGCTCCCTCTTTCTCTAGAACAAAAGCGCAAAGCGCCTTTTGGTCGGAACGGCGTGCGGAAGTGCTGCAGGTTTTCTAGGGAAGAAAACGTTCGTTGTTTCTTCCCGAGCAGCGCATGGAGCCGCCGTCACACTGTATGAAAACTTATACATTCCTATACTAGAACAAAAGCGCGGAGCGCCTTTTGGTCGGAACGGCGCGCGGAAGCGCTGCAAGCTTTTTGAGGGAAGAAAACGTTCGTTGTTTCTTCCCGAGCAGCCGGCTTCGCCGTCACCCGCTATGAAAACTTATCCATTCTTCTACTATTAAAAAAGCTTCCGGCCATCCATTTCGGATAACCGGAAGCGTCCTGTCTTTCACGTCACACGAAGTACAGGTAAAAGAGGGCCGCGGCCCCGGCTCCTTTGCCTGCTGCCGCTGTGCCGGAGAGTAACACAGGACCTGGATCCAAACGGTCCTGCGTCCTTAGTCGAACGTCAGCGTGTGCACCGTGTCACGGTCCAGCTTTTTGATTACTTCTACAATCAGCTGCACCGCGTTCTCAAAATCATCCCGGTGCAGGATCGCTGCATGCGTATGAATATAGCGGGTGGCAATCGTGATCGACAGCGCCGGCACTCCGTCGGCTGTCAGGTGAATCGAACCGGAATCTGTGCCGCCTCCTGGAACCGCATCGAACTGATACGGGATCTCCTTTTCGTCTGCCGTGCCGGTGACAAAGTCACGAAGCCCCTTATGAGAAATCATGGACGCGTCATACATGATGATCTGCGGGCCTTCTCCCATCTTGGAAAGAGCATCTTTTTCGGTTACGCCCGGTGTATCTCCGGCAATGCCGACGTCGACACCGAAGCCGATATCCGGTTTGATCGCGTGGGCGGATGTTTTTGCTCCTCGCAGACCGACTTCCTCCTGGACAGTACCGACACCGTAAACGGTATTCGGATGGCTTTCGTTTTCCAGACGTTTCAGCACTTCAACCGCAATGGCACAGCCGATCCGGTTGTCCCACGCTTTCGCCATCAGGTACTTTTCGTTTTTCATAACCGTAAAGTCGCACACGGGAACGACAGAATCGCCGGGACGCACACCGAAAGAAGCTGCCTCCTCTTTGTCTGCCGCCCCGATATCAATGAACATTTCCTTCTTATCCACGGACTTTTTACGTGCTTCCGGCGCCAGGATATGAGGGGGTTTCGAACCAATCACACCCGGAATGCTGCCGTCTTTTGTCATAACCGTCACGCGCTGGGCGAGCATGACCTGCTCCCACCAGCCGCCGACACACTGGAATTTCAGAAAGCCGCGGTCGTCGATGTTGGTGACCATAAACCCGATCTCATCCAGGTGCCCTGCTACCATGATTTTCGGGTCATCTTCTTTTCCGCCCTGTTTCCGTGCAATCAGGCTTCCGAGGTGATCCGTCTTTACCTCATCCGCGTAAGCACTGATGTGTTTCTTCATCACGTCGCGTGGTTCCCGCTCGTTACCCGGAATACCATTGGCATCTGTAAGCTCTTTGAGCATCTCAAGCATGTTATCCATTCTTCTGCCTCCTCATTATGTATCCGTCTCCACACCAGTATAGACGTTTTCCGCAGCAATCTCAATTACTTCGGAAAACGAATTAATACCCTCGCTGCTGACGGTCATAGTTTTCGGCATTCTTTTTGTTGTAAGCATCGAGCACATCCGCCCATTCATATCCGAGCATCCCGGCCAGATCGACGTAAGCTTCGAACAAGGTCTGATACGTTTCTGTTCCCGGCTCCATGCGGACGAGCGAGATATAGCCGCTGATTTCCAAAAAAGCCGAAGTCACTGCTTCCTTTGCGGCGGCTGCTTCTTCAATCACCGGAACTTCTTCGGCTGGTTCCTGCTCCAGCAGATTGCCGATCGACAAGAGAAAGTGCAGCCCGTCCACGTACTCTTCCAGAATCACCTCGTCCGATGATCGCTCTTTGTCGGACCAGAATTTAAACGATCGTACTTCGTTGGCGAGTTCTCCTGTTTCCACCAGCAGTGCCAGCAGCTTTTCTTCCAGGAGATCAGCGGCCTTCACGCCTTTTTCCTGTTCAATATACGTATCCAATTCGTACTGCTTGGCAAACAATGTTTTTAGATCCATTTTTCCCGCTCCTTTTCCTTCTAGTTAGTGAAACCTGCAGGCGTCTAATATCGTAACATATAAGAGCGTTTCCTTTACTCATGAATCCTATGCAGTGTACGATAATATCAGAGGGACTTCCTATGAAGGAGAGATGATTATGTTTACGGTTCTGCTGTTCCGGATTGTACTGCTGGCCGCAGTCGCTGTCCTTATCTACAGTGTAACGAAGTATTTTATCGATCCGAAACGACGTCTGGAACGTGCCCGGCGCCGGGAGGATTTCTATGTTCTTGATGACAGCAGCGAGGTCCGTCGTAATATATTGATTACCGTCAAAGGAGCACTATTTGAGGGAGAGAAATTTCTTGGTCCTGCCGATCACTCTGTGGAAGTAACCTCCATCAAACTGCAGACCGAAGACAGCCACGATCTTCAGGGGATGACTGCCCGTGATTTTGATCAGGTAGAACAGGAGCTGCTCGTCCGCTACCCGAAGGCGTCTATCGAGTGGCGCCAGCCGGCCGCTGACATTAAACGACAGCTGGAACGCCGTGCAGACAAAGAAAACGACGATTCCTCCGCTCAGAACTGAACACCCTCTGATCCTACAGCTTCCATCGTGCCGTTCTTTACCAACAAACCTGCGTTCGATGAAGCCTGAACGGGGCCGCCTCCCACTCCATGGGCAGCGGCCCGCAGCGCCTCAGCGAACAACATACATCCAAGCCGTCATCCTCGAGAATTGTTTCTCGATCGGTTTTCTTATCAAAAGCAGCATAAAAACGCTGGAAGCATACCCTGCTTCCGGCGTTTTTATGCTGCTGTAAAGAAAAAAGGATACGCTTTGTCGTGCCTGCCTCCTGACTTTAGCAGTTTCAAACGGCAAAAATCTCCTCAAACCCTTGGTAGACAAGCGATTGAGGAGATCATTTTATTTTTTCGGTTGTATATATGCATGCGATTTTTGGTTTACTCGACCGTAGGTCGGAAGTGTAGGAAGGCCAAGAACGTTACATGCTTGATGAAATAAGGGATCTGGCTCATGTTTAATATACATTTCGCTGTTGTTCATCGAGAGTTGGGAAAAGGTTGCACTTCGAACTGCTTCTTGAATGCTTGCGGTGGAATCCTCCACACCCGCTTGTTTCAATCGATGTTCCAG
>NZ_AUCK01000007.1 GCF_000429725.1 Alkalicoccus chagannorensis DSM 18086 | reverse complement strand
ACGTGCTTGGCCACGTAATCCCGAAATTCTCGAGAGTGATGCTTACTTTGATTTTTCGCCATGATGTTCCTCCTGCTCGTTTGATTTAACTCTCATTAAATCATGGCTCACTTTGTCTTGCACTTATTATGCTAACTTCAGGTTCTTCCCGGAATGTTGACACTTCACCCGGAATTTGCGCCAACAGCCTTCCGATCGTCATCCACCAGCTGCGCTTGCTTTCAGGTCCGGCGGCTGCCGGACGACAACCAAGCCGTAGGCGCGGAGGAGGAAAAATTGGCTTTGTCCGCACTCAGCAGGACTCCCCCCTTTCACTCTATCCGTCAAACGGCAAAAACCCGCCTCCCCGGCAAGCGGGAGGCGGGCTTTTCGTATCAGCTGCCAAGGTGACGACTGAAGGCTTCGAGGTCGGCTTTGGACGTAATGTCGTGCGGCTGCATCGGAATACGGATGCGGCGCTGCTGCGGGAACGTGTCGTCAATATCCTGCAGGTACTGCAGCTCATGCCGGCGCCGCTCGGCGAGAAATTCGCCGTCCGCCGAGTCCGGCAGCACTTTGTTGATAAGGATGGTGTCCACACGCATGTCGTACGTTTCGAGCAGGTCACATGCTTTCTTCGTCTCGAGAATTGGCAGCCGCTCGGGATTGAGTACGAAGACAAACGACGTCAGCGACGGATCCAGCAGCACCTCCCTCGCCTTGGCGAAGCGCTCCTGCCGCTCCTTCAGCACGTCGTAAATCGGATCCTCGACCGGCTCGCCGTCGTTCAGCAGGCGGCTGTAGTTCTCGTTCGTCTTCTTCCGCTTCTTCAGCAGTCCCTCGATCCAGACCCCCATCAGCTCCGGCAGGGACAGCAGTCGGATCGTGTGGCCGGTCGGTGCCGTATCAAAAATAATCTGATCGAAGCGGCTGCGTTCTTCAAGGATGATGGAAATGAGCTTATCAAACAGCGCCGCTTCATCCGCGCCGGGAGAGGCTTTCGCCGTATCCAGCTGCCGGTGCACCTCTTCCATCATCCCGCTGTGCACCGTTTCGCGGATATTCTCCTTCACCTGCGCAATGTAGCGCGACGTTTCCACCTCACTGTCGATTTCGAGCGCCCACAAATGATCTTCGACCTGTACCGGCTTCCCGCCGATCTCGCGCCCGAAAATGTCGCCAGTGTTGTGCGCCGGATCCGTCGACACGAGCAGCGTCCGGCGCCCCGCTGCAGCCGCCTGGACCGCCAGCGCCGCCGCCGACGTCGACTTGCCGACACCACCCTTGCCGCCGACGAACACAATCTCCTTGTTCCAACTCATATCCACGCCCTCCTTCAGCAGCATCGAATCCCGTTCAGCGGTGACTTGTCCATGCCCATCCGCAGATGCCAGTCATGAAACTCCTCGATCATATGCGGATACAGCTCCAGCGTGTAATAATACACCGGATTCGGAATGCCGAGCATCTCCGAATACAGCAGCAGCAGGAACAAATCGTCCTCATCCCGCAGCTCCCGCGCAATCTCCTGCTTATGATTCAAGCTGATCACGTCCTCATAATAGCGGATCAGCTTCTTCATGTTCTCCAGCATAGGCCCGGCTCCTTTCGCAGAAAATGTGGTGCGGATGACGCACGCCGCGGAAGTTCTCCGCGGCGCCGCTTCTGATGCTTTCCCCTTATCCTAACATCCGAAGGAAGAGGGGAAGAGGCTTATTTCGGTAATTCGTCCCCGTCCCCTTTTGCCAGGGCAGCGAACGCGGTCAGCGCGATCCACAGCGCGAAGACGAAGTTGATGGCTCCGAAGATGAACAGGAGCATGTTGGTGCCTTCTGCCCACCAGGCCCACTGGAAGACGACCTGCTGGAACAGGGCGTACATCGTCATGAACAGGAGGAAGATCATCGGAATCAACGTGTAGATATAGTTGCGGCCGAGTCGTTTGAGCCAGAGCGAGACGAGCAGCAGGCTGATGCCGGCAAGCAGCTGGTTCGAGGTTCCGAACAGCGGCCAAAGGAGGTAGCCTCCGGAGCCGAAGCCCTGCGGTCCTTCTGGAATCAGCACGAGTGCGGCAGTAGAGCCGACAGCCACGGTCGTAGCGACGTGTGTTTTGGTCAGCGGCTTGATCTTGTATTCGGACCCGAGCTCGGTGATGATGTAGCGCATGAGCCGCACGGACGTGTCGAGGGTGGTTGCGGCAAAGCTGACGACGATGATCGAGACGATGGTCGTCGCGACAGCCTGCGGAATCATAAGCCCCTGGGCCAGACCGGCTGCGCCTTCGACGAAGTTGCCGAGACCGATTTCTCCGGCTGCTTCAAAGCTGGTATAGGCGCCGAGGAATTCATCGGCGTTAGAGAAGAGCGTGACTACGGCCAGGATCGAGACAAGCGCGAGGATACCTTCCCCGACGGCGCCGAAGTAGCCGACGAAGCGGGCATCGGTTTCTTTGTTCAGCTGTTTCGACGACGTCCCGGACGACACGAGTCCGTGGAAGCCGGAGATGGCGCCGCAGGCAATCGTAATGAAAAGCAGCGGCAGCCAGGACGTGTCCGCTCCTGGGTTCGTGGCCGGTGCGGTGATTTCCGGATTCGTCAGGAAGAGCCCGAGATACAGGATGCCGAGCCCGACGACGAGCTGGTGCGAGTTGATGAAATCCCGCGGCTGCAGGAGCTTCCATACCGGCAGGGTCGACGCAATGTAGACGTAGGCCAGTAAAATAATGATCCAGATGAAGAAGGCGGTGGCGACAGAACCGAGGCCGAACAGCCCGGCTGCTTCTTCTCCGCCCATGTAGCGGACGAGGTCGATCTGCATCCACGTGTTGCCACTCGAGAGAATTGCCATCGTGTACATGATCCCGAGCGCGAGCAGCGACGGGAGCAGCATTTTGACGTTGCGCTTGTACACAGCGTAGCCGATCCAGATTGCGAGCGGAATTTGAATGAAGACGGGAATGACGCTCGCCGGGTATGTAATGAACAGGTTGGCGATGACCCAGGCGAACACAGCGTTGACCATGAGCACGAGAATGAGAATGATAAATAAGAACAACATCTTCGCCCGCTGGCCGATCAGCTTGTTGGCGAGTGTGCCGATGGACTGCCCTTTGTTGCGGACAGACAAGACGAGCGTGCCGAAATCGTGGACCCCGGCCGCAAACACGGTCCCGAGTACAACCCAGAGTACCGCCGGCAGCCACCCCCAGTAGACGGCAATCGCCGGTCCGAGTATCGGGGCTGCGCCGGCGACTGACGTGAAGTGGTGCCCCCAGAGAACGTACTTGTTCGTCGGTACGAAGTCGACGCCGTCCTTATACTGGTGCGCCGGAGTCACATAGTCCGGGTCGAGCCGGTAAATCTTTTCCGCAATGAATTTGGAGTAAAAACGATAGCCGAGGGCGAATACAATCAATCCGGCGATCGCTACGAGAATCGCAGACATGAAATAACCTCCTTCTATGTAATTGTAAGCGCTTTAACGCTTCTTCATTTTAACAGAGAAGAAGAGGGAATTAAATAATATTTTTACTCTTTTGACAGTTTTCCGGATGTTCGGGTGCGGGACTGCTTTATAGGAGGAGGAGAGAAGCCGCGCTGTCTGCAGAAAGCGCGGCTTCTCCGGGAGTAAACGACAGACTTGCGGACGAGCGTCCAACCCGATGTGGCCTTCTTTTTCGCGGCTGCCCGGCAGCCGGGACCAAAAGGGCTTGGGTGCATGAGGGTTGAGATGGGCTTTGGCCTGTAGCGCCGTTTTCGGGTGCGGTCCGTCCGCCCGTGGTTCGTGAGTGACCGCTGTGGCTTCCTGAATGACCGTCCAGCTGCCGAATGACCGCTGGTTCCCTCGGAGTGACCGCCGGCGGGCGCGGTGCGACTGCTCCTCGACGCGGTGCGACCGAATCCACGCTCTAAACGTCCGCTCCGGGTACAGATCATGGACGGAAAGATACCCTCGTCTCTTTTTCCACGTACAAATCCCCCTCCGCTATGCCGGCGGAGGGGGATCGTTGTGTCCGTTAGTCGATTCGTTCGACGGAAACGTCATCCAGCAGGATTACATCGTCTCCAGTTTCCCGTGCCGAGAAGATCAGCTCGGCTTCCACACTGTCGTTTGCTTCGTACGTCCATGTCAGCTCGGTCCAGTCACTGTCGTCCAGCGTCGTGTAGCTGCTGTACGAACCGTAATTCCCATTGGTCGCATCGTACATCGCATTACGGATGTCGCCAGTGCCTTTCACCTGGAAGGTGACTTCATAGACGCCGCCTTCTTCCAGCTGGTACGTCTCGGTCGTAAAGCGGTTATGGACCCCGCTTTCAAGGTTATTCTCCAGCTCCACCGAGAATGCGCCGGTGAAGGCATCTTCGGACTGCGCTACCCGGGAATTGGCAAAGTTCGTCGTCTCGCCCCACCAGCCGTCCGGTCTGTCATCGGTCCAGGCTTCAAAATCGCCATTTTCCAATTCTTCCAGTGCCGGTGCGGTCGATGTCACGACCACTTCCAGCGTCAACGTCCCTGTATTGCCGGCGTCATCTTCCGCTTCGTAACGGACCGTATACGTGCCGGCGCTGTCCGGATCCACCTCATCTCCCGTTACGGTGATGCGATCCGTGATATCACCGTCCACGTCATCCACTGCGGTGACTTCCGGCAGGGTGAAGTCGCTGCCCTGCTCGATCGTCACGACCGGGTCTTCCTGCAGCGCGTCATCCACGAAGCTCAGCTCCGGAGGTGTGACGTCTCCCATGTCATAGTCCGGATCGATGTCTGGAATTTCCAGCTGCACCATCGCCGGATCGTGGTCACTCGCTCGTCCATCCTCTTCCATAAACTCCGAGTTGATGTTCATGAAGTCAACATCCATACCTTCTTGCAGGTGCTCGGAAACAAGAATCGAATCAAGCGACTGGGAAGCGCCATTAAAGTTGTACGTGTACTGCTCGTTGCGCGGCAGTTCAAAGATCGCGTTGTACAGATCTCCCTGCTCGACCAGTGTTTCTACTGGGTCAGACCATGGGAAATCATTAAAGTCCCCGAGTGTCACGACGTTCGGCTGTTCGTTTTTCTCATTCAGCTCCGCAATGAAGCTGCCAACAACATCCGCAATGTCCTGACGCTGCTCCCGGCTTCCCTGCAGGGCTGGCTGTTCCATGCCGTATGGCGCCAAATCACCGCGCTTCGAGTTCCAATGGTTTCCGATCACATACACCGGTTCACCTTTGAAATAAAACTCGGATACGATTGGTTTCCGAGTACTTTCAAACGCCTCGTTCGTCGGATCAATGACACCCGTCCCGTGGCTCAGGCTGCCATCATCTTCAATCGTGAGCCCTTCCTCTCTCGGTGCGACGCTGTCATCCGGAAGCTCGACCCGGTCGGTGCGGTACATATGACCGACGCGAATGTTCCCGCCCGGGACTCCACCGTCATTCATGTCAATCGGCTCGGATTCCGTGTATTCGTAGGCAGGTCCGCCTCTGTCACTGATCTCTTCAGCCAGTGCTTCATAGTTCTGGTCGGCAGCGGTCACGCCGTCATCGGTGGTGCCGCTGTTATCCAGCACTTCTACGAGCGTGATGATGTCCGGTGCGTTTAGTTCGTTCGCCATCGATTCCGCAAGCCTGCCTGCTTTTTCTGTCTGTGTAAAATCAAAGTTTTCCACGTTGTATGTCGCCACCGTCAACTGATCTTCGTCAAAGTCGATGGTCGTTTCATCGCGGCGTTCGTTGCCGCCGTCGTTCAGCTCCGGCAGGTCTTCTGTCGGCTCCAGCTTAAAGTTGCCGAAATCATAGGTGAGGACGCCGGTAATGCCTTCTTCAAAGTAGTCCCCTGTTTTTGCCACGGTACCAAACGGCACGTTGACGAACATGAGCTCGGTCACTAATTCCGGTCCCGGTTCAGGGTTTTCTTCCAGATACACACCGCCGCTCGGCGTCCGATTTTCCAGCCCCCACTCTTCTGAAACGACTGTGAGCTCCTGGAAGGACTGTGGTCCGGTCACTGTAACCTGACCTGGAATTTCCACGCGCATGCCTTCGAGGCTTTCATAGAAGTCGAGCGCATTGTTTTCTGCGTCGAAGCCTTCCCCCGTATCAATGTCGTATTCCTCTTCATTCGTCAGCAGCTCAGATGGAATGTCGCGGTCTTCCCCGATCACGATAGGATCCGGCAAGGCATTGCCGCTGGAGACCACCTCGATGGTAGACCCAGTAATCTGCGTCGTTGTCAGGTCATCATTGTCATCGAATCCGTCTTCTTCCCACTCTGTAACGGTCCCATTGACACGCACCTCATCGCCCTCGCTCACACCATGGTCACTTCGGAACACGTAGATTCCTTCCGACGTGTTGACGTTACCGTCAGACTCCTCCATCTGCATATAAAAGGCATTGTTTTCCGTATGTGTCACGATGCCCTCCACCGCCTGTACGGACTGACCTTCCAGCGGCGAAACATGCGCTTCCCCTTGGATGTCAGCGATGGTGACGTCTCCCGCTTCCTGAAGGATCGTATAATCGAGCACCGTTTCCGAACTGGTGGAGAGATCGTCCGAGACGGCGATCGCACGGATCTGGGTTTCCTCGTCGATGACTATCGGTTCCTCATACAACGTGCTGTCTTCTGTCGGCTCACTGCCGTCGAGTGTATAGTAGATCTGTGCTCCTTCGGTCGCGCTCTGCAGCTCGACTTCTGTGCCGGCAGCTACTTCCCCGGAGGACGGCGACGCTTCTACCGGCCGGGTCTGCGACGCGTCTTCGACGAGATCAGAGGAGCTTCTCGGCATCAGCTTGTTCTCATCGAAATCCAGATTCACCACCCCGGTGACCGTATCATAAGAGGTATCCTCCTGGATTTCGCCGATCTCATCTAGCATGATAAAGTCTCCAACGCTATCAGAAGCGGCAAAATCATCAAAATCATAATTATCTGCCACGTCCACGTCTTCGAGCGTGACGAGCTGTGCCTGAATATCATCCGCTTCTCCATCAAAGAACGAGGAGTCGACAACTTCTGGCTCCAGTACCTCATATCCAGCCCGGACGAGTTCGTTGGACGACTCCAGCACCTGTGTCATGCCGAAATAATCATCCACTTCTCCAGTGAACGTGACGAGGTCTCCCTCTTCATACGTATCCCCGAGTCCTTCGCCACGGACGATCACCGCCCCTGTATCATCCTGCACGTACATATTCGTCTGTCCGCCTGCTTCAAACGCAGCTGTCACAATGCCAGTGAATGTCTGCGTCGTGCCCATGGCTCCGCGTACTTCTGCGATCGTCGCTCCTTCAAAAAGGTCTTCTTCCTCTTCTTCTGCAAAGGTAAATGGTGCTTCTACGTCATTGATCCGCAGCAGACCATCCGTATCCAGTTCCTCTTCCAAATCGACACGCAGCACGTTACGCTCTCCCTGCTGCACAGTCGTTTCCGCAATGGCTGGCTCGTCTCCTTCTATTTCCCACGTCACATCAGCAACGTTATCCAGCGACAGTCCCGCCGGAAACGTTTTGTCAAACTCAATGTAGAAACTGGAAGCATCTTCCCACGACAGACTTTCCACTGTTCGGTCCGGCCCGTTCGCGTGATCCGGCGGTCCACCGCCTCTGTCACTCGGTGGTCCTCCCTGTGCTTGAGCAGGGACCGCGGCTGACGCAATCAATGCTGCGGATAAAAGCCCGGCTGTGCTCCGACGAAAATGTAAACGTTTTGCAGACACATGACATTCCCCCTTGGAATCTGTAGTAATACTGCCACAGCATAGCACGGAATGTTTCCAGTGCAAAGCAGTTGTCAGACAACTCCGACATTTTTGCACACGGCGGAAGTCCCGGTTTGAAGCTTTGTCAGATAAGCTGGCATACCGGGCACGAAGGCACCTTGAACAAACGTTCACATCTGATTGAACGGTGCATATTGGCGCGTGATGCCTTTTCCACAGCTGTACATGACAGCGCTTTCAAATCGCGTGAACAAATGATTGCAGCTGTCCCGGAGAAACTTTGAAGCGATTATCTTCCACATACAGGATGATCCCCCTTGAATCCACGCGGTTTCTCTATTCATCCGGAGCGTTTCCCTGCCTCTGAGGAGAGGCGTTGGACCCAGCATGCTGCCACTTTCCCCTCCATCCGTTTAAATCAAGAAGAATGTCACAGATCATGCAGGTCTTCTCCCAGACCTTTTCCCGAAAAAACAGGGTGCTGTCTGACAGCTGCCGGCGGCTGGGACCGGAAGGGCTTAGGTGGATGACGCTTTGGGTGGGTTGGCTTCGCTGGGAGGTGACGCGATCCGAAGCGCCGTTTTCGGAGACGCTGCGTCCGCCCGCGGCCGGGGAGTGACCGCTGCGGTTTCCTGAGTGACCGCCCAGCTGCCGAACGTCCGCTGCTTACTTCTGAGTGACCGCCGACGGATTCGGTGCGACTGCTCCTTGACGCGTAGCGACCGCCCGCTCGCTCTGAACGTCCGAGCCGGAACCAGACAAAGGACAGAGAATGAAACCTTCTGCCCGATATTTTCCTTTTTCTCGCGGCTGCCCGGCAGCCGGGACCGGAAGGGGTTGGGTAGATGACGCTTTGGGTGGGTTGGCTTCGCTGGGAGGTGACGCGAGCCGAAGCGCCGTTTTCGGAGACGCTGCGTCCGCCCGCGGCCGGGGAGTGACCGCTGCGGTTTCCTGAGTGACCGCCTAGCTGCCGAACGTCCGCTGCTTACTTCTGAGTGACCGCCGGCGGATTCGGTGCGACTGCTCTTTGACGCGCAGCGACCGCCCGCTCGCCCTGAACGTCTGCTTTGAAGCCGAACGACGGACAGGAGCAGCAGTATCACCGCCACCTCCTCTCTTCTTTTATCAAAGCTGCCGCACTTTATGCTATAGTGATGGCGGAAAGGAGTTGAGCGAATGGCGAAAGAAATTCACGTGGTGGCTGCCGTAATGGAGAATCCGGAAGGGGAGTTGCTGTGCGCGCTGCGTGGTCCGTCGATGACGCTGCCAAATGTGTGGGAGTTTCCGGGGGGAAAAGTGAAAGCAGCGGAGGCGCACGCAGCGGCGCTGGAGCGGGAAATCGAGGAAGAGCTCGGCTGCCGCATCCGGGCCGGGGGCGAGCTGCACGTCCATACGCATGATTATGGCAGCGCCGTCGTCACCCTGCACTGCCTGCAGGCCGACATCATCGAGGGAGTCCCATCCCCGTCAGAGCATTCGAAACTGCTGTGGATGCCGCGGGCCCAACTGCAATCCCTCGTCTGGGCACCGGCCGATGTCCCGGCCGTGACGATGCTGAGCGGCGGCGCTGCCCGCTCCTGAAAAGGAGAACGACCAGCGGCGCGTCCCGCTGCTGTATTTCCGCTTCGGCTGAAAAGCAGGTCGGCCTGGATACTCGGGCGGGTCGCCTCCCGTTTTTTTGAGCCACACTGCTTCTTTTGAGCCGGTATGAAGCGGTTTTGGGCCGTTTCGATGTCGGTTGGAGACGCTCTCCCCTCCCTGCTGCGCCACGGCGGCTGTAGAAGACATCCTATCCTATATAAAAGGAAGCCCCCTTAGGAGGCTTCCTTTTTTACGTATTTACGACGGTGCGTCGGCAATGATGACTTCCAGGCTGTCGTCGTCGACACCGGAGACGAACAGGATTTCCCAGGAACGCTCCGCTTCCCGGTAGGCGATGCGCGCCGGGGAGGCAATCGTGTCTTGTACGTAGCGCCGCACATCGCGGTCTTCCAGTGCCTCGTGCAGGGCACCGCTCCGGTCCAGCTCGGCACCGTCGACGTCCATGCTGTCGACGACATCGATTCGTCCAATCTCCGCCTGCAGCGGATAGGATTCTGCGGCGCCGTCATCGTACCAGAGCTGGACGTGGTCTCCGGTTGCTGCACCGCTCGTATCACCGGAGGCCCACACGGCGCCGTGACTGGCGGGGTCGTCCTCTCCGCTCTCTTCGACGACCAGCACCTGGTCCTCGTCTTCGTCCATCACGAATCCTTCGATATCCGGCGGCTCCTCTTCCTGATTGGTACAGGCGGCCAGCATCAGGGCGAGGCCGGCGATCAGCTTCTTCAAACAAAAACCTCCTCTTCCACTATCCCTGCGCCCGTAAGAGGCGCAGGCCGTTCAAAATTACCAGGATCGTACTGACTTCGTGCCCGATGACGCCGAGCGGCAGCGTGAGCTGTTGAAAAAAGTTGGCCGTGATCAACAGCGCGATGACGCTGACGGAGAAAATCAGGTTTTGGACAATAATCCGGTTCATGCGCCTCGACAGCGTCACGGCCAGGCTGATCTTCTGCAGGTCGTTTTTCATCAGGACCATGTCGGCTGTCTCCACGGCGACGTCCGTGCCGGAACCCATGGCAATGCCGATATCCGCCTTGGCGAGCGCCGGTGCATCGTTGACGCCGTCGCCGACCATGACGACCGAGCGGTACCGCTCCTTCAGCTTCCGCACTTCTTCCACCTTCTGTTCCGGAAGGCTCTCTGCCGACCAGGTGGTCACGCCGGCCTCTTCGGCCACGGCCTGGGCGGTAGCTTCCTGGTCGCCGGTGATCATCACGGTCTCGATCCCACTGTTGTTCAACTCTTCGATCATCTCCCGGATGCCGGGCCGCAGTTCATCTTTGATGGCGAATGCCCCGGCAAACTGCTCGTTCTCGGCGACACAGACGACTGTCTTCCCGGCCTGCTGCCAGCCGGTCTTGACCTCCTCCCATCCCTCACCCAACGGAGGGATGCCGAGGTGCCGCATGAAGGACAGGCTTCCGACAGCCCAGGTGGTGCTTCCTGCATACCCTTTGACCCCGAATCCGGTCATGTCTTCAATCTGGTCGAGCGGGTAGGCTGCGAGGTGCTGGCTGTCGCAGTAGGTGGTGATGGCCTGGGCGAGTGGATGGTTGGACTGCTGTTCGATGGCGCCTGCTGCGGCGAGCCAGTCGGGGCTGGTGCCGCTGCTGTACGTATCGGTGACGGCTGGTGTGCCTTTCGTGATGGTGCCGGTTTTGTCGAAGGCGATGACGTCGGCTTTGGAAAGCTGCTCCATGAAGATGCCGCCTTTTAAGAGCACGCCGCTCCGGGCGCCCGTGGAGACGGCGGAGAGCATGGCGGGCATGACGGAGGCGACGATCGCGCACGGGGATGCGACGACAAGCAGCACCATCGCGCGGTAAAACGTGTCCGTGAAGTTCCAGCCGAGCAGCCCATATGGGATCACGAACATGAGCGTGACGCCGATCAGGACGGTGATGACGTACGGTCCTTCGATGCGCTCGATCCAGCGCTGTGTTTCCGGCCGCTCGCTTTTGGCCTGCTGGACGAGGCTGATCATTTTCTGGAACATAGAATCTTCGTTGCGCTTCACGACTTCGACGGTGAGGGCGCCGCTTCCGTTCATGCTCCCGTTGAACAGGCTGCTGCCGGCGTGTTTTTCGACGGGGACCGCTTCCCCTGTGAGCGCGGATTCATCGACGCTGGAAGCACCTTCGAGGACGCGGCTGTCGACGGGAATGCGTTCATTCGGCTTAACGAGCACCCGGTCACCGGGCCGGACGGTGTCGATGGGAACCGCGCGCTGGGTTCCGTCGTCTCCGAGAAGGACGGCGGTATCGGGAGCCATCGAGATCAGGGCGGACAGGTCTTTCTCGCTTTTCTGCATGGTGTAGGTTTCCAGGGCGCCGCTGACAGCAAAAATGAAAATCAGGATCGCGCCCTCTTCCCAGTAGCCGATGGAGGCCGCTCCGACGGCCGCAAGCACCATGAGAATCTCGGCGTTGAGGCGGTGGTCTTCGACGAGATCCAAAAAGCCTTCCTTCGCTTTATAGTAGCCGCCTACCGAATAGGCGAGCAGAAAACAGGCGACGGCGGCGGCAGGGAGTTCCTGCCGTTCGAGCAGAAAACCGATGAACAAAAACATTCCACCTGCCGCGGCGGCAAGAATTTCTCTGTGCCGTCGCAGCGCTTCCCAGCGTGCAGGTTCCCGAAGCTGTCGCAGCACTTCTTCTGCCATAGACGCCGCCCCCCATATTGTTTTGTATCTCTTTCGTTCTATACCCTGTTTTCAGGAAAAAGAAGCGTGGATTCCTGAAGGGCGCGGCAGCGTCAACGAATGTGTATGGAGGTCCGGTGCTGTGCCTGCCGAGCAGGGCGAACGCGTCCGGGCTGGACGATGCATGCGTGTATGCACGCAGACGCCGTTCCTGCCTCCGCCAGAGCTGGTATTCCTGCCGTGGCAGCAGCCATGGGCGCTCGTTAGGTGGAATGCCGCCGTCTTCTTCCCACGATCTATTCTGCTTTCTTACGAACGGAAAACGCCTTCCTGGATGGAAGGCGTTTTCCGGTGATACGCATGCAGATGTTTGGATAGGGGGGGACGGTGCTGGGCCGCTCAGGCTTCTGGGAGGCCGCGGTCCGGCTCGCTGCGTGCGGCTCTTGCTTCGAGTTCACCTTGGACGAAGTTGTAAATGTCATCGTTTTCGGTGATCTGCAGGTAGCTGCGGGCCCCGTGGCCGTTTGGGTAAAAGTATATGTAATAGAGGGTCCGCCCTCCTTCTTCTACAGTGGATATCTCTACGTGAGCGCCTCCGCTCTGGATCAGCGAGGCCATATCTTCTCTATTCACCGGCGGACACTCTCCTTTTCTACGATTTCTCGACTGCGATCAGGCTGCGGACGGGTTCTGTCCAGCCTTCTCTGACTGCATGGACGACGGCTTCAGTCAGGTTCTCCGTGCCGGTGTCCAGCATCAGCCGTTCGCGGGCATACTGCAGCTTGCCCTGGGTGTAGCCGTACTTCTCTTTGATTGTCTGGCTCGTTTCTCCGTCCAGGAGATACTCGAGCAGCTGACGGGACGTCGGTTTCAACGTGGAGGGCAGGGCGGATTCCCGCAGACGGAAATGCCGGATGCCTTCCCCCGGTCCCTGAAATCGGTCGATCATCTCCGCCAGCTTGTAGGCGCCGCGTTCGCAGGCTCCTGCCGGGTAAGCAGCAGCCTGCTCCAGAATGCTTTGCGTATGATCCAGAAAATACGCCTTCCGGTATAATCCAAGCACATGGAACTGCAGCAGCGGGAGGCACGATTCAAACGACGCTTCCGGCACGAGGACGATCAGAGAGGACAGCTGTGCCGGATCCATGCTGCGCAGCCGCGCGGCACCATCACCCGGACCATCCACAAACAAAAACACCACATCAAACGACTTCCACTCCGACAAATATCCATCCAGTGTTCCCGACGTCACCTGCACACCCTCCAGGTCAAACACCTCGGCATGTACACTGTTGTCCAGAACAATATATGCTTTCTTCACTACTTCAGCCTCCTGTTATGTGCCGGCACCAGAACGAGGATGTTCTTGGTCCCTTTGACATATATAACGCTGACGAGCCCTTTTTTGTTACACGAAAGAACATTTTTGCTACTTTGTCACTATTCTTGATGACTTTCAGCTCATTTTACTTGTCCGTTGACAAAAAATAACAGCATTATGTCCTCTGATGATTTCCTCCCCCACCGTCTGCCGGCTTTTCCTCCTCCAACTTCAGCGGGACGTGGATGTTCCACGTTCAGCATAAATCTGATTTAATTATATACGATTTGTTCATCCATAATCAAAACTTTCATCCTGCTTTCCTTCCATTTAGATAAAAGCCATCTTTTCAAAGCTAGTTTTCTTTTTCCTTCACAGACATTACCCAATTATTGGACACGCCCAGCTGCTTTTATACCCTAGGAGGTTCCGGATCCACAGCGGGCACCATGGCGCCGGTCCGTCCGCCGGCGGCTACGTTTGAAAGAAGCCAGGAAAAGGAATAAGGCCCTCAGCTGGTAAATTCACTACGAGGAGCTGATGAAGATGAATCAACAGGAACTGAAGTCGCGTATTGAAGAGATTATCGCGGACAACCACGTGGGCATTCTGTCGACGGTGGAGAACAACAAGCCGTACGGGCGCTACATGACGTTTTTCAATAAGGACATGACGCTGTATACGCCCACGAGCCGGGAGACGCACAAGAAAGAGGAGATTGATAAGAACGGCCATGTGCACGTGCTGCTCGGGTATCAGGGGCAGGGCATCGGCGATGAGTATGTCGAGGTGACGGGCTATGCGCGTATCCGGGAGGACCGGGAGATCATTGATGAGCTGTGGAATGAGGAGCTCGACAAGTGGTTTGACGGCAAGGATGATCCGGTGCTCGTTTTCCTCGAGATCAAGCCGGATTCGATCCGTCTCATGAACAGCAAGGGCGATACGCCGCAGACGCTGGATCTGTAAGAGAAACGGACGCCGCACTGAGACAGGCCCCGGTGCGGCGTTTTTTTCCATGATAAAAAAATACGTTCTCCTGCAGGGGGACGACGGCTTCGACCGGCGGGGTTTTCTTTTCTCCCGATAAGGGAACAGAGAGATAGTTGATTCGAGGAGGCTGTATGTTGTATTACTTGCATCGCTACATAGGTTTAGACGAAGAAATCCTGCGGCATTCGGGTACGTGGCGGCCGAAACTGTTTGCGACAGAAAGCGAAGCGGCGGCTTTCGCCCGCTGCCTCAACCATTCCACCATCCAGCGACGGCAGTGGGACGTGCAATGTGAAGAGCGAATAGAGAACAGCCGCACCGGTTCATGAATCGGTGCGGCTGTTTCCTTGTATGAAAACTTATACACTCCTATTAAAGCACGTCTGTTGATGACCCATTTATTAGGGACATGGGTATTGGGTGCAGCGGCTGCGGTTTTTTCTTCGCCTGCTGGGGAGAAAGCTTTCAGCTTTGTTTTTCCACAGGCGTCTCGAAAGAATACCTTGCACTGCGACAGGCTACGATCACAAGGAAGGATGCAGCATCCTCCTTCCAACGAAAGGCTCGTTTTTCCTAAATGAAAGGCTATGTTATCGTTCGTTGTTGATTTCATCCGCTTTCGACGGGCGCTTGTTCAGGGGCTTGCCCTCCACTATCCTCCGCGAAGCGAAGGAGGATGTGCGGACTGTGCTCCCGCGGTTACTCGTCGCAAAAAACCTCGCTGATCCCTTGAGCGCCGACACCTATCGCTGCTTTCATCAAATAACAACATCAAGCTTTAACAGCGCTAAATGAAAAAAAAGCGGCGCGCAGCCGGCGACTCCGGGAGGATCAGGACGATTCGAAGATCCGGCTGCCGGAGGCAGACTAGCTGAGAGAGTCCCCTCCGGAAAGCGCCCGGCGGAAGCAGAGCGTCTCTCCGTATTCCAACGAAGAAGCTCTTTCTGTTGTTTTATAGAAAAAACAATTACTATTGGATGTTGGTTAATCAACAGAAGTGCCATTAAAGTACAAAAGAAGAGGTTTCTTTTGTGCTGTCTTCCTGATACACACACGTGAAACGTTCGCAGACGAGCCGCATGTCCGGGGAGAACGAGCGGCCGATTGCCGGGAGTTCTTCGCGGAAAAAGGCTTCGTGGGCCCGCCACCACTCGTCATAATCCCCTTCTCCTTCGGCCAGCGCGAACGCCTCACTCACTTCGTTCATCGGCACGATGTCCACGGAGGTGACCTGGATGACAGCGGCAGGGGCTTCCCTGCTGTCGAGGACGATATCGTATTCTCCTGCCTGCGGAAGTGCTTCGTTCTCCATTTCGTAGAAGGCCAGTCCGGAACACGTGGCTGTTTTTTTTCCTGTTACCACGAGATCAGCCAGCCAGTCGGCCTCTACCCCGAACATGAACGCTTCCCGGTAACCAGGGTCTTTCCCGCGTTCTCGGCAGAAACGCTGCCAGAATGCCTCGATGTCGTTCTTCATGCTACCACTCCCTTTTCGTTTGTTCCGCTTTGCCATAGTACCATGCTTCCGCATTATCAAAGAAGACGCGTTCGGCTTCGGGCTCTTGGAGACACTCCTGGATCAGTCGGGCATCCTCCATCCGGAACGCCCGCTGCGCACGGGTAGCCGGCAGGTCGGTGCCGAACATCAAGGCCTCGGGATTCACGTCGTAAATGGCACGCACTGCCTCGGCCGGATCCATCTCGACCCGGCCGAAACCGGATGCTTTCACACGCAGGCCACGGTCGACGAGCCGCAGCAGATGCGGCAGCCCTTCTTCGGTGAGACCGAGGTGATCGATGGAGACAGCCGGCAGGGATCGCAGCAGCCCCTCTACTTCCGGTATGTCGGCTGCATTCATGTAAATTTCCATGGGCCAGCCTGTCAGGTCATACACGCGCTGCCCGAGCTCTACGTAGTCTTCGAGCCGGTGGTCGACTCGGCGGCGCAGATTCACACGGATGGCCCGGATGCGGCGATCATGCAGCCGCAGCACCTCTGCGTCCTTGGTGTCCACCGGCAGCTGCGTGACGCCGCAGAAGCCGGGACCGAGACTGTCCAATGCTTTGTCAAAATACGTCTGGTCAAATCCCTGAAACGATCCGCTGACCACCGCTCCGCCGCAGACCTGCAGACCGAGGACATCCTGCCGGTAATCCGCAGCCTTGTACGTGGGCGGTGTGTAATCGACTTCGGTATCAAGCGGAAATTCGTCATCAATGATGTGCAGATGGGCATCGAATACTTTCACCGCAGCAGCCTCCTTTCGTATGTTTCACGTGAAACGTTGCTTGTCTGCCTCTGTTTCCCTGTACCCGTTCCCAGCGATTCCCATGCAGCAGCAAAGCGGCGGCTGGGTGGTTGTTTCTGTCTACTATTTCTTTCGACACCCTCATTAGTTGTGAAATAGGAGATCCTGTGCGAAAATACAAGTATCTGCGCTTCACTATGGTGAAGCGTTACCGTAAAAGCAGCATGACCTTGAGCCTGATGCCGTCGAGCCTCGTCCTCTTTTTCCCTGTTTCAAAGAATGAATGCGTTCCCACTATAGGAGGTTTCTATTTTGACAAAACATATCCCAGCGCACCTGCGCCAGTATACCGTCCAGCAGAATTACGCGAGCTACACTCCCATCAACCATGCCGTCTGGCGCTATGTCATGAGGCAGAATCATGAAACGATGAAAGACTTGGCCCACGAAGCCTATACCGACGGCCTGAAGGCATCCGGCATTTCGATTGAACAGATTCCGGATGTCGCCGAAATGAACGAAAAGCTCGGCCGTTTCGGTCTCGGGGCAGCTACCATCGACGGGTTCATCCCGGGCGTGGCCTTTTTCGATTTTCAGTCCCACGGCATTCTCCCGGTCGTCGCAGAGATCCGCAAACTGGAAAACATCCAGTATACGCCGGCGCCGGATATGATCCACGAAGCTGCCGGCCATGCGCCGATCCTTGCTGATGAAACGTACGCAGCCTACGTGCGCCGCTTCGGCGAGATCGGGAAAAAGGCCATCGCGACGAAGGAAGAGCACGACGTGTTTGAAGCGGTCCGCACGTACTCCAACCTTCTGGAAAAAGGCGGAGCGACGGAAGAACAGCTGGAAACCGCGAAGCAGCAGATCGCGGAAAAGGAAGCGCTCGTCACCGGAGAGTCCGAAGCGGAGCTGATCGGACGACTCTACTGGTGGACGGTTGAATACGGGTTGATCGGTACGGTCGACAACCCGAAAATCTACGGTGCCGGCCTGCTTTCCTCCGTCGAAGAAGGCGGCAATATTTTGAGTCCGGACGTGAAAAAAGTGCCGTATGACATGGAACAGGCCGTGCGCACGACGTTTGATATTACGAAGCCGCAGCCGCAGCTGTTCGTCTGCCAGTCATTTGAGGAACTGATGGATGGACTCGAAGCCTTTGCGGAAACGATGGCCTTCCGCCGCGGCGGGACGGAAAGTGTCGATAAAGCCGTCGCTTCGGGAAGCACAGCGACGATCGAATTGTCTTCCGGGCTGCAGCTGACGAGCACGTGGGATGCCGGCCGGCGGAATGACGACGGTCTGCTGTATTACTTGCAGGCATCCTCGCCGACGGCGCTCGCCTTTGGCGATGTGCAGCTGCCGGATCACGGACGCGACGTGCATGCCGATGGGTACGGGACGCCGATCGGGCTGCTCGAAGACGGACGCGCCCTGGAGACGCTGAAGCAGGACGAGCTCGCAAACCTTGGCGTGACAGAAGGCCAGGAAACGACGCTGACGTTCGTGTCCGGCGTGAAAGTAGACGGACGAGTTGAGCAGGTGCACTACGAGGACGGGCTACCGGTCCTCGTCCGCTGGAGCAAAGCGACCGTCACAGACGGAGAAGCGCGCCTCTTTGAACCGTCGTGGGGCATGTACGACATGGCCGTCGGCACTGGGGTCACGTCGGTGTCTGCCGGCGCTGCAGACAGCGAAGCGTTCTTCGGAAGCGACGCTCCGGCCGGCTCGAGCCTGAATCATGAACAGGAGGAAACCGAGCTCGACGCACTCTATGGCGAGGTCCGCAGCATCCGGGAACATGGTCCGGCAGACGCCGTGGATCAGCTGCAGGCCGTTCATCAGGCGCTGCAGGAGCATCCTGCGGACTGGCTCCTGCGTCTCGAGATCGTAGAAATCCTCGAAGAATTAGATCAGCCGGGAGGGCTCCTGGCGAAGGTGCAGGCAGAGCTCGTGCAGCTGCAGGAGACCCGTCCCGAGCTGGAGAAACTGATCACGAACGGCCTGCAGGTCGCCGCAAAAGCACCGCTGCGGATGCAGTAGCAAGAGAGCAAAAGTATCTTTTCGTCGGAACGGCGTGCGCCGCAGGTTCTTTAAGGGAAGCATGGATTTTCCCTGCTTCCCGAGCAGCCGGCTCCCTGTATGAAACGTTTCCTATACGAGAACAAAGGCTGCCTCCATGAGATGGGGGCAGCCTTTTCGCTTCGTGTCGGATTCATGCAGGAGGAGAGGATCGTTCCTTTTTCAAAAGCAGGGCAGAAACGAGTCGCTTCGCTGACCATTTGCGCCACTTCGACCCGTCAGGCG
Organism: Alkalicoccus chagannorensis DSM 18086; assembly: GCF_000429725.1. Taxonomy (GTDB): domain Bacteria; phylum Bacillota; class Bacilli; order Bacillales; family Salisediminibacteriaceae; genus Alkalicoccus; species Alkalicoccus chagannorensis. The sequence goes on along the minus strand of NZ_AUCK01000007.1, from coordinate 144,500 downwards.
GGCGGCCTGACGGTGCAGGCAGGTCGCCTGCCTGGAAATTTGGGCCACGCCGGCTTTTTTGAGCCACTTCGCCGCCCATTTGCGCTGCTTCCACCGGCCATCGTGACACTTGCGCCGGAAATGGCGCCACCTCGTTTCCCCTCGGCATGCTGTTCCGCCCTAAAGGATCCTGCCTTCTCTCAAAAAAACGCATACAGTCCGGCAAACATCGCGATAAGAAAAATCGCACGAAGCCAGATCAGCGTTTTACTCAGTCCGGCTCTTTCTTCTAAGTAATACAGGTAGTGAATCAGCATCGCAAAACCAACGGCCAACAAGGGCCGTGGCACCTGCGTCGGGGTCTGGATTTCTCGAGAATGTCAGCAGCCCCCAGGCGATGCTGAGCAAGCCGAGCATTCCTATAGGCATATGGATGTACATCAGAGCTGTTTCTTTCTTCATGGTATCCCTCTCTTTCCTGCCCTATTGATCAGAACGACAGGCAACGTCGCTGAAAATTGGTTTAAGGGAAGAACCGGTGCTTCGTTGCGCTCCGAGCGCCTCCGCCAAATTCAGGACGGCCCGTCCCTTTCTTTCCGCGCCGCGTCTTCGTCCCGCGCTCGGCAGATGTCGTCAAAGTAGGCCGTATAAGCCGAGTCGCCGCTGTAGGTGATCATCAAATAGTCGATCGCGCGCGTCATGCCGATGTAGAAGAGCGCGGCTTCCCGCGCTTCGTCTTCTTCGAGGGCAAACGGCAGGTGCTCGGCGCTGATAATGAATACAGCCTGAAAATCGAGGCCTTTGCTGCTGTCGATCGTCGACAGCTTCACCGTCCCATTATGCTTCACATAGTCCCGTTTCGCGGCCGGCGTTTCCGTTATCCACGTGAACGGAATCTCCTCCTGTTCCAGCGCACGGCGCATCCTCTGGACGATATCCGCCCGATGCGTCCGCTTCACCCGGTACAGAATCAGCATCTCTTCGTACGGCACCTGCTTTTCCTCGTGCAGCTTGCGGATCGTTTTTGCGGTGAGCTGGACTTCTTCCCGCAGGCCGGACGCCCGGTGCAGCACCGGCTCCGGGCCGCGCCGCTTCGTGCTCTGCGGCGGAATGATCTCCTGCCCGTCCAGTTCCCCCTGCACGACTTTGCCGCCGCCGGCATGCCGCTGGAAAAAATCCCACGCAAAGCGGACAATGTGTTCGGTGTTCCGGTAATTGATCTGCAGTACTTTGGAACGCCCGCGGAAGTCGAGGCCCGTCTGCTTCAAGTAGCTGCCGCCTCTGCGGTAAATGCTCTGGGCGCGGTCCTCGACGAGAAGCATCGACGGCTCCTCTCCCCGGAGCAAGTGCCGGATGAGCGTCAGCCATTCCGGCTTGAAGTCCTGCCCTTCGTCAATCAGCACGGCGTCGTACTGTGGCAGCAGCGCCTCGCCCTGTTCCAGCTTCTCAAGCACCTGGGGAAGCGCGTGCTCTGAAAGATGCAGGTCCTGCTTCAACCACTCATGGAAATTACGGATCGTCATGCCCTGCATCCGCTCCTCTGCGGTCGTGGCCGTATCCAGCAGATCGAGCGGCTCTTCCATCTTGGCGCGGATCATCTCTTTTAACGACCGGGAGAGCGAAATGTTGTAGCAGAGCACCAGCACCTTCCATTCCGGATGTTCCTGCCGGATCAGGCGTGCCCGGCTGGCAAGAATGAGCGTTTTTCCGCTGCCGGCTGTCCCCCGGATCAGCCGGTTGCTGCCGCCGAGCTGCTTTGCGAGCTTTTCCTGATGCAGGTCCATCGCCTTCAGGTCGTGCATCGACAGCAGCAGCTGATCCTGGTACGGGGCCGGCTGTCTGAATTCGCCGCTGATACGGAATTCTGGAAATAGATGGTAACGGATCGCGTTGATCTGGTCGACGCTCAACGGGTCGCGCAGGCGGAACTGCACCGTAAACATCTGCAGCAGTTTTTCGATGAGGATGCCCGCATCAAACGCATCTTTCTCCGGATCAATCTCCTCTCTCGTCAGCAGAAAGGACGGCTCGATCACATTGTAAATGTCGTGTTCCACACACTGTTCCTGCGACAGCCGGGTGAAGACCGTTCCGTAGCCGCATGGAAAAGTGAGCCGGCCGGCGTAGTCCCCCGTCTGGTGTACGAGCAGGTGCTCTTTTTTCAGCAGGTCCTGCAGGTGAAACATGTAGCCGCGCGCCTGCTTTAAAGGAGAAGGCACGGTTTTAAGGCCGCTGCCGCCCGGCTGAATGATCCACTCATCCCGGTTCAGCTGATGCAGCGTCTGCAGGGTGTAGTCTTTGACTTCAAGCACGACGATCCCGAGCATCGGGCCGATGATCAGAAAATCCGGCCGCCTCCCGTGAATGGAAGGTTCGAAGTAGACGATGTAATCGTCATCGAGGTAGTGCTTCAGCGTCTCAAACAACAGCCGTTCTCCCTTGGTCGCGGTGCGCCGGATGCTTTCTGGAACAGTCACTGCCATGGTTACTTCCTCCCTGCGGTTAACGTTGGCCCTATTGTACCACGTGAACGCAGATACAGGAGAGAGGGAGGATATCTTTATCTGTTTAAGGTGTGTTATAATGGAAAAAATAGCTAGATGCAGGAAGGGGCCCGCTGATGAAACGACTCGTTCTCCTGCTCCTGCTCTTCCTCGGCGCTGCCGGATGCACAGCAGAAGACCCCGGCCTCCCGGTCTCCGCGCTCGATTACGTCCTGCAGGAGCTGATGGAAACGGATGCCGCTTTGAATGAGAGCATGGAATACATCGCCGTCGACGTGAGCGGCACGAACCTGCAGGAAACGGAACTCCTCTCTGCCTCGTTGGAAGAGAACTGGGAGACCGACACGTTCTTCTCCTCGCTGGACGAGCTGCAGGAGAACGCCGAAGCGGAAGCTGAAAGGGAAGGCGACTTAACCGGCGTCTCGCTCGCAGTGACCGACATTACCTATGAAGGGGACAACACCTGGCTCATCGATACGGTCAAACACCGATCCCGGGACGGCGCTGTCGGCATCGCATACACCATTGAAGAAGACGGCGGCTCGTGGATTATCGTCGACGAACAGCTGCTCTGGGTGGCGTGAAGATCGTCGTGAACGGATCTGCCGCCGTCTACCTGTGACGCCTTATCTTTTCTTATGAAATCAAAAAAGAAGCCGCTCCGGAAAACAGGTGCGGCTTCTTTTCTTTGAGCGCAGAGGCTCCGGCTGCGGCGGAAAGCACGTCGCCTGCAGGGACCCAGGTAAGCGCGCGGCGGACGGGGCGATCTCTTTGTCGACGCTGACCGTCTGTTTTATCTGCTTCTCCACCAAATGGAAAGCGGCAGTGGAGGTACCCTCTGCTCACCTATATACTTGAATCGGCACCCCTTTGCGGCGCTACATGCCTGCTGCCCGGCCCCAGCTGTTGTCGTCCCGGGCGGGTGGGTCGTATGCTTCCGGCTCATCTTCTGGAGGAGCTGCATCCACCTGGTAGTGGGCCACCATCTCCTGCAGGGCTTCTGCCAGCTGCGCAAGCTCCTGGGTCGCGGAGGTGACTTCCTCCATCGACGCGAGCTGTTCTTCCGACGCCGCCGAGACGCTTTCGGTACTCTCGGCGCTCCGCCGGGAAATCGACTCCACTTCTTCAATAGCTTCTGCGACCTCCCTCGAGCTGGCAGCAATCCGGTCGGAAAGCGAAGACACCTGGTCGATCTCCGACACTGTGTCTGAGACGGAATGCTGGATGGAGCTGAACAGCTCTCCGGAGGTGTGGACGGCTTCGATGCCCGCTTTGACGGTGCGGTCCACTTCTGCATTGGAGGCGGAGGCTTCTTTCGCTTTCGTCTGAATCGTCTCGATGATCGAGGTGATCTGCTCGGCGTTCTTCGACGACTGCTCTGCCAGCCGGCGTACTTCTTCAGCTACGACGGCGAAACCGCGTCCGTGTTCGCCGGCACGTGCCGCTTCAATGGCTGCGTTGAGCGCAAGCAGGTTCGTCTGATCGGCAATGTCCGTGATGACCCCCACAATCTTGCCAATTTCTCCGGAATGACGGTCCAGCTCCTCCATCGAGGTGCTGAGCGTTTCCACGGACTCGTTCACGCGCGACATCTGCTCGACGGTCTGCTGAATCGAGGCAGCCCCTTCATTCGACTTGCCGGCGGCATCCTGCGCCTGCTCGGCTGACGCTCCCGCGCTGTTGGAAATCGTCTGAATCTGCTCGGCCATGTCCTGAAGCGTCTGACGGAACTGCTGTACCTGCTGCACCTGCTTGTCAGCTCCTTCGGCGATCTCCTGAATTGCTTCAGTCGTGTGCTCCGTGCCGCGGGACGTCTCTTCTGCGCTGGCGGTCAGCTCTTCCGATGAGCTGCCGAGCTGTTCAGAGGACTGCCGCACGGAGGTAATGACTTTCCCGAACTGATTGACCATGTCGTTGAACACGCGGCTGACCATGCCGATCTCATCGTTCGACGTCACCGGCGCCCGGACCGTGAGATCTCCCTGCTGAACCTGCAGCGCTGCCGCTTCAAACGCGAGCAGCGGACGGGTGATGCGGCGGACGATGAACGCTCCGACTAACAGCCCCAGTACAACCGAGGCCACCACGACGATCCCGGTCACGAGCAGAATGTCCTGGCCGGCTGCACGGATCTCGTTCTCACTCACGACGGCCCCAACTGTCCAGCCGGAACCTTCTTCAGTATGATACACCGTCTGCACCGGCTCCCCTGCCGCATCTTCATAGCTGAACTGACCGGTTTCTCCGGTGAACTCGCCGGTCCATCCGCTGTCGATCGGTTCCCCCGCTTCATACTGCGGATGCACGACTGGCACTGCGTTCTCATCGAGCACATAGATGTAGCCTTCCTCCCCAATCGAGAGCGCTCCCATCATGTCCTGCAGCTCGGTCAAATTCGTCTGCAGGCCGACGACTCCGAGTCCATCCTCGACGGCTTTGGCGAATGTCACGACCATGCTCTGTGTAGCATTGGAGATATACGGTTCGGTTATAAACACGTCGTCTGGATTTTCCATGGCACCTTCGTACCAAGGGCGAGTGCGCGGATCAAAATCATCGTCTTCCGGTCCTGGGTTCGGTTCCCTAAGCATTTCGCCATCTTCTTCCACCCCGAGGTATGCATAGTCCAGTTCGGTATGATTTCCCTGGTAGTCTGCCAGTCTGTCCCGGATCTCATCTGATTCCCAGCCTTCATAAAGATCCTCTGAAAGGAGCGTCGAGAGAAAATCGACATCAGCTGCTTTTCCGTTCAACAGCTCCGTCACATAGGCAGCTGCAATCCCGGCGCTCTCCCCTGCATCTTCGACCATCTGCTCCTCCAGCCCCTGCTGCGAACTGGCGTAGGAAATACCTCCGATGACGACCGCCGGTATCAATACCAGCAGGGCCATTGTTCCTAACAATTTTGTACGTATGGATGACCGGCGTGCTTCTGCGTCAGCTGCTTTCTGATTCTCTCGACTCATGTGAAACCCTCCCTCAGAGTATAGTTCCATTCTAGTGAGTATATAGTTTTATGATACACGATGCTTTTATTGAATAAAAGCATCCTAAATACCCACACAACGAAAGTCAGGATGTTTGCCTAGACAAAAGGTAGAGACATCCATGGGATAAGAATGGAAAGGTAGTTCTATAGTTTTAGTATAAAGGAGGAGTTCTCTTTTGTGAACAACTGAGCATGATTGTTCACGAAACCGCCACGTTTTCTTTCGTCCTTTCGACTCAGCTCTTCCGGCGGCGTATGCCGTCATCTGTCCTGCGTGAGGGATGCCGGTCCAGCGGGAGTTCCCGCGACCTCCCGCTGGACCGGCAAAAACGAGTCGCTTCGCTGCTTTTTTGCGACGCTTCCCCCTTTCAGGCGGGCGGCCTGAGGGGGCGGCCGGGTCGCTTTGCCGATTTTTTGCGCCACGCCGGCATTTTTGAGCCACTTCGCCGCACGATTGGGCCGCTCTGCTTTCGGATTGTGACGCTTTCTAGAAAAATGACGCCAGGCTCTCCTCGCCCAGAATGCTATCCTCTGAACAGCGGCAGCAGCTCCCGGAAATCATCGACGGTAACGTCGGCCTGCGCCATCTCCACTTCCTGCGCGTAGGTGAAGCGGCAGCCGACGGCCTTCAGCCCGTTCTGCTGACCGGCCTGAATGTCCGAGAGGCGGTCGCCGACCATCGCGCCGGACGTGATGCCATGGGTGTCGATCACGTGGCAGACGAGATCGGTTTTGTCGCCTGATACCAAGTGATCGATGCTGTAGATTCCCTCGAACAAACCGTCGAGCCGCTCCTGTGCGGCAACTGCCTGCAGGTAATCGGTCCGTCCGTTGCTCGCCGCAAACAGCGTGAAGCCTTCCTGCTTTAACGCACGGAGCACGTCCCGCACGTGCGGGTACAGCGCGCCGTCCCCGGCCTGGATCCGCTGTACGAGCGCTTTCTGAAACAAGCCGTCCATCTCCTCGTGCACGTCGTCCGGATGATCGGGCAGAAGCGTCTGCCAAACTTCCGGCAGCGGCTTCCCCATCATCTGCTGGTACGTATCCACCGGCGCCGGCCCGGTCCAGTCCCTGCGCTCGCGAAGGGTCGTAAACGTGTGCTCCAATGCCGGGGCAAGAATCCGGTCTGTCTGAAATAACGTTCCGTCCACGTCAAAAATCAGTGCGTTCACTGCCATCATCCTCTCTGCTGTTTCCGCATCATCGATCTACCTGTATCCTAGCACAGCACGATCGTTTACAATATAAGGAATACATAGAGCCAAAGGAGTGTTTGCATGAAACAGCCCACCCTCCCGACTTGTGACGCCTGCCAGAACACGCTGTCTTGGAAGCAGTCGCTAAACGTCATGAGAGCCATCCATTCCGAAACAGCCTGCCCGCACTGCGGGGAAAACCAGCATCTCGTGACAAGCTGGATCGGCTACGTCCTTATTTTCCTTTTCGGCTCAGTCCTCCCGTTAACACTCGCGCTTCTCACCGATCTGACCTGGACGGCGTTCCTGCTGTACTACGCTGTGGCCGTGCCGGGCCTGCTTCTGCTGCTGCCGCTTTTCAGCCGGCTCGCTTCGAAGGACCCGGCCGCTCTCTGAATGGGGTATTCCACAGGCTCGAAATCAAGAGGGGGCTCTACGCTTTTCATGAAAAGCCGGGGCAGGAGCTGGGCACGGCGTCGTTCCCGGCATCATCGTCGGGTTGATTTGTTCATGGTAGGAAAAGCAGCATCAGGAGAGCAAAGAAATATAAGAACGTCTTGCTGCCTTAGAGAACAGGAATCATTTCTTAGAGAGCCGTCTTTTGGTCGGACCGTGTGCCGTGTCGCCGCAGGTTTATAGGGATTTGTTCCCGGGCAGCGTACAGAGCCGTCCCCTCCCTTGATGAGAGCGTAAGTATGTCCAGCCGAATAAGCAGAACGAGCCGTAGATCCTGGATAAGAGAGCTGCGGCTCGTTTTTTATGCAGCGGGGTAGTGCCGGCTGATTCCTGCGACCGCCGTAAGGACAATTCACTAATTTTTTGTGCAGTCGTTTAATTTCTATAGGGAAGAGGAATAAGCGTCAATAATCGCGAATCATGGCGCCGGGTCTCGCTCCGAGCGGAGGCTGGGACTGGAACGTGTTCCTGTGGAGGAAGGCGTTGCGGACCATGTGAATGAATACACCTGCGCATGCGCAGACATCATGAAGGAACGTGCTCGTAAGGAGGTGAGGTCATGAATTACTCTCATGCGGAACTCATAGCAAGGTTAAAGGAATATGTCTCGTACGAAAAAAAAGGCGGGCTGCCGATCATCAATAAAAACATCCCGTTTCAGGAAGATGCGGGCGGGCTCGATCCGAGGGTGAGGCATTTTCTCTCCACAGAGGTCAACCCGGTGGAAAGGCGACCGCTCGATATCGGTGATCTGGATGCGATCCGGGACCGGGTGGAAGTCCACAATTACGATATCAGCTCGGGCATCCGTTCGCAGAAACGAACGATCACCGTGAAAGAGGATGCATTGACGCTGCATATCTATAACCAGACGGAGGAAGCCAAGCCGGTACTGATGTATATTCACGGCGGTGGTTTCTTCGAACGGGATATGGACGTCATGGAGAATGTATGTAAGTATTTAGCGCAGGAGGCAGAGGCCGTCGTGATTGCCGTAGAGTACCGGCTTGCACCGGAGTATCCGTACCGTCATGGCCTGGATGACTGCCTGGATGCGGTGCAGCACATTTACGAACATGCCGATGCGTTGAAGATCGACCCGAATGCCATGGGGCTCGTCGGAGACAGTGTCGGGGCGAATCTGGCACTCGGCGTGCATCATCTCAGTCTGGCACAGCCGTGGGATATCAAGTATATCGGCCTGCTGTGCCCGTTGGTCGATTTGTCGGATGTAGCACGGGATTCCTGGAGTATCGACAAATACAACCTCACCAAAGACGATGCCCTGATTCGCCAGGAGCTTACGACCATGCAGGAATCGCTGATCTTCATTCAGACGCTGTATCTGACCAATTTAGAAGATGTGCTCCTCCCTCTCGTTTCGCCGCTGCTGCGGAAGGACAAAACGAAGCTGCCTCCCATTTCCATAGCCACGAGCGAGTTTGACTTCCTCCGCATCCAAGCAGAGGATTTTTCCGAGCAGGCTGCAGCCGCAGGCGTTTCGGTCCAGCACTTCAACTACAAAGGCATGGATCACGCCTTTGTCCGCAAGCTCGGCTATTATCCGCAGGCTGCCGATGCCATACAGGAAATTTCCGCCCACTTCCAGGACGTGCTGCAGCAGGGCAGGACGCCTTCTTAGCAGCCCTATTCCGCAGACAGGACCGCCTTCCCTCATCGAGGAGGCGGTCCTGTTATATCGGCGAAGCCGCGCAGGTGGCTCCTTCTTCTTCCAGCTGGATCGTGCAGTGGGTGAACCGCATCGTCTCGCGGAGGTAGTGCTCGGCTTCCATTCGAACCTCGTCGCGGCTGCGCCGGTGAGCTGCTTCCAGGACGAGGTGGGCGGTGAAGCTGTCGGATCCGGAGTTAATCGTCCAGGCGTGGATGGCATGCACATTGATGACGCCTTCTATGGCAAGAAGCTGCTGCTCCACTTCCTGAAGGTCGATGTGGGGAGGCGTTCCCTCCAGGAGCACGTGCACGCTCTCTTGAAGCAGTCGAAAGCCGGTCCAGCCGATGAGCAGGGCGATTAGGACGCTTAACAGCGGGTCGGCGGTGTACCAGCCGGTGAGGTAGATGATGAGGCCTCCGGTCACCGCGGCGACGGAGCCGAGGGTGTCGCTTAAGACGTGCAGGTAGGCGCCCCGCATGTTGAGGCTGTGCTTGACGTCGCCGCGCATGAGGACGTACATGGCGCCGAGGTTGATCAGCAGGCCGATGAACGCGAAGATCATCATGGTGCCGCCCATGACCTCTTCCGGGGATGCGAGGCGAAGCAGGGCTTCGCGCATCACGAGCACGGCAATGACCAGCAGGGCCGCGCTGTTCACGAGCGCGGCGAGAATCTCGTAGCGCTGGCTGCCGAACGTGCGTGTCCAAGTGGCCGCCCGGCCGGCCAGGACGATCGCGACGAGGCTGAGGAGCAGGTTGGCGAAGTCGTTCACCATGTGAAACGCATCGGCAAGGAGCGCGAGACTGCCCGTCCAGAGGGCGCCGAAGAACTGGATCACCATCCAGCTGCCGATGAGGATCATCGCGGCTTTTAAATTACGCTTATTCGCTTCGATGCTGAAATGATGGTCCATGGCGACGCTCCTCTCTTCTTCTCACTCGTGCAAATAATCGTACATTTGCTGGTCGAGCTTTTGCTCTAATAAAAAGTTCATCGTGACAACGGGGATCGTCTCTTCTCCCGGCATCGTCGTATCCACGACGGATTGCTTGTCTGGGAGCAGTGCCCCCATATAGTAGAAGTCGCGCCCTTCATCATCGTTCTTTTTTACAAATAGATGCAAGTCGATATCCCGTTCCGGCGCCTCGATGATCTCTTTCACTTCGGCTGAGGCCGTCGTTCGTCGACTTCGGGTATACCAGTGGAAGACTTCTGGGTTCAAAAATCGATCGTCATAATCGACGCTCTCTGCGACTTCATGCTTCTCGTACGTCGTGAAAATCGGGCAGCTGCCGTGCTTCGTTTTGTAGCCATAAATCGTCGCTTGTTCATTGTTGTCCCAGTTCAGCAGGCGGCACGCATCTTTGCGCGTGTACTTCTCGAAGCGGGTAAACGGGACTTGCTGATCGTAGCGCTCCCCGCGGCGCCGTGCCGTCCGAAGAACGTCCTCCGCAAGCTTCATAAAATCAGGGTGCTTCCGTCGTTCTTTCATCATGTCGGTAAGCTCATAGCGACCTTGGTGAAACGTCAGTAGCGGAGTGTCGCCATACTTCTCTCGCTCCTTCTCGACGAAAAACGCCAGCGTCAGCACCCGCCGTACGGATCGTCGTACGGCATCGTGATGCGGGAGTCCTTCTTCTTGAAGCTGCTCGATGAAAGCGGCTTCGGTGACTTCCCCGTTGGCTAGCAGCATCTCCAGCAGAACGATCTCCTGCAGACGCTTGCCGGAAAGAAGTTCTTGCGTCAATAGTCGTAAGACGTATGCATCCTGTCCATCAAGCGCTGGCGCCTCTTCGCGCATCGCTTCTAAAAAGAGGCCGTAGTGCGCTTTTTTGGAGGCAATCACGACCGGATCGAGCGAGTGATGATCGATAAAATCATACAAAAGCGGCGGACGGCCGATGCGATTTTTCACGTACCGATACGCTTCTTTGAGGGCTGGCAGATCGTTCATCTTCGCCGAATTGATCGAGCGATAAATCCGTTCTTTCGCGACCGCTTCGAAGTTGATCGTCGACGTGCCTTGCAAGTAGCTTTGATCAATCATCTTGCGCCGGACTTCTTCTTTGTTTTGCGAACGATCGCCCGAGAGCGCAATCGGAATGACATAGTTGGTGCTGTAGTTAGCGACGAAGTCAATCACCGTCACGAACGGCTTCTCGCGATGCTTTCGCAGGCCCCGCCCAAGCTGCTGCACGAAGACGATGCTCGAGGCTGTCGCGCGCAGCATCACAATCTGATTCAATGCAGGAATGTCGATGCCTTCGTTGAAAATATCGACCGTTACTAGATAGTCCAGCTCGCCTTGCTCGAGCCGCTCTACTTCCCGCTTTCGAACGTCCTGTGGGTCCTCGCCCGTCAATGCCTTTGTGCGAAAGCCACGTGCATTCAACGCTTCTGACAGTGCCTCGGCTTCCTTTTTGGAGCTGCAAAACATAAGGCCGCAAAGCCGTTCCCCGGCATGGCCATAATACGTCATTTTGTCGACGATGCGATCGACCCGTTCGTCGGAAATGAGTCGGGAGAACGTCGGGCGCTTGTTTTCCCCTTCCACTTCCAAATCGGTGACGCCGAAATAATGAAACGGGGCGAGCATGTCTTCTTCCAAGGCTTCTTGCAAGCGAATCTCGTAGGCCAAGTTGTAGTGAAACAATTGAAACAAATCGTAGCCATCCGTTCTCTCCGGGGTGGCGGTCATGCCGAGCAAAAACTGCGGATCAAAGTGGTCAAGCAGACGCTGATAGGTTGCCGCTCCCGCTCTGTGGCTTTCATCAATCAAGATGTAGTCGAACGTCTCAGGCTGAAACTGCTGCAGCGTATCGGGCTGCGTTAACGTTTGGACCGTCGCAAAGACGTACCGAGCGTCCGTTTCCCGCCTCGAGCCGGCAACGATACCGAAGTCGTCGTCCGCGCCGCCGAGCACGTCTTGGAACGCCTCCTTCGCCTTATGTAAAATCTGCTCGCGGTGCGCCGTGAACAACATTTTTCGGGGACGAAAACGACGAACGTCAAAAGCAGCCAAGTACGTCTTCCCTGTGCCCGTGGCAGAGATGACGAGCGCACGGTCTTCCATCCGATCTCGCACGCCGGTAATGCCTTGAAGCGCGGCTAGCTGCATGTTGTTCGGCTCGATCTGCACCGCTTTCTCTGGCGGATTCGTATCATAGGGGGCCGGCATTTCCGCAACACGGTCCTGCCAAAACGGCTTGTAATTCGCCGAGTAGGCAGCAATCCATGCGTCCGTCAGCGGCGTAGCTTTCTCCCACATGTCGTGAAACTGCTCCCGAAAGTGGTAGACGATTTCTCCGTTTTCGTGCGAGTTCAGTTTCACGTTCCACTCATAGTTCACTTTCAGTGCGCTCGCCGTCAAGTTGGAGCTGCCAATGATCATCGAATGATATTCGTCGTGTTCGAAGATGTATCCTTTCGAGTGGAAGGCCTCGATATCGGAAATGCGGACCTCGACGTTTTTAAGCTTTTGCAGCTCACGGAACACTTTCGGCTGGTTGAACTGCTGGTAGGTCGAGGTCAAAATGTTGCCGTGAACCCCTTGATGATGCAGGTCAAGCAGCTGAGACTTTAATGTGGCCAGTCCACTTTCTGTAATGAACGCCACGGAAAACAAGAACGAGCGTGAAGCCACGAGTTCGTCCACTAGGCTCGTCAAGACGTGCTGATTCGCTCGTTTGTCATTGATCAACAGTTCTGGCTTGAATCGGCTCGATTCCGTATGGTGCCGATCAATGAATCCTTTTTCTAACGAATGCTTCATTTGCCCGATAATCGATTCCATCCTACGCCCTCCTGTTCCTGCACTGCGGTTATTGACACATTTTAGCATACTTGCGTGTTCGGATGAGTCGGAGAATCGCTAGAAGACACTTCTACTACTCGGTAAAGAGCGCCGATTCTCACCATACAAGAAGCCCCCTGCCGAAATAGTCGACAGGAGGGCTGTTTCTTTATTGTGCCTGTTTCTCGTCGGTTTCAAGCGCCGCTTCGGCGTCATCCGGCAGGCCGCGGTCGGCGAATTTGTCCATAAGAACGGCGATCGCGCCGTCCCCGGTGACGTTCGCGCCGGTGCCGAAGCTGTCCTGCGCGAAGTAAAGGGCGATCATCATGCCCATCGCTGCCTCGGAGAAGCCGAGCATCGTCGTGAGCACACCGAGTGCGGCGAAAATCGCGCCGCCCGGCACGCCGGGAGCGGCGACCATGATCACCCCGAGGGCGAGAATGACCGGCAGCATCGTGAAGAAGCCGGGTACGGTGTAGCCATCCAGCACGGCCATGACCGCGACCGCACAGCTGACGATCGTGATGACACTTCCGGATAAATGAATCGTCGCGCTGAGCGGGATGCTGAAGTTCGCGACAGACTCGCGCACGCGGTTCTGCTTCGTCTGACGAAGCGTCACGGGAATGGTCGCTGCGGAACTCATCGTCCCGAGCGCCGTGACATACGCCGGCAGCATTGTTTTTATCAACGCAAACGGATTCTGTCCTGTGGCCAGCCCTGCCGCTGTATACTGGATCGTAATCCACACCCAGTGCGTGGCAATCGCAACGGCGAGCACGATGCCGAACACCTGCATCGTCTCGAGCACGGTCCCTTCCGCCGCCATGTCGGCGAAGATACCGGCAATGTAGAACGGAAGCACGGGAATGACGGCGATGTAAATCACTTTTTCAATCACTGTTTTCCCTTCGTCAAAGATGCGCTTCAGCCCGTCCAGTTTAAGTGCGGCAATCGTGATACCGAAGATAAACGCGAGGACGAGCGCTGTCAAAATATCCATGAGCGGCGCCAGCTCAAAACCGAAGTAGGCTTCCGGAGCCGCTCCTTCCTCCGGCGGCTGCTGCTCGCTTGTCACCATCGGCATGATCGTGATGGCAATAAAAAAGGCCATGATGCCGGCCGTGATCGTGGATAAGTAGGCTGTTCCCACCGTCGCACCGACAAGCTTGGACGAACCCCGTCCGATGCTTGCAATCCCCGATCCGATAAAGAAAAGAATGATCAGTGGAATCACAAAGTTGATCCACTCTCCAAAAATATCCGTGAACGTCAGAAGCGAGCGGATCAGCCAGTCCACTCCCGACAAGCCGGCGATAATCCCGGCCGCAATCCCAATCAGTAGTTTGATAATCAGCTTCATGTGAACTCTCTCCCCTGCTGCGTCTTTTTGTCATGGACAAATGTTTCTCTCATATGCGTCTATCGTGCCAAGAAGCGCTCTGGATTGCAATAGTATCCGGATTAGTCGGAATGTTTCGTGAATAGCAGGTGCGGCATAGGCTTGGGAGGTGGATGGGTTCGGGTCCAGGGGAAAAGCGGGTCGCTTCGGCTGATTTTCTCGACGCTTCGTCCCGCGAAGCGGGCGGGCTGGCGGTGCAGGTGCGTTGCTTCGTCTTATTTTTGAGCCACCTTGTGCTTTTTGAGCCACTCTTCTCTCCTTTTGCGCCTCTTTCCTTTCAAATGAGGCAGCTTCGGCTCACGTATTGCGCCACCTCGTTTCCAGGGACCGAGACGCCAGCCGACACCTTGAAAATCATCCACACCCGCCCCGCTCTCTGATACACTGAACGTACCCAGCCAGGGGCTCCGCATCGTATTTTCGTGAGAAAGCTCCCTGCCTTAACAGAAAGGAGCGATACCCATGAGCCAAATAGAACGAAGCCTGCTGATCGTAATCATGATCCTGGCAGCCTTAACGCTGTTGAACATGCTGCCGGCGTTTCATATTCCTTTCGTCAGCGGTGTCGCGCTGCTCGTCATCGGCATTTACGGGTGTTTTCTATTGAAAAAGCGCCGGAGCAGCGGGCACTTGACGAAAGGTACTACCGTGTTCTTTTTTATTCTTTCCTCGCTGTTTGTCGTGCTCGGCGTGGCGGATATCGTCGTGGAAGCCTGGATTTTATCGGCGTGGTGATCGGTTGAGGGGGGCGGAAGAGGCAGTAGAGGCGCTGCGGGGAAAAGCAGGTCTGTCCGGCTGATTTTCTCGACGCTTCGTCCTGCGAAGCGGGCGGGCTGGCGGTGCGGGCGCGTCGCTTCGGCTGATTTTTGAGACACTTTGCACTTTTTGAGCCGGTCTGCATATCTTTTGCGCCTCTTTCTTTTCGAAAGGAGACGCTTCGGCCACGGTATTGCGCCACCTCTGCCTCCATAGGAAACAGCCCGGGTCTTCGCCGACCCGGGCTTCTAGCTTACATGATATCGGTTTGTTTCTGCATTCGCGGGGGTGCAGCGGCCGGGTGCGCGGCAGTTCTGCCGCTGTGCAGGTGGAGCAGGCTGGCGTTTAACACGTCCAGCTTTTTCTCGATCCTGTACAGCAGGTAGAACGTGATCGCGGCGGGAAACCCGAATTCACTGAGTACCTGCATCCACATGTCCATTACGGCCTCTTTTCCGGACAACGTCCTTAGAATGACTGAAGCGAAAAGCAGAGAGCCGACCCGGCCCTCTGCTTTTCTCGCTGTTTATGCTTCGTTGAGTTCGATCTCTTCGACGTTCCGTTCCACCAACCGCGCTCCGCGGATGCCAGTATAACCGCTGCCACGGGCAAGAAAGACATCGGCTTCAATGATATCCAGCATCACCTGCGTGATCTGCTCCGGGTCTGCCGGCTCGATCGGATTATCGAGTCCAATCGTCGCGGAGCCGCCGTCTTCTGTCTCAAACATCAGTTCCAGTCGTTTCGCCATATTACACTACCTCCCATTCTGAATTCAAAGCATACGTCCGGTTGACTTCCGCTGCGTGAAGCGGCAGCGACTGCAGGGACACCAGTCCTTCTGCTACGACATTGAGCTGCGCTTCCTGCGACTCCATGTCTACGTTGCTGAACGAGCGCGTACGGGTGATCATGCCTCCATCTTCATCGGTGCCAGCTGAGAATGTCAGCACCAGGCGGGTTGTCAGGATGTTGTTCATTACCCCACCTCCTTTCACCCTCTATGTACACGGAAGTGCTTCAGGAGGGGGAGGGCAATCTTTCTGCCGTGTTTTCCTGCTTATGTGTGAGACAATGAAGGTAGCAGCAATTGCTGCTGGAGGGGGGAGAATGTTGATGAAGAAACGCTATTATGGCTGGCTCCTCCTCCTTCTGCTGTTCGTGCTGCTGCTTTTTTTGATTCCAGCGGTGCGAAGTTTGATGATGGAAGCTTTCCATGCGCTCTCGAGTGGGGACACCGAAGCCGTGCGGGCGTATCTGCTCGGCTTCGGCTGGGCCACGCCGGTGATTTCCACGCTGCTGATGACGATTGCCGTCGTCATTGCGCCGATCCCGACGTTTCTTGTCACGATGGCGAACGGCATGCTGTACGGCTTCTGGCTCGGAACACTTTTATCCTGGACCAGCTGCCTGATTGGAGCGGCCCTCAACTATTACCTGGCTCAGGCGCTCGGGCACCCCGTCATTCGAAAAATCGTGCCGGCCGATGCATTGCAGATGATGGACCGTTTCTTTGACCGGTACGGGTTTTATGCCGTCATTTTGAGCCGGGTCGTGCCGATCACGTCGTATGGCGTGGCGAGCTACGCTGCCGGACTGACGTCGATCCCGTTCCTTTCCTATATGGTTGGTACTATGATCGGGCAGACGCCGGGCACGATGATGTATACGTACTTCGGCTCGCACGCGAACGATTCGCTGCAGGTGCTATTCTGGGTGGCGGCGGCCTTCGTGGCGTTCGCTGCACTCGCCGCCCTGGTGAAGCGGATGCTCGCGGCAAGAGGCATCAACATGGAGAACGAACGCAACAAAGGGAAGCCACAGTAAAAGCTGGCTTCCCTTTTTTCTTTTGTGCAGATCAGGTACCTGGTGCAGGGATGACCGTCGCAAGCCAGAAGCTGAGGATAACAACGGACGACGCGGCTCCCATCAGCACCATCCACGTCAGCGTCTGACGGGTAAAGATGCTGCGGATATCTCCGAGCATGCTGCTGATCGACGGCAGGCTGCTCTTCTTGATCATAATGATCTCGAGCAGAAGCAGGATGGTTGTAGCACCGGCGGAAACCATGCAGAACGGGCAGATCGCACCGATCACGAACAGCTGCAAGTAGACGAAAAAGGCCGATGACAGCACACCGATGACGGTGATCGGGGTCAGCACCTTCAGGACGAGCGGGTGTCTCGTGTGAAACCAGAGACCGGAAAACAACAGAACAGTGAGGTAATAGAAGGCGCCCATCATCGCAAGCGGAATGCCCATCACGTAGGCCCACTCACTCGTCATGACGGCCCACGGCGTGCCGGCGACATCAAATCCGGCCGGCAGCGGCAGCACCCAGAAGTGGATGCCTGTGAGGAAGACACTGACGGCCCAGCCGATCGCTGCTACTGCGGTGAAGATGCCAAAAATAGCAGGAACCGATCGACCGTAAACGGCTTCCTCTCTCCTATTTTCTCTTACGTTTGTGTGAAAGGATACTTGCTCTTGAACCATGTCACTCATGATAAATGCCTCCTTGTTTTTGTACCCCTTAGGGTATTTGACTATATCATATTATACCCAATAGGGTATGTCAACACCCTTATATAAACTTTTTGTTATATAAGAGAGAAAAAGCTCTGTGCTGCCGTTCAGCCGACAGGATGTCTTTCTCTTTTCTTTCGGTGGATTGCGTTAAGAAGAGAGGACCCCACGTACCCCCACCCCTACTTTTTTCGCCTCGTTTCAACTTATAGGAAAACAGACGAATACAGGTATGAAAAAGAGAAAAAGAGGGAAACATAGTGGTAGGAACTTGGACGAGGAGGTTTTTTGATGAAATATGCTGCTGTCGGACTGGTGCTTCAAGGATTGAACGCCGCTTCCAGTCAACTGCTGCGCTTTGCCCGCTCGATCGAACCAGCGCCGTCTTATGCGTTCAAACGGCTGAATTCGACCGCTGTCGTAATCGAGGAGAAAAAGGAAGAAACGGAAGGAGACTCCCCTGCCCGCTGGCTTCTGTGCCGTCCGGTGGATGACGGAGAAAACGGCCCTGTCTACAAAGTGCAGGTGCAGGATCCCGTCGTATTCAGCCTGCTGCATGAAGAGCAGCAGTACGTGATTTCCGCTTCCGCCTTTCAAGAAGATGTCCAGTACGGCTTCGTATATAAGCTGAAGCAGGTCAGCACCTACGATACGCGCATCTTTGACAAGCCGGAAGTGCGGGAAGCAGAGGAAGACGAGGAGGAAACTCCAGACGTGGAAGGTGACATGGAAGACACGCTCGAGAAAGACGATATCGAGAAAGTGGAACGATAACCGCGGTTCCACTCGGAAAAAGATAACGCTTGCAATGTGTCTTTGTTCCCGGTATAATCAGCTTAAATTAATACATCGGCCGGAGTCCCTACATGAGCCAGCAGTTTTTCAGCCTTTTCTGAAGCTGCGGGCTCTTTTTATATTCAGAGGAGGAGCAATCATGTCTATTTTACATACATTGAAGCAGAGCCTGCCTTACATGCAGGCGCTGCAGACGGAAGACTGTTTTCTGGCTCTCACGGATACAACGACCTTTGTTTCCTATCTTCCCGGAAAGACGCTCGATATTCATATTGAAAACGGGACGCCCTTCCGCGAAGGCGGGATGAACGACTCTGTCATTCGAAAGCAGCGCCGGCTCGTGATGGAAGTCGATAAACAAGTATACGGGATTCCGTATGCTGCTGTGGGCATTCCTCTGTTTGAAGAGGGGCATCTTGTCGGCTGCCTGACGATGGGCGTCTCGACGGACCGGTTCGAACAGATGCGCGAGATGGCGGGCACCCTCGATGAAGCAGCTGCTCAGATGACCAACCATGCCGAGGAAGCGAACAAAGATGCCCGGTCCGTCGCGGAGGCAAATGATGCCTCATCCGCGGCAGCCCGGGAAGCGGTGAATCAGCTCGAGGAGATGAAGGCGATGACGTCTATGCTGCAGGGCCTTACCCGACAGACCACGGTGCTCGGGTTCAATGCCTCTATCGAAGCCGCCCGCGCCGGCGATGCCGGAAGAGGATTTCAAGTCGTTGCTGAAGAAATCCGCCGGTTTGCGACGACGACAGCGGAAGCAACAGAGAAAATCACGGATCAGATCCAGGCGACAGCCGACCGAATAAACCGGACGCAGCAGGCCTCGGAACAGGCTTCCACCTTCACCAGCTCCCAGCACGACCGCATGGAGCAGCTGAGCGGCATCTCACAGGAATTGAAAGGCCTGACGACACAGCTGAAGGATTTATCAGATCAGGTACGAGACTAAGGAGATGCCGCATGCAGCATGTTTCACGTGAAACGCCTGGTTCCCCTCGTCCAAATCAAAAAAAGCCTTAACCTCGGAACGGAAGCGCTGCTGTTTCTACCTTGTTGATCATACGAGCCACGCTTCTCTCTCTAAAACTCTGTTAAAGCCGCATGTTCTTTTTCACTATCAGGAAAAGGATGCTCAGTTATAGGAGCATCCTTTTCCGAATATACTAACCTTCTATCAATCCAAGATATCTAATTTCTTTGTCATCTACTACTGCAGTATAAATCGGACCTCTCCCTTCATGATGGTCGTATATTTTTGTTCCAACGGGAAGTTCTGTCGCAGTGCCGTTTTCAAAATCCTCCCCATGATTAGACTGCTCGGTGATTTCCAATACTTCCTCATCTAAAGTTAACTCTTCTTCCATTACCCAATCGATGTCCTCCGCATTGGAGTAAATAATACCTCCCGCCTTAAAAATATCAGCATCTGGAGAACTTGATAGTATCTCTTCGGCTGTTGGATTTCCAGGGGGTTCCTCTTCACTTTCCACCTCGTTGTTCGTTTGAATGTCACACGCCGATAATAATAGGACTACCACGATAAAACAGCATGTTCGTCTTCTCATTCAATCACCTCTTTTACTATAAGACGGTAATCGGAAAGGGAGAGTTTCCTTTTTTTCCAAATCTATGCTTGTGACTTCACTCAAGCACGGCACTCCTGATTCAAGGCTTCCCCTCGTTCGTTGAAGAAGCAATACGTTTATTGTCCGTTTCGACGCTTGGAATGAAATCCGTTCTTCATATGATGTCATTCATCGTGCCTTCCTTCTTTATGCTTTCGTTCAGAAATTTCCTGAAGAACGGTTCCTGTAGAAGCAGATGCCACGAGAGCATCAATCAAATAATCCCGTAAGCGGTGTGTTTCTGCTGGATAGGATGGTGGAAGGAGTTGAATCATCTCAACAGCTCTCTCGTTCAACATTCTCCTTCATTTTCTTATGTTCAATAGCACGTCTGTTGATTAACCAATATCCTCCAAATCATAGTTATTGTTTTTTCTACAAAACAACAGAAAGAGCTTCTTCGTTGGAATACGGAGGGAGGCTCTGCTTCCGCCGGACGCTTTCCGGAGGGGACTCTCTCAGCTAGTCTGCCGCCGGCAGCCGGATCTTCGAATCGTCCTGATCCTCCCGGAGTCGCCGGCTGCGCGCCGCTCTTTTTCTCATTAAGGAAAAACGAGCCTTTCGTTGGAAGGAGGATGCTGCATCCTTTCTTCCTTGTGATCAGAGCCTGTCGCAGTGCAAGGTGTTCTTTCTCCTCAGCAGGCGAAGATAGAAAAACCGCAGCCGCTGCACCCAATACACATTTTCCTAATAAATGGGTAATCAACAGACGTGGTTCAATAGAGTACGTTTGTTCCGATTTTCTTCGTAAGCAGAAAACCAGCTGCTGAAGGCCGTTCCCTCATCCTGCGGAACGGCCCTGCTTTGTTTATCCGCTTCTGCTCCTTAACCTTCGTCCGGCGTGCCTCTTAGTTGGAAAAGGTTACTTCCACTTCGACTCGAGGCGTCGTGACGGCCTCCTCTTCTTCCAGATCTTCCTCTGTATTGAAGAAAGGTTCTGCTACGAGCATATAGGCTTCTCCGGAGGCAGGTTCGTAATTATCAATGGTGTCTCTCGAGACACTGTCCTCGATGGATTCGTTTTCCTCCAGGGTCGTGGACGTATACTCATTCCCGTCATCGACGAACGGTGCCCCTCCTACTACCTCTCCGTCCTGCTCAAGGTGAAAATTGATCACGTTCTGATAGTGAAAAATCTCCATTTCTTCCTCCGAACCTGTGTAACGCAGCTCCGCACGGAATACTTCCGGCTCTTCTTCCGCTTGATACACATCCAATTGAAAGTCCCCGTCTGTCTCCGATGCCAGCATGTTCGAATCCTGTTCCTCGTCGTTCTGCGGTTCTTCCGGATCGTCCGCTTCGTTGTCCGGCGTATTGTCCGGAGAATTTGTTTCCTCCGTCGTGGTGCAGGCGGTCGTCATGACCATGGCAACGCCTGCAGCGATCATCTGTTTTTTCATGGAGATCATCCTTTTTTGTATTTTTTGGTATTCACACTGGATAATTACCCCTTTCATACAAAAAAAAACCACTTACATCTATAGTGGAAAAAGGAGACAGCAGCGTCCTTTTATTATTCATCAAAAAAAAGCCATCCGTATGTGTACGGACAGCCTGTTCGTTCTTCATGCATATCCACCGGTTAAAACGCTGCCGTCCACCCGCCGTCCACGGTCAGCACGGTGCCGTTGACGAAAGACGCGTCGTCAGAGGCCAGGTACAGGGCGGCCGCGGCAATCTCGTCCGCCTGCCCGTTTCTTGGAGACAGCCCGTGGGTCATGCCGGCACGCCCCATGCCGAATTCACTGATGTTGGACATGCTGGCGCCGATGTTCGTCTCGATGGCGCCCGGGGCAATTGCATTGCAGCGGATCCCCTCTTTGGCATACATAAAGCCGGTGTTTTTCGTGATGCCGACCACCGCATGTTTCGACGCCCCGTAGGCGACACCGGCATGAGCCCCGCTGAACCCGCCGGTCGAAGCGATGTTGACGATGACGCCTCGGCCTTTTTCCTGGAAGAGCGGGATGACTTTCCGCATCGCCCGCATCACACCCGTCGTATTCACGGCGAAAATCTTGTCCCATTTTTCGTCCGTGATCTCCCCTACCGGTTCAAATCCATCCATGATCCCGGCATTGTTCACGAGAATGTCTACCGTGCCGAAGGTCTCAACCGCGGTGTCGATCATCTTCTCCACGTCCGCCGCTTCTGCTACATTGACCTGCAGCGCTTCAGCCTGCTGCCCCTTCCCGGTTATTTCTGCGACCGTCTCCTCTGCGCCAGCCAGATTCATGTCTGTCACCAGTACCTTGGCTCCTTCTTTGGCAAAACGCAGGGCGATGGCGCGTCCCATGCCTGATGCGGCTCCCGTCACGACAGCTGTTTTTCCAGCAAGTTTCACGTGAAACACCCTCCTTCAAGTATTCGCTTACATTGTAAATATAATACATGCCGGAGGTTCTTTCTATCAACAATCAGCCCCGCCGTGTCGGTTTCTATCCTTTTTAACAAAGAAAAAAAGACCGGTTTCCACGTGGGAGAACCGGTCCTTAGCGGCAGCTAGTCTTTTCCGACGAGCTGCTTTTCTTTTTCTCTTTCGGCGGCCTCGGCCTCGAAGTCGTCGAGCAGCGTGCGGACCTGATCGGTCGTCTCGGTCTGCATCAGCTGGTGACGCAGCTCGGCACTGCCACGGATGCCGCGGATGTAAATTTTGAAGAAACGGCGGAGCGGTTTAAACAAGAGCGGGCCCATCTCCTCGGAATACTTGTCGTGCAGATCGAGGTGGAGCCGCAGCAGGTCGAAGAGTTCCTTCGTCGTGTGCTCCCGCGGCTCCGTTTCAAACGCATACGGATTCGTGAAGATGCCGCGCCCGATCATGACGCCGTCGACGCCGTACTTGTCGACGAGCTCGACGCCGGTCTGATAGTCCGCAATGTCACCGTTAATGGTCAAAAGTGTATCCGGCGCAAGCTCGTCACGCATCGCCTTGATCTCTGGAATGAGCTCCCAGTGTGCATCGACACTGCTCATTTCTTTTTTCGTACGCAGGTGGATCGATAAGTTCGCAATGTCCTGGCGGAGCAGATGCGAGAGCCATTCTTTCCATTCATCTACGTACGTATAACCGAGGCGCGTCTTCACGCTGACGGGCAGGCCGCCGGCTTTCGCTGCCTGGATGATGTCTGCGGCATTCTCCGGCTCGCGGATCAAGCCGCTCCCCTTCCCTTTCGCGGCAACGTTCGCTACCGGGCAGCCCATGTTGATGTCGATGCCCTTGAAGCCGGCTTCTTTCATGCCGATGCTCATCTCCCGGAAATTCTCCGGCTTGTCTCCCCAGATGTGGGCGACCATCGGCTGCTCATCCTCGGTGAACAGGAGCCGTCCCTTCGTACTCTCGATGCCGTCCGGGTGGCACCAGCTGTCTGTATTCGTAAACTCGGTAAAAAACACGTCCGGACGGGCCGCTTCTGCGACCACGTGACGGAAAACCACATTCGTTACTTCTTCCATCGGTGCCAAGACGAAAAACGGCTTTGGCAGTTCCGCCCAGAAGTTTTCGTTCGTCATATCTGGTTCTTCCTTTCTCTCGCGAATTTCTCTATAATCTGCAGCATGTTTCACGTGAAACACGCGCGGTTGTCGGTTCAGCAGTCCTCAGTATAGCAGGTTTCCCCCTCTGATGGAACCCGGATACCTGGCCGTTATCCACGCTGCTCGTCCGGTACCGTGTTCATTTTTTCCACGATAGCACGTGCGTACGCCGTCGCCTGCTCCGCACCGATCAAGGTCGCCATCGACGTCGTTCCTTCCAGAAGGAGGGTCAAGTAGTGTGCCGCATCCTCGTGGTTCTCCTCGTCCACCTTTTTCGCCAGCTGACGGAGGTAGCTAAGGAGTTTTTCCTTATGGGAGCGGGCGATGTGTTCGATGTCGTTGTCGGTGCCGGCGTAGTCTTCGATGGCGCGCAGGAACATGTCTCCTTTATAGGATTCGGTGGCGAGCCAGTCGCCGTGCGCCTTGACGACGGTCACAAAAGGGTGCTCGCCTTCTTGTTCCACGTGGGAATCGAGGTAGGACCAGTACCGCTCCTCGCGCCGCCGCAGTACTTCTTCGACGAGGGCTTCTTTGGAGGAGAAATGGTTGTATAACGTCATCAGGGCCGTGTCGGCTTCGTGGATGATCTGTTTGAGGCCGACGCCGTGGAATCCGTGCTCGTAAAAAAGCCGTTCCGAGGCGTGCAGCAGTGCTTCTTTCTTTTTCGATTTGGCCATGGTCTGCTCCTTTGTGCGTCACGAGTGTGCTTCTGCCCCTATCGTATCATTTCCGCTGCGATTGTTGCATTCCTTTCTGGTTCATGCTAAAAATAGAATTACCGTTCTATCTAATTTAGTATTATTTTAGATAAATCGTTCTATCTTTTCGGGAGGAGTTTTTATGAACATCACCAGGCTGGTTCTTCCCGGCATCGCCATGATTGCCGTTTCCTATGGCCTCGCCCGCTTCAGCTACGGCCTCATGCTTCCGGGCATCAGCGAGGACCTCGGCATGACGCCCGCGGTTGCCGGCTTGATTTCGTCGCTCGTGTATTTGTCCTACTGTGGGGCCATCGTGTTCTCGATCGTCTGGACGAGCCGGCACGGCCCGCGCGGCATGATTCTCGCCGCAGGCATATCGGCGGTACTCGGCATGCTGCTGATGAGCATCGCCCCGAATGCGTGGGTGCTAGCCCTCGGCGTGCTCGCCGCCGGCGCGAGCACCGGCTTCGTCTCCCCTCCCTACGGCGCCGCGATTTCGCTCTGGATCCAGGAAGAGAAGCAGGGCACGGCCAATACGTGGATCAACACCGGCACGAGTCTCGGCCTGCTCGTTGCCGGAGCCGGCGCGGTCTTTCTGCTGGGTGAATGGCGGATGACCTACGCCGGGTATGCGGCGCTGGCCCTCCTCATTCTGCTTTGGAACCGTCGGGTGCTTCCGAAGCGGGGCGTGTCGCGCGTCCAGTTTGATCAAGGGTCGTTCGGTATTCGAGGGGTGCCGGGTGCTCCCCGTCTGCTCCTGAGCGCAGGTCTCCTCGGGATGGCCACGGCGGTTTTCTGGACGTTTGCCGTGGACTTTCTTGATAGTACCGGCCAGTTCAGCAGCGCGGGCCTCTCCGGGTTCTGGATCGTCCTCGGTATTTTCGGCGTACTTGGGGGCTTTTCCGGCTCTGTCATCCGGCGCATCGGCCTGCCGGCTTCCTACATGGGCGCGGCTTCTGCGATCGGACTCGCCTCGCTGCTGCTGGCGGCTTTTCCTGAAGAACCACTCGGTGCGTACACGGCTGCTGCGCTGTTCGGGGCTGCGTATTTGTTCGTTACTGGTGTGCTGATCGTCTGGGGCATCCGGGTGTTCATCGCCAACGCCTCGCTCGGCATCGGCACGCCGTTTCTGCTGCTCGCCGTCGGACAAGTCGCGGGCTCTGTCCTGGCAGGCGGATTGATCGGGGTGCTCGGCTATTCAGCGGTCTTCCTGTTGTTCGGCAGCTTCGGTCTGCTCGCCGTGATGTTCGGCCCGCAGACCGATACTGTCAATCCCCTCCCGGAGAGTGCAGCAAGCCACCCGGCGCAGGAGATGAGCTGATTCCGGTGATGGGGCTGCTTTGGCCAGAGTTTGGCTGCGCTTGGTCACAATCGTGGCCAATTGTCCAGACTTTGCTCCAGCTTGGTCACAATCGCCGGGAATTGGCCGCACTTCCCACCTGCCTCTCAGATTCGACGACAACCAAGCCGGCAGGCGCGGAGAGGTATCCGATTCCCTTGAATTTGCTGCTTTGGCCGAATATCTGCCGCACTTTGTCACAATCGCCGCCAATTGTCCGGACTTTCCCGCCGCTTGGTCACAATTCCCGAAAAGTTGGCCTCACTTCCCCACTGGCCTCCCAAGACAACAAAGCCGAACCGATTTTTTCGCCGGTTCGGCTTCGTCTGCTGTTAGTCGGTCCGCTCTTCAATCAAAAACCCGGCTTCGGCGAGGGCATCGACCGCGGCCTGCAGGTCGTCTTCGGTGTCTGCTTCGACGGCGTGAAGGTGGATGCCATCGGTTAGTTCGGACAGATAGCTTGCTTCGGTGCGACGGACCTGCTCCAAAAACTGCTGCACCTGACGTCGGTTTTTCACCATGATGCTCGCGCGCAGGTCGCCGTAGACGGGATGCTCGACGCGCACGTCTTTGACGGTGACGCCGTGGTCGACGAGCAGCAGCAGCTCTTCTTCGGTTCGTTCCGGTGGATGGACACAGGCGAGGATCCGCTCGGCCCTGCCACTCGTTGCTTCATTCCAGACGTAGCCCTGGCTTGTTGCAGTGATCGGATGCTGCTGCGCCTTTAACAGCGTCATGTCCTGCACGATCACCTGCCGGCTCACCCCGAACTGCTCTCCGAGCGAACGGCCGCTCCGGGCCCGTTCCGCGTGCTGCAGTTCATGGATCAACGCCTTCCGCCTCGCTTCGCCCTGCATTTTCTCTGCCATGTTCCTCCCCCCTGACTGACTCTACAATAGCACAGATTGCCTCAGCTGCGCGCTCCAGCTCCTCTAAGGAGGTTGTGGGGCCGAACGACACACGGAGGAAGCGTCCCTGCTCGGTCGGAGACCCCGGGTGCAGCGCCTCCATGACCGGGGAGACGTCTTCGACTCCCTGCGTACAGGCGGTGCCGGTCGATACCGAGATCCCCCGGCGGTCCAGGAGCGCCAGCAGGTACTGGCCCTGTATACCGGCGATACGAAGGCCGATGATATAGGGCGACTGGTCCGCTGCTTCATCGATCCTCGTCTCCGGCGGAAGCGCCTGGATGAACCGCTCCCGCTTCGTCCAGGCAGCCTCCAGCGCCGTCTCCATTGACGGCAGCGCCTGCACAGCGGCGGCAAAGGCGGCGGCACCGGGCACATCGACCGTTCCCGGACGGAATCCCAGCTCCTGTGACGTCTCCGGCCAGGCCGGCGTCCACACCGAACAGTCTTTGACGCAGACTGCTCCCATGTGTTTGGGCCCGCCGATCTTATGCGCGGACACACTCAGCGCTTCCACTCCGAGGAGAAACAAGTCCAGCGGCACTTTGCCGAGCGCCTGCACCGCGTCGGTATGAAACGGAATGTCTCCCGCCGTCCGCTTCAAAGCCCGGACCGGCTGCATGATGCCGGTCTCGCTGTTGACGAACTGCACCGAAACGAGCGACGTCTCCGGCTCGAGTACTGCAGCCAGATGCTCCTCTGTCACTACCCCATCGGAAGCTGGGGAAAGCCAGGTCACCCGGGTCCCTGCTCCCTCCAATTTTTTAAAAAAGGAGCGGACGGACGGGTGCTCGATTGTCGTCGTCACCGCGTGTACGGGCGGGGTGCTCCGGGTCAGGGCTTCGAGGGCGAGATGGTTTGCTTCGGTCCCTCCGGCGGTGAAAAAAAGATGAGTCGGGGTTCCACCCACGGCGGCGGCGATTTCTTTTCTAGCGAGGGTGAGCAGACGGGCGGCCTGATTCCCGGGTTCGTGCAGGCTTGATGGATTGGCGGCAAAGTGCTGCTGGGCATGGACCCACGTGTCGATCACGGACGCGGGCATCGGGGCCCCGGCCGCATGGTCTAAGTACATCATCCACTTCCTCCTTCACATGACTTGTGTTCAGTGTAGATTTATGTAAAGATATGTGTCAAGACACATGAAGAGACAGGTGAGGGTTGTGCACATTGTTGTCGTCGGCGGCGGACTTGCTGCCTGTACATTCATAGAGGAACTTGGAGCGGATGTGTCGTGTACGGTGCTGAGGAAGGGGGGCGAAGAGCACGGCAATTCCTGGCTTGCCCAGGGCGGCGTGGCGGCGCCGCTGCATCCGGACGACTCTCTCGATCAGCACTGGTACGATACGATGGCCTGCGGCGCGTGGAAAAACGATGGCGGACGGGTATGGCAGCTGCTGGAAGCAGGCGTGCGCCTCGTGGAAAAGCGGGAGGCGCTGTTCGACCGTAACGCGGACGGACGCCTGGCTCTCGGCCGGGAAGGCGCGCACCGGCTGCCGCGGATCGTCCATGCGGGCGGAGATCAGACCGGCCGCCGTCTGATGCGCCACGCCTCTGCTTCTTTATTGCACCACGGCCGTCTCTTTTCTCATGCTGAAGCAGAGGACCTTTACATAGAGGACGGCCGCTGTCAGGGCGTCGTGTTCCGCTGGCAGGGGAGGCGCTGGCGGATCCATGCCGATGCCGTCGTGCTCGCCACCGGCGGCATCGGCTCGTTGTTCCCGTGCACCTCCAACGCATCCGGTTCCACCGGCGATGGGACCGCTATGGCCGCGCGGGCCGGAGCAGTACTGCAGGACATGGAGTACATCCAGTTTCACCCGACCGTCTGGTACAACGTGAACGGCGCCGTGCAGCTCGTCTCCGAAGCCGTCCGCGGCGCCGGCGGGGTGCTCCGCCGCGGGGACGGGACCCCACTCATGGCCGACGTGCCCGGCGGGGACCTCGCCGGACGCGACATCACCGCAAGAGCCGTCGATCAGGAAAGCCAGGCCGGCCGCCCGGTGTTCCTCGACGTCTCCACTGTTCCGGCCCTCGCCTCGTCCTTTCCGTTCCTGCACACCGAGATGACCCGGCGGCGGTCCAATTCATGGATCCCCGTTGCCGCCGGCGCCCACTTTCACATGGGCGGGATCGCCGCCGAGCTCGACGGCCGCACCTCCATCCCGGGTCTCTACGCCATCGGCGAAACCGCCTGCACCGGCGTGCACGGCGCCAATCGGCTCGCCAGCAACTCGCTGCTCGAAGCCCTCGTCACAGGGACCAAGTGCGCGGCGACGGTGAAAAAGGCATGCGCCTCCGGCCGCAGCGGGGTGGTTCCTCTCCCCCTTCCTTCGGAGCACGCGATGCCGGACCTCGGCCTGCTGCGCAGGCAGATTCATGAAGGGCTTGGGGTGGTCCGCTCCAATGACCGCCTGGACCGGCTGTTGGAACAGCTCGACGCGTATCCGGACGGCATGCAGCAGACAACCGCCCTCCCGGCCGCAAACATGATCACGACCGCACGGGAAGCTGCACGAGCCGCAAGACAAAACGAGGTGTCTTTAGGCGCCCATTGGAAGGAGAAGTCCGATGAACCGACTCTTACTGCGGGAACAGTTGATCCAGTTTTTGAATGAAGATATCGGGCGCGGCGACCGTTCAACCGCCGCCCTGCAAGGGCAGAAAGCAGCGGCGGTGATCACTGCCGGAGAAGCGGGCTGCTTTTACGGGGAAACGATCGTGAGAGAGACCGCGTTGCTGCTCGGCTGGACTGTGGAGCACGTGCTGGCCGACGGAACGGGCATGGACGCAGGTGCTGCCGCAGCCAGGATCAGCGGCACGGCTGCCGACCTTCTCGCGGGAGAGCGGGTGCTCTTGAACCTCCTGCAGCGCCTTTCCGGCACGGCGACGATGACGAGTCGCGCCGTGCAGCAGGTCGAAGGAATGGGCGTGCGCATCACCGACACCCGGAAAACGACGCCCGGGCTCCGCATGCTGGAGAAAGACGCCGTCCGGGCCGGCGGCGGCGTCAGTCACCGCGGCGGGCTGGATGACGTCTGCATGATTAAGGAAAACCACATCGCTGCAGCAGGATCCATCACCCGGGCCGTCGAGCTCATTCGGGAGACGGCCGGACCACTCACGGCGATCGAAATCGAAGTAGAAACTGAGTCAGAACTGCGGGAAGCCGTCTCCTGCCGGCCGGACGTCATCATGCTCGATGACTGCTCCCACGAAGAGGCCCGCCGCTGGATCCCGATAATTCCCGACGGCATCCGGATTGAACGTTCCGGCTCGATCACGATGGAGACGCTCCGCGACGCGGCGCTCCCCGGCATCGATTTTATCTCCATCGGCGCCCTGACCCATTCGGCTCCGGCCCTCGACTTGAGTATGCGTATCACGATGAAGGAGGCAGTACGATGAACCACCTGTTATTCGATCAGCTCACCCCGGCCCTGCCGGATCGCTACAAAGCAATGAGCGACGAAGCCCTGCAGCAGGAAGCACGGCGGCTCCGCCGCGAACTCGGCAGCCGTCTGTTTCTGCCCGGCCATCACTACCAGCGGGAAGAAGTGATCCAATTTGCGGATGTGACCGGCGACTCCCTGCAGCTCGCCCGGCAGTCGGCGGCACGGCCGGAAGCGGACTTCATTATTTTTCTCGGTGTTCATTTCATGGCGGAAACCGCAGACATGCTCACGCCCCCGGAACAGCGTGTCATTCTCCCGGACCTGCGAGCCGGCTGTTCCATGGCGGACATGGCAGACGATGCCCAGTGCGAGCAGGCGTGGGAGGCGCTGACGGAGCGCTACGGTGACACGATCATCCCCGTCACGTACGTCAATTCCTCTGCCGCTGTCAAAGCGTTCGTCGGCCGCTACGGCGGCACGACCGTCACCTCGTCGAACGCGGCCAAGGTGATGGCGTGGGCGTATGCCCAGAAGAAGCGCGTCCTCTTCCTGCCCGATCAGCACCTTGGACGAAACACGGCCTACCGCAGCGGTATGCCACGCCGCCGCATGGCTGTCTGGGATCCGATCCGCAGGGAATTAACGCCCGATGTGCCCGACGCGTCGCTGGACGACGCAACCCTGCTGCTCTGGCGCGGCCACTGCTCGGTGCATGAAAACTTCCGGATGGAGCATATCGACGAGTTCCGGGGAAGCGATCCGGAGCGGCGTATTCTCGTCCATCCGGAGTGCACATGGGAGGTCACGGAGGCGGCCGATTTCGCCGGATCGACGTCGTACATTATCGACCAGATCGCCTCCGCCCCCGCCGGGACGAAGTGGGCGGTCGGCACGGAAATGAACCTCGTGCGGCGGCTCGCCGACCAGCATCCGGAGCAGTCGATCGTTTCCCTGAATCCGGACATGTGCCCGTGCCTCACGATGAACCGCATCGACCTGCCGCACCTCGTCTGGGTACTCGACGAAGCCGCTGTCGGCCGCGTCGTGCATGAAATCCGCGTCCCGGAAACCACCGCCGCCGACGCCCGGCTCGCCATCGACCGGATGATGGCTTTAGGGTAAGGCGGGGTTTTGAAGGTCCTGCGTCCCGGGCTGCCGGCCGGAACGTCTTCCTGTAAACGACGAAAAGGAACAGCCTGTCTCGGAAGAGAGGCTGTTCCTTTCTGTAAATTCTATCATTGTTTTAATAGGCAAAATGTCAACACGATCGGAACGCATGCGGCGTTGCTGCACGCTTTTTTCTTTTGTATTTTGCTGCTTTGGCCGAATATCTGCCTCACTTTGTCACAATCACCGTCAATTGTCCGGACTTTCCCGCCGCTTGGTCACAATTCCGCTGAATTGGCCGCACTTCCCCTGCGGCTTCTCGGATCCGACAAAAACCAAGCCGTCAGGCGCGGAGAGGTATCCGACTCCCTTCGATTTTGCTGCTTTGGCCGAATATCCGGCGCACTTTGTCACAATCACCGCCAATTGTCCGGACTTTCCCGCCGCTTGGTCACAATTCCGCTGAATTGGCCGCACTTCCCCATCCACCCACGGATCCGACATCAACCAAGCCGACTGGCGCGGAGAGGTATCCGACTCCATCGATTTTGCTGCTTTGGCCGAATATCCGCCGCACTTTGTCACAATTGGCTCCAATTGTCCAGACTTTCCCGCCGCTTGGTCACAATCCCCGCTGAATGGACCACACTTCCCGAAACGATATGCCCTCCAAACCAAAAACGCCGGTCGGGATGTCCCGGCCGGCGCTGTTTCACTTTTGTTTCTTCTGGAGCTTCTCCTCCGTCTTGTCGAGTTCTTCCTGCAGCGATGACTTCAGCGGGTATGTCTCCCGCAGCATCGCGATCATCTGCCGCGCATGCCCGATGCCGTTCACGTCGGCGTCCTCGAGCACCACCCGGCAGAGCGCGCGGTAATGTTTCTTCTGCTGCGCCCGCTCCGCTCCTTCTGCAATCGCCTGCTGAAACAGCTCCTTCACCGCTTCCGAGGCTTCCGGCTGGACGTGCGGATAATAGGTGCGGATCAGATCCGGTCTCCGGCGAATCACGTCCATGATCCGTCCGGTCCGTTTTTCCTCCAGACAAATGTCCAGGTACAACTCTGATTCCTCCGGCAGCTGCTCGAGCAGCTCCTCTCTCGCGTCTTCCCACTCGCTCTCGGCGTGCAGCATTTTCCACTCTTCGTACGCCTCCCAAGCATGCCAGACCTGATATTTCCCCAGCATCATCTGCCGCAGCAGCGCTTTTTTGAACTGGGTTTCGCCCCGTTTGCCATACAACGAGACCTGCAGCCAGTCGAGTTTCTCCATATCCCGAGGCAAAAGCTCTTGGCGGCCGCGCGCCAGCAGCTCGTCGGCCTCATCCAGCCATCCCTGTTCCAGCGCCTCTTCCGCCAGGTCCAGGAGAAAGGAAGGGTCCCTCCGGCTCTGCGCCAGACGGTACTCCCGGGCGGCCGCTTTTCCTTCGCCCGCCTCCATCAATTCCGCGCGAATATGGAGGATCTCTTTGACCCAGAACCCATCGGTATCTTTCTGCTTTTCCGCCGCTTCCTGCTGAGCGAGCCTTTCCCAGAGCTTCTCTTTCCGCTTCGCATCCGCAGCTGCCAGCGGAACCGCGCGCCTCAGCACCTCGAACCGGAAGTCCGGCCAACCGTCATACCGCTTGTTCGCTGCCTCTTTCAGCATGGCATCGAACAGCGCCCCGGCTTCCTTTTCCTCCGCTGACGCTGCGGCCGTCTCCAGCACTCGGTAACAGGCGGTTGATACATCCATCACCACGCCATCGGAATCGTCCATGTAGCTGAGCGCATCCACCGCACGCCCGAGCACCTTGAGCGCCAGCTTCCCTGCACGCTCCCATTCCGCCTCCGCCAGCCGGTTCTCCGCCTGGCCGAGCACCTGCATGAATCCCTGCTTCGCCACCATCGACCGGCCGCGGAAAATCATCCCATGCGACCCCTTCGCCTGCTGCAGGAAGCTCGTGATCACCTTGCCCGCCTCCGACACCTCCTCCGCCGGCGTCGCCGCTTTCAACGCCACCAGCCGATCCAGCTCCGGATACTGCTCTATCCACTCAAGCACCAGTGTCTCCAACTCGTGCCGTTTCATCTTTTTCACAATGGCCGCTGTATCCTTCTTCATCCTGGTCCCTCCTTCGGTGTTCGTGCTGGTTTTTATTCTCTCACGAGCCGTACCTGCATGCCAGCGGGAGATGTGGTAGAATATGGATACTACACACAAAAGGAGGCTGACTATGCAGATCCGACACGCATCTGTGGAAGAAGCCGCAGCCATTGCCGACGTACAAGTCCAAAGCTGGCAGACTACCTACCGCGGCATCGTCCCCGCATCGTACCTCGAGGCCATGAAGCCGGAGAACCGAATCGGCAAATGGCAGCAGATCCTTCGTACTCAGCCCGTTTTTGCGGCTGACAATGAGCACGGGCAGCTCGTCGGCTTCGCGCACGGCGGTCCGAAGCGAACGGAGGACTACCCGGATTATGACGGAGAGCTGTATGCGGTGTACCTGCTGGAGCAGGCGCAGCGCCAGGGATTGGGAACCGCGCTGTTTCAAGCGGTGCTCCATGACCTGCACGACCGAGGCATGGCTTCCCTCCTCGTCTCCGTCCTCGCCGAAAACCCGGCCTGCCGCTTTTATGAAGCTCACGGTGCGCAGCTGATCGACACGACCAGCCTCACCATTGACGGCGCCCAGCTGGAAGAACGGATATACGGGTGGCAGTAGATGCCGGCCGTTACCCGTCCCTTTTATCCGCAGTATACGTCTCTCCAGCTTCCGCTGCCATCAGCCCGGTCTGCTGTTCTTCCTGGAGCCGTGCTTCCAGGTAGTCGGCCAGTGCCGGGTCGGTGCAGTACACCCAGCAGCCTTTCTGGCCGCGGGTCATGAGCGTGCGGTATGTGTTTTTGATGATCTGCTCGGCGAGCGCGGCGGCCTCGTCCGGGTCTTCTTTTTGCAGCTTTTTCAGGCCGCGCAGCGATTGGTCGGATTTTGCACGCTTCGACGGATCGGTGACGAGCTGGCCGTCCTCTACTCGCAGGTCGTCTCCGATGATCACGCCGACATAATCGAATTCGAGCCCCTGACTCGTATGGATGCAGCCGGCTTCTTTCACCGACGCTGGATCAATCGCCCACGTCTCGGTATTATCAAGGTTCCAGCTGACAGCAAAGTCGTGCTCGGGGATCGTGATGTCGCGGTGGTCCGTCGAGGCGCGGTACTGCTTTTCCCATTCCCAGCAGTAGCCGGCAAGCAGCCGCGCCTTGTTCTTCTCGCGGTTCTTCTCCTGAATCGCGTCAAACAGCTCCTGCGGATGACGGTAGACGCGGAAATCGTAGTCGACCGCCATGTCGTGCGCGTTCGCCGTCTCGCGGATGCCGAGCACGTCCTCGAGCCAGGCGATATACCCGTCCGATCCGTCACAGCGGAACTGCGAAACGAGTTCGCCGCTCGTCACATCTGCCCCGGCTTCAGACGCAAACCGGCGGATTTCGTCAGCGCTCCCTTTGTCCTTCAGCGTGACGCGCTGGGCTTCGTCGATGAAAAAGATGGAGAACTGCGCGGCATGGATGATTTCCTTCGTCTGGTTTTCGCCGAGGTTCTGGAACATGCCGGACTTTTCGTTGAGCCGATGGGCTTCATCGACAATCAGCGTATCCAGGTCGTTTTCCTCTGCCTGCGTGTAGCTGCCGGAGCCTTTGAACAGGTTATCGATGTTCTTTTTCTTCACCGATCCTTTCAGCTTAGCTGCGTACACGTGCCGCGGAGCCGCGTTTTTCGTCACGTACTGGCTAGTCATCGCCCGCGCCGTAAGGGCCACCAGCAGGTTCACGGCGAGCACCGATTTGCCCGTCCCCGGACCGCCTTCGATCAGCATCACCTGTTTCGTGCCTGTTTTTACTGCCTTTGCCGCCAGCGCGAGCGCGGTCTCGTAGACGACTTTCTGCTCATCGATCATGACGAACTCCCGGTTCCCCTCGAGCATGCCGACGAGCGAATCCTGCAGCGACTTCGACGGCCGGATCCGCCCGTGCTCAATTTCATAGAGAAGCGCCTTGTCGTCGCCTTCGGTCACGTAGCGCTTGATGAATGTCCGCAGCCGGGCGACGTCCCCTTTTCCGAACACCGGCGCCGCATCGAGGTACGTTTGATACATGCCGTCGACGAGCGGATCCCCCGCCTCGTACCGGTAGTTATGGAGGTAGGCACACGGCCGCAGCCGGATGTGCTGCTGCTGAACATTCTCGTTGAAATCCTCGATCAGCATCGCGTACGACCACGCCTGGTACGACGGATGCGTCACTTCCCGCATCCCGCCACCGAGCGCCGTCTTCACGACCGCTTCCTTGCCGGGCACCTTCTCGAGCGCGCTCCACTGCTTCAGTTCGACCACGACGACGTTTTCCTCTGACCCGTTCCGTCCGGAAATCAAAAAATCCACCCGCTTCGACGTCTGCGGG
Source organism: Alkalicoccus chagannorensis DSM 18086 (assembly GCF_000429725.1). Lineage (GTDB taxonomy): Bacteria > Bacillota > Bacilli > Bacillales > Salisediminibacteriaceae > Alkalicoccus > Alkalicoccus chagannorensis. Next base: position 109,381 of record NZ_AUCK01000007.1, on the reverse strand, counting down.
ATGCTGTATTCAATCGCCACGCCCGCATCCGCCGGAATGTCGTCATCCTGCAGGATCCGGTACATGTGCAGCATCGAGTTGTCCCACGACCGCACTTCCGCCTCACTCGTCCCCCGGCGGCCGAGCCGCTCCTCAAAGCGCGACAAAATCCGCTGCACGAGCACGTCCTCATCGACATGCCCTAAAAACTCCTGCTTGCTCGCCTCGTACACAATCACCCGAATCCCCCCACACACTGATTTCCTTCCTACTTCCCGCTTTTCTGCAGAAAATCCTGCTGCAGGATACTTTTCCTTTATGCGGCTTTCCTTGTTAGAGCCAAAGCACCTTGCAGCCGACAGAGGCGCTGTCATCCTGCTATGACATCTTCTACTTTCCTACAAAGTCAAAAAAGAAGCCGTCCGCTCAGATGGCTTCTTTTGTCTTTCCTCTATTTCATTGAAAGATCCACACCACGAGAAACATACTCACGACGCCCCAGGCAGTGGTGCCCCAGATCCACCGGACGACGGACGTCGCCTGCGTGTGGCTTTCCTCGCTCTCTCCCTCCGCCTGAACGGCTGCTACTTTGTGCTGCATTCTTTTTTTCGTCGCGAGAATCACACTGAAACCAAGGACGATAAACGCGGTCGTGATCCAAAGAAGTACGTCCATCTCTCTGCCTCCTTCTTTACATGAGCGGTATGCTGCCCGATCTTATACCTACTTCCAGTGTATCACATCGTCTTTGGAAGCTTTGTGCGGAGTTCAGCTGCACTTTGTCACAATCGCCGCCAATTGGCCGGACTTTCCCGCCGCTTGGTCACAATTTCTCTGATGTTTTTATATAAAGAACAACAGGTATTATTCGGATGATATTGGTTCATCAACAGACGTGACATCTCATACATTCTGATACTTCGAGAAAAAGATGACTCTTCTTTATCGCAAGAGCCATCTTTTTCTGAGAACGCATGCTTGACCTAATCTTTGCTGCGTCTGGATGATTTTTTCGTTCCTCTATGCTGCTTTAACCGACTATTTGCGGCATTAGGTTATCGTTGCTTGGTCACTAACAAGAAAGATTCGGCTTCCTCGTGTGCTTGTCGTGGTACATGGCTCCTCACCGATACCACCGGTCCAATCATCAGGACATCTCCTTCATTAACAGGTTGATGCTGCGAACCACTTCCTCCGATGCTGTCTCCAATGCTGCAAAAGCAGCTTCGGCTTCTGCGACATTTCCCTGTTGATAAGCTTCCGCCGCTTCACGGGCCCGATGATGCACGTCGGCATGGGAGGCGTCCATTGCCTGAAACGTACGGTTGTTTCCAAACTGCTGCTGGGTAGTCTCATCAAAATACCACTGTCCAAGCGCACATGCATGATGAGAAGCCACCGACGCAGAATAGATCTTTTCGTAGCCGAGCAGCATGTTGTAGATCCGCCACTTCCACATCATATGATCCACTTTTGATAGAGAAAGCCTGGCTGCAGCCGGAAGAGCGGTGCGATCCGGGAACAACTCATCCTTGAATCGGTTGGTTTCCCGGCTCAGTTCATAAACGGCTCTGCCCGTTTCTCCTCCTAACTCTCTCACGTCTTCCGAAATTGCAGAGATCTGCTCTATCCTGCCTGCCGTCTCCTGCATCGCGGCAGATTGTTCCTGTGCGGTAGCTGCTGTCTCTGTTGTCGATCCACTCACCCGCTGCACATCCGAGACAATATCATCGAGAATCGGCAGCACTTCTTCTGCCTCTTTCACCCCGCGGTTCATCTTTTCACTCATCGCGTGCATTTCTTTCGATACGCCGGTGGAAATACCTGTGAGGCTCTCCACATTCTCATTTACTTGACTCAAGGATTGGACGGTACTCTCCGCAAGTTTGCGGACTTCATCGGCTACTACAGCAAAACCACGGCCATGCTCTCCGGCACGTGCGGCTTCAATGGAAGCATTCAACGCGAGCAGATTGGTCTGATCAGCAATGTCATGAATGAGCTTCACGACATTTTTAATCGTAGAAACACTCGTCTGCAGCTGCTCAAAAGAAAGTTCAATCCGTTGAAAGGCGCCGCCGGATTCCAGGATTTCCTGTAAAGATCGACCGATCACATTCCGCCCCTGTTCTGCTTTTTCTGCTGCGCTCTGGGCATGCTCAGCTACCTGGGAGGCATTTTCTGCTACTTCGGAAATCGATGAGGTCATCTCCTCGGATGCTGCGCTGACACTCTGAATGTGATCATTCTGCTCATCAACCCGGCCGAGCAATTCCCGCATCTGCATGATCCTCGCATTTTTATCAATCAGTCCCGCTACCCCGGCAGCCGTCTGCTTCTCCAGCTCATCTGACCAGTACTGAAGCAGCAGCGTCCGCTCCACCTGAAACGCGCGATGCAGGGATACAAGTGAGGCCATCGCCTGATGGGGACGAAGGCCTTGATGAGAAAGAACATGTGTCTGAGCGAAGAAATGCAGGTTCTCCAGCGCAGCTGCAGCAAGCGTCTGACTTCCATTCTCTTGCATGAGACGACGAACGTACTCGGCAGTACGTTCCTCATAACGATCATCTCTTTGCCCACAAAAGATATCACGAACCCGCTCTTGATAGTGGTTACTGGACAGTTGTGTCCCGTCCTGCCTGAGGAGATCCACTGCCGCTTCCAGCTGCTTCTCTACGTAAGGAAAGAGCCCCTCTACCTGTACCGCATCTTCTTTCGTAAATCCAAAGCGGTCCAACTGCTTCCCCAAAATCCCGCCCTGTTTGATATCGGTACCTGACTTTGTTAATTCTTTCACATCTACTGTCGGACGTACCGTCTTCCACATCCTCTTCACGCTCCTGTTTTCATTCTTTTTTACCAGACTTCATCCTTCGTCCTTCTCCTTATATAGTACCATAGAATGATGTATAACGAACGAGCCTTCGGGGTTTTTGCTCTCTATTTTTGCTTGATGAGCGGCGGGCTGATTTTTATTGATTTTGCTGCTTTGGTCGAATATGTGCCGCACTTGGTCACAATTGGCTCCAATTGGCCAGACTTTCCCGCCGCTTGGTCACAATTCCCACCAATTGGCCGCACTCCCCCAGCAGCTTCCCCACTGCCTTTCTCAAAAAACCACTTTACTTTTCATCATGTACCAGTGTACTATGTAGTTAATACAGTAACACATTCCAAGGAGGAACTGCGATGACATCCGTATTGGAGGCTTCCGGCCTCACAAAGAAAATCAAAGGAAAGACGCTCGTCGAAGCGATTGACCTGCAGGTATATCCGGGGGAAGTCTTCGGGCTGCTCGGTCCGAACGGCGCCGGCAAAACGACGACGATCCGCATGCTCTCCGGATTGATCCGGCCGACATCCGGCAGCGTCCAGATTCTCGGTGCCGACATGCAGCAGAACCGGGAGACCGCGCTGCAGAAAGTCGGGGCGGTCGTAGAGAATCCCGAGCTCTATACGCATCTGAACGGCTGGGAGAACCTGCTTCACTACGCCCGCATGCACGGCTCTATCGGCAAAGAAGCGATTCAATCCGCGGCAGACAAAGCCGGCATCGGACACCGCCTGAAGGAAAAAGTCTCCACGTATTCGCTCGGCATGCGCCAGCGGCTCGGGCTTGCGCAGGCGCTCCTGCATCAGCCGGAGCTGCTCATCCTTGATGAACCGACAAACGGGCTCGACCCCGCCGGCATTCATGAAATGCGACGCTATTTCCGCGAACTCGCCGAAGAAGAAGGCCTCGCCATACTCGTCTCGAGCCACCTGCTGTCCGAGATGCAGCTGCTCTGCGACCGCGCGGCCGTCATGCAGCATGGCCGCATTATCCATACCGCTGCCATGAACGACCTGCTGCAGGGCGGCGAACGTATCGTTCTGAAAACGAGCGACAAAGCCGCGGCCGCAGCGCTGCTTTCGGTGTCCTACACCGAAGAGGACGACGGACTCCGCATCGACGGAACAGCCGAAGACATTCCCGGACTGATCCGCCAGCTGGTCGACGCAGGCGTGGCCATCGACGCCGTTTATCCGGAACAGCGCGGCACACTGGAAGAAGCGTTTCTCGACATGACGGGAGGAAAAGCCATATGAACCTGATCAAAAACGAACTGCTCAAGCTGCGCAAACGAAAAGGCGCATGGGTGATGGCCATCGTCCTTGTCGTCTTTGCCATTGGTCTGTCGGCCATGTCCGCCTTTCTGATTAATCAGCCGGAACAGGCAGAAGAAGTACAGGGCATGATCAACACCTTCGCGGAAGAAGAAGGCATCACGGCGGTACCGGAGGAGCACACGCTCACCCCGCTCATCGATAATGCATCGCTCATGAGTATCGTGACCATGTTTACGATCATCACCGCCGCCGGCATCACAGCGGGAGAGCATACGAAAGGCACCATCAAGCTGCTGTTGATCCGCCCGACATCCCGAAGCAAAATCCTGCTTTCCAAAGCCGTCGCTGTCGTTCTTTTTGCCGCGGCCGCTACGATGCTGCTGATGCTTTCCTCGCTCGTGGCAGGCTTCCTTTTTTACGGATGGGACCTGCCGGCCGGTCACTATGTACAGATGGGCGCGGAAGGGGAATTCGTTTCACAGCCGATCTACGTCTATGCCGCCGGCCTGTTCGGCCTCGAGTTCATCCAGCTGCTCGTCTTCGCCTCGATGGCGTTTATGATCGGCACCGTCTTCAAAAGCAGTGCGCTCGGCATCGGCGTGCCGCTCGTGCTCCTTTTCACCGGCAGCACGGCGGCGATGCTGGTGGCGGACTACGGCTGGTCGGCGCTGGTATTGTTTTCCCATACCGACATGGTCGTCCGCTTCATGGGCCACCCCGGCGTGCTCGAGGTTCCGCTGGCCGTCTCCGGCCTCGTACTGGCCCTCTACGGAGCCGCCTTTCTGGCCATTTCCTTCTGGCGGTTTACGACACAGGATGTCCTCGATTAATTCGAAGAGAGGAGCAGCAGCATGACCATTGCCTTCAACGACCACCAGCCGATTTACCAGCAGCTGATGGCGCATTTAAGCCAGCGCATCTGCCGCGGCGACCTCGCCCCCGGGGAGAAGCTCCCGTCGGTGCGGGCGCTCGCAGCAGAAGCCGGCGTCAATCCGAATACCGTATCAAGAACGTACATGGAATTGGAGCGTGAACGTATCGTGGAATCCAAACGTGGACAGGGCACCTTCGTCACCGAGGAGCTGCCGGTCATTGAAGAACTCCGGCGCAGCCAGGCCTCGCAGCAGGCGCGGCAGTTCAAAGACAGCATGGAGCAGCTCGGCATCGACCAGGAGACAGCACTGAATCTGCTGGCGCGCGCCTGGAATGAGAAAGGAGGTCCGTCATGACAACTCTCACGTTACATCAGCTCACGAAAACATACGGAAGAGACACCGCCCTCGACGCGGTCGATCTCGTCTTTCCCGCCAGTGGTATTGTCGGCGTGATCGGACCGAACGGAAGTGGGAAATCCACCCTGCTCAAAGCGATCTGCGGGCTGCTCCGTCCCGGAAGCGGCTCGGTAAAGATAAACGGGGCTTCGGCCGCACGACAGCGGGGCGCGGATGCCGCGTATTTGTCCGAGGAGGATTCCCTCTACGGGCACATGACTATCCGGCAGTCGGTCGCGTTTGCGGCAGGCGTGTACCCCGGATTCGACCGCAAACTTGCCGACACGCTGCTGCAGGAAATGAAGCTGGAGAGCAATCAGAAAATCAAACACCTCTCCCGCGGAAACAAAGCACGGGTGAAGCTTGCCTTGACGATGGCCCGGAAGACGCCGGTGCTTTGTCTCGATGAACCCCTCTCCGGGATGGATCCAATCGTGCGCGAAGACATTCTGCGCCTGCTCGTCACCCACCTCGATGTGGACGAGCAGCTCTGCCTCATTACGAGCCATGAAGTCAAAGAGCTGGAGCCGTTTCTCGACCACGTGCTCATTCTGCACGAAGGCCGCGTCGTCGTTGACAGCGGTCTCGATGAACTCCGTGAAGAACGGCAGAAGCCGCTGATTGAGGTACTGAAGGAGGTGACCCAGTAATGTATGCTGCTTTATGGAAAAAAGAATGGCGGGAGAGCCTGCCGCGGTTTGTCATTATTCTCGGGCTGCTTTCCGCAGGCTATATCGGCATCCTCGTGCTTGCATTTCGTGGAGATCCGCTCGGCGTGCTGATCGGCATCGCCGCTGTTGGCCTGCACCTCGTCTTTTTGTTTCTGCAGTGGACGCTCGCCTTCCACGGCGAATGGAAAAGCCGCACGCAGTGGACGTGGCTGAACATCCCCGCCCCGGCCTGGCAGCTCGTTACCGCCAAGCTCGGCGTCGGTTTCGTTCAGTACCTCCTCTCGGTCGCACTCATGACGGGCGTTGGCTTCTGGGCGCTCGCCGTTTACGCCCAAACAGGGGATCCGATGATGGCCGAGGCCTTTCCACTCTTCGCCGAGGGGCTGCTGGCGCTCTATCCTCTGCTGTTTACGATGCTTACGCTGCTGAGCATCAGCCTTGGGCTCGTGGCCGTGTTCATCCTGCTCATGATGAAATCGTGGCTTCCCCTCGGCGGCTGGATCGGTACCGCCGCAGCCGCGGCCGCGGTGTACAGCTGGTTCCAGTTCAGCGGCTCCGCGGTGTATGCCTCGCTGTTTCAGAACGTCGTCCTCTTTGATGCCGGCGCCCGGCTCGAGCTGCTGCTGAACGAAGAAGGCGTCGAAACCGGAGCCGGCGGCGGGCTGTATCTATACGCCGGAGAGCTTACGCTGGAAGTCCTCGTCATCGCCGCGATCATCGCTCTGCTCTCCTGGATGCTCGACCGTATAGTGCAGGCGTGACCCCAAGCGCAAAGCGTCGAGCTTCCTTATAGGAAAAGAAAAACCAGCTGCCTCTCCCTGCAGCTGGTTTTTCATCTTCCTTTTTCTTCTATCCACGTAAAGGTTAATCGTTTCACGCTGGAAGCAGTTTCTGCTTCCGGTTTTTTCACAAAAGAAAACCTTCCGCCGGTTGTTGTAGATGCTATGATGGAAAGAAAACAAGAGGAGGACGAGGCATGAGTGCGGAAGTGCACGTGTTCATTGCGATGAGCCTGGATGGGTACATTGCATCCAAGAATGAGTCGCTGGAGTGGCTTTTCCGGCAGGAACAGGGAGGCGACACTGGCTATGTGGCGTTTTACGACACGATTGGCACCGTCGTCATGGGAAGACGGACGTATGAGTGGATCAAACAGGAAGCGCCGGACGGATTTCCTTATGCGGACAAGCCGTGCTGGGTCTTCTCCCGCACGCTCGACTCGGCCCCGGAAGCCGAAGTAACGGCACGATCTCCGGTGGATGTCGTGACCGAATTGACACAACAGACAGAGCGCCCTATCTGGATCGTCGGAGGAGGTCAGGTGATCCGGGAGCTTCTGGAAGCGGACAGGATCGACCGCTTTCAAATTGCCGTCGCTCCTGTGCTTCTCGGCCGTGGCATCCCGTTGTTTCCCGAAGGCAGCTATGAGCACGATCTGAAGCTCGAGAGCACACGGCAGTTCGATGATTTCGTCGAGCTGACGTACCGGCGGAAGCGGTGATGGTGATGGAGCTAAACCAAAGCGAACGAAGGAAATCGTTCGGCAGCAATCAACGAATATCGGTACAGTGACCTGAACTTTATCCCGTTTTGGGTAAATACCCGCGCGAGTGGTTGTTAAAGAGAAGTCAGATAGCGACAATGCTTCAAAGAAAGGGGAGACATCTTGATGCTGGTTTTTTGGAATCCAATTGGAGATCACAACATGAGTATCTCCTTTAATCAAATTGGTAAATATGATGCGATGCAGCTGCATTCTGTCGAACGAACAGGAAACCTGCGTATCATGTTGGAAGATAATCATTATTCTTATCTTTTTGACTACGAACAGTCTCCACTTTTTCCCTTTGATGACGTTTATGCGGTTGTTCGAACTCCTGAACACATGCGAACGGGCCTCATGGAGGGGTATTTTGAAATCCTTGAAAAAGAAGGGATACCAGATAACTTCTGGCCCTTTTTTAAGGTGAAACACTCTTCCTTGTTGACTTGGACTAGAAATGCCGTGGATATACACATGCCAAAAGAGAAAAATCCACATCATTATGTTTACGTTACAGTAGATGAAGTCATTGAAGTCATTGCAGATAGAGATCCGACAGTGACAATAAAAACATTATAGGACGCACAAAGAAAAGCAGCCGATCCGAAGGCGTTTCTCCTTCGTGCGCTTGTTTCCGTGCTTAAAAATACCGCCGGCTAAAGGGACGCGTATCCCTCTGCCGGCGGCACTGATTTGCTTGGTAGTGAAACGAACATCTTGCTTTAGAGGCTGCCTCGCTGCTGCACGAAGCGTTTGACTTCGGCGGCAAATGCGGCCGGGGCTTCCTGCGGCAGCCAGTGGCCGGAATCATCAAAGCCGACGAACGAGCCGTGCGGCAGGTCTTCTGCCAGCCGTCTGCCGAAGTCGGCCTGCTGCCAGGGATCCTGTGTGCCCCAGAGAATCAGCGAAGGGACCTGCACTTCCGGCAGTTTGTGCGTCAGCATCGTCGTTTCGTTCGTGTTCAGCGCGGCCGCATTGCGGACGAGGCTTTTCCTGCCTTCTTCCTCCGTGTAAGGAGCGGTAATGCCCTCGACGAAGCGATCTTTCCGCTGTTCGTCATGCAGAATCCCGTCCTGGAAAGCACTTTCGAGAAAGGACTGCACCTCGGATATCGGCTTCTCCGTCCACGACGGGTGCCCGAGCTTCAGCATGGCTTCAATCGGCCAGGAGTCATAGGCGATCGTGTTCGCGAGCATCATCGTGTCGAGACGATCCGGGTCGTTCACGGCCAGCACCAGACCGACTCCGCCGCCGATGTCGTGACCGACGAAATGAACTTTCAACAGGCCGAGTTCATCCATGAGTCTCTTCACGACCTCTGCCTGCACGTGCAGCGACCGGTCGAAGCGATCGCGATGGTCCGAATACCCGTACCCGAGCATGTCCGGAACAATCACCCGGTAATCGTCCTGCAGTTCGGTGATCATTTCCTGGAACAGATAGGACCACGTCGGAATACCGTGCAGGAGCAGCAGCGGAGGCCCGGATCCGACATCCGTATAGCGGATTTCCACCGGTTCATCAATAATCCCTTCCATCATCACGGACTGCTGTCTTTCTCGGAAGGTGTCTGCGGTAATAAGGTGCTCGTTTGTCATTGGGATTCCTCCATGGAAGTCGTATTCGAGGTGTCTCAGGACGGATGAACAAAAGGGGGAGCGCCTTTTGATCGGAACGACGGCGGCGTCGCTGCAGGTTCTTACAGGGAAGCATAGGTTCTTCATGCTTCCCGAGCAGCTGACAGAGCCGCCGTCCCCCCCCTTTATGAAAACGTATACATTCCTATACTTGAACAAAACAGCCGTCCGGGCCGCAGGTCAGCCCCTGCCGGCGATAAGCGGCTTCCTGCTCCTGTTCTCTTTTGAACTGCGCCTGCTGCCAGGCAAAGTCGATCTCGGTTCCGAATTTCTCCGGATAGCGGATGTACCACCGCTGCTTGCGGATGATAAAGTTGTCCGGGTCGAGCAGAATCGCATCATCCAACTCTTTTAGTGCTTCTTCTTTGCGGTCCTGCTTGGCATATTCCATGCCAAGCTTGTACTTCGTCTGCGCGAGCTGCTGCGTTAACGCATCTTCCTTCCGAGCAGAAGACGCATCGTCCAGCTCCACTTGATCGACCTCTCCGCGAAGGAGCTTTTTCACCGCTTCCAGATGCTCCGACTCCTTCACGTCAAAGCCTTCCTGGACCAGACGGATCGTGCCGTGTGTATCCACAAAAATGCCGTTCGGGACTTTTTTGAAGCCGAACGTATTCAGCATCACGCTGTTCTCATCTACCACGGTCGGGAACGTCGTTTGCTCGAGGTACGGTTTGACTACTTCCGCTCCCTGGCCATCCACGGCCACCGATAAAATCTCCACATCCTCGTCCTGCCAGCGTTCGTACACCTGCTGCCACCCGGGCAGCTGTCCGCGGCATCGTCACCAGGACGCCCACATGAAAATCAGCACATTCCTGCCGCGCAGGTCGTCCGTTTCCACCGGCCCCCCATCGACGTCGTGCAGTTTGATGTTCGGTAACGTTTCCTTCAACATGGAATCCCCTCCTCTTTTTCCCCGCCATACCTTGTCTATAGCGATCTCAAACCGAGACTTGGCAGAAAACATGCCATCCAGGTCCTTGTTCTTTCCCGCTCTGCGTGGTTCTCCTGCATCCTTTCCCGTCATGCAGCCAGGTTCGCTTGCTTTTTCCAAGAAAGTCCCCCGGTCGGATCGTTTTAGAAAAACGAAGGGGGATTGTCATTCAATGAAATACAAAGCGCTGCTTTGAAGCGAAACGACAGGTCCAGCCTTCTGACTGCTGGAATACTGCTCTAAAAACCGAAGAAAGCAGCCTCCCCGGATCGAGGAGGCTGCTTTCTTATTCCCACACTTTATCCAATTGATCCGCATAGAAGGTGATGGCTTGTTGATAACGAAGAATATCAGCATCCTGCGTGGTATCAATCAAGCAGGTGAGCAGATACTCCATCGCTTCCTGATGTGCTTCCAGATTATATAACGTCATGGCGTAGAACGTCTGCATCGCCCGGTTCTCCGGGAAAAGCGCCAGTCCTTTCAGGAGGGTGTGCCGGGACTTCTCATATTCCCCCAGCGTTCGATACGTACTGCCGAGTCCGATGAACGCGCCTGCTCTCTCTTCCGACAACAACGCTGTTGACGCGATCGCTTTTTCGTAGTGTGGTACTGCCTTGGCTTCTTCCCCTAGTAAATCATAGCTCCAGGCCGCCTGGTAGTGAATCTCGGCGTCTTCCGGAAACTCGTGAACCAGGTTCTCGAGCATCTCACTCGATGCTTCCAACGCGCCCTTTTTCCGTAAATCCAAGGCGCAGGTCAGTTCTTCCCTCATGATTTCCTCCTTCTCGATCGCGACGATCGGTCCTCATGCTTCACAGAACACCGCCCCGACTTCCGCGCAGAGCGTCTGTTGGTCGAAACGGTGTGCCCCATCGCTGTACGCTTTTTCTGATAAGAAAAGGGGGGTTCTTTCTTCCCGCAGCGGCCGGCACCTCCTCTTACGAAAACGAGGAAGTGTCGTATCTCCCGACGCCTTCTTTCATCTTTTGCAGCCACTGCTCGATCAAGGAGTCATAGTCTGACAACCGGCTGTACATGCGGACAGCCACTTCTTCGTTGTATGTGTGCACGGTTAGGTTACGGTCATTGACCATCTCTAAAGCAAGAATCGCTTCGTCCTCTTCCAGCAGCTGCACTTCTCTACAGCTTCGCATCACGCCTTTTGGAGAGCCCACGTCGATACCCTCGATTTCATAAAGATATTGTTTGGCTGTCTTCCAGCTTGCTTCGAAGGTGAACTTGAATCGGTGAATGGAAGCATCCCGCTCCACGTCATTTGGGTCTTCCAGCTTCGTCAGTTTTTGAAAAGACGCCAGCGCTTTTTCTGCTGAGGCTAGTCGTTCCTGTAATCGATCCATACGATCCCCTCCTGTTCGATCTGACGTCGCATCGATGCATTCGTCTGCTGTACATGGACGATATCGACCTTATAGGGAAGGCTCGACTCCTCCACTCGGTCTAACAGCTTGTTCCATGTCATGGCAGAGAGTTGCGATCGGGACACAATGGCCACATCCATATCCGAGCTCGCCTTCTCCTGCTTCCGCGCCCAGGACCCGAACAAATACACGCGGACGTTTTCTCCTGCTCATTCCTCTTCCAGCAGCGCTCTCCATTCATCCAGGATCTTCTCCCTTACTTGAGGCGTCGTATGCATGCGGCCTCACCTCCGATTTTCACCAGTATAACACAGCAGAATCAGAGGCAGCCCCTCTTCTCATACGGCCGGGGGGCGTGTGCTGTTCCTACACGAAAAAAAGAGAAGCGCCCTCCTCTTCAGGTGCTTCTCTTTCGTTTACTCTGCTGTTGTCATCCGGATGGGATTGCCGGAGAAATCAGTAGTGAGAACCGAGTCCTCCTGCATCGTGACGGAGGCTCCCTGCTGCTGCAGACGGGCGGCCGCTTCTTTCAGTGCGGCCTGGTCCGGGTAGCAGAGCGTGTACTCCTGCAGCCCCGCGCTGGCTGCTGCCGGCGCCGGGGCTCCGACGCCGTTCCACGTATTCAGGGCGACATGGTGGTGATAGCTTCCGCTCGAGAGAAACGAGGCATGACGGCCGATGCGGCTGACGACATCAAGTCCGAGACCTTCGGTGTAAAAAGCCAGATCCCGCTCCATGTCGGCGACGTGCAGATGAATGTGGCCCATCCAATCATTGTTTGTACATGCCGTCAGCGATCGCTTTTATCTACAACAAGCGTCTCCGTCTCGATCGTCGTTTCTCCATGAGTCAATTCGTCGCTCCTCGTAGCTAAATCAAAATCAAGGTAAACAATATCTCCTTGATGTATGTCATCAACAGCTAGATGATGGCCTTCTCCATCGATGACCTCCAAATCTGCTGTTCGTTTGACATGGATCAGCCGATAAATGGATTCAACCTCTATATCCTGTTCTTCGTAATATTCAATATAGGGTTCTGTAACATCTAATGTTATGCTGTCTTCCTGGTCGCTGTCGTGAACATGGCTCATCAGGGCATGATCAACATGATCCAATGCTTCGCTTTCTAGATTGTTTTCCCCCGAACAATCCGTGAAAAGAGCAAGAGTGATCCCTGTTATTAGGAATACCGAGAACGTTTTCTCCATTATTTAACACCCACACTGACATGTATTTTCTTGTATCGAAGACGGAATCGCATCCATTTTCAAACATGCTGGGGAGTGATCTTTGGACGTCCAGCTCGGCACCACCTGATACCTACTCCTCATCAAGCGAAAAAGATGCTCCATCGAAGTGGACCTGCTCCAGGTCCTCTAGGAGCGTTCTTTCCACTTCCACCGCGATCGACCTCGGTTGATAGAGATCATCGCACGTATCATCCTGCTCTATTTCGATATGCAACTCGCTGCCTTCCGCGACGATGTTGTCGATTTCTTTCTCACATGAATTTTCCCCGGTTTTAAAGAACAGCACGATGCTTTCTTCCATATCGACATCCGGAGGGCTCCCCGGAAAGCTGTAGTTTTCCCAGTGCTCTGCTACCTCTTCTTCACTATCCACCTGGTCCATGAACTGATCTCCAGCTCCTGCAGATTCAGGTGCCGTATTCCGCGTTTCTAAAAGCGTGGCATCGTCGAAATCCCGAGGCGTGCAGGCCGCGAGAATGAACACACTCAAGAGAAACAAAACGACCTTCATGCTATTCCTCCTCCAAACAGAATCACCCTCCTGCTATTCGTTTGCGTTCTCTCCGCTATCGGTCAGCACGTTCACGACGAGGGCTTCTCCCTGGGCGGGCATGCTGTCGTTATAAAAGCCCGTCGTCCAGACTTCAACTTCATCGCCTTCCTGGATCTCCTCCGGCGAAAGTTCCTCTCCGTCGCGGAACACGTCTGCCTCTCCGACATGCACGTACGGTGTATCCTCGATCAGCGGACGTCCCTGATCATCGATGTCCGTGACCGTGCCGACATGATCCGGATCCTCCTCCGGCAGGCCGTCTTCCCCGCGCTCGGCGGACGTGCTTTCGCTCCAGTTGATAAAGTCCAGGCTGCCGAGGTCTTCTTCCACGGCCTCCTTGTCCACGTGATCGAGCGAGGTGAATTCGATATCCAGCTCGTTGCTCTGAATCGAGACCGAGCTGCTGAGGAAGGCGCCTTCTTCATACCAGTTTCCTTCCTCTTCCATGAACTGCTCCTGCGCATCCTGCAGCTCCTGCTCGGTTTTCTCGACGCTGTTCAGATGCAGCGTCTGCGTGCCGTCCGCTTCCATCTCGTCGATCTCCCTCTCCAGTGATGCGGCAGCGTCACTTACGTCGTCCGCCGCCACTTGCTGCACGATGTCTCCGTCTTCCCCTGGACCGTCGAAGTCCTCTCTGGCAATGAACATCCCGCCGTTCTGGCCTTCGAGTTCGTCGGTGCCCCAGCTTTCCAGCAGCTGAAACACATCTTCGTCGCTGTCAGCTGGAACGTCGAGGATGATATGTTCCTCCGTCTCTGCTTCACTGTTTTCGTTCGCTTCATTTTCATTGTTTTCATTGTTCTCGTTGTTCTCGTTGTTTTCCCCGTTCGCGTTCGCTTCGTTTTCCTCCTGCGTGTCCGGTTCGGTCTCTTCTCCCGATCCGGTTGTCTCTCCGTCCTCTGCCTGCCCGCACGCAGCGAGCAGCAGGATGCCTCCGGCGATTCCCTTTTTCATGAAAAATCCCTCCTCTGCCTTGTTGGTCGGGAAAAAAGTGGATGAGTTACAAAAAATCCATTTTTTTCTAAATGCAGTTTCTATTCTTCCGACTCCCAGACGATCGGCTCTCTTTCCTCAACATGCCGCTGCCATCCTCCAGCTCACTCGTTCTGTCGACATCATCATGGTTCGTCCACTGCCGTTTCCTCTCCTTGAAACAACACGGTCTCCACTTCCTCCATCTTCGTGTGATCCACCTGCAGGACGATCGTGTTCGCCTGCAGATCAGTCGTACACTCCTCGTCGTACGCCAGGTAATCAAAAGACAGCGTCTGGTCGTCCACCATCATGTCCTGGATCACCGGGGGACAGGAACTGGATCCAAACGACGTCAAGAAAAGCACCGAGGCTTCCTCCCACTGGATGGACGGGGAATCGCCGCGTAAACCGAAGTGGTCCCACGACGCTTCAAACTCCTGCTGATCCGCGGCTTGTTTTACGATCGTCTTGTCTGCATCAGCCTCTGCCTCTTCCGGTGCCGCCGCTTCCGAATGGAGGACAGCCTCATGCTCAGCCTCCGGATCTCCGCAGCCAGCCGTGACAAGCATGACGGCGGCTGCAGGGAGAATGGCCTTGAACAAAAACGCGCAGCGTCTTTTGGTCGGAACGGCGTGCATCGTCGCTGCAGGCTTTTCAAGGGAAGAAAAGGGTATATGTTTCTTCCCGCGCAGCGTAGGATGCCGCCGTCTCCTTGTATGAAAACTTACACTTTCTTGTACTTCGAAAAAAGGTTCATCTTCTCTCCCTCCCTTGTCTTCGGGCAGGGAAGAACGTGCGTGGACCTTGTGCCACCTGCACCAACCACGTCTTCAGCATCATGCCCGCTTGTCCCTCTTAGTCGAGAAGAAAGCAGACGCGTTACAAAACGATCCTCATTTTTCCATCGCGCCGCCCACCTGTCTGGATGCAGCTTGAATCATCAATGGTTGAAAACAGTCCCTTCACCTGTCCGCATGCAGCTGCTCCAGCTTTGCTTCCGCTTTCTCTACACGCTTCTCCCCCCATTTTCTATCACTGCCGATGCGCTCGCTTCCTTCAGCTGCTGCTTTACTTCTTCATACCGCTGGATACTTCCATAGGAAAGCGGGATCATGGCCCGGATTAAATCAAGCTGACCATCTAACGAAAGAGGATGCAAAAGTCCCTCTCCCAGTTCTTTTACTTCTTTAAAAAGCTGGCTTCGTTCCTCCTCTTCCATGCTTGGGCTATACACCGCAGCGCGAGCAGCCAGAGCCTGCCGGCTGTCCTGAAGCAAATCCAACAGTATCTCCTCCTCCTCTTCCCACGTCTCCAGCGCATGTACGAGCTCTTCGATGAGCTTGATTCTCAGCCGGATACCTCGGACGTACGCTTTCTCCTCCAACAGACATTCTGAACGAGCCTCCACTTCCTTGATGCCTTGAAAAGCACGATCGTCCCGTTCGAAGAGGAGCGGCGTATCCAGTCTGGCTAAGAAATGCCGAATGTTCCTGCCCGCCTGCTCTACTTCCTCCTCTTCGGGACTGAGATGAAAGTCAACAGAAGCAGTCAGCTCTTCTTGAGCGGTCATCCACTGCATCATCATCTCCACGAGCGTTTCTTTCTTTTGTTCCTGCAGTTGTTTCCGGTACGCTTGTTGCTTAATGCAGGCAGCCTCCTTCCTTTTTATCCTTCGCCTATCTCTCTTTACCCTTAAACAAGGGAGCGGTCACGCAAGAAAGAAAACCGTTGTCTGACTTTTTGTCATCACGTTCAATGACGTTCGCTTTATGCCGATATAGGAAGTAATATGTGACGATAAAATAGGTCATGCGTGCATAGACAGAGTCAAACAACAGGAAGGGGATGGGATAGAATATGATGACCATACAGGAAATGAAGCAGCGGGATCTGCGGCAGAAGAACTACCTGGCTTTCGGGTTGTTTTCGTTTACACTGGCCGCAGGCGGACTGCTCAATCTGTTTATGCAGGATATGGCGACGATGGCGATTTACTTCACGCAGCTCGGCGTGCTGGCTGCGGTTTTTGTGCTGATGATGTACGTGCTGAAAAAACCGGCGGCCTTCCCGCTCGTGTTCATTCTTCTCAGCTTCTCGTTTACCTACTCCGGCACCTTTTTGACCGGCGGCGGCATCACGATCACCGTGATTTACTTCTTCCTGCTGTTTCTTGCGACGATCCACTTGTACCGCTACGTCCTCATCACCGCTGTGGTGGCAGGGATCGGCGGGCATTACGTGAACGCGTTTTACGGCACGGTGGAGTCCGCCGTACTGCAGGAGAACTTCCCGTCGATTCTGCTGACGTACCTGCTGGCTTCGATCATCGCGTATGCGATCGTCGCCCTCAGCCTGCGGCAGACAGAGCAGCTGGAAGCGTTTCTGACGCAAAGCGAGCAGGAGACCAAAGCGAAAGAACAGTCGCGCAGCCGGCTCCAGCAGCGGGTGAATCAGCTCGTCGAGGACTTGACGGAAGTGAGCGCTGTGGTGCAGGAGAACATCCACGCGCAGTCGGAGATGGCTGTCGCTGTCCATGAGATTGCCAGCGGCTCCGCCTCGCAGAGCGAGCAGATTCAATCGATTTCCTCCCGCGCCGAAGACATGAAAGAACGCATGCAGAACATCCGGTCCGGCGCCGGCCGGCTGGCAGAGACGTCGATGCAGGCGGAAACGAGGACATCGGCAGCAGCCGAGCATGCAGACACGCTGAAAGCGGAAATGACGGCCTACGAAGGACAGCTGCAGGAGTTGAACCAGAACTTCGAGCGGCTCACGGAAAAAATGAAAGAAACGAATACCTTGTCCGATGACATCATTCACGTCAGTGAGCAGACGAACCTGCTTGCCTTGAACGCCTCGATCGAAGCCGCGCGGGCGGGAGAAGCCGGCAAAGGTTTCGCCGTGGTGGCCGATGAGATCCGTAAACTGGCAGAGACGTCGAACACAGCGGCGGAAAAAATCACGGCCAACCTGCGGGAAGTCAACGACACGAACGAGCAGGCCCTGCAGCAAATGACCGACAGCCGCGCGACGCTGCATGCCCAGAAAGAAACAACCGATACGGTCCACGCATCGCTGCAGGAGCTGGAAGACGTGACCAAAAGCATCCAGGACACACTGGAAAACTTCCAGGCCGAGGCTGAAACGACCGAGCAGACAGCTTCCGGCATCGATGCTACGACGTCCGATTTCGCCTCCGTCATGGAAGAGTCTTCCGCAGGAGCCGAAGAAGTCAGCGCCACCATCGAAAACCTGCAGGAGCAGAACGACTGGATCGGCAGCCGGATGAAGGCGACGGAGCAGACCATCCGGCAGCTGGCAGAGTAGAGCGGAAGCGCAGAACGCCAGGTGCTCCGGACGTCGGGGGCATGGACGTTTTCCTCTCGACCATAAGCGCCTGTTGGTCGGCACGGCGTTTACCGCAGCTGCTTGGAGAGAGGCATGCGGGCTTCCTGCTTCCCGCGCAGCCGCCGTCCTCCTTAATGGAAACTTATACATTCTTATACTTCGAAAAAAACAAGAAGGCCCCCATCTACTGGAGGCCTTCTTGTTCGTTCTTTTCCGTTAGTCCGAGAGGGTTTTCACGTTGTCTCTCCACTTCTGCACCGGCTCCCACTGCAGCAGCCGCTTCGCCTTCTTGTTATCGAGCAGCGGCGCATAGCCGGAGATGTCCTGCCGGATGTCCGTGACATTCGGGTAGCACGTCTTCATGAGCTCGGTGCTTTCGATATCCATGCTGCTCTCGTCCGCGCCGATGTTGAGCGCGACGGAGCCGAGGCCGTCGGTTTCGACCGCGAGACGGTAGGCCGTGGCCGCGTCCCGGGTATCGATGTAGCTCCAGAGGATCGGTTTGCGCATTTCCGGCTCATGGATGAAGCCCGGGAAGTTTTTGTACATCTCCGGCGTGATCACGTTGCCGAGCCGGAACGAGACGACCTGCATGCCGGTGCGGCGGTGGATCATGTCCGCCGTCTGCTCGTTCACGATTTTGGAAAAACCGTAGCTGTCGTCCGGCAGCTGCGGGTGCTCCTCGTCGATCGGCACGTACTTCGGCTCCAGCCCCTGTCTGGAAAAACAGATGCCGTACGACGATTCGCTGGAAGAGATGACCGCCTTTTTGATGCCGAGATTGCCGGCCGCTTCCAGAATGTTGTACGTCGACATCGTATTATTCTGAAACGTCACTTCATTCGGATGCGAATACGCCACGGGTATCGCGGCGATATGAACGACCGCATCGGCATCCGCCAGCACGCCGTACACTTCGCCGAGGTTCGTCAAATCGGTGATGACCGTCTTGCAGCGCGCTTCGTCCGGATGCTTCACATCTGCATTAACCACGTCATATCCGTGATCGACAAACTCCTTAATCACGTCCGGGCCGAGCAGCCCGCTTCCACCTGTTACAACCACTTTCGTCATGTACAGCCCTCCCAGAATGATGGCACGACCGTCCGGCCCGCCTTTTGTTCACACAATAAACGAAGCATATACGAGAAGCCGGAGGATAGCAAGAGAAAGGGCTTACAATAGAGCGGCATAGGATTCAGATAACGGCTATTGGGATAAGGCGGAGGATGGGGGCAGGCAAGCACACCTTCTTTTTGCTCAACACATCACAATGATTATCCAAAAAATAACAAAGAAGCTGAGACCCTGCTGGAACATAAAGAAATCCCTCTCCATGTTGGTGAGAGATTCCTTTATGAGAGGTTAACCTGTGCAATGACAACCGCCTGCCGAAGGAAAGGCTTCAGCTAACCGCCATAAAAACAACGATGGGGCATCGTCAACCCCTGCTTTTTCCGCGCACCAGGATAGCAATCATCCGGTTTGTTTTCGAAAGCAGGAAAAGAGAAGTATTTTCAGGTAGAAGCGCTCCGCCTTCTGGCAAGAACCTCAAGAGGAAAAGAATCCATGCTCCACTCCCTCTGTTTTCGAGCTCTGCTTCTTTATTTTAATCGCTGCTTTCAGTCACTACCTGCTCCAGGTCTTCGATAGTATCATCGAGATCAAAGGACTCATCGCCACTATACATGCGGACAAGATGACCATCCGGCCCAGCCAGGTAAAACCGTGTAGGGTGCATAATATCATCTTGTTCCGGAAGCGGAGCGATAGAGGCACGGTAGGTTTCATCAACATAGGACTCAATCTCCTCATCGCTGTAACCAGTGACGAAGTCCCAAGTGTCTCCATCCCCTTCATACGCTTCTAAATAATCCTCTAAACGCTCCGGTGTGTCAAAGTCGGGATCGACGGTAAAAGAGACGATCCGAATGGGCAGATCACGATCTTGAATGGCATCTTGAAGTTTTTTCATATTCGGAGTCATCGTGTTACATACAGTAGGACATCTGGTGAAAACCGTTTTCGAAATCCACCACTCCCCTTCCAACGACTCATCGGAAATAGGGCTTCCATCTTGCGTCACACCTTCGAATGGTGCAACCTCCCAGGTATCCTCGGAGGACGTCACGTCGACAACAGAGGAATCCCCCATCGGCTCTTCTCCACCTCCATAAAGAAAGCTGCATCCGCTCAAAAGCACGGTCATCCATCCGATTGCTATAAGTTTTTTCAATATAAACTCTCCCCATTTAGTTTGAAATCCTCGCCCTCTCCCCTCTCGACGTCGATACGTTTGCATCAAGCAGGTAAACGTAAGGGGGACTTATATGTCACATCGTCAGCCGTGATCCAGTCCAATCCATCAGATTCCAGCCGCTTTCTTCCGTAGACGAAAAGAAGATGTACCATTCGAGGGGGGGGGGCAGGCGAATGTTGTGACAATGGATCAAAAGGGGGGGTAGGACATGTGCATGACAGGATACTTAAGGGTTACGGAATAATGGTTACTTTTTGGATCAAAGGCAATTTGATCATTCTGTCGAAAAGAGGTGCAGGAAAAAGCGGTCACCTTGTAAAAGCTCTGCATTCGATGCAATATGAGCGTGCAATCATTGAATAAAAACGCGAAGCGTCTTTTGGTCGGAACGGCGTGCATCGTCGCTGCAGGCTTTTCAAGGGAAGAAAAAGGTAGTTGTTTCTTCCCGCGCAGCGTAGGATGCCGCCGTCTCCTTGTATGAAAGCTTCTACTTTCTTGTACTTCAAAAAAACAGCTGTTTCTGCCTAGCTGCTTCTTTCTTTTTGAAGGAATCAAGCGTAGTTACGGACGAAGTCGTATTCAAGCACGTCGTCACGAGACCAGCGAAGCCGTCCTCTCGCTGCAAATCCTGAACCAAGCGAAGAGTGTCGGGCTTTTCCTGCTTGGTGTGTCGTTATTCTTCACAGGCGATGGGAAGACAATCAAACCCTTTCCTTCCTCTTTTCAACTGCTGCTTATGTTCCTACGCCGGTTATTCTGTATCCCTTGAATCGTATGATCTTAATGATTATGATCGTCATGACCTTCATCATTGTGGTCATGGTTATCGTTATTCTCGTGTTCATGATTATTCTCGTGTTCATGCCCTTCCATCGTATCAGCATGTTCAGCTTCTTCCGCCGCTTCTATCTCTTCTGGATCCGGCTCTCCAACCGTTACATCATGTACGGGCATCACGTGCATTCCTCGGGCGGTTGTATGAGGCTGTACATGATAAACCGTTTCTTCTTCAAACGTATAAGTTATATCATACCATCCTTCTTCTCCCGGCAATTCAGACTCTATCATTTCACTTTCATCTTTAGCACCGACCTGCCAAATTTCCCACTTCACTTCACTAGCATCATCCACCAATTCATCTCCTTGTGTCACAAGGGCCCTGATTTCAGCTTCTTCTCCTTGATCAACCGCTTCAGGAGCTTCTATCTCTACTTCAAGCTCTTCCGTATTCACATCATCTACATTCACAGCGCTGCTCGTCTCATTCGTTTCTTCATTGTTGCTGCAAGCTGCAAAAATAAGCGCAGATGCTCCCAAAAACATCATTTTTTTCATCTGTATCTCTCCCTAATATTATCTTGTAGTAAGTCTACTACGTTAGACAAACACTCTGACTTCGATTGCACTGAACCCCTACTCGCTGGAAGTGTTTTTACTTCCATCACCCTGCTCTCCCCTTTTTTTGTTACATCGAACATAATAAAGGATAGAAGTGAAGTTGTTGTGAAGTTGGTAAGGTTTCACTTTTTCGACAAATTTGAAGGGCAGCCGATCACGGCTGCCCTTCGTCACTGTATAAAGGTAAATAAATGGTGACCGTCGTCCCTTCTCCGACCGCTGATTCCAAAAACAGAGAACCTTCATGAAGCTCGATAATCTGCTTGACGATGGAAAGTCCGACGCCAAGTCCTCCTTTTTCCCTCGTCCGACCTTTTTCACCACGGTACAATCGTTCGGTTATGTACGGAAGGTCCTCTTCGAAAATTCCTATTCCGCTGTCCGTCAATTCCAGCACGGCCTGTTTTTTCTCCTTAAACGTTCTGATCGTGATACGTCCACCTTCATCTGTATAGGCAATCGCATTGTCTAGTACGTTGATCAAAACCTGGATCAGCCGGTCTTCGTTCCCGTATACAAGAAGCGACTCGTCGAGCTCCAAGTGGACATGCTGCTTTTTCTCCCTGCTTTTGAGAGCGGTTGTTTTCACTGCTGACGCAACAACTTCAGAAAGTACAAG
Source organism: Alkalicoccus chagannorensis DSM 18086 (assembly GCF_000429725.1). GTDB lineage: Bacteria > Bacillota > Bacilli > Bacillales > Salisediminibacteriaceae > Alkalicoccus > Alkalicoccus chagannorensis. The sequence continues at coordinate 87,443 of NZ_AUCK01000007.1, read as the reverse complement.
CGGCATTCGCTCCATTTTCATTCGACTGCTTTCTTCTAGCTGCGTCAGGTCAATAAGCTGATCTACGAGCCTCTGCATTCGGTTCGCCTCGTGAAGAATAATGGCGGGCACTTCGGTATCCTTCGTTCCCGATACAGTCAGCTCACTATAGCCTTTAATGTAACTAAGTGGAGTACGAAGTTCATGCGAAATATTCTGGAGAAATTGTCTCTTTTTCTCATCTTCTTTCTGAATCGAATCGGCCAAGTGATTAAAGGACTTCCCAAGGTCCCCTACCTCATTATTGGTTTTGACCTCTACTCTTGTTCCGTATTGGCCATTTGCAACTTTTTTAGCAGAATGCTCCAGGTTTAAAACTGGATCTATATAGTCTTTTTGGATCTTTTGTTTCAATACAAAAAGAAGCAGCACTGCAGCAAAGGCCGTAATCAGAAGGATCGGAAGCACCTCAAGCAGGGCTTGATTAATTTCCGATATCGGTTTGTATACAAGAATAACCGCTGCTAATTCTTCTTCTTCCATTACGGGCTCAGCAAATCCCATTAAATGAGTACTCAAGTAAGCATTTTCCCGCTCAATCCTGACACTCTCCCCATTTAAGAGTAGTTCACGTTCCTCCTCATTGATGATAAGATGTTGTTCAGGTTCCAAAAGAGGCAGTGCGGCGCCGAGCGTCATCGGATCATCGCTTATTGCGACGCTGATGGACGAGTTGCTGAGCCAATCTTCTACAAGGGACAATTCCTCCTCATTATACTCTTCATAGGCATGCTTTAAAGCTTCACTGTGCTCCTCCAGCTGTTGAGCTTCCGAATGAAGATACAGCCCTTCATACAGGTAAAAACCAACAAATAAAACAATACTTAAACCAGCAAGACTAAGTGCCACAAAAAGCGTCCAAAACTTGGTTCTGACAGGCAGATATTTACCCCTCATCAGCAGCTCCCCCCAGCTTATATCCCCTTCCCCACACCGTTTGGATATACTTTCCACTCTTACCGAGTTTCATTCTTAAGGTTTTCATGTGTGTATCGACTGTCCGGGACGTCGCCTGATGATAAAATTCACCCCAGACCTGGTCAAGAAGCTGATCTCTTGAGAAGACCCAGTTTGGATGAGTCATCATGAGTTCAAGAATATCGAATTCCTTTCGGGTTAAAGAAATAGATTCCCCTTTTACACATAGAGATTTCTCAGCCAGGTTCAGCTTCAACTCGTAGAATGTTATTTCATTCTCCTTTTTTTCGTCCGACGTACCTGACACGTCGGAACGCTTTGTCCTTCTCATGATCGCTTCCATTCTGGCAAGGAGCTCGTCTTTACTGAAGGGTTTCACAAGATAGTCGTCTGCGCCGGACCGAAGACCTTTTACTTTTTGCTCTTCTGCAGAGGCAATGGCGGTAAGCATTAAAATAGGAACACTGGAAAATGCACGGATTTTCTCACAGGCGGTAAAGCCGTCCATTTCCTCCATCATAATATCCAATATGACGAAATCAAAAGTCTTCTCCCGAAGTGATCTAATCGCATCTTCACCATTGGATACAGCCGTGACCTTGTAGCCTGCTTCCTGGAGAATAAGAGAAAGCAGATGGTGCATTCTTTGTTCATCGTCTACAACGAGGACTCTCATTGGCCTCCCTCCACTACCACCATCGCATGCGCACCTGCGGGTACATGTATTTGTTCTTCTATCGTCATGTTCTCTGGGTCAATAAACGTCACTGCATCACCATCCAGGCTGCTTACAATCAGATGGGACTGACTTAAAATGCCGTAATAAGGGTTGTGGGCTACCTCGACACTACCGGTAACCTCCATTGTAGAAAGGTCCAACGCTGTTACCTCATGGGAACCGTGACTAATCACAAATCCCCTTTCACCTTGTCGTACAATATCAATCGGCATGAGGCCGGTCTCTATCTCCACCTGTTCCGTTCCATCAAAAGACTGATAAAATGCAAGCCGGTTCAAATCTCCATAAGAGCCGTGGCCTCCTGCAAGAATTCCATCTTCCATCAGTAAAATCCCATTCGGACGATCCACCATTTCGATCCTTTCCAGCAGGTCCAGGCCATCTACATCAAAAACCTGAATGGAATGTCCATACACATTTGCCACATACAAGTTCCCATTTTCATCATCAAAATCCATGGATAACGGATGATCGTCGGTTTCAACCTTATCCACGACTTCCCATGATGATAACGAAACCTGAGACACCTTATTCAGTTGAGAATGAGCTGAGTAAAGCATCTCCCCACCTTCATCAACGTAAAGTTCAGCAACTCCTTCCCCTACCTCAACGACCGGAGACAACTCGCCTGAATCAAGGTCCAGCTGGTATAGTTCAGCTTCTTCTTGACTGGCCAGGATGATAAGATTTTGATTTTCAAGGTGAGCCATATCCGAGACGGTGAAAGGAAGATCCAACACATGGGCCTTCGACATTCTATCCGCGTCAATCACTGTCAAGGTATCCTCCTTTAGATGAGACACAAACAGCAGGTTCTCTCCTGTTTCTCTCGACCAGTCATAACTCACGTTATCCTCACATCCTGAAACCAGCATAAAGACGAAGCTTATAAAAAGTACATATTTCATATCCGTTACCTCCACATCAAACTAAATCTATTCTAACCTGTAAATGTCAAGTTTTTGTGAAGTCTGAGGTTTTTTCATTCTTCAGCGATTCTATGCACGACATGAAGGCAGAACCAAAAGGCGCAAAGCGCCTTTTGGTCGGAACGGCGTGCATCGTCGCTGCAGGCTTTTCAAGGGAAGAACAGGTTCTACGTTCTTCCCGCGCAGCGTACGATGCCACCGTCCCCTTGTATGAAAAGTTATACATTCCTATCCTGCAAAAAAGCAGAGCGCCTACTGCTGCGCTCCGCCTGCTTCTTCCAACATCTTCAGCTCGCGTGCCAGCGCCTCCGAATCGAGGTCTTCGCCGATGAACACGAGCGTGTTCTTTCGCTTGAGGTCCGCCGGCACATAGGACGGCATCCCGTAGGAGTACTGGAATAAAAGCGTCTTTTCCTCCCCTTGGAAACGGAGGTACCCTTTGATGCGGAAGATCGTCTCCGGCATGCTCCGCAGGAAGGCTTCGAACGCCTCCTCACGGATGGGCTCGGCAAACGTATGGACATACGTCTTCACGTGCAGGTGATCGAGACCCATCTCCGCGTCGGCCGGCTCCCGGTGCTCCGAAGCCGGGGCGAACGCATCCGCATCGACCTGGGCAAACGACGTCGGAATCACCTGCCCCGACGGATTCAACGTCTGCACCTCGTCGATCAGCTCCGCGCGACGCTCCTCTGACACCTGGTCCATTTTGTTGAGGATCACCGTATCGGCGTGCTTCACTTGATCCATCATAAGCCGCTGCACGGAGAGGTTGAACTGCTTCCGCTCGTCCCAGCTGCCTGGATCCAGCAGGGTTACGACCGAGCGCAGGCGCAGCTTGTCGGCAAGCAGCGGCGTAAAGCACGCGCTCAGCACCTCCACCGGATGCGCGACGCCGGTCGTCTCCATGTAAATGGCATCGACCTGATGCTCGTGAATGAGCCCCGACAGCTGCATCTCCAGGTTATCGGATAGCGTGCAGCAGACACAGCCGTTCAGCAGCTCCTTGAGCGGCGTCCCTTCTGGAATCGCATCGGAATCGATCGACACCTCGCCGACTTCGTTCATGATCACCGCCACGTGCCGACCCGCCCCCCGCTCCTGTTCGAGCATGTTCCGCAGCAGCGTCGTTTTTCCGGCGCCTAAAAAGCCGGACAGCATCGTCACATCCACCTGCTTCATGCAAGCCCCTCCTCTCTTGATCTCCCTTAACATAACAAACCTTTATACAAAACGTAATCATTACGCTTTAATCCTTCCGCTCCAAAAGCTCCTTCGGGATATGACAGACGTCATCCGGATATTTCTCCAGCCGGTCCTGATGCTCCTCCGCGCTGCGCACGTAGTTCGTCAGCGGCTTGACTTCCACCGCAATACGCTCCCGATCCGCGCGCCGCTTTATAAAACCGGCCGCCGCCTCGAGGTGCTCCTGCTTCTCGCTGTAAAAACCGGTGCGGTATTTTTCACCGATGTCCGGCCCCTGCCGGTTGATGCTGTACGGATCGATGATCTCGAAAAGGGAAGCCATCAGCTCCTCTACGGAGATCACCTCCGGGTCAAAGACCGTCTTCACACATTCCGCATAGCCGTCGTACGGTGGATCCAGCGTATCGGTCCGACCATTCGCCCGTCCCGCCTCGGTCTCTACCACGCCGGGCAGCGTCTTCAGATACGCCTGCACGCCCCAAAGGCAGCCGCCGGCAATATAAGCCGTTTCCATTCCATCACCTGCTTTTGTATATCATCAATTGCCTTACTGTATTTAATCTTTTCATGTAGTAACTTTGTGTTCTATTGAGTCTAACAGTTATAAGTGTTCATAGTGAGAAGCCTAACATTTTACTTTATCTAATACATTCATACTTTATACCATCCAGGTTCTTGATATCTATATTACTCTTTATTTAAAATCAGAAAAAAATTCATAAATAGAACGGATGCACAAACAACCTCATAGATACCATTTTAAATTTGAACTTTAAAATCATTAAAATAAGATTATCAATACCAATGAGTATTAAAGTGATCGATAGCATTATTATGACTAAATAAATCTCTAAACATTTCCATCAGCTCATTTTTGTCTTTTCCTATTGTTTCCATTGAGTGGTCGTCAATAGAATGTGAATTAACATCAAATAGTTTTTTATGCTCTTCTTTATCTTGGTAAAATTCAACTGGATTAATTTTGTTGAATTTAGTATAAGTTTCTATTATTCTTCTCATCGAGTTAAGTGTAGAGTTTAATAAATCATTCTCATATAGTTCTTTCAATTCAAACCATAAAGCTTCGTAATGAGTATTGAAGTCATCTTTTTGGGCTGTTATATGTTTAAAAACTCTATTCTCGATTCTGAAAAAGTTATTTTTATCATATTTCGAAAATTCTCTCCGCTCGCCGTTAATAACTTTAACCTGCTTAAAATTACCTTGAGGCTGAATATTCAAATAAAAATGAACGTTATGAGTTAAACAAATAAAGTAATCTTTTTTTGAATTAAATTTATCTCGATACTTATCAGTATATAATTTTTGAATTTCAGTTATTATTAAATACTGCATTGTGTCATCATTAGAATTTACAGGATCATCAAATATTATGATTTTATTATCGTTACTTTGTTTATCTACTTCACTAATACTTTCAAGGAAATATAAGAATGCAATTATGTTTTTCTCACCAGTCGATATTCTATCTACTTGACGAGTACCATTTCCATCTTTAACTTGATAATGTTCAATATTATTTTCGTCTTTAACAAGAGTCAATTTTAAGTTACTTTTACCTGAACTTTCTAATTTTGAATTTATTATGTCAACAAATTTTTGAGTACTTTTAGTTTTATCTAATACTTCAGCCTGCCTCTTCTTATATTTAACGAGCTTTTGTTGACAATAATTCAAAGTGTTTTCTTCGGGTGCACTTTCAATACCAATGAATTCTAATTTTCTATCTTCAATTTCCTTTTTTCTATATTTGAGAGATTCTTTTAAATCTTTTAATTTCTGAAATTCAATAAAATATCCTTCCCAATTATCTTTGTAATCATTTCCTTCAGACAATTTTAGTGCAACATAGTGAAGACGCAATTTATCTCTAGCAGTATTTTGACTCTCTTCAATATTATCAATTAATCCATTTTGATTTAAGATTAGTTCATTTACTTCATTGGAGATTTTGGAGAAATTACTAGGTAGATCAAGACTCAAATACTCTGTAGGTTTAAATAGATTCATGTTTTTTTCTATTAATTTATTCTTTAAAATTTCTAAAACACGTTTGTATTCACTAATCTTGTCCTCTATATCAGAATTTATTTCATCTATTGTCGAATGATAATTAATATAAAAGTCTTCTTTATTTACTTTGGGAATATATTCTAAATTAATAAATTGATCATCTATGTGACTTGACATATCTCTTATTGTATTTTGAATAATCTCAATTTCAGAGGTTGAAATGAAAGATTCTATTCTCTCTAATCTCTTTTCCGTAACCTTATTACCACAAAAAGAACAGTTATCACCTGCTTTATGTAAACTAACTCCCTGCTTTGCAAATTCTTTTCGATTTGGATCATCTTTTATTTCGCTTATTGTTTCTACTTCTTTAGCTTGATGTGATAGTACTGCATTCACTTTTTTAATTAAGTCGTTGAAATTGATATCCCTTACTTCATACAATGTTTCAATTTTCTTTTTATTGTTTTCAATTAATAATTGTTCATACTCCTTTATTTTTTCATTACCTTGAACTTCACTGTTATCAATATCCTCACGAAAATTGTTCTTGTTGTAGCTTGTTTTAGTTATTTGTGGATTCATTTGTTCTCTTAACTCTCTAGCCTTATCTTGAAAATACTGCTCAATTTTCTTTTCTTGGCCTTCTACATTTTTCCTTATATTTTCCATGTTTGAATACAGAATATTCGGCTTTAGTCCTAGTTCGTAATTCGCATCATTCCACTCTAAAGATTTTATTTCTTTCACTATTCTATCTTTTGAAATTTCAAGTTCATCAACTTTCTGTTCAATGCTTTCTAGTTCTTCTTTTGCATCGATGTTTTCTTGTCCCAAAACTAATGCATTCAACCTATTATCCTTAGTAATACCTTGAAAACCAGTGAAAAAATATATATCAAACTCTGAATTATATTCTTCGTAAATCATCTTGGATAGTGTCGACTTGCCAGCTCCATTTTTACCAAATATAAAATTTTTGTTTTTCAATTCTAACTTTGTGTACTGATTTGAATCGATATTAAAAACAGGATATTCTTGTTGAGTTAAATCAATTTCGATTGTCATCACAATTACACTCCCTAAATTGAATCAGAAAATATATATCATATTGATATTTAACCTACCATTTCTACATCTTTTAACTCTTAGTGTGGTACAAGTAAAATCTCTTTTATTCCGGGTCAATGCTTACACTCATGCTTTCACCTGCTTTCTTCATTCTCGTTCTCCTCGTCTGCCTGGTGCTCAGCAGCATGCCGCTTCTGCCTCGTTTTCCGAAAAGGATGCGGGGCTTTCGTGTTGGATGCGACTTTATTCACGAAGCCCACGATAATGCCGATCCCCGCGAGTGTATAGACGATCGTGAAGATTTTGCCGAAATCGGTCTGCGGCGTGAAGTCGCCGTAGCCGACCGTCGTGAGCGTCATCACGCTGAAGTAGAGGGCATCCACCACCCGCAGGCCTTCCACCTGACTGTAAAAAATCGTACCGGAGAGAAACGTCACAAAGGTAAAAAAGAACAGCACCTGGAACTCTTTGTCCTTGGACGCCCGAAGCATCGCCTGGAGCATCCGCTGCAGCGTGAGCAGAAAGGAAATCATGACATCCCTCTTCTCCTATGTTTTTTTGACAGGAGGTTCTCGTCACTTCTTCTTCCAGAATAACACGTTCCAGCCGCACCTTCACGAGCCGCCGTCTCCCTGGATGAGAACATCAGTATTCATCTAAGACAAAAAAACAGCGCGTCCACCCGGTTCTCCGGATGATCGCGCTGTGTATGAAGATACTTTAAGGGGGAGTATGCTTCATGAAAAAGGGGGGGTGTGCTGATTCATTTCCTATCATAGCAGAGAAACATGACCAGGAGATTACAGAACCATAAAGAAATGTGAATCATTTGTAAAACAATGTTGTTTCCAGGATTACTGTGGTACGTAGACAGAAAAAAAGCCCATGCACACATGGACTTTACAGAAATAGCTTTTCCCTGACCCGGGGAACCTGTATCACTCTCCACTGGAAGAGCACAACAGCTGTTATCTTTTACGATCAACCAGCCACTTGTGGGTGAACCCGACAACCGCAGCATATATCAAAAAATTGAACATGGTCCCGTAGGTAGGATGGAGTCTACCATAATCAAGAAGGATATCCGATCGGTCCAACGCTTCCTGAGGACCATGATGATAGTATTCCAACGTCGTGAATGGGAAGCCTACACGATAAATCCGGAAATTGGAGCTAACTTCCTTGGACAGTTCCCATGGCAAGACAAAGAGAGAAGAAAACATCATCGCAATGACTACTAATAACGGAAATGCCGGTCTCTGCAACAATGTCATAGAAAAGCCCCCTCAGTAAACTAGAAGAAAACAAGTTCCGTCAGAATAATCACGGCTGCTATCCCACCAATGAGCATGAAGAAACGTCCTTCCTTCCCACCTTGACCGTGAACTCGCATGTCCCAACCTTTCATGATAAACAGGGCAGATAGAAAGAGAAAAAGAACAGAATCCGGCACAGGAAGATCGCCGATAAAAAAATGATAAAAGAGACTGATCAACAAAATGACGGGAAACATCTTCATGATGATACGTAACAACGTCATGCCTTCACCTGCTCTCTGAAGAAGTTTTTCTCTTGATCGCCTTCCCGTTATAAGAACACCTCCCGGATCACCACGACGACCGCCGCCGTCATCCCCATCAGCACATAGAGAAGGCCTTGCAGGCTGGCGCGGCTTTCCCCGAGCTTTTCCAGCCCTAACGAAACGAACATCACCGATACATACAGGAACAGCCCATTAATGGGAATGGGCAGGTCGTCGACGAAAAAATGATAGAGAAAACCGAGCACTGCTGTTATTGCTAAAGCGATATTCACGATTCTTAACGCCTTCATTCGCTCACCCGCTTTCCTGCCAGGATGGACCTATGTGTAGAATAGACTTTCGTTCCTTCTGACTCTCGTGCCTATTTTAGCATATTCTCCCAGCTGTAGAAAAAAAGACAACGATTCCCTCCCCCATTTCCAGCAGTCCGCTGTACATGGAAAGGGGGAAGGATTTTTTCCTTTTCACCAAAGCGAATGGAAGAGGAGTGTTTCATAGTGGGGATTTTCAAACGGAAAAAAACGGCACAGTATGCGCAGATTGATAACGAGGCGCTGCAGGGGCTGGAGGACTTGAAGGCGGTCGGCCTGCTCGCCCACCTGATGTCGCTGCCGGAGAGCTGGGCGGTGAAAAAGATGCACCTGTACCGCACGTTCGGCCGGGCGGCGGTGACGAACGCCGTGCAGGAGCTGGAGACGAAAGGCTACTGGGTCGACATCACCTACCGCGACGGCAACAAGAACTTTCACTGCTACCAGGTGAGCGACATCGTGTTTTCCGACAAGGAGATCGCCGCTGTTCTCCAGGAGCTGAGGGAACAAGGGTACACGACGCTCGCGATCAGCGAACGCTACGCGCACCTGCTGCATACGGATCCAAAGCAGCCTCAAGAGGAGGCCTCTTCTTTTGCCCAATTGGAAGTGACGGATCCGCGCAGTTCAAACGCAGCTGCTCCAGACGGACAGCAAATAAACAAAGACGAAGAAACAAACAGAGAAGAAAAAAAGCATGATAATGCATTAACAACGAGCAGCTTAAAAGCAAGGTGGATTGATGCCTGCCATCAAGCCTACAGCGACTTCGCACCGGCCCGATGGAGCAAAAAACAGTGGCACGCCCTCGTCGATACGTACGTCACCGAAGTCTTCGAGGGAAAGAAGTACACCCGCGTCCCGCTGCAGAACATCCCCAGCTACGTGCGCGCTTCCCTGAAAAACATTGCGCATAAGCATGACGTGAAGTACGGCCGCATCGAGTTGTATCCCGGCAGGTATAACTGGCTGGAGGGGTAACGGCAGAGGTCCCTCTTCCGTTCGTTGCTCGGCTAAAAAGGAGGATTCTCTAATTATATTGTCTATGCGTGTCACAGACTCTATTTCTTCCTGCACGCTTGGCGTTGTATAAACATTCATCCGCACTATCCACCATATGCTCCGTATCGCTGACTGTGTCAGGGTAGGCAGCAACACCGATAGAGACCGTGATGTGTAAGCTGTCTTTTGGGAGCACGTGAAATTCATGCATTTCGACCGTTTTTCTTATACGTTCTGCAATGTCGACAGCTTGATCGAGGGGGCAGTCAGGTAAAATAACCGAAAATTCTTCTCCCCCGTTTCTGGAAACGTGGTCAAACGAACGAGTCGCGCTTTTTAACACGTCCCCTAGCTCTTTTAGTACAAGATCACCAATGGAATGGCCGTACGTGTCATTGACATGTTTAAAATGGTCAATATCAATAATGAGCAATGACAGCTTTTCCTTTTTCTCCTTAGCTTCGCGGGTAAGAGAATTCCAAATAGCATCGAATTGACGTACATTATTCAACCCCGTTAGATAGTCCACGGTCGATTCTTTTTCATATTTCATAAGCAGGTGCTGGGTTTTCCTTATGTACTCGACAAAGAAAATAGCAATCAGTCCACCTATGATAGAGATAAACCAATAGGACGGGATTAATACTAAAAGAATCTCCATATCGCTGATCAGATATAACATGATGATGGTAAAGGAGATATTGGAGAATATAATCATCAAAAAGCCCTGCTGATAAGTGGAGGGATTCAGACTGGTTTTTTTCAATAGTTTTTGAATAGCAATAAAGCCGATGATTAACGCAATCATTAAAACCATGGCTGCAGCGGCGGACGTCGTCACACCAAGTAAAAACCTGCCAACCATGATGAGGATGGAGCTGATGATCGCTTGAGGGACGCCAATAAACAGGATAACCAGCATAACGGGAATGAAGCGCAAGTCTACAATCGTTTCCGCTGTTATCTGGATGGAGAAATTCATTAATGTAAACCCTAGTACTCCTCCCGCAACTCCATCAACGACAATCGAGTAGATTTTTGGTTTTTCCTCTAACTGGAGAAATCTCCATCTTACTTGCAGATAGATGAAAATCAATGCAATCAGAACACAAAGGTTAATAAATAGATCATCCAGAAACAACACCATACACCCTCTTTACCTTCATTCAACTTTTGGATTATTTAATTCTATCCTACCTTTATTTTAACACTATTTATGATAAGGCTCCACTCTCATGATCCGAAACGCCCGGTACACCTGCTCTACCAGGATCAGCTTCATGAGCTGGTGCGGGAAGGTCATCTTGGAGAAGCTGATGGTGTCGTTGGCGCGCTGCAGCACGTCGCTGCTCAGGCCGTTGGAGCCGCCGATGACGAAGGCGATCTGGCTTTTGCCGTGGATCGAGAGTTTCTCCAGCTCCGATGCAAATTGTTCCGATGTGCGCTGCTTGCCGTTAAGGTCGAGGGCGATGACGTGCTGTGTGTCTTTGATTTTCGCCAGGATGCGCTCGCCTTCTTTCGCTTTTACCTGCTCCATCTCCTTGTCGCTCATGTTCTCCGGGGCCTGCTCGTCGTTGACTTCGATCAACTGTAGTTTGCAGTAGCTGGTGAGCCGTTTGTCGAACTCGTCGATCCCCTGCTTCAAATATTTTTCTTTCAATTTGCCGACGCTGATGATGGTAATCTGCATAACAAGCTCCTTTTTTCCATTTTCTCCAGTGTATCACGTACCTCCCTCTCCTGAGCTTCTTTCCGTGCAAAACAAGCATGGCAGCGGCTGCCATGCTTGTTCTTTTTACTTCTTCGATTTTTGGATTTCGTCGTAGGCTTTGACCATGTCCTTCCAATGCGGTACTTCCAGTCCTTCTTGCGCCAACTGGATGATTTGGTTTCTCTCTTCGTCGCTGAGCTCCGGGAATTTTTCTTCGATCACCCGCCGGATATCTGCTTCGGTGATCTGCCATCCCCTATCCTTCTCCATCGTATCCCTCCTCGACGTATTAAAGTTCTGTGCGTTTCTCCTCCACAACCGAGTTCCCTTCTGTCTGCTCGGCGTCCATCCACTGCCACTGTTCGTGCAGGCGGATGCGTCCGTCGGGCAGGGTTTCGGGGGTGGAGCGGCAGGCCCCGCCCCGCAGGTCGCCGGCGGTATTGATGTGGTTGTAGCGGAATTCGAGGCTGCCGTCGTCGTGTACGAGGCCGATCAGCCTTCCGGTATCAATGGAGCCTCCTTCGTACTCGGCGGTTAGGATCTGTCCTTCCTGCTTGTAGTAGAAGGTCGTCGCTGAAGAGACTTCGCCGTTGGCGGTGTTTTCACGTGAAACAAAGATTTTGTTGTTGTAGTTCATGTGTCTCCCTCCAATATGGTATGAACGGCACGTTCGGCGGCGCGGATCGCGCCTTCCAGGTGTCCGCCGCCGTGGGTGTCGGTTTCCGTCCCGCTCAGGAGGAGCCGCGTGCCCCATGCGGCGCTCATGTCCACGGGTCCGTAGACGGGAAAGTCATGCAGCGGTTCTGCATCGGCGGCGACCGCCGTCAGCGGATCGTCCGTCCAGTTGTAGTAGTAGAATGCCGTCGGTGCCGCTGCCGGCGGACCGAACAGGTTTTCCAGCTGCTCGAGGACGAGCTTCTGGATGTCGCTTTCGCTGAGCCGCTGGCGTTCGGCCTGCGGGAGGCCGACGAAGCCGAAAATCGCGCCCGTTCCGTTCTCGGGAGAGGCGTCGTGGATTTCCTGGAGCGGCCCGCGCCAGCTCATCGCCTGGCCGGAGAGTCCCTCCTCCTGCCAGAACGGCGTCTCGTAAACAGCAAGCGCCTTGGCATGACCGGCCATCCACGTCGGACGGTTGTGCATCGCTCCGGCTGTATCCGCCGGGAGCGCCGGATGGAAACGGATGTGTTCGGCAGCCAGGCGAGGCGGCAGCGCCAGCAGGACGGTTTCTCCCTCAAAGGAGCCGTTCGTCGTCTCCACGAGGACACCATCCACCTGCAGGGTCACTGCCGTCACGGTCGTGTGCAGATGGAGGTGGTTTTCCGGCAGCGGGGCAGCCAGCGCATCGGTCAGCTGCTGCATGCCGCCTTGAAGCCGGTGGGACACGGAAGCGGCGCCGGCTGGCAGCTGATGGCGCTGCACACGGCCGCCCGCTTGTTCGACGAGGATGTGCCCGTGCGTATGCTGCGTAGACACGGGTAGGCCGAGCGACTGCACAAGATCAGTCATGAGCGGCTCCTGCTCCGGCCAGTACCACGTCGGACCGAGATCCCAGCCGTCTACGGAATGGACACGGCCGCCGGTCCGCCCTCGCGCTTCCAGGATATGCACCTCTTTCCCTGCTTCTACTAGTTGGTTTGCTGCGTACAGACCGGCGGCGCCGGCCCCGATGATGATCGTGGGCTTGTTCATAGCAATGTCTCCTTTGTTGTCGGTAAGCGGTGTTTCACGTGAAACATCAGGCGTCTGCGGTGGATACGAGCGGTGCATGCGCGAAGGCCTGCCGGCGCATGACGCTCCGGCAGGCCCTTTTACGGTGTGCTTGCGTTATTTGACGATATCCACTGGACCGTGATCGTCGACGTGATCGCCGTGCACGTGATGCAGCCGTCCGTGGACGACGTAATCGTAGTGATCGCCGTGCGGGACGAGTTCATGCCCGCAGTCGTCGTGATGCTCACAAGCGGACTCGACCGGGACACAGTCGGCCGGGTTCTGCTCAGAGACGTCGATGCTGCACTCGTCCCAGTGGCCGTTGTGCTTGTGATGCAGGTGGCCGTCGTGGACGTAGTCGATATGGTCACCGTGTCGGATCGCGGTGTGCCCGCAGGCAAGGGAGTGCTCGTGCTGATGGTTTTCGTGCTTGTCACAGCTCATATGGATCCCTCCACTTTGGTTGATACATTTACTGTAGCACGAGCCGCTGTGCCCTGCATTATTTTCAGAATCGTTTGGATTTAGTTTGCCGCCATGCCGCCGTCGATGCGGTACTGCGCCCCGGTGATAAACGCGGCATCATCTGAGGCAAGAAACAGCACGAGTTTGGCGATGTCCGCATTTTCGCCGTACCGGTGGAGCGGGATGGTCTGCTCCAGCCCCTGCCGTGCTTCTTCTGCTTTGCCCGGACTGAACCCTTCTTCCAAGGAGCGCATCATGCGGTTGTTGACGGGAGACGGATGGATGGAGTTGACCCGGACTTGATACGGTGCGGCTTCCAGCGCGGCGGTTTTGGTTGCGCCGATGACGGCATGCTTCGACGTCACGTACGGAAGCACCCCGGGGGAGCCGATGAAACCGGCGACGGAAGACGTGTTGATGACGCTCCCGCTCTCCTGCTTGTACATGATCGGCAGGACGTGCTTCATGCCGAGAAAAACGCCGCGGACGTTGACGTTCATGACGAAATCGAAGTCTTCTACCTCCTGCTCGATGAGCGGCTTGACCTTCCCTTCGACGCCGGCATTATTAAACAGGATGTCGATCCGGCCGAGCTTCTCCTCGGCCGTCTTTACCCAGCGTACGACGTCATCATCGTTGGACACGTCTGCCTGAACGGCGTAGACCGTACCGAAAGACTTCAGTTCTTCGGCTGCTTTCTCTACTGCTTCCTGATCCACGTCCACAAGCAGGCAGGCTGCTCCTTCTTCCAGAAACAGTTTTGCCGTCTCCTTGCCGATCCCGCCGGAACCTCCAGTAATGACTGCGGTTTTCCCTTTCAGACGCATGATGCTTTCCTCCTTTATCCATATTTACTGACACTATCCTCATTCCCAGCATGAAGGGAAGTAAACGCTTTCCTCGATGCAAGATGATGGCTTTTCGAATAAGGTTTATGATTCTTTAGACCTTGTTTTCATCACATTTTACCAGGACTGATTCAGCATGGGGCTTTCTGGGTATAGGTCACTAGATATGTGTCAGGAATGGAAAGCAGGTGAAGAGATGCTGCATAAAGATCAAATCGATAAGGAAACGTTGTTTGAAGAATATCAAAAACTCTCTGCGGTGATGGAGCACGTGACGACGAGTGTCGTGCTGACGGATCCGTGGTCGGAGGACAATTCCATTGTGTTTGTGAACCCCGCCTTCACAAAGTTGACCCAGTATACGGAAGAAGAGTGCCTCGGCCGCAACTGCCGCTTCCTGCAGGGGGAAGGCACGGAGGAAGCGAAGATTCAGGAGATCCGCGACGCGCTGGAAAAACACGACAGCATCATAGTGGAGCTTTTGAACTATAAGAAAGACGGCAGTCCCTTCTGGAATGAGCTGCGGATCAGTCCGGTGTACGATGAACAGGATAAGCTGATTTACTATATCGGGCTGCAGCTGGATGTCACCGAGCGAAAAGAACGCGAGGCGGCAATCCGCTACTATGCGTCGCATGACGAGCTGACGGGGCTTCCGAACCGGAAGTCGCTCATCGACGAACTGGAAAGCTGGATGAAGGAGGAGCCTGCGTTTTCTATCTGGTTCGTGGATTTGAACGACTTCAAGCTAATCAATGATTCCTACGGCCATCTCGCTGGGGATGAAGTGCTTAAAACGATCGCTGCCCGGATACAGCTGTTTGCAGAAGAACGGTGCGGTTTTGCTTCGCGCATCAGCGGCGATGAATTCGTGCTCGTCTCCAAGGAGCTCCGGGACAGCGAAGGCACCGGGCAGATGCTCGCGGCACTCCGCGAGACCATCGGCCGGCCGATCGACCTCCGCAGTACGAGCGTCACCTTGCGCGCCAGCATCGGTCTGAGTACGTATCCGGACGACGGACGCTCGTTTGAAGAGCTGCTGCGGGTGGCGGACCATGCGATGTATCAGGAGAAGCGGGAAGCCAAGTAGCCCGTAGCACTGCCCTCCCCTATCCGCTATAATGAAAGAAGAGAAGGGGGAGTTCGATGAGCCTGCACCGGACGTTTGCGTCACTGGAAGATTTTGCGGATGCGGTGAGTGAACAGCTGCAGTGCCCGGTTACCATTGAAGATGCGGACCACCGGCTGCTCGCCTACAGTTCGCACGCCGGCGAGACCGACGAGGCCCGTGTCGCGACCATCATCGGCCGCCGCGTGCCCGAGAAGGTCATTAATAAATTCTGGAAAGATGGAGTGATTCCGAGGCTGAACGAGCAGAAGGAGCCGCTCGTGATTCCGCCGAAAGAAGACATCGGCCTCGGCCGCCGGGTCGCCGTATCCATCCGGCGCCGGGGCGAGGTTCTCGGCTACATCTGGGTGATCGATAATGCGTTCCGCCTCGAGGAGCGGGATCTTCTTGTCCTGCAGACGGCGGCGGAGAAAGCCGCGAATGAACTGGCGCAGCTCCATAAACAGCGGCGGTCGCGGCAGCGCAGTCAGGAAGAGGTGCTCTGGCAGCTCCTTTCCGGTGCGCCCTCCCATGAGGAGGCCGCCGCCCAGCTGGCGGACATCGGGTTTCGGGCCGATCAGCCGCTGGCGGTCGCCGTCTTCCGGTTTGACGGCCGGGACGAAGCGGCGTATGACCACCTCGTGTATGCCGCACGCACGACGCAGCAGCTGCACGTGCGCATCGATACGGCGGACGAAGGGCAGGCAGTGCTGCTCGTCTCGCCTCCTTCCACGTCGACCGATTATGCCGAGACCGTACGGACCTTTACTTCGACCCTGCTCCGACGTCTTCCCGAGCCGGAAGGGGTCTATTCAGGCGCCGGCCGGCTCTGCACCGATTTCACCGAGCTGCAGCACAGTTTTGCGGAAGCACAGCTCGTTGCTTCCATGAAGGCGCGCTATCCTGATTTGCTGCAGAAAGCCCGTTTTCCGGCGGATCTCGGCGTTTTCCGCTACGTGGCGCGGCTGCTGGAAACGATCGATCCGGCGCAGGATCCCCTGCCCGAGCCGCTCGCAGCGCTGGCAGCGTACGATGCGTCCTTTGATTCCCATTTAACTGGAACGTTGTTTGTGTTTCTTACCAAGGAAGGATCCGTGAACGAAGCAGCTGCAGCCCTTCATATTCATGTGAATACGCTTTCTTACCGTCTGCGGCGCGTCGAAGAAATTGCGGGCGTCCGGTTGAAAGATACGGCGCAGCGGAGTGGGTTGTATCTGGATCTGCTCCTTTTTCGCGATCGGGTTTGTTGATTTCCACAAATAGACCGCCTGTATTTTTATGTCATCCACAATGCGGAGTACATCGGTCTGCCTCTATACTAAAGTCAGTCTAAAATACAAGGAGGAATCAAGCATGAAGATCGGGATTCCTAAAGAGGTAAAGAACAGCGAAAACCGGGTGGCGATCACCCCGGCCGGCGTGATCACGCTCACCGAGCAGGGGCATGAAGTGATGATTGAGCAGGATGCGGGCACCGGCAGCGGCTTTGCCGACAGCGATTATGCAGCTGCCGGCGCACAGATGATCGCCGACGCGGCGGACGTCTGGACCAAAGCGGAGATGGTCATGAAGGTAAAGGAGCCGCTGCCGGAGGAATACGGCTATTTCCGGCCGGGGCTGATTCTGTTTACGTACCTGCACCTGGCGGCGGAACCGGAGCTTGCGGAAGCGTTGACGAAGCAGGAAGTGACGGCGGTCGCGTATGAGACGGTGGAGATCAACGGCACGCTGCCGCTGCTCACACCGATGAGCGAAGTCGCCGGACGCATGGCGTCTCAGATCGGGGCGCAGTTTCTCGAGAAAACGAAAGGCGGCAAAGGTGTGCTCCTCTCCGGTATTCCCGGGGTCAAACGCGGCCGCGTGACGATCATCGGCGGCGGGGTTGTCGGCACGAACGCAGCGAAACTCGCTATCGGGCTCGGCGCGGACGTGACGATGATCGACTTGAGTGCAGACCGGCTCCGCCAGCTTGATGATCAGTTCGGCGGCGAGGTACAGACGATCATGTCGAACCCGCTGACGATTGCCGAAGCGGTCCGCGAGTCCGACCTCGTCATCGGCGCCGTGCTCATTCCGGGCGCCCGCGCGCCGAAGCTCGTCACCGAAGACATGATTGCGTCGATGAGCGAAGGCTCGGTCGTCGTCGATGTCGCGATTGATCAAGGCGGCATCATTGAAACGGTCGACCGCATCACGACGCACGAAGATCCGACGTACGTGAAGCATGGCGTCGTTCACTACACCGTTGCCAACATGCCGGGGGCCGTGCCGCGGACGTCGACGATCGGGCTCACGAACGTGACGATGGCGTATGCGCTGCAGATTGCGAACAAAGGACTCGAACGCGCTGTCGCCGATAATGATGCGCTTCGAAAAGGCGTCAACACTGCCGGCGGCGCCGTGACGTACGAGGCGGTTGCCCGCGACCTCGGGTATGCCTATCAGCCTGTCGACGAGGCGCTTCGTCTTCCGAACGGCTGAGCGGAAAACCCGCTCCCCTGCCCTGCACAGACTAAAAACGCGCAGCGTCTTTTGGTCGGAACGGCGTGCCTCGTCGCTGCAGGCTGTTAGAGGGAAGAACAGGTTCTTCGTTCTTCCCGCGCAGCGTGCGATGCCGCCGTCTCCTTGTATGAAAACGTATACATTCCTATCCCTTTAGGCAGCACAGCCATCAGCCCAGCTGATGGCTTTTTTTGTTGGCATCAATGGGAGGGGGCGCTCTCCTACAGCAAGGAATGGCATTTCAGACTTCCGAACGAGAAAGCCTACGGTTTAAATCGTAGGATGAATCCTGGACCGGGACGTGTACGGCTTGCTGCAAGAGGAATGGAAGAGCTAGGGACCGCTCCGGTTGAAAACCAGCTTCTGGATAAGGCGACCTTCGTTCCATCGAGAAAAAGCGTGTCCGTTCGTCTGTTTTTTGCGTCGCTTGCCTGTGTGAACCGCGCGCCCTGGGGCTGGAAGCAGGTCGCTTCCCCCATTATTTGAGCCACCTTGCTTGTTTTGAGCCGGGAGGACGCCCTTTTGAGCCGCTTCGTTGATCCATGGTGACGCTTCGGCTTGACGAGTGGGCCACCGCGGCTCTTGGAGGCTGTATGATGCAAAGACGGCCAGCATTCACTGTTAGTTCTCTCCCGCTACTGCAGCGCAAAAAACCAGGCGTTCTCCCTCCGTGGGAAGACGCCTGGTTTTGCTTTCAGCTGTCCTTGTTTTTGCGGATGTAGCTGACGATTTTTCGCAGTTCCTTCGCGCTCGGTCTGCCGAAAGGCGCGGTCTGCTTCTGTTTGTAGAGCAGCCGGTTCTCTTCGTCGAGCAGGAACACCGCCGGCTCGCCGTGCTTCCCTTCATCTTCGTACGGATCCTTTTCATCATCATGCAGGTAGACGCCGTACGCCTCCAGCATCGTGTACGCTTCATCTGAAAGAATGGGAAACGGAAACTGGTTCTCCTCCTGCCAGGCTTTCAAGTTGTCCAGCGTGTCACTGGAGACAGCGGTCACGTGAATATCCCGTTTCTGAAAATAGCCGATGTGCGCCGTAAGATCATCCAGATCTTCTTTGCAGGCGGGTCACCACGAGCCGCGGAAATACACGAGCAGCCGCCATCCCGGGCGGGTGCTGCTGTCTTCCTCCAATGAGTACGTGCTGCCAGAAGCAGCCGGCAGGGTAAACGCAGGGACGGACTGTCCTAATGGTAACTGCATCAACTAACCCTCCTTCCTGTCTTGTCTTTTCCTCCTACCCTTCCTGCCGCGGCGTTAATCTGCCTCTTTCCGCCAGGACGCCGCCGGCTTTTTTGCTGCGCGTTCCGGTCCGCCGGCGGTTCCGCGCGGGTTCTCGCATCCGTGGCGTCTTTTTTCGAAACGGGGAAATGGGCTTTTCTTCGTGCATCCGACGGTTGAACCTGCTATGCTGGCAGGAGAAGGATTGAACGAAGGAGCGGAAACGATATGTACGAACTACCAGAAGCACCGGTCACCCCGGAAACACCAGAGGATCTGCCGGCGCAGGTGATGAAAGTGGCCCGCACCCATTGGGGGACGGACCAGGAAGAAACGGTTGATACGATTGAGGAGGTCCTGCGCGCCAGGCAGGGCTGGTATACGAAACGGACGATGACATACTGGCATGACGGCCGCATTGTGACGTTCACCCGCAAAGGGGAGCTGAAAAATGTGTCCAAATGTCCGGAAAATAAAGTAGAGAAGCTGCTCGAGCAGAACCGCCAGCATAACGAAGCGCTGGAAACAGAGGAACTGCCGGCAGCTGATGAAGCAGAGGGGTACGAGGAAGAAGCCCCGGCTCCGGTGGAAGCGGACGCTCCGCAGGACACGGTATCTTCCATTCCGTCGCTCGAAGAAGAGGCGGACGTGGACATGGATCAGCCCGCCGCGGAAGCCCGCCAGACCGAGGAAGCCGCGACCGAAACGGAAGGGCGTCTGTTCGGCGCGCTGACAACCGAGACGCTCCGCGGACTGTTTGAAGAAGAACCGGGTTCGATCGACGTGCACGGGGAGCTGAAACTGTTGAATCAGGCGCTCAGCCAGGCGGATTCTGAAGTCTCCCGCATGTATCACGAGATCGAGTTCTCCAGCTTCAACGCCAGCCAGGGCTATGCGCTCGCAAAGGCGCTGAAGCGGGCGCTGCAGGCCCGCCGTCAGGTGAAAGAAGCGACGTCGTTTCTTCGCTCGATGAAAGGACTGCTGCTGAAGCGCCAGAAGCTGCAGGCGGCGCTGGATGACACCACCGCCCGTATCGAAAAGCAGGCGGAATCAAAATGGAAGTCGATGTTTGAAGCATCGGAAGAAGCCGATGCAGAAGCAGAGGCCGATACAGAAGAAGACGACAGCGAGCTGCCGTTTTAACTACTCCCCCGTGTCCATTGGCACGGGGGTTTTGCTGTCCGTCCTCCCCCACCTGGTTGTTGTTCTGGTATACTGGAGGAAGAATATAGGAGGATGGGAAGGTGGGACTCCCCATGAGAACCGACGTGATGCTCGATTTTTATGAAGAGGCGGATGCTCCGCTGCTCGCGGACTATGCGCTGCCGAAGGAGCAGCAGCGGTACGCGTCGCTGCCGCTGCAGGCGATTCGGGACGCAGAGGAAATTCCGGGCCGGTATCCTGTGCTGATCCGCAGCGGCGGGCAGGCGGCCGGGTTTTTCCTTCTCGACCGCTGGCCGGGGACGAAGGCGTACACCGACGACCGGGAAGCGCTGCTGCTGCGGAGCTATTCGATTCAGACGCGGTATCAGGGAATGGGGATGGCAGGAGCGTCGCTGGCGGAACTGCCGGCGTTTGTACGGGCGCACTTTCCCGCTTGTACGAAGGTGCTGCTCGCCGTCAACGAGCAGAACACAGCGGCGCAGCGTGTGTATGAACGAGGCGGTTTTGTGCGGACCGGGGAGACGCGAATGGGACGGAAAGGGATGCTCGTGCTGATGGCGCGGACGGTCCGGCTGCTGTGAAGACGTTGACGATGATGCGGCATGAAGCGAGTCGGCATACAGAAGCCCTTCCTGGAAGCCTCCGAATGATCGATCCGCCGCTGACAGAAACAGGACATCTCGCGGCAAGCAGCGGGCTCTCCGCGGCGGACTTTGACATCGTCTACGTCAGCCCTACGCTGCGCACACTGGAGACTGCTGCCGCCCTTCCCGGTATCAACCGGGTCCCGGTCCTCGTCTCCCCGGTTTTCGGTCCGAGAATCTTCCCGGAGCGCTCCAGCTCGTGGAGGTCTCCTTTGGCTTGCTTTCATGCGACGCTTCCGTGTGACTGGTTAATGCCACAGCAGAAAATAAAGGCTCTCTTTCCTTCTTTTGAGCTGCCGTTCTATTCGCGATGGTACTGGGAGGAAGGATGGTTGAATCACGCCCCTGCCTTTCATTATACCGAGCTGCTGCAAAGCTGGATGAACAGGCATTCAAACGATGCAAAGGTGTTGGTCGTCACTCATGACGGTACCATTCAAGCGGTACGTCAGCGACTGCAGCGGCAGACGCTGTCACGGGAACACTTTTTGAAGGACGGCGGCGTGCTTTCTCTGGTGAACAAGTAGGCAGGCGAAGGAGGCTCACCCAATGAGTAGACCTTTCCTGGAGCATAAAAAAGAGGACTAGACGCATCTAGTCCTCTTACGTGTAGGCCGAAGCAATACACCGCTATTCGTTTAATATCACTTTATAATATTCTGAAGCATTTTTAGGGAAACATGTTATGCTGGCAGATAGTAGAGTAGAACCTGCCCAATACAGACGAAAAAGGACACTCGTGCTGATGGCGCGGCTGCTTAGCAATCATTAAAAGAGCGGCAGCAGCGGGAAAACGCCCAGCACCATGCCGGAGAGCACAACGACGATCAGGGAGATGATCAGGAGAAGACAGCCACAGCCGGCGGCCCAGTTCCGCTGGCCTTTTCCTGCTCCGAGAAACATGCCGATGAAGACGAGAATGCCCACGAGGATAAAGCTTTCCATGGAGGTTCCTCCTTACGAATGTTCTCCAGAAAAAAAGCCTGGTCGATGCCAACGGACGCTACAGCTTCTATTATAGGCGTTTATTGGGAAAAACAACACACGTATAAGAGGAATAGGGCAGCGATGTGTATTTGAGGTGAAAAGGAGGCGATCGAATGAAGCGGGTGCTGCTCCTCCCCCTCCTTCTTCTCGGCTGCAGCGGGTACGAAGAGGAAGAAGCGTTTCCGGATGCCCCGGAGGAGACGGTCGGGATGATACAGGAAGCGAAGGAAGACGGAGCGCTCCGTGAGCAGACGCTCGCGTACGAGGCTCCCTATGCAGCGGAGGACTATCACGGGGCCGCGGAAGACGAGCCGTACGACTTCAAGCCGGGCTCGGATGACGTCCGCGTGCTTGTCACGGCGCCCCATGCCGTGGCGCATCTGCGCGAGGAAGAGGAAAAGCTGGCGGAGATCTATACCGGCGCGGCGGCGCACCTGCTGCAGCACTATACGGATGTACACGTGCTCACTGCCACCAGGAAAGCGACCGATCCGTCCTACCATGCGGATGTCCCGTTCAAGGAGAAGCTGGAAGAAGTCGTGGAGACGTATGATATTGCACTCGTCCTCGATCTGCACGGCATGGACGAGACGCACGACATGGATATCGACCTCGGCACCGCCCACGGCGAGCACATCGAAGACTGGCACCCGGAGGCCCTGGCCCACTATGCCGGCGGCTTCGGCCTGGAGGACGTGTACGAGAACCGCACCTTTCCGGCGGAAAATCCGGAGACCATCGCAGCCCATGCGGCTTCGCTTGCCGGCGTCGAGGCGATGCAGATCGAAATCCACGCGGACTACCGGGACCCGCGGGACGACATCGACCGGTTTTCGGAGATGGTGAAGAGCTTGACTGCTTATATAGAGACAACGAAAAACAGGAACTGAGAGCATGAGACAAAAGGAGGAAGCACTGTGAACACGATCGTATTAACAGGTCCGATCTGCGCTGGAAAATCCACTGTAGCTGCAGCTCTCTCTGAACAACTGGATCTTCCTGTCTGCCACATGGACGATATCCGGCATGAGTACTACCAAGAAATCGGTTTTGACGAATCGAAGCAGGAGGAGATTCGAGAGGAACAAGGATTCCTTGGCGTCTACCGCTATTGGAAACCGTTTGAGGCGCACGCGGTGCAGCGCGCTTTAGCAGATTATCCTGATCACATTCATGATTTTGGCGCAGGTCATGCCGTGCAGGATGACCCCGTATCAGCCGACGTCGTCGCCACTGCTTTATCAACGGCTGCCGTCTTTTTTCTCCTTCCTTCCAAAGACCTTCGAGAGGCCAAGCTGGTGCTGAGGCAGCGTCTCTCCAAACAAACCTCCGACCCTTCCATCCTGCAGTTAAACGATGCTTTTGCCGAGCGTATCCAAAGCCGGGAACTCGCTGACTTCACGGTATATACAAAGGGAAAAGCGGCAGCGGAAACGGCAGCAGAAATTACCGCTCTCCTGGAGTGAGGACGCTCGGCTTGCTCAGCCCTTTTTAGTGAGAACGAGAGGGTTGGCGCAGCGTTTTCGAACGAGCCGCTAATGCTCTGTTTTCCTACAACCTAAAAGCCGCTCCCAATCATCCGGAATGGATAATTGGGAGCGGCTTTTGTTAACAGATACGTTACGTTATCGTTCATTATATTTTTTCCAGTTTATCTCTTTTGTCCGCCCGTCTCTTTCTACGAGCTTCTACCTTCTCCCTTAATACAGGATCAGACTCCAACGCCTGTTTTCGAGTCCATTCAGACTTATATGCACGAACCAAATGGTACATTCGACCATCTGTTCGTTCACCAGTTTTCACCTTTTCCGCTTCTTTTACTTTATCCAGCATATGCTGTGGCAGCATGCCTTCCTTGACGTTACCTTTTCCAGCCAGATACATGGCGTATACTTCCTGTAAACGCGCATCTAGTTGTGCTGATTCAACCACTGCTTTCACATCATCAGGATCCAATCCATTCTCCTCTAAGAAGGCTTTTCCCCTATTGACCATGGCTTCCTCGAAAGAACCACGCAGATGATGATACTGTCGGCCGAGATCTTTTGCATTAACCAACACAACCACCTCCTTACAGGTTATGCCATTCTTAAATATATCCCCGCTTTTTCAATAAGCGGTGTAAGTCTACTGTGTAATTTCCCGGTAGTACATCATACGATTTATACTCTTCGTACTTTTCCTGCAACTCTATTATATTTATTTTATCAAACAAGTTTGTATTCCACAAATCCTGCTCATCTTTCTCACGTTCACTAAACAGTTTCATCAATATCAATTCTGTATAGTCAGGAACCCATACACGCAAACACGAAAAACCCTCGTCTATATGCATAGGATTTTCCATCAGCTCGTCTTTAGAGGGAACGCGAATAATCCCTAAAAACCGATCATTCACCCCATACTCGGCTAATTTCTGTTTCCACTCTTTTTCCTCTTCTGCTTTATCCTGTATCTCTTTCGGCAATACTATCAGTGCATCAATATCCGCAGTTGCACGTTGCAGCTCTCCCTCCAAAACCAGCGCACTTCCTCCAACGACATAAAGGTCAATAACACCCTCAAATCCAATTCTCTCCAGCTCAATATCCAAAAAATCTAACGCTTCGAGCACACCCTCCCGCCCGTGTATCATCATCATTTACCGCCTCCTTACGTGCATATGTGCATAGAGCTTTTTTATACGAAGAAAAGGGATAATGACCAATCATGGTATTACCCCTTCTTTGATCTTTCTATGATTATATCCTGCCGCTCTTACTTGACTGAATCTACTTACTGCTTCAGCAGCTTCACAATCTCTTCGTTCACCTTCTGCTTTTCTTCGTAGTAGATGCCGTGGCCGCTCTCTTCAAATGGGACGAGGTCGGCGGTTGGAATCATGCGCTCCATTTCTTCGGCGAAGGCGAATTCACAGATGTTGTCGTGGCGGCCGTGAAGGATGGTGACGGGGACATGGATTTCGCCCATTTCATCGCGGAGGTCGGCATCTCGGAGTTCTTCGCCGCTGGAAACCATCGCGTATTCGGAGGCCTGGCTGCCCATGCTGATGAGGCTGTCCTTCACGTCCTGGGCGACATCCTGATAGAAGAACATGCTCTGGAATTCTTTCAAGGTCGCTTCGCGGTCGGACTGCATGTTTTTGATCAGCTCATCGACCTGGTCTCTGTCCTGTCCGAGGGTGTAGCCCTGACGCTGGGTAAAACTTGGGGCGGCTGCGCCGATCAGCACGAGCTTCTCGAGTCGTTCATCGGCGAATTTCGCCGCATGGCGGATCGCAGCAGCGCCGCCCATGGAGAAGCCGGCAAGATAGTACCCTTCGATCTCCAGCTCATCAATTACTTTTTTTACATCTTCCGCAAAGACGTTGTACGTATAGTTCATGTGCGGTTTGTCGGAGTCGCCGAACCCGCGCAGGTCTATCGCATACACCCGGAACCCTCTGGCGGACAGTTCTTCCAGCTGCCATTTGAACATGTTTTTGTTCAGCGGCCAGCCGTGCAGCAGGACGAGCGGCTTGCCTTCGCCGCGCTCTTCGACTTGGATGCTCGTCTTGTCATCGACCTGTACTTCGTGAATCATCGAACCCCTCCTCTGGTATTTTCTCTCTCTTTTCTTGTCATTCCCGCTGGGTCTTTCGATGAAACAAAGAACTCGGTCCCTCCGGCCGGATGAGCATCCCGGTTTTCAGCAGGGAGCGCCGCCGCGGCTTTGTCGCACGTCTCCCTTTATCGTCCACACCGGCCGCCCTCTTTTTTTGTGCAGAAGACCGCAGTGCATTCCTCTGTTCTTTCGCTTCGGAATCCTGTACGTTAGGAGGCAGAGAGGTGATCGGGATGCAGATCGTGTGGTTAAAAAGAGACCTGCGGGTAAGCGACCATGAGCCGCTGCGGCGGGCATGCAAAGGGCCCGGCCCCGTGCTGCTGCTCTACGTGATGGAACCGTCCGTCTGGCAGGCTGGGGATTTGTCCAGGCGGCATGCGCAATTCGTGCTGGAAAGTCTCGTGGAACTGCAGGCGGACGTGCGCCGTCGCGGGGGTGAGCTTGTGACGATGAACGGGGACATGGAGGACGTGCTTCCCGAGCTGGAGGAAGCGTACGGTCCGTTTACGCTGTATGCCCATGAAGAACACGGGACGCCGTGGACGTACTCGCGGGACCGGAGGGTGCACGCCTGGATGAAGGAGCGGGAGTACTTGTTCCTCGAGTATCCTCCGTTCGGCGTCACCCGCCGGCTGCAGGACCGCACGACGTTTGATGAGCACTGGGAGGCGCTGATGCGGCGGCCGCAGCTGGATCCGCCCCATCGGATGCAGGCGCCGGACGTCCTTCCGCCGGAGGCATCGACCGACGTCTATGCCATCAAGAAAGTCGACGTGCCGGGAGAGGTGATCCGGTTCGGGCAGCAGGGGGGCGAGTCGCTGGCAGAAGAAACCCTCGACAGCTTCCTGCGCGAACGATGGCCGGTCTACTTGAAGCACATCGCCAAGCCGCAGCAGGCGGCTTTCTCCAGCAGCCGGCTTTCCCCGTATCTGGCGTGGGGGAATATATCGCTGCGGCGGGTGTATCAGGCAGCGAAAGCGGCCGGGGATGCCCGGGCGATGCGGGCGTTCCGTTCCCGGCTGCACTGGCACTGTCATTTTATCCAGCGGCTCGAGGATGAACCTGCGATTGCGGAGAAGACGATGAATCCGGCGTTCGATGACGTCCGCGAGCCGTGGGATGAAGACGCGTACCAGCGCTGGCTGGACGGGCGCACGGGCTTTCCGATGATCGATGCGGCCATGCGCTCCCTGCGGAAAACAGGCTGGATCCCGTTCCGGTCCCGGGCGATGCTCGTGTCGTTTGTCTGCAATACGCTGCTGCTCGACTGGCGGCGACCTGCGCAGGATCTGGCGCGGCTGTTTCTGGACTATGAACCGGGGATTCATTTCAGCCAGATGCAGATGCAGGCCGGGACAACCGGCTTCAACACGATCCGCATCTACAATCCGGTGAAACAGGGAAAAGATCAGGACCCCGATGCTGCGTTTATCCGCCGCTGGGTGAAAGAGCTGCAGCACGTGCCGGACGCGTTCGTACACGAACCGTGGAAGGATCCGCATTTTTTCCACAGAAACTACCCCGGTCCCGTCGTCGATCTCGTCAAAGCCAACCGGCGGGCCCGGGCGGTGCTGTGGGAGACGAAAGCGTCGAGTGCCGCTCAAAAAACGGCCGGAGAGCAGCTCGAAAAGCATGGATCCCGCCGCCGGCGCCAGGAGCAGAAGGCGGAAAAACCTTCGTCCGAGCAGCTTTCCCTCTTCGATCAGCCACCGGAATAGCCTTCGTGTTATCCACAGGGGCGGAAAATCGATAAGAAGCGCCCGGAAGTGCTCTTTTTCCACAAGTTATCCCCAATTCGTGAAATTATCCACAAAAACTATCCACATATCAACAAGTTTTCCCCAGGAGGATCTGTTCCCCCTGGGGTCTTTTCCTGCCGATATAGACGTTTTTCAAAAAAGGTGGTGTTCGTATCCACGGAAATCCACGTAGAAGCTGTGGAAAACTGTGGACAAGTCTGTGTACATGCTTACGCACCAGCGGCAATCCGGTAGGCTGCTGCTTCCGGACAGAGGAAGCAGGTATGCCCGTGATCCGCTGTCTCCTCCAGCTCCGGCGGCGGTCCGCCGTCCTCAATGACTTCTTCGAGTCCTTCCTCGATGTGCTCCTTGCAGCTGTAGATCATGTGCGCCCTCCTTTGTGGATAACCTCGTCTGCTGTCCACTATAACACGAAGCGTCCCCACGGTGCGACACCCTTGTGGATAAAGACAGATGGCCGCCTTTGTGCAGCCTGCCTGCTTCCTGTGGACGGCTGGTTTTTCGCGATGGAAACCGAGAGCCTTCTGGGCCGCCCCTGCACGACACTCCCATCCTACGCATACAGGAGCTGCCCGGATGGACAGCTCCTGCCAAAAATTCCTGTTGTTTTCCCGGGCTGCGCTGTACGTACCCAGCCTCCCTGCCCGGATCGAGCGGGTCTAGAAAATCTGTTCCGAGAGGGTCACGGTTGCTTCGCTTCTTTCTCCGTTCCGATAAAACTGGACGTCGATCTCATCTCCAATGTCGGTTTCGGTATAGAGATAGCGGCGCAGTTCATTCGCATCGCGGATCTCTTCGTCGTCGAGCGACACGATCACGTCGCCTTCTTCCAGTCCGCCTTCCGCTGCCGGGGATCCCGGCTCGACGCCTTCCAGGTACACACCGCCGCTCACATCGTCAGGCAGACCGAGGGTGCTTTCCCAGTGGAAGGATGGAATTTCCTGCAGCGACCGGAGAATAATGCCCATCTGCGGACGCTGGACTTCCCCGTGCTGTTCCAGGTCCTCGATCACCGGCAGCGCCACCGAGGTCGGAATGGAAAAGCCGATGCCTTCGACCGCCTGCTGGGCGATCTTCATGGAATTGATGCCGATCACTTCGCCTTGAATATTCAACAGGGCACCGCCGCTGTTACCAGGGTTGATCGCCGCATCGGTCTGCAGCACTTCTGCTTCCCAGTCCGGCTGGTTGTTGCCGCTGATGTCGACGGGAATGCTGCGGTCGGTCGCACTGATGATGCCGAGCGTGACGGACCCTTCAAACGCGAGCGGGTTGCCGATCGCGATGGCCGGCTCGCCGGCCTGGAGGGTATCCGAATCTCCGAAATCCGCCACGGTGTCCACTTCCGCTGCATCGATCGTCAAGACGGCAAGATCCGTCAGTACGTCTTCTCCGACGAATTCTGCCGGGACGCGCGCGCCGTCGGAGAGCGTCACGTCGATATTCGTGTCGCCTTCAGAGGCTCCTTCGATGACGTGCTGGTTCGTTACCACAAAAGCCTGCTCGCCGTCGATTTTGTAGACGATGCCGCTTCCCGTACCTCCGCCTTCGCCGCCTTCCGGTGTATCAAACATGCCGGTGCCGGTCTGGTTCATGTTGACGATTCCAACAACCGCCTCGGACGTCCGCTCCACTGCCTCGGTGACGTCCGAAGTCGTTTCCAGACTGACGGATTCCAGTTCTTCCTCCATCACTTCTTCAACAGCCGGTTCATCGTCTTCCTGTTCGACAGCCTCCTCGTCGGCCGTATTGCCACCGGCCGGACCGATGTCGTACGGCAGAAAGCCGGTACCGGCAAGCATCGGGATAGAAAATACGACAAGGAGCGCGCCGATCACGGCTCCGATAAATGCGGTCAGACCAGGGCGGCTGCGCCGCCGCTTGTTTTCTCTTGTATGTTCCTGATCATAATAGCCCATGCAGCATACATCCCCCTTTCCATGTCGACCAGCGTCGAAATGCTGATTCTCCTTTATTTTAAAAAATTCTGAGCGCTGCGTCTATCTGTGCGCACCCGCTTCGATAATTTTCCAAAAGTAACCGCCAGCTTCCCACAAAGTACGTGCCTTCTCCCTTTTTCTGTGGAAAGAACGCGGAACCGCTGCGGCTGCAGGGCGGCCGGCGGAAAGCGGGTCGCTCCGCTCGTTTTTGGAGACGGTTCCGGCTGCGAAGCGGGTCGCCTGCTCATGAAAGGGCGTCGCCTGCTTCTTTTTTTGCGCCACCTGCCGACAAACGAGCCACTTTCCTGACCTTTTGAGACGCCTGGAACCGCAATGCTGCCGCTTGCCTTCTCGTTTTGCGCCACGCCGTCTTCGTCCACCCGGTCCTGTTCTTTCTGCGACGTGCTGCTTCTTTTTTCTATGTCTCTGTGAAAGCCTAGTGTTGTTATAACAAAAGTACGCGTACGCCTCACTTCGAGGGAAGAAAAAGGTGCTGTTCCTTCCCGTCCAGCGCATGGAGCCGCCGTCACCCTGTATGAGAAAGCATACATGCTTATACTTTAAAAAAACAGACGCCGGAGGTTCCCCCTCCCGGCGTCTGTTTTTTGTCGTTATCCAGTTGTTACAGCTCTGTCAGCACGGTCGGTTTTTCCGGATCGGTATCAAACAGGCGGAAGTCTTCTCCCGGTGCTGCGCCCTCCAGCTCCAGCGTCTGCTGGACCGTCATGCGTGCGAGGTCCTTCATGTTGTTGTCTTTGCTCAAGTGGGCCAGATACACATCCGCCGGGCTCCGACGGACGAGCTGTGCGAGGGCCATGCCGGCATCTTCATTGGACACGTGGCCTTCATCCCCGAGGATCCGCCGCTTGACGTTCCACGGATAATGACCCATGCGGAGCATGCCGACATCGTGGTTCGATTCGAAAATCAGCGCCTGGGATTCTTCCGCCAGGCCGAGCATGCGGTCGCTGACGTAGCCCGTATCGGTCAGGATCGTCAGTTTTTTTCCATCGTGGCTGAACGAGAAAAACATCGGATCAGCGGCATCGTGCGACACGTGGAAGCTTTCGATATCGAGGTCGGCAAACGTGCGCTGCGTCCCGGTCGCAAAGGTAAACTTCTGGTCCAGCGGAATCTCGCCGACCGAGGCGGCCATCGCTTTCCATGTGCCTTCATTTGCATACACCGGCAGCTGATAGCGCCGGGCCAGAATGCCGACCCCTTTGATGTGGTCGCTGTGTTCGTGACTGACCAGGATGCCGTCGAGCGCCTGCAGGGATAGTCCTGCTTCGGCAGCCAGTTTCTCGATTTTTTTACCGGACAGGCCCGCATCGATGAGCAGCTTCTGCCCCGCTGTCTCGACGTAGATCGCGTTGCCTGTGCTTCCGCTTGCCAGCACACTGAACTTCAAACTCATACCTGCATCCTCCTGTTGTTACGATGACACGTCCTGTATATCACCGGTCATGGCGTTGACATAGTATGCTTCTTCGTCGATGGTAATCCGCCAGGCAGGGGCGTATACCTGGAAATTCGCGTCCACTTCCATCAGGCTGTAGTAGCCGAGCTGGGCTTCCGTCACGGCAACGTTCGTGCCGATGCCGATCGTGTTGTCATCCAGCAGCACTTCCAGCGCGCTCATCGTCGTCAGCAGCTCCCGGTCGTCCCCGCGGTCGGTGACTTCCAGATACGTCTGTTCATACGCCGCGATTTCGTCGCTGTCGTTGACGTGGAGAACGAGGTGGAAGTCGTCGCGCTCGTACTGGTCAATGATGCGCCCCTCAAATTCCTGCAGCAGACGGATCTCCTGCTCGTCTTCGTCATACTCGACGACACGGTACTCCTCTCCGCGGAAGACGAACCGCTCGAGAAACGGCTCCACGCTCGCCCGGATGCTCGTCATCGTCACCGGGTATGGATCGTCGAGTTGCGAAAGAATCGTCGTGTCGTCCTCGACGTCGATCTCCTGATCATCCAGCGACTGGTTCAAAAGCACCGGCTCAAAGGCGCGTACTTCGGCTGTGATCGGGCTGCCGCTGCGTTCTTCATCCGGGTCGTCAATATCAATATCGATCCGCTGCTCCTCGAGCCGGGAATCCAGGGCCGGCGTCGCGAGTTCAGCGAGGTTCTGCCGCTGCTGCATTTCCGTCAGCTGATAGCCGAGGAAAATGTTCAGAAGCACAAAGGTAATGATAAAGATTGATTTCGTTCTACTCCAATCCATCGGTCGGCACCTCCGGCTCCTGCTGCTCCGGCAGCGTAATCTGATTCCACTGGCCACGGGCATAAACAAACCATACCGGCTCGAATACCGCCAGCGAATTGTCGAGGTTCATCGAATAGGCAATCCGCGCATCTTCGACGTCCCCGCTGGAGAACAGCTCCTCCTCATCGATCTGCGTTTCCACCTCTTCGTAGGCGGGCAGCTCGATGTTCGTGTCGATCTCAAACGGTTCTTCTTCCAGCTGGAAGAGCGGCCGGGTGTAGTCGGAAATATCGAGGCCGGCACGCTGCAGCGCGATTTCATAATGACTCGCATTATTCGTGTTGGAAGAGAACACCGGAAGTCCCTCGACGTGCAGGGTAAAGACGGCTTCTGCATCCCCGTTGTCGCTCCAGGACGTCGCGTAGTAATCATCGGTCCAGCCGAAATGGCCGTTCACGAATTCCTGCGAAGTTCTGAGCATCGTCTCCGAGGTGACAGGCCCACCGGCTGAATCCGGGTGGATGTAATGGAGCGTCGACCCTTCATCCTCGATATGGAGCATCCGGCTTGAATCGGTGTAGGACGTTTCCTCCCCGTCTGTTGAATACTGCTCAATGTAATCGGGGTCCGGGAACAGACTTTGAATGAAGCCATCCTCGGAAATGTCGTTTGTTTCGTACATAAAGATCCGCTCGTTCACCGGTTCTGCGGCGACGTACGTATAGGAGACGATATCGTCCTCCTCGTCTTCGCCGAACAGCCTCGGCTCCACCAGGGTCCGCTCGGTCACGATCCCCTGCCGGAAAGAGCGCATCTCAGACGGCGAGAGGGCGGTATCCGATTCAAACACTTCCTCTTCTTCTTCATCGACAAAACGGACGACGACGTCGGCCGTATCTTCGCCTTCGGTCTCCAGGATCATCATCCGGTCGACGTTCTCGACGAGGATATCTTCTTCTTCTATATCAAAAAGAAACGGGAGCCAATTGTCTTCGAGCGCTTCATCAAAGAAAACTTCCACCCCCTGCAGGCTTTCGCCCGGCTCTGCAAGCACATCTGTGCTCACGGGGGTCATCGCTTCCAGCTCCACTTCTTCGAGGGCTGTGAGCAGCTCTTCGTAGTTGTCGCCGGCCGGATGAATCCAGAAACGTTCCTCGTCCTCGTAGGAAATCACCTGCGACGGATAGAGTAGTTCGGTGAGCGATTTGGATTCTCCGATGTCTTCGATTTCAATGAATGCTTCGGCGGGGGTGTCCAGCTCATCATGCGCCGGCTGGTACGTCCAGACGAACCAGCTCAAGATCAGACTGCTGCCGATCATGAGCCAGAGCAGCCCCGTTTTAATATGCTCGATGACTGTCATTTACATCACCGCCTCCTGCGCGGTCGGCAGGCTGAAGGAGAAAGTCGTGCCTCTCCCCCACTCACTGCTCACCCAGATAGTTCCGCCGTGGGCCACGGCAATTTCCCGTGCGATCGCCAGGCCGAGGCCGGTGCCGCCGAGGTTTCTCGATCGCGCTTTGTCCACCCGGTAAAAGCGGTCGAACACGTGATGGAGATTTTCTTTCGGTATCCCGACGCCCTCGTCCCGGATGCTTGTCACGATCCGGTTCTGCTCCACTTTGAGCGAGATGGTGATGGTACCACCTTCCGGCGAGTATTTGACGGCGTTGGAGATAATGTTGTCCAGCAGCTGCGTCAATTTATCGCGGTCTCCCTGCACAGTCGGAGCTGATTCCGGTACACGGCGCTTAAATTGAATTTTCGAGTTGTCGGTAAACATTTCAAACCGGTCGATGACGTGATTGACGAGCTGCGTCGGCTCAATGTCCGTCATATGCATTGCGCTCTCCCTGCCGTCCATTTTCGAGAGCTGCAGCAGGTCGTTGACGAGCCGGATCATGCGGTCGGTTTCATTCGCGGTCACTTCCAGAAACTGCGGCGCAATGTCTGGATCTTCGATGGCCCCGTCGCTGAGCGCTTCCAGGTAACTTTTCATCGATGTCAGCGGGGTCCGCAGCTCGTGCGACACGTTGGCAACGAACTCCCTGCGTTCTTCTTCAATCCGCTCCTGTTCGGTCACGTCGTGCAGTACAGCGATGATGCCGTTCTCCTCCTGATTGTCTTTCGTAATCGTCGAGAAGTTCGCTTCGATCACCATTTCGTCTTCCTGTGTATCAAAATCAAGCAGCAGCGGATCCTGGAACCGGTACAAATCATCCATCTTCATGAATTTATGCAAGTTCAGGACATGCGTCATTTCCACTCCGAGCATGTCTTCCTGCTGGCGGTCGAGAATCTCCTCTGCGCGCCGGTTGACGAGGATG
The DNA here is from genome assembly GCF_000429725.1 of Alkalicoccus chagannorensis DSM 18086. Lineage (GTDB taxonomy): Bacteria > Bacillota > Bacilli > Bacillales > Salisediminibacteriaceae > Alkalicoccus > Alkalicoccus chagannorensis. Next base: position 53,457 of record NZ_AUCK01000007.1, on the reverse strand, counting down.
ACACGCCCTTCGCGGTCGGTGGCGATCACGCCGTCGGTCATGTGCATCAGCACGGAAGCGAGCTTGCGCCGCTCGCCCTCCGTCGTCGCGTTCGCTTCTTTCAGCCTGTCGGTCAGATCGTTGAATGTTTCTGCGAGCTGGCCGATTTCATCGTCGCCGTAGACGTGGACATACTGGGTGAAATCCCCCTGTCCCATGATGGTCGCCTGCTCCTTCATATCCACAATCGGCCGCGTGATCGTCCGGGACAGAATCACGCCGAGGCCGGCCGTCAGCACGAGCGCCAGCGCCGTTCCGACGAAGAGAATCTGGTTGATTTCCTGTATCTGTTCATAGATCGCTTCCATGGAAGCCGTAATGTAGATCGATCCGACGACCTGCTGATTATCGGTCTCCACAGGGATCGCCATCTCCAGCACACGCTGGTTGCCTGCCGGATCGATTTTGATTTCTCCTTCGCGGTTCTCCAGGCCGAGCAGCGCCTGCTTCTCCTGAAGAATCGTCGTCCGCTGTCCGACATACCGGCTGTGCGCCGGGTCGGTGGCCGTGATGAGATACTGGTTGTCATCAACGACACGCACGTTGGCCTGTTCCATGTTGAACACATCGCTCTCGAGGATATCGTCAATCCTCTCCTGAAGCGAATCATCCTCTTCTTCCTCTTCGGCCGTCATCTCCTGCTCCACGTTATAGGCCAGCAGGCTGGCCGTTTCATTCAGGGACTCGCGGAAATTGCTCTCCAGCTGTCCTTCCAGGTTCTGGGTGAAGTAGAATCCGATGACCTGCATCGCAATCAGGATCAACAGGACATAAATGACCGCAATCTTGACGTGGATCGATTTGTAAAAGCGGATTTTTTTCATACGTTAACTCTCCTGCTCTGCCTGCCTTAAGTAGTATCCGACGCCGCGCCGGGTGACGATATAAGACGGATTACTCGGGTTATCTTCGACTTTTTCCCGCAGCCGCCGGACCGTGACATCAACCGTCCGGACGTCACCGAAGTAATCGTAGCCCCAAACCGCCTGCAGCAGGTGTTCACGGGTCATGACCTGACCAATATGGCGGGCAAGATAGTGAATCAGTTCAAATTCCCGGTGCGTCAGTTCCATCGGCTCGCCGCGTTTCGTGACGAGGTAGGCATCCGGCTGAATCTCCAGCATCCCGACTTCAATGTTTTTCGAGCTGCCGCCGGTGTCTTCCGACTTCTGATTCCGGCGGAGGTTCGCTTTCACCCGCGCCACCAGCTCCCGCGTGCTGAACGGTTTCGTGACGTAATCATCCGCCCCGAGCTCAAGGCCGAGCACTTTATCAATCTCGGAATCTTTTGCTGTCAGCATGATGATCGGCATGTCGTATTTTTTTCGTACTTCGCGGCAGACTTCCATGCCGTCGCGGTACGGAAGCATAATATCTAAAAGAATCAGGTGCGGCACGTGCTCGTAGGCAAGATCGACCGCTTCGTTGCCATCATAGGCAACGACGACCTCAAATCCTTCTTTTTCTAGTCCAAATTTCAATATATCGGCAATCGGTTTTTCGTCATCCACAACAAGGATCTTTTTATTTTCCATCGTGTACCTCCTGTGTGCTCGTTGACTTTCCTTCTCATTCTATCACAGAACCCCGTTCGACGATATTTCGCCTTGATGACAGGGCAGAGGCGCACCGCGCCTTCTGCGGATCCGCAGGCTTGCTGCGGGAAGAAAGGATTTTTCTTTCTTCCCGCGCAGCGTGCGGCGCCGTCACCCTTAATGAGAACTTATACATTCTTATATTGCAAAAAAGCCCGTTTTCAGCGGCAGCGGCATGAAAAGCGGGCAGGGATCATCGAAACAGCTTTATTCCTGCCGGCATAGGCCGCAGGAGATCGAAGGGAGATCGGGTTCTTCGTTCTTCCCGCACAGCGGACAGCGCCGCCGCCTCCTTCTATGAACACGTATACGTGCTTATAAACAAAAAAACTATCCTGCCTGCGCGGGCGGATAGGGGAAACGGGTGCTGATGGTGCTGGCCAGAGGACTTGAACCCCCAACCTACTGATTACAAGTCAGTTGCTCTACCAATTGAGCTAGGCCAGCATCCAGAAATGGTGGCTCGGGACGGAATCGAACCGCCGACACACGGATTTTCAGTCCGTTGCTCTACCGACTGAGCTACCGAGCCGCATCTAAATGAAGGCATAAAAAAATGGCGGTCCCGACGGGAATCGAACCCGCGATCTCCTGCGTGACAGGCAGGCATGTTAACCGCTACACCACGGGACCACTCTAACAAAAACGTATGTAATTGGTTGCGGGGGATGGATTTGAACCATCGACCTTTGGGTTATGAGCCCAACGAGCTACCAGACTGCTCCACCCCGCGGCAATGTGTAAGGTGCGTTTTACCGCAACTTCTTAATTGTATCTTCTCTACTATCAAAAGTCAACAAGGAATTGTAATGGTGACCCGTACGGGATTCGAACCCGTGTTACCGCCGTGAAAGGGCGGTGTCTTAACCACTTGACCAACGGGCCACAGCGCCTTGCGACATCTATTATAATAGCACTTTCGGCATCATTCCGCAATCGTTTTTTACAAATTCTTTATATAAAAGGGACTGCGGAGGACCCCGGTGCTGTAGACAAAAATGATTGTACCAAGCCCCGGAATCCTGCGCAATAGGTTGAGGAATAGACAGAATAGTCAGGCTGTGCCTACTGATCGAGATACGTTCGTTTCCGGTAGAGAATCAGCGCACAGCCGGCAGCCGCGACGGTCCAGGCCGCGACTCCGCCGAGGTGCAGCAGCCCGCTTTCCCCGTTTCCTGCTGCAGCTGCCAGGTATTCCAGCTGGAAATTCGGCAGGTACTCGAGCAGAAAGGCAAACGAATAGTCCTCGACCAGTTCAAAAAACAAATTGCCCATACCGAGAAGAAAAATGACCGGCATCACGAGGACCGACGCTTCAATCAGTGATTTCGTAAACAGCGCGAGAATCATACCGAGGAGTAGATAAAACAAGAGCGACAGCACCAAGCCGGCATAGATCACCGGAGCATCCGGCATATAGCCGGTAAGCTGCAGGCAGATGACAAGCGTGAGCAGCGTGATGGCAGAAGCGACTGCGCTCTTTCCGAGCATGATCTCCGTGCCGGAAGCCGGACTCAGCATGAGGGAGCGGAGCGTCTTTCGTTCTTTCTCTTCGGCAAGCAGGGCCATCTGCACAAAACAGGTGACGGTGGCAAACGTGATATTGATGATCATGAAGTGAATGACGAGCGGCACGTCCGCTTCACGACCGAAAATCAAGGCAAACAGAAACGGCGTGATCAGGGTAGACAGGATAAATAGGTTCCGCGTGACTTCCTTCATGTCTTTCAGCGCTACGGCATACGTTCGTTTCCAGGATATGCTCATACAAGCTCCCTCCCCGTCACTTCAATAAAGATGTCTCCAAGCGTCGGCACATTCGTCTGGATGGCCGCGATGCTGCCGGTTTTCATCCAGCCGGCCAGCCGGTCTGCGTGCTTTTCATCCTGAATCAGCCGGTACCGGCGGCCGTCCTGCAGCTCCACGCTGATCGATCCGTCGGCGTGCTCCCGGCGCAGCTCTTTCGGCACCCCGCTTTTTTGAATGCTGCCGTGATGCAGAAAGGCGACCCGGTCGCATAAAGCTTCCGCTTCTTCCATATCATGTGTCGTCAGAAAGATCGTCACGCCGTTTTCTTTCTGCTCGAGGAGAGCTTCATGAATTTTTTTCGTGCTGGCCGGATCGAGTGCTGCGGTCGGCTCATCGAGAAACAAGAGCTCCGGCTCGTGCAGCAGCGCGCGGATCAGCAGCACCCGCTGCATCATCCCTTTGGAGAGTTTATCCGCACGTTTGCGGGAAGCCTCGGTCAGTCCGGTTAAAGCAAGCAGTTCGTTGATGCGTTTTTCCGGTGCCTTCACGCCGTACAGATCTGCTGCAAGCTTCAAGTTATCCATCACACTCAGGCGCTGATACAGCCCGGTTGCTTCGGTCATCACCCCGATCCGCTGGAGAAAGTCCGGCTGTTTCAACTGGTCTCCCGTTTTTCCCATGACGGTGACGGAGCCGATATCCGGCTTCATCTGCCCCGTCAGAAGGTGGATCGTCGTCGTCTTTCCCGAGCCGCTCGGTCCGAGGAAACCATAAATCTCCCCTTTCCCGACGTGCACGTCGAGATCCTGCAGGGCCGTCTCCTCCCGGAAGTATTTGTACACATGCGTCACATCAATCATGGCATATTCCCCTTTCTGCTGGTTGGATACTCTCAGCTTAAGGGGGAATGCACGGCTCTGCATTCGAATCCGGGTGAACGGAGGGGAAAAGAGGTCGAACGGCGTCCCTTACAGGTCGAAAATCTGCTTGAGCTCCTCCATTTTCTGCTTCGACAAGGGAACTTCCGATTTCTGTTCGTTCGCCAGCTGAAGGCTGTAGCTGTTCTTCGTCCACGTCATGACTTCCCGGACTTTCTGCAGATTCACAAGATAGGAACGGTGGCAGCGGAAGAAGCCGAACGTCGCCAGCTTTTCTTCCAGCTCCTTTAACGTATAGGCGCACGGATACATGTCCCCCTCCAGATGCAGACACGTCCGCCCGTCCCGGCTTTCGATATAATCGATCTCCGGCGGGTCGAACAGCACGATTTTCTCCTCCAGTTTCGCCGGTATTTTGGAAAAGCGGACGTTCCCTGCCCCGGGAGGATCGTCCTCTTCTCCTTCGACTTCCACGTTGGCCTGCTTCATGCCGTCCGGGGTGAGCCGGTAGACCACGTCCGCTGCAGACACCGCCGATTCCATGTTCCCTGTCAGGAGCAGCACCGCGCTGCCCTGATCTGTCAGACGGCGCAGCAGCTGACGGAGGATTTTTTTCGAATCGATGTCGATATTCTGCTCGATTTCCTCGACGACGTACACGGATGCTTCCTGAAACAGCAGACGCGCTGCGTTCACCCGGCGCTGGACGGAATAGGACAGGCGGTCCATGCGCTCTTTCTTGTACTCCCGCAGTTGAAGCAGGTCGACAGCCGTCTGTATCGGCAGGCTGCCGCCGTAGATCTGCTGGTAGAACGTCAGATGATCGTGGACGCGCAGCCGTGGATAATGGCCTTCTTCTAATAGAAGGAGACCGAGTTCTTCCGGTTTTAACGGGTCGTCTTCTCGGAACAGGACCGCCCGGGTCATCAGCAGCCGGATCATTTCCTGCTGCTTTTCGGTGGAAGCGTGGACGGCCGTCATCGTCCCGGCCTGAAGCGGAATGTGCAGATCCGGCAGGTCCTGGGAAGCGTCCGATCTCATACGTAGTTGGGTCATCCTTCTCTCCCCGCTTTCCTGATTATTTCCCGGGAAATAATCTTCCGGGAAATGGCTGTCTTCTATGATACAAAAAATGGGAGGCAAATCATACAGCCGGAGGACGTGTTTTTTCACGCAGAAAGTCCGGGCTGCATCGTCCTCCCGTGCCAAGCGCTATTTCGGAACGTCTACATTCCTCTCCAATGACCAAAAGCACAAAGCGCGTTTTGGTCGGAACCGCGTGTACCAGAAGCTTCTCGAGGGAAGAAAGCGGTCTTCCTTCCGCGCAGCGCATGAAGCCGCTGTCTTCCTGCGATGACATTTTCCTACAAAGCAAAAAAACGCCAGCAGAGGCGCTGCTGCAACGTCATCGTCGCTGCGCGTCTCTGCTGGCGTAGAGGGGCGGTACGTGCTGGCGATCAGCCGAACACGCCGCGCACAAGGTTCGTCTGTTTTCGGTCTGGTCCGACGGAAAAGACCGATAGTGGAATGCCGGTCAGCTGGGAAATACGTTCAATGTAGTAGAGCGCATTCTTCGGCAGCTCGTGGAGCGAGCGGACGCCGGTAATATCTTCATCCCAGCCGTCGAGCTCTTCATAAATCGGTTCACATTCCGCGAGTACCTTCAAACTGGCCGGGAACTCTTCCATGATCTCTCCGCGGTATTTGTACGCCACGCAGATCTTGAGCTTCGGGATGCCGCTCAGCACATCAATGGAATTGAGCGAGAGGTCGGTAATCCCGCTCACGCGGCGGGCGTGGCGGACGACGACGCTGTCGAACCAGCCGACCCGGCGCGGACGTCCCGTTGTCGTGCCGTACTCATTTCCGACGTCCCGGATTTTATCACCGATCTCATCGTGCAGCTCGGTCGGGAACGGTCCGTCGCCGACACGCGTCGTGTAGGCTTTTGACACGCCGACGACATGGTCGATTTTGGACGGACCGACACCGGATCCGATCGTGACGCCTCCGGCAATCGGGTTGGAGGAGGTGACGAATGGGTACGTTCCCTGGTCGATGTCGAGCATGACTCCCTGAGCACCTTCAAACAGGACGCGCCGCCCTTCATCGAGGCCGTCGTTGAGGATGACGGACGTGTCGGCTACATACTTCTGGATCTGCTGGCCATATTCGTAGTATTCGTCAAGGATGTCCTCGATTTTGAACCCTTCCGTCTCATAGATCCGCTCCAGCACGCGGTTTTTCTCCCGCAGGTTCACGGCAAGCTTTTCGGCAAACTCGTCCCGGTCCAGCAGATCAGCGATGCGGATACCGGTACGGGCCGCTTTGTCCATGTAGGCCGGACCGATGCCTTTGCGCGTCGTGCCGATTTTGTTATCGCCCTTGCTGTCTTCTTCCGCAGCATCCAGACGCAGATGATACGGCAGAATCACATGCGCCCGGTTGCTGATGCGCAGGTTGCTCGTATCGACATTGCGCTCATGCAGGTACTCCAGCTCCTCTACGAGGGCCTTCGGATCAATGACCATGCCATTGCCGATGACGCACGTTTTGTCCGAGTAAAAAATACCGGACGGAATCAAGTGCAGTTTATATTTCGTGTCATTAAATACAATCGTATGGCCGGCATTGTTGCCGCCTTGATAGCGGGCGATCATCTCCGCCCGTTCAGATAAATAATCGGTGATTTTGCCTTTTCCTTCGTCTCCCCACTGTGTTCCTACAACTACAACTGACGGCATAGGTGGAGCACCTCCAACGGTAAATTCGTTCTTTTTGCGAACCAACGCTAGTTTACCAGTTCTCCTGAAGAGCGTCAACACAATTACCGAACGTTATGTTTTGAAAATCTTACATTCGTTCGCTTTTTGACTGTTTCTTTGGATCATCTCCCCGGCTGCATGCCCAGCTGACTTCCTCTTCTCTTTTAAGCGATTTTTTCCAGCCGTTATTGTATAATATCTATAGGATAAAATGCATATTCCATTGCTTTTTTTCAGGGTTTTTTCTCTGCAGTGTAGAGGATGTGCAGTTCCAACTGCAATCGTCGATCTGCTGGATGAAACGGGGGCAGCTTTGCCACGTCACGTTTTGTCCGCTATTTCTCCCCTGCGGCTCGTCTGCGACGCCAGCCTGTACAGGGACTTTCTTAGGAGGCAGTCATCATGAAATGGTTACTTACGGCCGCAGCGGCCATCCTTGTCCTTTGCATTCCGTTCTTTGTCTGGCAGGTACAGGAGAGCGGAGACGTGGACACCGTCATCATCAATAAAACAGTTCCGGACGAAACGTACCGGGAGCATCACGGCCTGACCTGGCTGTTGAACCACTGGAAGACGACGGAGGAACGCCTGGAAGCAGATCAGGATTATTACGGGTTCCATCCGGACGAAGCCGACGCATCCTACACGGTTACCGAACTGCCGGACGATTACAGCGGAACGGACTTGATTTACATGGCGGATACATACGGGGTCTATGAGGACGACGTCGCCTGGTCGGATCACGAAGGCCGGGAAGGCGCGAGGTCAGAGCTGCTTTACGGCGGTCTGAGCCAGGCGGATTGGAACCGCATCGAAGCCCGCCTCACAGACGGAACCCCCTCGGCGTTTCTGGCTGAGTTTAACAGCTTCGCCTCCCCGACGGAGCCCGCGGTCGAAGAACAGGTCACCGACGCGCTCGGCATCGAGTGGACCGGATGGCTCGGGCGCTACTTCGACGAGCTCGATCCGGAACAAAACGACGAGATCCCCCAGTGGGTGCTGGATGCGTATCCGGACTGGGAAGAATCCGGACCCGGCTTTCTGCTTATTGATGATCGGTCGGGGGAGCTGATCGTCTTAAACGAGGAAGAACACCTGGACAGCGAAGGCATTCAGCTGACGTTTACCGAAGCAGGCGAAGCCTATTTTGGTATGGAAAGCAGCCCCTCGTACGAGTACTGGTTCGATATTGTCACGGCAGATGAGGAAGATGACGTGCTCGCGGCATACGACTGGAATTTGACGGAAGAAGGCCGTCAGCTGCTGGACGAGCAGGACCTGCCTGTACGCTTCGATGCCGTGATTCATCATGAACGCGGCGCTTCCGACCGGTTTTATTTTGCAGGGGACTATGTTGATATTGCCGATGTTCCGCGGTCGTACCGCTATGCCGGCGTGGAGCATCTCCACCGGTTCATCCATGCCCTGAATCCGAGCGCGAATACGTTCTTCTGGTCCACGTACGTCCCGATGATGGACGCCATCCTCGAAGATGTGGAAAGCCGTGCAGAGGAGAGCGCAGAAGAAGCGACGACCTCAGAACCAGAGGATCCGGATGCGCCGGCGTATCCATCCAGGATTCATGAAGACCGCTACGAAGTGTATCAGGACGGGGAATGGCAGGACATCACGATCCAGGGAGTCAACATGGGCATGGGCAGACCGGGAGCGTTTCCCGGCGAAGCTGCCATCAGCAGAGACGAATATGCCCGCTGGTTTGACGACATCAGCGAGATGGGGGCCAACACGCTCCGGATCTACACGATCCACCCACCGGCGTTTTACCAGGCGCTCGAGGAACACAACGAAGGCCGGGACGACCCGCTCTATTTGATGCACGGATCCTGGATTGAAGAGGAATCCCTCGAAGAAACGCTCGATGCCTTCGATGACGCGCACACAGAGCCGTTTCAGGAAGAAATGAAGACGATTGTCGACGTCATCCACGGCAATGCCGAGATTGATCCGGAACCGGGGCACGCAGACGGTGTGTACAACGCCGACATCTCTGATTATGTCATCGGCTGGATCATCGGCATCGAGTGGTATCCCTTCATGGTGCTGGAAACGAACGAGACGTACAGCGGACTGGGAGACTATGAAGGTGAATACGTCTACACAGAAGGCGCCGAACCGTTTGAACACTGGCTTGCCGAACAGATGGATGTGCTCGTCTCCTATGAAGCGGAGACCTATGACGCCTACCGTCCGGTCAGCTTCACGAACTGGGTGACGACCGATCTGCTGGAACACCCGGCAGAACCGGATGAAGAAGAGGACCTCGTCGGGGTGGATCCGAACGTCATTCATCTGCAGGGGGACATGGACAACGCCGGACAGTTCGCGTCGTATCACGTCTATCCGTACTACCCGGACTTCCTTAATTATGAGGAGCGGTACTTGAACTTCCCGGACCGTAACGGCGAGCCGAACAACTATGCCGGCTACCTGCATGATCTGCACGAAGCACATGACATGCCCGTACTCATTGCCGAATTCGGCGTACCGTCCTCGCGGGGGCTGACGCACGTCAATCCGTTCGGCTGGAATCAAGGGTTCCACTCCGAAGAAGCGCAGGGAGAGATTGTATCCGATCTCTATCTCGACATCCTCCATGAAGGGATGCTCGGCGGCCTCGTCTTCACGTGGCAGGATGAGTGGTTCAAGCGGACGTGGAACACGATGGATTACGACAATCCGGACCGCCGCCCGTTCTGGTCGAATGATCAGACGAACGAAGAACAGTTCGGCCTGTTGAGTTTTGACCGTAACAAAGTCCGCATCAATGAAGACCCGGACGACGGCAGCTGGGACGAGGCGGAGACGCTCTATACGGCAGATGACGGTCCGCTGCAGCAGGTGCAGATGGACCATGATGAACGCTACCTCTACCTCCGCCTCGACCTAGAAGAGGATGTGTGGGAAGAAGGACTGCATCCAAAGGTGCTCTTCCAGACGAATCCCGATCAGGGCAATGAGACGATCGCGGACGTCGACGGCGTGTCGTTTGACGAGGGGATGGATTTCATGATGACCCTCCAGTCAGAAGAAGAAGCCTACGTGGAAGTGGACCGGTATTACGATGTCTTTGAGAACGACTACAGCCACGAAACGGACGTTTTTCCGGAAGACCTGGCCCCGCCAGAGAACAACAGCGGCGACTTCAGCCCGATCCGGCTGGCGCTCAACCAGGAGCTCGTCATTCCAAGCCGGGACTTGACGGTACCGTTTACGTACTACGAAACCGGAGAACTGCTTCACGGCATCGGCGATCCGGACCACGACGCGTACAACTCGCTGGCAGACTTCTACTACAACGACGAGGAGCACGTCATCGAAGTCCGGCTTCCGTGGCTGCTGCTGCAGTTCCGTGACCCGAGCATGCGCGAAGTCATGGCGGATATCTATGACGAAGACGGCGATGCCGGCACGTTCATCGACGGCATCCAAACCGCCGTGCTGCTCGTCGAAGAAGACAGCGGCAGCTACGAGGTGCAGGCCTCTCTTCCGGAGCGGGACGACGACGTCATCTCGGACATGAGCCTGTACGAATGGGAAACATGGGACGAGCCGGCCTACGAGGAGCGGCTGAAAGACTCCTACTATCTCCTGCAGGACACGTTTTTGGAACAGCTGGAGGAAACGGAGGAGTGATGGCTTTCCGGGCGGACAGATACCACGGAAATGAACCTCTACCCCCACGTCTATTGATCCGCCATTTATTAGAGAAATAGGTAGTGGGTGCAGCGGCTGCGGTATTTCTTTCTTCGCCTGCCGTGGAGAAAGCTTTCAACTTCCCCCGAAGAACGCCGGGGAGATCTCCACAGGCGTCACGAAAGAACACCTTGCCACTGCGGCAGGTTTGACCATAAGAAAGGCTCGGTTTTCCCAGATTATGAGAAAGCATAAGTTTTCATACAAGGAGACGGCTCGCATCGTACGCTGCGCGCCGTTCCGACCAAAAAGGCGCTTTGTGCTTTTGTTCAGAGAAAAAGCATTGCAGCCTTTTATTAAATGGCTTTGTTAAAGCCTAGTGTTGTTATAACAAAAGTACGCCTGCGGCTCTTTTTTCTTCGCTTGCCCCGGAGACATCCTTCCGCTCTCCCTCCCTTACGTCCGGGAGGATCTTCACGCTTTCTTTATCCGCAGGCGTCTCGAAAAATAGCCTGGGCCTGCTCCGTTTCATAAAAGTTTCTCTTCTTTCAGAAGGACGCAGCGAAGACCGGCGGACGCCTGTGGAAGAAGGAGATCGGAAGATCCCGCAGGGCGTAAGACCGAGGAAGCTGAAGATTTCCTCCACGGCAAGCCTGCCGAGTTGCAGCGGCGTTTTCTGTCATTATCAACAATAAACAATCACAGAGCCTATTAAATAAGAGCGGCGCGCAGCCGGCGACTCCGGGAGGATCAGGACGATTCGAAGATCCGGCTGCCGGAGCCAAGCCAGGCCAGCGGAGCGAGTCCCCTCCGGAAAGCGCCCGGCGGAAGCAGAGCGTCTCTCCGTATTCCAAATAAGGAGCTCTTTCTGTTGTTTCTATAGAAACAACAACAGGTATTATCTGGATGATATTGGTTAATCAACAGACGTGCTCTACCCCAACATATATTTTAGAGCCATAGAAGAACCCCCACTGGAAATGATATCCAATGGGGGTTCTTCGTATGCCATCCCGATGCCTTTGTCAGGCGCCGGGCGGAATATCCTGTTCATCGTAGCGCCGTTCGAGATTGACGAACTTGTTATGTTCCTTGACGAATGCCAGCTCGACGGTGCCGACCGGGCCGTTACGCTGTTTGGCGACGATGATTTCGATGATGTCTTTTTTGTCGGACTCCTGGTCGTAGTAGTCATCGCGGTACAGGAAGGCGACGATATCCGCGTCCTGCTCGATACTTCCCGATTCCCGGATATCCGACATCATCGGCCGTTTGTCCTGCCTTGATTCGACCCCGCGGGAGAGCTGGGAGAGCGCAATGACCGGGACTTCCAGTTCCCGGGCGAGTCCCTTCAGTTCCCGGGAGATCTCGGAGACTTCCTGCTGACGCCCTTCGCTGGAGCGGGCATCGCCTTGAATGAGCTGCAGGTAGTCGATCATGATCATGCCAAGGCCGGCTTCCTGCTTGAGCTTCCGGCACTTCGAGCGAATCTCCTTCACCTTCACGCCAGGCGTGTCGTCGATGTAGATACCGGCTTTCGCCAGGCTTCCCATCGCCATCGTGAGGCGCTGCCAGTCTTCATCCTCCAATGCACCCGTACGCAGACGCTGGGCGTCGATGTTGCCTTCTGCACAGAGCATCCGCATGACGAGCTGATCGGCGCCCATCTCGAGGCTGAAAATCGCGACGTTTTCGTCCGTTTTCGTCGCCACGTTCTGGGAGATATTCAGCGCAAACGCCGTCTTCCCGACAGAAGGCCGGGCGGCGACGATCACCAGATCGCTGCGCTGAAACCCGGCGGTAATGCGGTCGAGCTCCTGGAATCCGGTCGGGATCCCAGTAATCTCGCCCGCGGTCTCCTGCATGATTTCGATTTTATCGAACGCTTCGACCAGCACATCCTTGATCTCCACGAATTCACCGGTCTGCTGCTTCCTGGCAACTTCGAGAATCGATTTTTCCGCTTCGTTGAGAATCGAGTCAATCTCTTCTTCGGCAGCATAACTTTGAGAAGCGATGCTGGTCGCCACCCGGATCAGCCGGCGCAGCAGGGATTTTTCTTCGACAATCTGGGCGTAGTACTGCACATTGGCTGCCGTCGGCACTGCGTTGGCGAGCTCGCCGAGGTAGCCGACGCCGCCGATCTCCTCAAGCCACTGCTGGCGGTGCATCTCGTCAATCAAGGTGACTAGATCCACCGGTTCGCCTTTGCCGGAGAGTTCCAGCATGGCAGCGAAAATACGCATGTGGGCGGTCCGGTAAAAGTCTTCCGGCACGAGCCGCTCCGAAGCCGTGATCAGCGCCTGTCCATCCAGAAAAATGGCACCGAGCACGGCCTGCTCTGCTTCAATATTCTGCGGCGGTGTCCGGTCTTCGAACATATCGCTCATCGTCTGACTCCTCCCTGCTGCTTACTCCTCGGCTACGTGGACCTTCAGCGTGGCGTGCACCTGTGGATGCAGTTTCACGAGGACGTTGGTATAGCCGAGCGTGCGGATCGGTTCTTTCATTTCGATTTTCCGCTTGTCGATCTTGTAGTTTTCTTTTTTCAGCTGATCTGCAACCTGTTTGTTCGTGACGGCGCCGAACAGCCGTCCACCGTCGCCGGCCTTTGCTGTCAGCTCCACGGTCTTCTCTTCCAAATCCGCCTTCATTTGTTTCGCTTCATCCAGCTCTTCCTGCTGGCGCTGACGCTCGTTTTCCTGCTGCTTCTCGAGCGACTTGACGTTGCCTTTGTTCGCTTCTGCAGCCAGGTTATTTTTCAGGAGATAGTTCCGGGCATAGCCGTCCGGGACTTCTTTCACTTCACCTTTTTTGCCTTTTCCTTTTACATCTTTGAGGAAGATAACTTTCATGATGAGGAACCCCCTTTGAAATAGTCGTCGATTTTTTCTTTCAGCATCGTTTCTGCCTGCTCTTCATTCATATTTTCCAACTGCGTAGCGGCGTTCGTCAAGTGGCCCCCGCCGTTCATGTTTTCCATGATGACCTGGACATTGACTTCGCCGAGCGAGCGGGCACTGATGCTGATGCGGCCGTCTTCGATTTTGGAAATGACAAACGAAGCGACGACATCGTTCATGGACAGAAGCGTATCGGCCGCCTGGGCAATGAGCACCTGGCCGTACGTTTCGTCCGAATAGCCTCTGGCGATCGCTACGCCGCCGGCATAAATATGCGCCTGTTCAATCAGCTTGGACCGCTTCACATAGTGATCCAGATCTTCTTTAAGCAGCTTCTGTACGAGCGTCGTATCCGCTCCGCGGGCCCGCAGGTACGCCGCTGCATCAAAGGTTCGCGAGCCGGTGCGGATCGCAAAGCTTTTCGTGTCGACGATGATGCCGGCAAGGAGTGCTGTCGCTTCGAGCGTCTCGATCTGTGGATGCTTCGGCTGATACTCCAGAAGTTCCGTGACCAGCTCCGCCGTGGAAGACGCATACGGCTCCATGTAGACGAGCACCGCATCGCTGATGAAGTCCTCTCCGCGGCGGTGGTGGTCGATGACGATGGTCCGCTCCACTTTATCGAGGAGTTTCGGCTCCTGGACGAGCTTCGGCTTGTGCGTATCGACGACGACGAGCAGCGTTTCATCGGTGATGTCTTCGCGTGCTTCGTCCGGGGTGATGATGCGTCCCCACAGCTCCTGATGCTTCTCTACTTCCTGGAGGAGCTTGGATACGCTCTGATTCACGTCGTTCGGGTCAACGACCACGTAGCCTTCTTTGCCGTTGGCCTCGGCTATTTTTAAAATACCGATTGCCGAGCCGATCGAGTCCATGTCCGGGTTCTTATGCCCCATGACGAAAACTTTTTCACTCTCTTTGACGAAGTCCCGCATCGCGTGCGAAATGACCCGGGCACGGACACGCGTCCGCTTTTCCGTTGCATTGGACTTGCCGCCGTAGAAGCGGACTTTCCCGCTTTGTTCCTTAATCGCCACCTGATCGCCTCCCCGCCCGAGGGCGAGATCGAGACTGGACTGCGCCAGCGTACCGAGTTCGCGGAGCGAGTCCACGTTGGAGCCGATGCCGATACTCAGCGTGAGCGCGACTTTTTCTTCCTGCGTATTCTCGCGCACTTCATCGAGCAGCGTAAAGCGGTCTGCTTCAAGTGCCTGCAGCGTGTTCTGGTTCATCAGGGCGATGAACCGGTCCGCCGACGTGCGCCGGACGAAGACGTCGTGTTCCTGTGCCCAGTCGTTCATCGCATCGGAGACGTGGGACAGAAGCCGTGACCGGAGCTGATCGTCCATCCCCTGGGTCACTTCATCGTAGTTATCCAGGTAGATAAAGGCAATCACCGTCTGGTCTTTCTCGAATTTATCCTTGTACTCCTGCTCTTCGGTTGCATTCAGGAAGTAGAGGAGCCGCTCTTCCGGTTCGTGCACGACGCGGTAATTGGCGTCTTTCACATGCAGATAGAAGGAGCGCCTCTCCTCGTTCACCGATTCGATCAGCTCCTCGGAGAGATCGGCCATGGATACACCGGGCAGGTCCTTCTTCATGACCTGCTGCATGTACGGATTGGACCACTGTACTTCCCGCTCTTCATTGTAAAGGAGCATGCCGACCGGGATTTTCGTGACTGCCTGTTCGCCGGCTTTATTCACCCGGTAGGTGAGTGTCGAAATGTAGTCCGTCAAATCTTTTTCGAACTGCATCCGCGCCCGGACAACCATGACACCTGCGGCGGCAAGCAGCACGAACCCGATGATGCCGAGGGGCCAGCGGTCGTACGTCACCACTCCAATAAAGAGTGCTGCTATGATAAACAAGACGATTACATGATAGCCATGCCACCGTTTCATCAGGAATTTGGGCATACTAGACAACTCCTACTCCTGCGACCGTAATCGCGTTCTTAAATCAAAACCTAAATCAATTATACCTAAGATTCGTACGATAGGTACTAAAAACGGAATGAACAGCAGCGAAATCGCTGCGAGTACCGGTACCGCTTTCGAGATGCCTTTCCAGTGACAGAAAAAGAAGATGAACGCGATTCCCTGAATGAGCATCAACCCTTCCATCACCGGGGACAGATTGGCGGAGACGGTATGGAGCATGCCCTCTTGTCCTTCGCTGATGTTAATAAACGAAAGAATGAGCACCGCCAGGTAATACCAGATAAACGGCTTCGGCAGGCTCCATTCCCGCACCGGTGGAAACCGCGGCACGGAGGCCCCGCGGCGTCGCAGAAAGTACGCGGCCGCCGTCTGCATGATGATGCCAGCAACACCGCCGATGATCACGAACATCGCCGGGGCGGACGTCTGCAGATCATCGATCCACGCGGTCATCTGTTCCACTTCTTCTTCTGAATCCAGGTTCATCATCTCGTCTGTTGTTTCCAGCGATTCCGCCAGGGACTCCTGAAACTGTTCGATCGGGTCCGTGCCCGTCAGCAGCAGCACACCGACATACGTCAGGGTGATGCCGGAGACGAGCGCGACTACCCCGCCGCCGTAGACCGCAAAGGGCTGCTCTCCTTTTTGATAGAGAGCGCCGAACACGATCCCCGGCACGGCAAACAGCAGTACGACGGCCGGCGCATACGGGCCGAGCACGACCGCAAGCAGGAGCAGGAGAACAGACGCTGCGACCGCGCCCCGCGGCCAGCCGTATTTATATGTAAATAACGCCATCGGTACCGGCACGAAAAACATCAGGACGAGGCCGGCAATCGGAATGAACAGCGATACGAGCATCAGCAGGAGAAACACTGCTGACAGCATGATTCCGTCACGGAGTATGGTATTCTGATTCATGATCGTCTACACCTTCTCTTCCCTTTTTCCAGTTACATCAAGCTTCATTCTACCACGTATACGCCCCGGAGACCAAAAGCGCCCTGCGCTTGTCAGGCTGCGCTGATACTACAGGCGTCCCCGCCAAACACGTCGGTGTAACGGATCTGCGTATTGGGGAAAGACGTCGCGATAGGCAGACACGACGGCTCTTCTGCTTTCATGGCATGATAGGAATGTATCAGTTTCCATGTAGGGGGACGGCGCAGCCGGCTGCAAGGGAAGAAAGAAAAACCTTTTCTTCCCTCGAAGAGCATGCAGCGACGCCGCACGCCGTTCCGACCAAAAAGGCGCTCCGCGCTTTTGTTCTGCATACGTGGAAGCACTGGCATCCCTATTGCTTTCCTAAGAAAAAAGCATCCACTCCGGAAACCCGGAATGGATGCCGTCACAGATGCTGATTTACTCTTCCACGAACGGAAGCAGTGCCATGGTCCGCGAACGCTTCACCGCGCGGGTGAGCTGTCGCTGATACTTGGCAGAAGTTCCTGTTACTCGGCGTGGAAGAATCTTTCCGCGCTCGGAGATGAACTTCTTAAGAAGATCCGTGTCCTTGTAGTCGATTTTCGTAATCTTATTCACCGTGAAATAACAAACTTTACGGCGACGTGGCTTTCCTCGACGTGCCATGCGAATACCTCCTTCAGTGTTTTTTTATATGATGGATTCTCCATTTAGAATGGGAGATCGTCGTCATCTATATCAATCGGCTTGCCTTCACCGGCAAACGGATCGTTATTCGATGAACCTTGATTGGAAGTCCCGGATCCGGAGCCCTGCTGCGGACCGCCGTAGCCGCCCTGGTCTCCATAGCCGCCCTGCTGGCCGGCTGGAGCTCCTGACTGCTGGCCTCCGCCCTGTTGGCTGGATGCCCCGCGGGGTTCCAGGAACTGAACGCTCTCTGCAACGACTTCTGTCATAAAGATGCGCTTGCCTTCGTTGTTATCGAAGCTGCGCGTTTGAATGCGGCCATCCACGCCTGCCATACTTCCTTTTTTCAGATAGTTAGCGACGTTTTCTGCCTGTTTTCTCCAAACAACAGTGTTGATGAAGTCCGCTTCCCGTTCACCCTGCTTGTTCGAAAACGGACGGTTGACTGCCAGTGTGAATGTCGCGACTGGAATGCCGTTTCCCGTGTAGCGAAGCTCAGGGTCTTTCGTGAGACGGCCTACAAGAACAACGCGGTTAAGCATCGGAATTCCTCCCCGGATCCTGGATTCGGTTGTGCATATTCATTAGTCATCTTCGCGTACGATCATCGAACGAAGAATGTTGTCGTTGATCGAGCTGAGACGGTTGAACTCATCCAGTGCCGGCTTTTCAGCCTTCACTTGAAGAAGCACGTAGTAGCCTTCAGCGAAGTCATTGATCTCGTAGGCAAGACGCTTACGGCCCTTCTCATTCGTCTCTGTTACTTCTGCGCCATTGTCAGCCAGTACCTTGTTGAAACGTTCAACGGTTTCTTTTGTATTCGCTTCTTCGAGGTCTGGACGCACGATGTACATGATTTCATAGTTGCGCATGTTCTGTCACCTCCTTTTGGACTAGGCCCTCTACCCGTTGGTGAGAGCAAGGAGCGAGTCGTTTTACCCGCAAGTGATAATTATATCAGAGCTCCAGGGTCGAAGCAACAGAGAATTTCACTGCCGTATTTCCCGGGAAATATGTGCGTAGGAATGCCTCCGTGCTTCCTGGTCATGCACGTTGGTAATCAGGAGAAAATCGGTCGTGCCGTACACATCCGCCAGGGCTTCGAGCTGCTGGCGGACGGAAGCAGGACTGCCGATGACCGCCCGGCGGCGTTCGTGCTGCACCGCTTCTTTTCCGGCCCGGTCGAGAATGGCGGCTGCGTGGTCCGGGGACGGAACAATCGAGCTGCCCCGGCGCACCTGCTGCAGCCACGCATCCTGGGTCAGCGCCAGCTGCTCGGCTTCTGCGTCGGTGCCGGCACAGACGACGAACACGCAGACGCGCACCCGCGGCGAAGCAGCGCGGGCGTAGTAGCGTTCCATCGTTTCTTCCGCCTGGTCCGGGGAAATAAAATGGCCGAAGACAAGACCGGTATCCAGCGCGGCGGCGGTTTCTGCACTGCGCGGAGAAAGACCGAGCAGCCAGAGCGGCGGAGCAGCGGCCTGTCGCGGTGTCGTCTTGACGATCCGGTACGGATGGTGCTTCGGCATCGTCCCGTGCAGGAAGTGCTGCAGCTCCTCCAGCTTCTCGTGGAAGCGGTCCTCTGCTTCCCGGCCGTCCGCCAATGCCTGACGCGTGCGTTCCGTTCCTCCCGGTGAATTGCCGACTCCGAGCTCGATTCGTCCCGGGTACATCGCCGAAAGCGTGGAAAACGTCTCCGCCGTCTTCAGCGGGCTGTACTGCGGAAGCAGGATGCCGCCGCTGCCGAACGCCATCTGCTCGGCTTCTGCAGCCAAACGGGCGATCCAGAGCTCCGGGGCCGCGCTCAGCATGCCGTTCGTGCTGTGATGTTCCGCAAACCAGTAGCGCCGGTACCCTTCCCGGGAGGCCGTCTGGACGAGGGCCTTCGTTTCCGCTGCCATCTGCTCTGCCTGCATCCCTTCCGGAAGCGGGATTTGATCAAGAATGCCGAGTTCCATCGACGTGTGCTCCTTTCGTTTCGTTCGGGTACATGAGACAATACGTTCACATGAGACTGTCCTTATCATAACGTCCGCTTTCTATCTATGCATGATTTCTGCACGGAGGCCTGCGGACCGTCAGGCATGGTTTTTTAGCTTCCAGCGAAAGGATGATTGAATTGAAGACATTTTTTACTTCGTGGAGCGGCGGTAAGGACTCGACGCTCGCCCACTATACGGCCATGCAGCAGGACATGCTGCCTGCCGCTCTCGTGACGATGTTTGAAGAGGAGGAAACACGCTCCCGCTCCCATGCCCTGCCGAAAGAAGTCCTCGACGCGCAGGCGGCGGCGCTGAACCTGCCGCTCTACACACGCGGGGCGTCCTGGTCGGACTATGAGGCCGTTTTCTCCAATCTGCTGCAGGAACTCCGCAGCCGGGGGATCCACGATGGCGTCTTCGGAGACATCGACCTCGAAGGCCACCGTGAATGGGTGGAAAAAGTGTGCACGGCGCAGGGCATCCAGCCGCACCAGCCGCTTTGGCAGGAGCCCCGCGAAGACGTGCTCCAGCGGCTGTTGGACGCCGGTTTCCATGCGATCATCATCGTGGTCAAAGAAGACCGGCTGCCAGCTTCTTTTCTCGGCCGCAGCATCGATCCTCCCTTGATCAAGGAACTGGAAGCCCACGGCGTCGATCCGTGCGGGGAAGAAGGCGAGTTCCACACGGTCGTGGTCGACGGCCCGATCTTCTCCCGGTCCGTCCGGCTCCAGTACGGCGAGGTAGAGCACCACGACGGCTATGCGTTCCTGCCCGTGACGACAACGGACTGATGCAAGCGCCGGCTGTGGCTGCCTTTTCCTGTGCGGGGTTGGGGCAAAAACGTACTGCATAAGCGAAAAACGCTGCCGACGATCCAATGGACCGCCGGCAGCGTTTCGTTTACAGATCGCTTCAGCGAGGCTTAGGGCAGAGAACGGTACAGCCACCCGGTCAACGAGGCAGGCATTTCCCGCCTCTCCTGATCGTTGCGTACCTCCGGCGCTGTCCGTCGAATAAAAGCGCAAAGCGCCTGCCGGCCGGAACGGCGAGTGCCGCAGGTTTTTTAAGGGAAGCATGGGTTCTTCGTACTCCCCGAGCAGCTGGCTACGTCGTCACCCTTAATGAAACCTTATACGTTCCTATACTCCAAAAAGGCGGAGAGCCTCTTTGATGACTATAGGTTGTCCCGGGCTGCTCGTCTGTGCAGAAAACTGCTTTTGATGGCGGAGCCTCCTGTTACCGGGAGTCGATCCCGGTCCCTCCTTCCCGCCCTGCCAGGACGACCGGCCAGCGGTGCAGCTCCTGATACGCTTCCGGTTCAGGGGTATGGGTGAAGACGACCTGGGCCGGCTCGAGCCAGGAAAGCAGCGTCTCCGTTTCTTCCAGCGACGGGTGGACGAGATATGGCCGTTTTTCATAGGCCGTACCGGTAAACGCAGGAAGTTTCGGTCCTGTCGTCATCACAGCCGGAGGCATCGGGCCGGATGCCAGCGTGCTTTCTTCGTAAATGGCAAAGCGGTTGTCGTACTGCTGCAGCCATCGGTCGACAGAGAGCGGCTCTGCCTCTGCGAGAAACGTTTCCAGCTCCGCCGCGCCCGCTGCACGAAACCAGGCCCGGCGTTCCTGCAGACTTTGTTCGGTATAACGCTTAATCTCAGGATCGACCACCGGCATCATCCCTTCGGCCGCAGCAAACAGCAGCAGCTCCTGGGTTTTACCAGCAAGCGGGCCGTGCAGAGCGGTCGCTACCTTCTGCTCGTTCACTCGATCCAGCAGGTCCTGCGCCTCCTCGTGCTGGTTCCGTCGTACCGGTCCTGCGGCTCCGTCCAGGACAGCGATATCCACCGGTTCCTGCGGCGGCCGGTCATACGGATACAGCCGCGAATGCATCGTATAATCTCCGGAAAAGAATACTTTCTTTCCTTCTGATGCAAACAGAAACCAGCAGGCTCCCAGCGTATGACCGGCCCGGCCGAAGCAGCAGGAGATGCTGGCATACGTACGCCAGCGGCCGATGTCTTCCCACTCCAGCGGCTGCGGCTGCATTCCATCCGGCAGCGCACCGATCTGCTCCAGCGTAGGCGGGGAGGCATACACGGGGCCGCTCCACCCTGTCTGAGCGAGAGCGGGAAGCGCCCCCGTGTGATCGGCATGGCTGTGCGTCAGAAAGACAGCTGCCAGTCTCTCCGGACGCACCAGATGCAGCGAAGGCAGCTGCCCCTCCGACGTCCATGCCCCCTTTTCAATGCCACAGTCGATCAGGACATCCGTGTCGGGAAAATGAAGAAGAAAAGAGGAGCGGCCATATTCGCCGGCTCCTCCAAGAAACGTGACGTGCATGCGATGCTCCTCCTTTCCTACGTTCGGTACCGCTGGGAGCGTTCTTTCATCTTTTCCACCGCAATCAGGACGAACGTCGTCATGATCACGGTAATCAGGGCCATCGCCATTCCCTGTGCCACCGTTCCCTGCTCAAACTGCGAATAAATGAAGGTGGCTGAGGTGTGCATGTTCGGCGGCCGGAGAATCAGCGATCCGACGAGTTCCCGCATGGAAATCGTGAAGGCCATGATCCAGCCTGCCAGCACGCCGGGCATGATGAGCGGCAGCAGAATGGTCCGGACGATGTAGAACGGACCGGCGCCGCTCGTCTCGGCCGCCTGAAACAGCGAATCGCCGAGCTGCCCGTAGATGGCCTTGATGTTCTGCACCGTAAACGGAATGTAGAGAACGACATACGTCGTCACGAGCATCATCCACGTGTTGTAGACCGGTGCCGGATTCCAGTAGGCGTTCCAGAACAGAATCAGGCCGACGACAACGACGATGCCGGGCACGGTATTCGGCGCGATCGAGAGAAAGTCCATTCCTTTTTCGACCGTCCCACGCCGTTTCATGATGATGATCGTCACCCACAGACCGATGACAGCACTCACCGTGGCAGCAATAGCTGCAAGCCAGATGCTGTTCCAGAGGGCTCCGGCTCCGCTGCCGGAGAGAAGATCCTGCAGGTGACGCAGCGTGACGTTATCCCAGGCGAGGCCGCTCCCCTGCACGTCGAGAAACGCTGTCGAGACGACGGAGAAATACGGAACGCCGATCGACAGCCCGAGTACGACAGCCAGATAGAGCCAGGCAAACACCTGCTTTTTTCCAAGCGGCGAGTAGGCGCTCGTCTGCCCTTTCCCGGAGACGACTTTGTTGTGCGTTCTTCCGGCAAACCACTGCTGAAAATACCAGACGGCCATGCTGACGCTTAACAGCATCGTCGACAGGATCGCCGCGGTGCCAAAGTCAATCGGCCACACGGAAGCGTGGCGATGGATTTCCGACGTCAGCACATAAAAGCCAATCCGGTTTCCGAGCGTCACCGGTGTGCCGAACTCGCCGATTGTTTTCACGAAAACGAGCAGGGCGCCCATGCTGTAGCCGGAGACAAACAGCGGCAGCACGATGCGGCGCAGCCGGTACAGAAAGCTGCCTCCGTGTATGAGGCCGGCTTCTTCCAGTCGGCCGCCGATGTTCTGCAGGTTGTTGCGCATGATCAAATAAATAAACGGAAACAGGTGAAAGCTCATCACGAGCACCATCCCGCCATATGTGAAAAAGTACGGGGTCACCGGAGCGAGAAACGGAAACAGCTGCTCGGCGTAGCCATTTCCCTGCATCGACAGAATCCAGCCCATCGCCCCGATATACGGCGGGGTCATGAACGGGATAATCAGAACGACGTCGATCCAGCGGTGCCGTGCCAGCTCGGTTCTCGCCATGAAAAAAGCGAGCGGCGCAGCAATCAGGGAAGACACGATCACCACACCGAAACCGAGCAGCAGCGAGTTCAGCAGAATCTCCTGATACATGCTTTCTCCGAGAATCGAAAAAGCGCCGAAACCTTCGAACGTTCCTTCTGGTGTGACTGCCCGCATGA
This sequence comes from Alkalicoccus chagannorensis DSM 18086, assembly GCF_000429725.1. GTDB lineage: Bacteria > Bacillota > Bacilli > Bacillales > Salisediminibacteriaceae > Alkalicoccus > Alkalicoccus chagannorensis. The sequence continues at coordinate 30,410 of NZ_AUCK01000007.1, read as the reverse complement.
TGACAAGGGCGAGCGGAATCAGCACCAGAATCGTTAAAACGGTAAGCGCCAGGTATTTATTGGCGCGCTCGGTCCAGCTGTTCATTTAGCGCACGATCCCCTGGAACCGCTCCAGATAGTCTTCCCCATTTTCTTCGAGGTACTCCCACTCAAAGTCCAGCTGCTCGATCTCTTCGATGCCGGCCCGGTCTTCATGAGGGTCGATATCTTCCCGGATCGGCATCAGAAACGCATCTGCCACGATCTCCTGTCCGGCATCCGAGAGAATGTAGTCGATGTACTGCTGGGCGGAATCGATGTTCTCCGCGCTTTCCATGATGAAGGCCGGACGCGGCGTGACCATCGTGCCGCTTTCAGGGAAGACGATATCGACCGGCTCGCCGTCTTCGATATTGTTATAAACCATATAGTCCACACCGGCCATAACGAGCTGATTCGAGCCGCCGATCACCGTCTGCAGAGCCGGATTGTTGGCTCCTTCCATCTGCAGGCCGTTGTCTGCGAGCGATTCAAACAGCTCCCAGCCTTCCTCGCCTTCCTGGTTGATGTAGGCGGCGATAAAGTCGCGTGCCGTACCGGATTCATACGGGTCCGGGATCGCAATCTCGTCGGTATACTGCTCCTCCGTCAAATCGCTCCAGTCGGACGGCACATCGCCGATGACGTCGGTATTGTAGCTCAGGCCCAGCGCGGAGGCGCTGAAGCCGTAATAGTGATGGTCGTCATCGTACCAGCCGTCCCGCAGCGAGTCCGCGTACTCCGATTCATACGCCATCGTCATCCCCTGCTCTTTGAAATCCATCGCCGGCGGCATCGAAGCAAGCACGACGACGTCGGCAATCGGGTTATCCTGCTCTGCTTCCAGACGGCCGAGCACATCGCCGGTCGTTCCCTGGAACATGTCCACATCGATTCCTGTCTCTTCTTCAAATCCTTCTACGAGATCTTCGGCCATGCCTCCAGGACCGGACGTGTAAATCGTCATTTCACCCGTTTCTTCATGGTCCTCGTTCATATCATGTTCCTCGTTTTCGCTGTTTTCATCCATTTCCTCATTCGCGTTGTTCGTCTCTTCGTTCATGTTGTTCCCGGCGGCGTTATCTGCCCCCTGCTCCGATTCGGTCTGGGCACACGCACCGAGTACGAGCACGCCTGCGGTTCCTGCAAAAATCTTAAGCTGTTTCTTCACGGGAAACTCCTCCTTTATGCTGTATGAGATGAATCGTACTGCGGACGGTGACAGACACTTCCTGTCCCGGGACCGTCCTCTCCGGTGTATAGGCAAAGAGTCGTTCGTCTGAGCCGTCGAGCGTCAGACTGACTTCGTATCGTTCTCCAAGAAAGCTCACGGTTTCTACCGCAGCGCGGATCCCCGCTTCTGCCGGGGCGGTATCGAGGGAGACCTGCTCCGGGCGGATAATGGCATGCACCCAGTCATGGGGCTCGAGCCCTTTCGTTTTGCTCGTGGAAAGGGGAATCTGCACGTCCGCGTTGACTTTGAGCATCGGGACGTCCTCCACCTCTGTCACCAGTCCCTGGATCAGGGCCCCTTTTCCGATGAAAGAAGCGACCACCTCGTTGACGGGACGCTGGTATATTTCTTCCGGTGTGCCCGTCTGCTGGACTTTGCCGTCATTCATGACGACGACCCGGTCCGACATCGCCATCGCTTCGCTTTGATCATGCGTGACGTAGACGGCGGTCATGTTCAGCTTTTTGACGAGCGACTGCAGCAGGATCCGCATCTCATCGCGGAGGGACGCATCGAGCGCACTCAGTGGCTCATCCAGAAGCATGATGTCCGGGTCGGTGGCCACCGCCCGTGCGATCGCCACCCGCTGCTGCTGCCCGCCGGAAAGCTGATGCGGATAGCGCTCTTGGAAGCTGCCGAGCTGCACGTTGTCGAGGGCCTCGGACACTTTCTCCTGCACCTCTTTGTTTCTGCCGGCTGCTTTCAAGCCGTAGGCGACATTTTCGAAGACCGTCATGTGCGGCCAGAGGGCAAAGTCCTGGAAGACCATGCCGATCTTCCGCTTCTGCGGCGGCAGGTTGACCTTCCTGCTGTTGTCGTAGACTGCTGTTCCGCCGAAGTGAATCGCGCCGGAGGCCGGTTCTTCCAATCCTGCTATCATCCTTAACAATGTCGTCTTCCCGCATCCCGAAGGACCAACCAGACTCACAAACTCTCCGGACTGCACCGTCATGGAGAGGGGTTTCAACGCCTGCAGCTGCCCGAACCATTTTTCCAGTTGTTTAAATTGAATGTCCATGTTGTCCGCTCCTTTCTCTACGTCCCTCATACTACGGGGGAAATGTTAAGGAAATTTAAATGAAAAATTAACATTCCTTCAATACTGGTGTGGCATTCTCTATACAGGTATTGATTTTTTCTATAAGCAGGCCCGGAAATGTTGGAGGAGGATCAAAAAAGACATGGAAATCAAGGGAGTGAGAGGATGAAATGGAAGCAGCTTGAAGTTTTTCATCATTTTTCGCAGCTGCAGAGCATGTCAGCGGCGGCGGAGGCGCTCGGCGTGAAGCAGCCGACGGTGTCGTTTCATTTGAAGGAGCTCGAGGCGTCTGTCGGTACGCCGCTGTTTGAGCGGAAGGGGGATCAGGTGATGATGACGCCGGCGGGCGCGGCGCTCCGTCATTATTCCCGCGAGATGATGGCGCTGTTTGAGGAGACGGAACGGGTGATGCGGGATTATCGGGACAAAAAAGGAGAGCTGTTTGTCGGCGCGAGTTATGTGCCCGCCAACTATGTGCTGCCGGAGATTCTGTATGCGTTCCAGCAGCAGTCGCCGGGGATTCAGCTTCATATTTCGATTCAGCCGACGCCGAAGACCGCGGAGGACATTGTCATGAAGCGACTCGATGCCGGGGTGGTCTCGGAGCAGCAGCTGGATACGAAACGGCTCGTCGTCAAGCGGCTCGCGCAGGACGACGTGGTGCTCGTGACGCCGCCCGATCATCCGCTGCTTACCGTCCATTCGCTGGAAGAAGCGCTCCCTTCGTGGCCGCTGCTGCTGCATCAGAGTGGATCGACGAGGGATATCGTCAACGACTGGGCGGCCGCGGCAGGCATGACCCTGCAGCCGGCCATGGAGCTGACAAACGTGGAGGCGATCCGCTCGCTCGTCAAACTCGGGAGCGGCTGCGCGGTGTTGTCCTCACGGGCCGTCGCTGCTGATGTCGCTGCCGGGACGCTCGCCGTGCGTCCGCTGCCATATGAGCATGCGACGCGCTGGATTTCCCTCATCTATCGCCGCGACCGGCCGGTAACTCCGGTCATGGAGGCGTTTTTCACCGAGCTCTACAGCGGCATGACGGCCGGGGAGGACCCACTGCCGTTTTAGGTTTTCCGTTTGCGACTGCCGAGGCACTGTGCCTGGAATGCCTGCCGACCGGAACGGCGAGTGCCGCAGTGCGACGGCGTTGGAAGCGGTTGTAACAGATTGTTCACAAAAAGATTCATTTAAAATACTTCTTTTAACGTGTGAAATATGTTTCAATAAAGGTATCAAACAGAGGAGGTGCTGTTCTTTGCTTACAGAAGAACACAAACAGACGATCAAGGCGACGATTCCCGTGTTGGAAGAACACGGAGTGACGGTAACGACTCATTTTTACGAGACGATGTTCGAGGCGCACCCGGAGCTGCTCCACATCTTCAACCACGTGCACCAGAAAACCGGGATGCAGCCTCAGGCCCTCGCCTATTCCCTTTACCAGGCCGCGGTACATATCGATGATCTGGAGGCGATCCTGCCTTTCGTCAAACGGGTGGCGCATAAGCACCGCAGTATCGGGGTACTGCCGGAACACTATCCGATTGTCGGGAAATATCTCCTGCAGGCGATGCAGGATAAACTGAATCTGGCTGAAGACGATCCGGTCATCGAGGCGTGGGGCGCTGCATACCAAATCATTGCGGATATTTTCATTCAGATTGAAAAAGAGATGTACGAGGCGGCTGCCTGGGAAGGATTTGAGGAGCTCGAAGTGGTCGAGAAGGTGCAGGAGAGCAGCGAAATCACGTCGTTCTATCTGCGCCGGCAGCAGGAGCAGCCGATGCCGGCCTTTGCCCCGGGACAGTATCTCAGCATCAAGGCGGAGATCGACGGGGAGCCGTATACCCATATCCGGCAGTATTCGTTGTCGGATGCCCCCGGGCAGGAACACTTCCGCATCAGCGTGAAGAAGGAAGAAGGCCCGGCGGGGATGGTTTCTACGTGGCTGCATGAGCACGTGGAGCCGGGACAGATGCTTCCGGTGAGTGCGCCTGCGGGTGATTTCACCATCGATAACGAGAAGCGCCCAGCGGCATTTCTTGCCGGCGGTGTCGGTATCACGCCGCTCATGAGCATGATCAAAGAACAGCAGGCGCGGCAGCCGGACCGTCCGCTCACTCTCGTCCATGCCGTGCGCACCGAAGAAGCGGCGGCGCTGACGAACGAACCGGCAGCGGACACCCTCGCGGGAAGCTTTCTCGTCGCTGAAACACCTGTCGACCCGGAGGCGGTGGACGCCGTGGGACGTTTGACGCCGGAGCTGCTGGAGCAGTTTCTGCCGGCGGATACGGCGGACGTGTACCTATGCGGACCGGAAGCATTCATGGAAGCAGCAGCCGGCCTTCTGCTCGGACGAGGCTTCACGACGGATCAGATCCACTATGAATACTTCGGTCCGGGGACGGCGCTGCGTGCGATGACAATCGAATCGTAACAGCCGAAGCAATAGCGCACAGCTTCTTTTAGTCGGAACGGCGGGTGCCGTCTGCCTCGATGCACCCGTAGACATTCTAATCACCAAAAAAGACAGCACGAACCGCCGCAGGCATTTGTCTGCGGCGGTTTTTTTCTCCATAATGAAAGAAAGGAGGGGATACAATGAATATCTATATTGTCTTCGCGACGTTGAGTGGTCATACGGAAGAGCTCGCCGAGAGGATGGAAGAACGCCTCCAGGAGGCCGGCATGGAGGTCGTGGTGGAGGAAGCGAACACAGCGGAGGCTTCCCGCTTTCAGGAGTTTGACATGGTGCTGCTCGGTTCCTACACCTTCGGGGACGGGGACGTGCCGGATGACATGCTGGATTTGTATGATGACATGAAAGAAACCGACTTGAGCGGCTTGTCCTTTGCCATTTTCGGTACCGGCGACACCGGCTATGAACATTTCGCCGGCGCCGTCGATCACCTGGAAGCGCTCGTCCAGAAACAGGGCGGCCGGCTGCGGGTGCCTGCCATGAAAGCAGATGGAGAAGCAGATGTGCAGGAAACGGATGCGCTCGTGGACGACTACATCGAAGCAGTGCTCGACGTTCTGAAGCAACCGTAAGCGGGGAACGGATTTTCCTGCGGCGAAGAACCGCAAAGGAGGAGCGTCTCGTTGAACAAACGCTTGGACGCTTCCCATACCATAGCAGAGGCCCTCCGCCATTCGTTGTGGTGGAGGGCCTTCTATAGCAAATATCCTGGAACGTTTATACGTTGAAACGGAAGTGGACGACGTCGCCGTCCTGCACGACGTATTCTTTCCCTTCGAGACGCACGTTGCCTTCTTCTTTCGCTTTGTTCATGGTACCGGCAGAGACGAGATCGTCATAGGAGACGACTTCGGCACGGATAAAGCCTCGCTCAAAGTCGGTGTGGATGACACCTGCTGCCTGAGGGGCTTTCGTGCCGCGTCGGATCGTCCAGGCGCGGACTTCCTGCTTGCCGGCCGTGAAGTACGTGTCCAGGCCGAGCAGCGCGTAGGCCGCACGGATGAGCTGATCGAGACCGGCTTCTTCAATGCCGAGGTCGTCGAGGAACTCCTGCTTTTCCGCTCCTTCGAGTTCCGCAATCTCCGCCTCGATTTTCGCACAGACGACGATGACTTCCGCGTTATGATCCGCTGCCAGCTGCTTCACCCGCTGCACATGCTCGTTGCCGGATGGATCGAGCAGATCTTCTTCACTGACGTTGGCTACATAAAGCACCGGCTTTTCGGTGAGGAGCTGGAAGCCTTTGACCAGCTTCTTCTCTTCTTTGGAGAAGTCCACGCTTCGTGCCGGCATTTCGGATTCAAACGCGTCACGCAGCTTCTTCAGTACTTCAAACTCCGCCATCGCATCTTTGTCTTTCGATTTCGCCATCTTCTCGACTTTGCCGATCCGTTTCTCCACGGATTCCAGGTCCGCGAGAATCAGCTCGAGGTTGATCACTTCAATATCACGGATCGGATCGACCCCGCCGGAGACATGCGTCACGTTCTCATCGTCAAAGCAGCGCACCACGTGGGAGATCGCATCCACTTCACGGATATTGGAAAGAAATTTGTTCCCGAGCCCTTCTCCTTTGCTGGCACCTTCGACAATACCGGCGATATCGGTGAATTCAAAGGCCGTCGGGACCGTTTTCTCCGGAATAACCATCTCGGTGAGCGTCTGCAGGCGGCCGTCCGGGACCTCGACAATGCCGACGTTCGGGTCGATGGTACAGAACGGGTAGTTGGCCGATTCTGCCCCTGCCTGTGTGATTGCATTAAAAAGCGTGGATTTCCCGACGTTCGGGAGCCCCACAATTCCTGTTGTTAACGCCATGATTTCATTTCTCCTTTATTTTCAAACTTTCCTTGTGCACGCGTACAAGTCTGCATCCTTCCTCATTATAGAGATTCCCGCGCCTGAACGCAACGGCAGGCGGCCGTGCTTTTGAACGAAACGCACGCGTCGGACCAAGCCGCCGTCTTCCTTCAGGAGAACGTATGGTTCTGATATAAGAAAAGAAGCCGCCCCCTGTTACGCAGGAGACGGCCGCACCCGCATGTCTATTCCTCTTCTGCCGAGGCAAGGACACGCTTCATTTTCTTCTCAAAATCCCGTCGCTTCATCATAATACTGTGGCCGCACCCTTCGCACTTGATCCGGATATCCATCCCCATCCGGATGATCTTCCACCGGTTGGTGCCGCACGGATGCTGCTTTTTCATTTCGACAACGTCATTCAGATGAAACTCTGCCATCCGCTTCAACCACCTTCCCAACTAAGTAATGAATGTTCGGCTGATGATTCCTTTTTCCATGCCGAAACTGTGGTAAAATCAAAGCAATATACTACCATGGAGGTGAGGGCAGTGCAAGGTCTTTTCATTCCCGCCGGCTTGTTCATCGGCATGGGCATCGGTCTCGTATTCGATGCCCCGGACGTCGGGTTGTTTATCGGCATGGGCGTCGGTTTTCTGTTAATGCCGGTCTACAAACTCGTCCAGCTCCGCGTTCAGCCGCAGGTCATTGAATGGCACAAATCAGAAGAAGGGGAGCCAGTGCTCCGCGAAAACGAAGACCACCACGAGGAAAATCGCCGGCAGTAGGTTCGCAATCCGGATGTTCGTCACCCCGAGCAGGTTCAGTGCAATCCCGATGATCATCACACCGCCGACGGCCGTGATTTCCGCAATCACCAGATCCAGCAGCTCCTCCGGCACGAAGCGGATGATCCACACGGCCGCCAGGGCAATACTGCCCTGGTACAGCATGACGGGAAAAGCCGAAAAGAGCACGCCGATGCCCATCGTTGCCGCAAAAATGACCGACGTGAAACCATCGAGCACCGATTTAGTCAAGAGCACCGAATGATCCCCACGGAAGCCGCTGTCGAGCGCGCCGATGATGGCCATCGCACCGACAACAAACAACAGCGTCGCTGCCACAAACCCTTCCGCTAGGGAATGCTGATCTCCTTCTTTCTTCAACTTCCGCTCCAAAAAACCCCCGAATTCATTCAGCTTGCCCTCCAGATTCCAGCGCTCGCCAAGCATCGCGCCAAGCGCCAGTCCAAAGATAACGAAGAGAAAATTCTCCCCCTCCACGGCCATCGTTGCTCCGAGAATCAACACCGCCAGGCCGATCGCCTTCATGACGGTCTCCTGCATGCCAGCAGGGAATCGTTTCAGCCGCGAGCCGATAAACGCCCCGGCAATAATCGCGACTCCATTCACAATCGTTCCAAGCAGTACCATGTATGTCCGCCCCTTCTGCCAAAATCATGGACAGCAGAAAAGCCGGAGACTGCATGCTCCCCGGCATCCGCTCTGTCAGAAGAGAGAACGAGACTAGTCTTCTTCCCGGTACATCATCGACACAATCCGTTCCAGCTCTTCTTCTGACTCAAAATCAATCTCAATCCGGTTCCGTTTCTTTCCCGGGGTGATCTGTACTTTCGTACCGAGGTACGACGTCAGCATCGATTCACGCGAATGAACCCAGGCCGGCTTCGCGGTTTTCGGCTTCGTTTCACGTGAAACATCAGCATTCGCCTGCTGAATCCATGCTTCCAGCTGCCGGACAGACATGCTCTCGCGCACAATCCGCTGCAGCAGCGGCGTCAGCTCCTGTTTGTTCTTCAAGCCGAGAAGCGCCCGGGCGTGGCCGGTCGAAATCTTCTCTTCTGCCAGGTACTGCTGGGCGGTTTTCGGCAGTTGCAGCAGGCGCAGCATATTCGCCAGGTACGAGCGGCTTTTGCCGAGCCGGTCGGCCAGCTGCTGCTGCGTGAGGCCGCGGTGCTCCATGAGCTTTTGGTACCCCTGCGCTTCTTCCAGCGGCGAGAGATTCTCCCGCTGCAGGTTTTCGATGATGGCAAGCTCCATCATCTGATCGTCGTCCATCGTCTTCACGACCGCAGGGATGACGCTCCAGCCGTTCTGCTGCGCGGCCCGGAACCGTCGTTCGCCGACGACGATTTCATATCCTTTAATACTCTCCCGCACCGTAATCGGCTGCAGCAGCCCTTGTTTGTTCAGGGAGTCGGCGAGTTCCTTCATCGCTTCCTCATCAAAATGTCTGCGCGGCTGATACGGGTTCGGACGGATCTCCTTCAGTTTGATCTCGGTGATCTGCGTCTCGTCACTGCTGGAGGCATCCGGGAAAAACGCATTGATTCCACGACCGAGTCCTTTACCCATGCGACATCACTTCCTTTGCCAGTTCTGCGTATACCTCTGCGCCTTTGGAGCGCGGGTCGTACGTGTGGATGGATTCTCCATGACTCGGGGCTTCGCCGAGACGCACGTTCCGAGGAATGATCGTCTCAAAAACCTGCTCCCGGAAATGCTTTTTCACTTCCTCAATCACCTGCAGTCCGAGGTTCGTCCGTGCATCCAGCATCGTCAGCAGTACGCCTTCAATTGTTAAATCATGATTGAGGTGCTTCTGCACGAGCTGCACCGTGCTCATCAGCTGACTGAGCCCTTCCATCGCATAGTATTCACACTGCACGGGAATGAGTACCGAATCCGCTGCGGTGAGTGCATTCAAGGTCAGCAGACCGAGCGAAGGCGGACAGTCAATGATGATGTAGTCATATGTATCCCGCACTTCCTGCACTGCTTCTTTCAACCTTATTTCCCGGGAAATAGCCGACACGAGCTCAATTTCTGCGCCTGCCAGCTGGATCGTAGACGGAATGATATCAAGCCCGTCCAGGTCCGTCGAACGGAGAATGCCTTCCGGAGACTTCCCCTCCACGAGAATGTTGTAAATGCATTCTTCCACTTCCCCTTTTTCCACGCCGATGCCGCTCGTCGTATTTCCCTGCGGATCGGTGTCGATAATCAGCACACGGTTCCCTTCCTGTACGAGTCCCGCGCTCAGATTGACGGCGGTCGTCGTTTTGCCTACGCCGCCTTTTTGGTTTGCGATTGCCATCACTTTTGCCACTGCCTGTCACCTGCCTTACGTTAAACTGCGCATCATTCCTTCCATTTTATCATGAAAGGAAGCAAAGAAAAGAACGACAGCGGTATATTGTGAGAAAAAACGTCCTTCTGCTTACCGCGTCCCCTGAAGCAGGCGCTGCGGTCCCTGTCCAAAGGCGCATGCCGTGCCGGCACGAAGCGGCGATGGGTCAAACACAGGCTCTTGGAGGAACGAACAGGTTTGTCGTGCTTCACGCCCAGCGCTCTCAGCCGCCTGCTTCTGTGACGATATCGTCGTCTCCTCTGCAGCGCCGGCGGGGGCGGAATGGCGTCCGTATCATTGTGTAAAAAGAAAAAAGCTCACTATTATTCCTGTGCTGCAATGTTCACAACCACGATCACATTGAGAAGGAATAATAATGAGCTTATACATCAGTTTAACCTAAAACACGAAGATGTGAAAGAAGCGCTGATTCAATTTGATATGGGCGCCGTGTTGATATCAGCCGTGGTGCTGATGTTCGAGGGTTACATGGAGAAAGAACGTACCGTCCAGCTTCCTGAGACATACATTCTTCCTCCATGAAAAAATCCCGCCGGAAGCGATGGCTTCGGACGGGGACGATGGTACGTATGGCACGCCGGGAAGCCGCCGCGAACGGCTTTCCGGCGGTCTATTTTTTCGGGATACGAATCGTGAACTCGTAATAATCGTCGTGCTCTTCTTCGTTCGTATCCACCTTCATGCCGCTCTGCTCCACCATATCCACCGACTTGCGGATCGTATTCATTGCGAGCCTGGTATCTTTGGAGACCGCTTTACGGATCGGCTTTTTCTTCTTTTTCGGCTCCGGAGGTTTCTCCGGAGTTTCTTCTTCCACGTACAGCGCCGCGATGGCTTCTTCCGTTTCTTTTACATTCCAACCGTGCTCGACGATCTGCTGGAGCAGGTAGTCCTGCTTCTCCTGATCCTCGACTCCGAGCAGCGCCCGGGCATGGCGTTCGCTGATCTCCCGCTTTAACAAAGCATCTTTGGCATTGGCGGGGAGGTGCAGCAGGCGCAGCTTGTTCGCCACGGTGGACTGGCCTTTTCCAAGACGCTGCGCGAGGCTTTCCTGCGTCAGGCCGTGGAGTTCCAGCAGCCTCGCATAGGCGTTCGCCTCTTCAATGGACGTCAGCCCTTCCCGCTGCAGGTTCTCGATCAGTGCCACAGACGCTGTCTTCGTATCGTCAAAATCTTTAACGACAACCGGAACAGTCGCCATGCCGGCATGCTGCGAGGCCCGCCAGCGTCGTTCGCCTGCGATGATTTCAAAACGTCCGTCCCGCGCCCGGACGACAATCGGCTGAATCAGCCCGTGTGTACGGATCGTCTGCGCGAGTTCTTCAATCTTTGTTTCATCAAAAATGGTTCTCGGCTGAAATGGATTCGGTGTCAGCTCTTCCACCGGCACCTGTCGGACGGTCTCCTCCCCCTCGAGGAGTACGTCTTCTGACGATGCTTCTTTTTTATCTGCTAAACCGAACAGCTTCGAAAATGGTTGCTTCACGGTGACACCACCCTTACAAATCTCCGGCGCCCCGGTTTCAAAAGAAACGAAAGCGCGGTTCACACCTCTTCCGATAGTATACCACGAACGACCAGCCTGCGTGGACTCGTTACGAGATTGGCTGCTTGTTCGGCGTTCCTGCCTTGCGCGGATATTTTTTCGGCGTTCGGCCGGTTTTCTTGATATGCAGAATCGACCGGCTTCCACCGGCTTCCGGCAGCTCGAAATCGTACTTCTCGTGCAGGGAGCCTCCGAGCACCTTCAACGCTTTTTCGGCATCCTGCAGTTCTTCCGAGGCCCCGGACGCTTTCATCGCGAGAAAGTCTCCGCCCTCTTTCGCCAGCGGCAGACACAATTCCGAGAGGACCGAGAGCCGTGCGACGGCCCGGGAGATCACGAGATCATAGGCGCCCCGGTGGTCCTGGCGCTGGGCAAACTGTTCGGCCCGGTCATGATAAAAAGCCACGCCGGTCAGATCGAGCTCTTCGGCGAGCGCGTTTAAAAAGGTGATCCGCTTCTGGAGCGAATCGACGATCGTGACATTCAATTCCGGAAAACAGATTTTCAGCGGGAGGCTTGGAAAACCAGCCCCCGCGCCGACATCGACAAGTTGCAGCGGGCGGTCGAAATCATAGTAGAACGCCGCTGTGAACGAGTCATAAAAGTGTTTAAGATACACGTCTTCCTTTTCTGTAATCGCCGTCAGGTTCATGCGGTCATTCCAGTCTACGAGGACCTCAAAATAGCGGCGCAGCCGTCGCTGCTGCTCGTCCCCGAGAAGTATGCCGTGCTGCTTTAATGCTTCTGCCAGCCTCTGTTCATCCATGTCCGTCTGTCTCCTCTCACCCTTCGGCAGCGGTTTTCTGCAGTCGTCCCTGTTCCATATAGACAAGCAGGACCGATACGTCCGCCGGATTGACCCCGGATACGCGCGATGCCTGTGCCACAGAAAGAGGACGGACTTCACTCAGCTTCTCCCTGGCTTCAATAGCCAGGCCGCTGATCGCATGGTAGTCGAGATCTTCCGGCAGCTTCTTGTTTTCCATGTTCTTGAGCTTCTCTACCTGCTCCAGCTGCTTGGCGATATAGCCCTGGTACTTGATGTGGATCTCCACCTGCTCCTTCACGTCTTCGTCCAGTTCTCCCGGCGCCGGTGTCAGCTTTTCGACATCCGCGTACGTGATCTCCGGCCGCTTCAGCAGCACAGCAGCGTTCGTCGCTTCTTTCATCGGCGCAGAGCCGGTCGCTTCGACCACGGCCTGTGCTTCGGCTTCGGCTTTGATCGTGACGCCTTCCAGCCGCTTCACTTCTTCCGCGATGGCTGCTTTCTTTTCCTGGAAACGGGCGTAGCGCTCCTCAGAAATAAGACCTGCCTCATACCCCTTTTCCGTCAGGCGCAGATCCGCGTTGTCATGACGCAGCAGCAGGCGGTACTCTGCCCGGGAGGTAAGCAGCCGGTACGGCTCCTCGGTGCCTTTGGTCACGAGATCATCGATCATCACACCGATATAGGCTTCAGAACGGTCGAGGATGAGCGGCTCTTTGTTCTGGGCTTTCAGCGCAGCGTTCAAGCCGGCCATCAATCCTTGTCCGGCTGCCTCTTCGTAGCCGCTTGTGCCGTTGATCTGTCCGGCTGTGAACAGTCCGGAGATTTTCTTCGTCTCCAGGGACGGCCACAGCTGTGTCGGAACGATGGCATCGTATTCGATGGCATAGCCCGGCCGCATCATCTGTACGTGTTCCAGTCCCGGGATGGTCTTCAAAATGTTGTGCTGCACGTCTTCCGGCAGGCTGGTGGACAGTCCCTGCACGTAGACTTCTTTCGTGTTGCGTCCTTCCGGCTCCAGGAAAATCTGGTGGCGCGGCTTGTCGCTGAAGCGGACAACTTTATCCTCAATCGATGGGCAGTAACGAGGGCCGGTGCCTTCGATCATGCCGGAGTACATCGGAGAGCGGGACAGGTTGTTGTTGATGAATTCATGCGTTTCTTCGTTTGTATACGTGAGCCAGCAGGGCAGCTGATCGGTGATGAATGCCACCGTGTCGTAGGAAAAGGCCCGCGGCTTATCGTCTCCCGGCTGGATCTCGGTCTGCGAGTAGTCGATCGAGTGGCCGTTCACCCGCGGCGGCGTCCCGGTCTTGAATCGTTCCATCTCGAAGCCGAGCTCCTGCAGATGATACGACAGATTGACGGATGGCTGCATGTTGTTCGGACCGCTCTCATAGGCGAGTTCGCCGAGGATGACCTTGCCACGCAGATACGTACCGGTCGTGACGATGACCGTTTTGGCCGAGTATTCGGCTCCGGTCTGGGTGACGACGCCTTTGACTTCGTCGTCTTCAATGATCAGACGTTCCACCATGCCCTGGCGCAGCAGGAGGTTCTCCGTGTTCTCGATCGTTTCTTTCATCTCCTGCTGGTACTGGAATTTGTCCGCCTGCGCACGCAGTGCACGCACGGCCGGTCCTTTCCCGGTATTCAGCATGCGCATTTGGATATGCGTCTTGTCGATATTGCGTGCCATCTCTCCGCCGAGGGCATCGATTTCTCGGACGACGATCCCTTTCGCAGGACCTCCGACAGATGGGTTGCATGGCATGAAGGCAACGGCGTCCAGGTTCAGTGTCAGCATCAGCGTGCTGGCGCCGGCACGGGCAGAAGCAAGACCTGCTTCTACGCCGGAATGACCAGCGCCGATCACGATTACGTCAAATTCGCCTCCGTGGTAACTCATGATGTGTTTCCTCCTTCGTTATTTTCCTAAACAGAACTGCGAGAACAACTGGTCAATTAAACTCTCCTGAACGCTTTCTCCAATCACTTCCCCGAGAATTTCCCAGGCACGGGTGATATCAATCTGGACCATATCGACCGGCATGCCGCTGTCTGCTGCTTCGAGTGCTTCGTTAACAGCGCGTTTGGCCTGCTCCAGCAGCGCGATGTGGCGGGAATTAGACACGTACGACATGTCGCCGGCATCCATGTCCCCTCCGAAAAACAGGCAGCGGATCGCTTCCTCCAACTCATCGACGCCTTCATCCTTTAACAAGGACGTCGTGATGACCGGATTGCCGCCGGCGAGTTCGCGGACGCGCTCCAGGTTGATCTGCTGGTCGAGATCCGTTTTATTTACGATGATGATGGCATCCTGATCCTGAATCAGCTGAAACAATTCTTCGTCTGCTCCGCTGACAGCTTCATTATAATTTAACACGAGCAGGGCGAGTTCGGCATCCTTGACTACTTCCCTGCTCCGCTGCACGCCGAGCCGTTCGACGATGTCTTCGGTCTCCCGGATCCCGGCTGTGTCCAGCAGCTTAAGCGGAACACCGCGGACGTTCACGTACTCTTCCACGACATCGCGCGTCGTTCCCGGAACATCGGTGACAATCGCCTTTTCTTCATGCACGAGGCTGTTCAAAAGCGACGACTTGCCGACGTTTGGACGACCGAGAATGACGGTGGCAAGGCCCTCCCGGAGAATTTTCCCCTGATGAGCCGTCGTCAGCAGCCCATCGATTGAGGCAGCGACTTCGCCTCCTTTTTCGCGGATGACCTCGAGCGTCATTTCCTCTGCATCGTATTCCGGATAGTCGATGTTGACCTCGACGTGGGCCACGGTCTCCAAGAGCGTCTGCCGCAGCGTTTGAACGCGGGTGGACAGCTTTCCCTCCACCTGATTCATCGCCACGTTCATGGCCCGGTCCGTTTTCGCCCGGATCAGGTCCATCACGGCTTCTGCCTGGGACAGGTCAATTCGTCCGTTCAAAAAGGCCCGCTTCGTAAATTCGCCGGGTTCTGCGAGCCTCGGCCCGTGGGTCAAGACGAGCTGCAGCACGCGGTTGACGGATGTCAGCCCCCCGTGGCAGTTGATTTCGACGATGTCTTCTTTTGTATACGTGCGTGGAGCGCGGAGGACCGACACCATCGCTTCTTCCATCGTGTCCCCGCTCTCCGGCTCCCGCAGATGTCCGTAGTGGATCGTGTGGCTGTCGGCATCGGCCAGCCGGATCCGGCCGTCATACAGCTGGTCGGCTGTCTCGATGGCTTTCGGTCCGCTGATGCGTACAATCCCGATCGCACCTTCTCCCATCGGGGTGGATATTGCGGCAATGGTATCTGTTTCCATTCCTGCCGCCTCCTTTCTGATATGCTTGATTCCAACTTAACAGCTTATCACATCTGCTGCCTGATGGGAAGATGTAAGTAGAGGCTGCTGAGGAAGTGCGGCCCATTCCCATGGAATTTCGACCAAGCCGGGGGAAAATCAGGACCATTGGCAGCGATGACGACCAAGTGCAGCTGAATTTCGGCCAAAGCAGCAAAATCGAAAGGTTCCGGACAGCTCCCCCCGCAAAGGGAACCAAGTTCCAACGGCAGTCCGCTCCACGATTCTGCTGCTGTTCTCATCCATGAGAAAACCGCCTCTCCCGATGTGGGAAAGGCGGTGCGGTGTTACTTCTTCGGTTCCACGACGACCCGGCGGTGCGGTTCTTTTCCGTCGGAGCGGGTAGCCACGCTGCTGTTCTGCTGCAGCGCATGGTGAATGACTTTCCGTTCAGCGGCGCTCATCGGCTCGAGACGGACAGCCTGGTTCGTACGGATGGCTTGATGGGCGAGGCGCTCGGCTAATTTCTCCAGCGCTTCCCGGCGTCGTGCCCGGTAGCCTTCTGCATCAAGCAGGAAACGCGAATACTCCGTGCTTCCTCTGTTGGCAGCCAGATTCACGAGATACTGCATCGAATCGAGCGTCTGACCGCGGCGGCCGATCAGCACACCGATGTCCTGGTCCGAGCCATGGATGTGAAAGCAGGTGCCTTCCTCCCGCTCTTCCACTTCCACGCTGGCGCGGACGCCCATTTTATCAATCATATCCCGTAAAAACGTCAATCCGGCTTTTTTCGGGTCCGGAATACGTTCCAGCTCAACCACCGCAGGCTTGGAGCCAATAAGACCGAGAAAGCCTTTGTGCGGCTCCTCAATCACTTGAATCTTCACTTCCTCCTGCGCTGCTTCGAGCTTTTGAAGTCCTGACTGAACTGCCTCATCCACGGTACGACCAGATACTGTCACTTTGTTCACTAGCCTTTCGCTCCCCCCGCTTTAGCCGACTTGGCCTCTTCCTTTTTCTTGCCAACATTCGGCCCTGTAATGAAGTACGTCTGCACAATCATAAAGAGGTTACCGATAACCCAGTAGAGAGCGAGTGCTGATGGGAAGAACGCCGCGAATGCCATGATCATGGCCGGCATGAGGTATAAGAGTACCTTCATCTGCGGGTTGTCCTGCACCATCATCATCTTCTGCTGGATAAAGGTGGTTGCCCCTGCCACAAGCGGCAGGATGAAAAACGGATCGGCGCTTCCCAGTTCAAACCAGAGGAACTGCTGCGGCGCCCCGGTGTAGCTTGGATCTACGTCCGGATTGATCTGCGGTGTGCGGATGATTGCGTGATAGAACGCAATCAGAATCGGCATCTGTACGAGAATCGGCAGACACCCGGCAAGCGGGTTGACGCCGTGCTTCTGGAACAGCTGCATCATTTCCTGCTGCAGCTTCTGCTGCGTCTGCTGGTCCTTTGCAGAATACTTTTCTCTCAGCTCCTGCATTTCCGGCTGGATGGCCTGCATCGCTTTCGTACTCTTCGTCTGCTTGATCATGAGCGGCAGAATCAGAATACGAAGAATGATCGTCACAATGATGATCGCCAGCCCGTAGCTGTTATTCAAGGCATCCGCAATCGTGGTCATCAACCAGGACAGCGGATAGACGAAGAACGGATCCCAGATACCGTCGCTCTCTGCTGTGATCGGCTGGTCAATGTTAAAACAGCCCGCCATAAACAGCATGGCGGCTATCATCATTCCAGCCAGACTTAACTTCTTCACCACTTGTTGGTCCTCCTATCTCTTTCTACGCACATCAGGATTTCTCCTGCTGTCTATGTGAACTTTTTTTGCCTTTTTCCTCCGGCACCGGATCAAATCCGCCCGGATGAAAAGGATGGCATTTCCCGATCCGCTTCCCTGTCAGCCAGATGCCGCGCAGGACGCCGTGGCGCTGCAGGGATTCTATTCCATACTGGGAGCACGTCGGGTAGAACCGGCACCGTGCCGGTGTGAACCGCGAGATCCAGCGCTGATAAAAACGGATCATCCCAAGCAGCAGTCTCTTCATGTTCTCACCTCTCTGTGGAACGAGGATGCAGTTTGGCTACTTTGCACACATGTTTCAATGAACGTTCCATCTCTCCGAGTTCCATCGCCGTCACCGGCTTTCTGGCGATAATAACGATGTCGCATTCCTGCTTGAGGCGGGGAGCGAGCTCCCGGAGTACTTCTTTCATCAGCCGTTTGATCCGGTTGCGCTGCACAGCGTTGCCGAGCTTTTTGCTCACGGAAAGGCCAATCCGGATGTGATCCTGTCCTGGTTTCGGACGCTGATACACGACGAACTGCCGGTTGGCAGCCGAACTGCCGTGCTGAAACACCTGCTGAAACTCTTCGTTTTTCCTTAGTCTATGCTGCTTTTTCATTCACTGGCACCTCTTCAACCAGCGCCTGTGACGCTACTCATTTTACCGAATCTCTATACGAGGTTCAATGGATGGTGCCGGGGATCTGTGACAATCCCGGGAACACACAAGAAGCTGTCCCGGTCGGCTTCAGCGTAGGACAGCTGCTTCTGGATCATCTATTGAACCGTGTTTCTTAAAAAAAAGACCACTGGATCAACAGTGGCCTCATTTGTTAAGCGGAAAGAACTTTGCGTCCTTTACGACGGCGGTTCGCAAGAACTTTGCGGCCGTTCTTAGTCGCCATACGCGCACGGAATCCGTGGTTCTTCTTGCGCTTACGGTTATTTGGATTGAATGTCGGCTTACCCATGCTCAAACACCTCCTGAATGACATTAAAATTCAACGATTATATGCTGTTTCATGTCAGTTCGATCTCGCCTCCTGAGAAGGCAGTCCTGTAAATTATAATTTTTCCTTTCTCTGCTGTCAACAACTTTTCCGGGAAGAAAAACGTCGAGCATCTTTTAACTGAAACAACGGACGGTTTCGCTGCAGCGTTAAAAGAAGAGAATCTTGGTTGTTCGTGCGGAGAAAGACACGCGGATGCGCGTCGGTCTGCTCGATTGTTAAGCCGCTCCGCCGCAGGAAGCAGGCTTACAAGAACATCGTCCTGACCTCCTGCTGTTCATGTGGAGCACCCCCTGCTCGTTTCAGCCGGTCTAAGGACGGCATCAAGCTGCTTCGTTCTCCATTGGAGACGTTGGAACGAACGGCTGAGCCGCGTCGTTCTTCCTGATCCTTTCCGGAGCAGCGGACAGAACCGTCGTTTCGTGCCTGTTTCTTTTGGAGCGGCTGTGGAGAAAAGGATGTTTGTCCCGGCTCACGTGTCCCTCTACAAAAAATATTTTTTGACGTTTTTCTCCTTTGTGGATAACTTTCCCCCCTCTTTTTCACTTACCCACCGCCCTGCGCACAGGATATTCACAGTATCTAGTGCTGTGGATAATTTTTAGCCACAACCTGGTGTGTTGTGTGGATAACTACATTCTTTCGTTGTCATGCCTGTGTTTTTTTGATACGATAGTGTTGTTTTTCGCGTGGAAAACCTGCATCCGGCATTGGACCTATCCACACCTGTGCATAAGTGTGTGGATAGTTATTCAGGGCTTCTGCATAGGTTTATCCACATCCATGTGAATACTGTTGACTACCTGTTTCCTTCTATTATACGACTTCTGCACAGCAGCTGTGAATGTATGAATATTCACCGGGGTTGTGCAGACGTTGTACAATACGGGGAGGAAAGAGGTACTTTTTTGTTTTACTGTTATTGTACAGAAGAAGGAGGGACGTGCGTGGAGAACTTACACGATTTGTGGGACCAGGCGCTGACGAAGATCGAAGAGAAAGTCAGTAAACCGAGTTTTGATACGTGGTTTAAGGATACAGAAGCTGATTCAATTGATCAGAGCTCGAACCTGATTACGATCATCGCACCCAATGAATTCGCCCGGGACTGGCTGGAGAACCGGTATTTTACGATCATCACAGAAACGCTGCAGGAACTGACCGGGGCTGAGCTCGAGGCCAAGTTCGTGCTCCCGAAGGACGAACAGTCCGAACCGGATCTGCCGGCACCGCAGGCCATGCCGCCGAGCGGACCGGACGAGCACGAGAACGGCCCGAAGCATATGCTGAACCCGAAGTACACGTTCGATACGTTCGTCATCGGCAGCGGGAACCGGTTTGCCCATGCCGCCTCCCTAGCCGTTGCCGAAGCGCCGGCTAAAGCGTATAACCCGCTGTTCATCTACGGGGGCGTGGGCCTCGGAAAAACCCACCTCATGCACGCGATCGGTCATTACGTCATCGATCATAATCCGCAGGCGAAAGTCGTGTATCTGTCCTCGGAAAAATTCACGAATGAGTTTATTAACTCGATCCGGGATAATAAAGCCGTGAATTTCCGCAACAAATACCGGAGCGTCGACGTGCTGCTGATCGATGACATTCAATTTCTAGCAGGAAAAGAGCAGACGCAGGAGGAATTTTTCCACACGTTCAACTCCCTGCATGAAGAACGCAAGCAGATTGTCATTTCGAGTGACCGGCCGCCGAAAGAAATTCCGACGCTGGAAGACCGTCTCCGGTCCCGTTTCGAGTGGGGGCTGATCACCGACATTACGCCGCCCGATCTGGAAACCAGGATTGCGATTCTCCGGAAAAAAGCGAATGCGGAAAACCTCGATATCCCGAACGAGGTGATGCTCTACATTGCGAATCAGATCGACACGAACATCCGCGAGCTCGAAGGCGCCCTCATCCGGGTAGTCGCCTACGCTTCGCTCATCAACGAAGAGATGAATGCCGATCTGGCAGCAGTTGCTCTGAAAGACATTATTCCCAATGGGGTATCCCGGGAGATTACCGTGGAGGACATCCAATCTGCGGTCGCCGCCGCATTCGGCGTGAAAGTCGAAGACATGAAGGCAAAGAAACGGACGAAGATGGTGGCTCATCCGCGTCAGATCGCCATGTATCTCTCGAGGGAGATGACGGATCATTCGCTTCCGAAAATCGGGGAGAAATTCGGCAAGCGGGATCACACGACCGTGATTCACGCCCATGAAAAAATCTCCAAACTGATCGGGGAAGACCAGGAGCTGCATCAGCAGATTCAGGATATCAGCAGCCAGCTCCGTTCCGGATAGTGTGGATACTGTGGAAAAGGAGTACGCACTTATGCACAGGTTGTCCACATGTGAATAACCATGGTGCCAGTACGCCTATATGACTTTTCCACAAGTTCACAGCCCCTAGTACTACGAGTACGGCAAGTAATCAATACTAAATAATATATATACAGCGGCAGCTGGCTGCCGGTGAAGGAGGCTGATTGATTATGAAATTTACGATTCAACGGGACGTTTTTGTCCAGAACATCCAGCATGCATCCAAAGCAATCTCGTCGAGGGCTACACTGCCGATACTTTCCGGACTGAAGATCGTTGCTTTCGATGATGGCATTACGCTGACAGGGAGTGACTCGGATATTTCCATCGAGGCATTTATTCCCGCGGAGCAGAATGAGAAAGAAATCATCACGATCGAGCAGCCAGGTTCGGCCGTGCTTCAGGCAAAATATTTTGCTGATATTATCAAAAAGCTTCCTGAACCGCTGGTAGAAATCAGTGTCAACGAGCAGTATGTTACACACATCCGCTCGGGCAATTCGGAATTCCATCTCAACGGGCAGGACCCTGATGAATTTCCGAACCTGCCGGAAGTAGAAGAAGGAAGCACCTTTCAGCTGAAGACCGATCTGCTGAAAGCACTGATCCGCCAGACAGCGTTTGCTGTGTCTACAGCAGAAACTCGTCCGATTCTGACCGGCATCCACTGGGGCATGGAGAATGCCGTCCTGACATGCACGGCAACAGACAGCCACCGTCTAGCCATGCGCGAAGCAGCGGTGGAAGGCGTAGATGCAGACATGTCGTTCACGAACGTCGTCATTCCAGGAAAGAGCCTGACGGAACTGAGCAAAATCCTCTCCGATTCAGAGGAGGCTGTCGAAGTAACCGTCACCAACAACCAGGCGCTGTTTAAAGCCGAGAACATGCTGTTTTTCTCCCGGCTCCTCGATGGCAACTATCCGGCGACGCAGAACATGATTCCGACGACGTCGAAGACAAACGTGAACGTACCGTCGAAAAAGCTGATGTCTGCGATTGAACGGGCTCTTCTGCTGTCCGACGGTAAAAACAACGTCGTCAATCTGAAATCGCTGGACCAGGACCGGCTGGAGATTACTTCTGTTACACCGGAAGTAGGGAAAGTGACGGAGGAAGTAGGCGCCGATTCGTTCGAAGGGGAAGACCTCCGGATTTCGTTCAACGGGAAGAACATCATGGATGCACTCCGGGTGATCGAATCCGAAGAAGTCTCAATCCAGTTCACTGGTGCGATGAGTCCCTTTATCATGCGCCCGGCCGACCGGGACTACATGCTTCACCTTTTCTCGCCGGTCCGGACGTACTGATCCACCGTCGATTGGACCATCCGCAGCACGTGCAGCATCCCGTCCGAGCAGCAGCTCCGGCGGGATGCTTTTTTACTTTGTAGGAAATGTCATAGCAGGAAGAAGGCGGCTTCCTGCACTGTCCGCCGTTCCGAACAAAAGGCTATACGCTTTTCTTCTGCCAAGCAAGAACGAAGCGGAAGTCGGCGGAGCCTATGGAAGATCGAGCGGAGGAGCTCGTCCACGGCAGGCATGCCGAGTTGAAGGGAAGGATCCTTGTACCAACAAGGAATAGGAACAGAGTCTTTTTTAGGTGATAGAAATATACACGTTCTTATCCAGGGAGACAGCGCTCTCGTCGGCTGAGTGCTCTGCAAAGAATACAGGTGCCGCCTTAACATACATATACACGCACGGGTATATACCGTCGATGGGCTTCCCGCATTTGGCATCCTCCGGCTTTTCCGTTACAATAAGAACATTCGTTCGAAAAGTAAGGAAAATGGGCATTGGCGTATTTTCCGATAGTTTAGTACAATATAGAGTGAGAGAATTTGTGCACGTTTTAGAAGAAAGCGAGTTGACGAGAGCATGGAACAGGAAATTGCGGTGCAGGATGAGTTTATGACGCTGACACAGGTGCTGAAAGAGATCGGCATCATTCCTTCCGGTGGAGCAGCGAAATTTTTTCTGCAGGAGACGGAGGTCCGTGTGAACGGGGAACCGGAAAACCGCCGGGGAAAAAAACTGTATCCGGGTGATACCATCTGGATCGACGGATTCGGGGAACTTCGTCTGACCAATGCAGATTGAAGCGCTGTCGCTGAAGGATTACCGCAGCTACGATGAGATTGCCCTCACGTTTCACAACCAGGTGAATGTCATCCTCGGGGAAAACGCCCAGGGAAAGACGAACTTGATGGAAGCCATCTACGTCCTGGCCATGGCGAAATCCCACCGCACGTCCAAAGACAAAGAGCTGATCCGCTGGGAACAGCCCTTTGCCCGGATCCGCGGTGATTTCGTCAACCAGCACGGGGGCATGTCCATGGAAGTCGTGTTTTCCCGGCGCGGCAAGAAAGTGAAAGTGAACGGGCTGGAGAAGAAGCGGCTCAGCGATTACATCGGCACCTGTACGATCGTCATGTTTGCACCGGAGGACCTGACGCTTGTCAAAGGCAGTCCCCAGGTCCGCAGACGCTTTCTCGATATGGAAATGGGGCAGATTCACCCCGTCTATCTCTACTATTTGTCCCAATATTATAAAGTATTAAAACAGCGCAACCAATGGCTCAAGGAAGTCCGGGACGGGAAACGCAAGGCCGATGAAGCCATGCTCGCCGTCATGACCGAGCAGCTGGTTGATGCAGGAGCCGAAGTACTGGCCCGCCGCTGTGCCTTCCTGCGACGGCTCGAAACCTGGGCTGCCCCGATCCATGCCGATATCAGCCGCGGCCGTGAAGTGCTCACGATCCGCTACGTCCCCTCGATCGACACGGACGAAGCGGCTTCAGCAGCAGAACACCGGCAGCGACTCGCAGCTGCGTTCGAGGGTGTCCAGGATCAAGAGATGCGCCGGGGGACAACCCAGGTCGGACCGCACCGGGACGACCTGGCCTTCTACGTCAACGACAGAAGCATCCAGACCTACGGTTCTCAGGGGCAGCAGCGCACGACGGCACTGTCCCTGAAACTGGCGGAAATAGAACTGATATACGAAAAGACAGGGGAATATCCCATTCTCCTGCTTGATGATGTCCTCTCCGAACTGGACGAGCACCGGCAGACGCATCTGCTGCGCTCGATTCAGGGAAAGGTGCAGACATTTGTAACGACAACCAGCGTGGACGGCATTGATTACAGTCTCCTCGGAGAGGCTGCAACGTTTGACGTCAGCGGAGGAACGATATCCAGACGGGAATGAGGTGGCACGATGTTTATACATCTCGGCGGAGACATGGTGCTCAAAGCAGAGCGCATCGTGGCTATTCTGGACCACCAGAGTGAAAGCCACTCCGCAGATAATCAGACATTCATGAAAAAAAACGGCGAAGAAAAACGAATTGAGCGGGTGACAGAGGATCCCGCCAAATCGATCGTCATCACAAGAGAGGAAGTCTATCTTTCTCCGATCTCCTCCCATACGCTGAAGCGGCGGGCAGAGAATCCATCCCTTGAGCCATACGAAGAAGAAATCACCCGGGAAAACCAAAACGGGTAGAATTGCAGGTGAAGCATAGTGAGTTCAGATAATCAATCCTATGATGAAAGTCAAATTCAGGTCCTCGAAGGGCTGGAAGCCGTCCGGAAACGCCCGGGTATGTACATCGGTTCCACCACGTCCCGGGGCCTGCACCATCTTGTATGGGAAGTTGTCGACAACAGTATCGATGAAGCGATGGGCGGTCACTGCGACACGATCTGGGTGACGATCGACGAAGACAACAGCATCCGTGTGGAAGACAACGGACGCGGCATTCCAGTCGGGATCCACGAAAAGATGGGCCGTCCGGCTGTTGAGGTCATCATGACCGTCCTGCACGCCGGCGGGAAATTCGGCGGCGGCGGCTATAAAGTATCCGGCGGCCTGCACGGGGTCGGCGCTTCGGTAGTGAATGCCCTTTCCAAAAAGCTCGAAGTGGAAGTACACAAAGAGGGCGAGATCCACTACATCGATTTCGCTAAAGGCCTTCCGCAGCATGACCTGAAAGTCATCGGCTCCACGGAAAAGCAGGGAACCGTCATCACGTTCTGGCCGGATGAGACCATTTTTACAGAAACGACGGAATACGAATTTGATATTCTCGCGAACCGTCTGCGGGAGCTGGCCTTCCTCAACCGCGGGCTCCGCATCTATATTGAGGATAAGCGGGAAGACGGCAGAGAAGCGGAGTACTTCTACGAAGGCGGGATCAAATCCTTTGTCGAGCACTTGAACCGCTCCAAGGAAACGCTGCACGATCCGCCGATCTTTCTGGAAGGGGAACGCGAAGGCATTCAGGTGGAAATTGCCATGCAGTACAACGAAGGCTTTTCCAGCAGCCTGTACTCCTTTGCCAACAACATCAACACGCACGAAGGCGGAACGCATGAGTCCGGCTTCAAAACAGGACTGACCCGGGTGATCAACGATTATGCCCGTAAAAACAGCCTGTTCAAAGAAAACGATGCAAACCTGATCGGTGACGACGTGCGGGAAGGTCTGACAGCTATTGTTTCGGTGAAAATTCCGGACCCGCAGTTCGAAGGTCAGACGAAGACGAAGCTGGGTAACGGCGAAGCCCGAACGATTACGGATTCTCTGTTCTCTGAGCACATGATGAAATTCCTCGGAGAGAACCCGACCGTGGCCCGGCAGATCGTCGATAAAGGGCTCATGGCTTCCCGTGCCCGCGATGCTGCGAAGAAAGCCCGTGAACTGACCCGTCGTAAATCGGCGCTGGAAGTAAGCTCACTGCCTGGTAAACTGGCAGATTGTTCTTCCCGCGATCCGTCTATCAGTGAGATTTACGTCGTCGAGGGTGATTCCGCAGGTGGTTCCGCAAAACAGGGACGCGACCGGCATTTCCAGGCGATTCTGCCGCTGCGCGGAAAGATTATCAACGTGGAGAAAGCACGACTGGATAAAATCCTCTCCAACAACGAAATCCGTTCGATCATCACGGCCCTGGGCACCGGGATCGGGGAGGATTTCGATATCGCCAAAGCCCGGTACCACCGCATCATCATCATGACAGATGCCGATGTGGACGGCGCACACATTCGTACGCTGCTTTTGACGTTCCTTTACCGCTACATGCGCCCGCTGATCGAGCACGGCTACATCTACATCGCGCAGCCGCCGCTCTATAAAATCGAGCAGAGCAAGCAGGTGTACTATGCGTATGATGAACGGGAAATGGAGCGGATCATGGGAGAGCTGGATTCCTCACCGAAGCCGAAGCTGCAGCGCTACAAGGGTCTCGGGGAAATGAACCCGACCCAGCTGTGGGAAACCACGATGGACCCGGATACGCGTACTGTGCTGCAGGTGAATATGCACGACGCGATGGTCGCGGACGAAGTATTTGAAACATTGATGGGTGACCGCGTCGAACCACGCCGCGACTTCATTCAGAAGAATGCCCACTACGTGAAAAACCTGGACATTTAACGGCAGCCAGCCTGACAGAGACCTCCCGCAAGCCCCCGCGGAGGTCTCCTGTATGCAGGGGGGAGCGTCGTTTACATGTTTGATAACAGGAGCAGGATGGAGGTTAACTTATGTCCGACCAGAATGAGAAACCCAGAGTACAGGATATAAATATAAGTCAGGAAATGCGGACCTCGTTCATGGATTATGCCATGAGCGTCATCGTCAGCCGTGCACTGCCGGACGTCCGTGACGGACTGAAGCCGGTGCACCGCCGGATTCTATTCGCCATGAATGAACTCGGGATCACATCAGAAAAAGCGTACAAGAAATCAGCCCGTATTGTCGGGGAAGTCATCGGTAAATACCACCCGCACGGGGATTCCGCCGTATACGAAACCATGGTGCGGATGGCGCAGGATTTCAGCTATCGGAACATGCTTGTCGACGGGCACGGAAACTTTGGTTCTGTCGACGGAGATGCAGCCGCAGCGATGCGGTATACCGAGGCGAGAATGTCGAAGATTTCGATGGAATTGGTGCGCGACATCAACAAAGATACGATTGATTATCAGGAGAACTACGACGGAGCCGAGTCGGAGCCGATTGTGCTGCCGGCCCGTTTTCCGAACCTGCTGGTCAACGGCACTTCCGGTATTGCTGTCGGGATGGCGACCAACATTCCGCCTCACCACCTCGGAGAAGTGATCGACGGGGTGCTGGCGGTATCCAGAGATCCCGATCGTGAACTCGACAGCGTGGATCTGATGGAATACATCCCCGGCCCGGATTTTCCGACAGGTGCCGAGATCGTCGGCATCTCAGGCATCCGCCGTGCCTACGAAACAGGAAAAGGGTCGATCACGATCCGGGCCAAAGCGGATATTGAAGAGAAAAACAGCAAGCAGCGGATCATCGTCACCGAGCTGCCGTATCAGGTCAACAAGGCCCGTTTGATCGAGAAGATTGCCGATCTTGTGCGGGATAAGAAAATCGACGGCATCACCGACCTGCGTGATGAGTCCGACCGTACCGGCATGCGGATTGTCATTGAACTCCGACGGGATGCCAATGCGAACGTCCTGCTGAACAACCTGTATAAGCAGACGGCGCTGCAGTCGAGCTTTGGCATCAACATGCTCGCCCTCGTCGACGGCCGTCCGCAAGTACTGGCGCTCCGCGAGACACTCGAGCATTACCTGGAGCATCAAAAAGTCGTCATCCGGCGCCGCACGGAATTTGAACTGAAAAAAGCGGAAGCGAGAGCACATATTCTGGAAGGCCTCCGCATCGCCCTTGATCATATCGATGAGGTCATCGAGCTGATCCGGGGCTCTGCTACGACGGAAGAGGCGCGCAGCGGCCTGATGGAAAGCTACGGGCTCTCCCACGACCAGGCTCAGGCGATCCTCGACATGCGTCTGCAGCGGCTGACTGGTCTCGAACGGGATAAGATCGAATCCGAATACAAAGACTTAATGGAAAAAATCGCGGAACTGCGGGCCATTCTTGCGGACGAGGAAAAGCTCCTCGACATTATCCGTGAGGAGCTGGAGGACATCCGGGACCGCTACGGTGATGACCGACGTACGATCATCTCCATCGGGGAAGATACTGTAGAAGATGAGGACTTGATCCCTCGTCAGAACGTGGTGATCACGCTCTCTCATCAAGGCTACATCAAGCGTCTCCCTGTCTCCACCTACCGCAGCCAGAAGCGCGGGGGACGCGGGGTGCAGGGCATGGGCACCTACGATGAGGATTTTGTCCGCCATCTCTTTATCACAAACTCCCACGACCACCTTATGTTCTTTACGAACAAAGGCAAGGTCTACCGGATCAAAGGGTACGAGGTGCCGGAGCAGAAGCGGACATCCAAAGGCATCCCGATCATCAACCTGCTGCAGATCGATCCGGACGAATACGTCAGCGCCGTCATTCCGGTGTCAGACTTTGAAGAGGACAGCCGTTCCGTCTTTTTCATGACTAAATACGGCCACGCCAAGCGGACGTCGCTGCAGGCGTTTAAAAATATCCGCCGCGGCGGACTGTTCGCGATCAAGCTGCGCGACGGCGATGAGCTCCACGGCGTCCGTCTGACAACAGGGGATGAAGAAATCATCGCCGGTACGAAGAAAGGCCAGTCCATCCGCTTCCACGAAGAGGATGTCCGCCTGATGGGCAGAACAGCAGCCGGCGTCAAAGGGCTGACGCTCGGCAGCGACGATGTGATTGTCGGGATGGATATCGTTTATCCGGATCAGGACGTGCTGATCGTCACCGAGGCCGGATTCGGCAAGCGCACCCCGATATCCGAGTACCGAGTTCAGTCCAGGGGCGGTAAAGGAATTAAAACGTGCAACATTACGGACAAAAACGGTGAGGTCATTTCTCTGAAAGTCGTAGCCCCGGACCATGATCTTATGGTCATTACGACCAACGGCGTCATCATCCGCATGCACGTGGATGAAATCTCCCAGACCGGCCGTAACACGCAGGGTGTCCGGTTGATCCGCGTCGGCGATGGAGAACACGTCTCTACCGTCGCCCGCGTGAACGTATCGGAAGATGAGGAGACCGCGGAAGAAGAAGTGGACCTGGAGACAGCAGAAGACGCCTCCGGCGAAGCCGAAGCCGACGAGGTCGAAGAAACAGAAGAAACAGATGATACGGAAGAAACGGAAGAATAAGTTTCTTTTGCATTCCGGACCCGGCTTCCAAAGCTGCGGTCCGGTTTTCTTTGTCTGACAGGCATACATACGTTTGGATAGAGGAGGTCCGGCGGCACCCGGATATCCTCCGGTGGAGTATCAGCCCTGGATCGTCGGAAAAAACTGCTGTCATACGACGTGCTTAGTTCATAAGTTCTATAAAACGTCGATGGTTTTTCATTGAAATTTCCATAAGTCGTCGTATAATAAGAATAAATAGATCTAATGTCTTAACGGAAAATCCCGTTCTCTTCATTTCAGCCTAGAGGCTGCGCAGCAGATCCGAAAAAAGGAGCGGTACTATGCATGTAAAACTACAAGAGCTGACCCCGGGCTGTATATTAAAACGGGATGTCTTTAAAATGTCCAACCAGCCGCTGATGCGCAGGAAGACCGTGCTGAACAGGGAACATATCCATATTCTGCAGACGTTTCTCGTCCAGAGTGTCGAAGTGGAACCGACGCTTGTGGACGGCAGCACCTTCCAGCCTTCTGAAACGCTGAAGTCCAGCGGCAGAGAAAAGCCGAACAAAGCGAACCTGGAGCGTACCGATTCTTTCACCAGCATGTACCTGAAGTCCGTGCAGAAATATAAAAAACATTTCCAGAAATGGACAGGGCACATGAAAGTCGATCCCTATCCCCTCCGGGAGATCCTTCTGCCGCTGCTGGACCAGAATGCTACTTCCGAAGAGCTTCTGGAGCTGCGTCACTACAGCGACAAAGCAAACTACGTCTACTACCATGCCGTCGCTGTCGGCGTGTATGCCGCCCACCTCGGCCGGGAGGCGGGTATGGACAAAGCAGATGTCATTCAACTTGGACTGAGCGGGATGCTCGCAGATGCGGGAATGTCGAGACTCTCCTTTGATCCTTTCAGTAGAGAAGGACGACTTCGGGAAGAAGAATATGAAGAAATGAAAAAGCACCCGATCTGGAGCTATCGTATGATTGAGAACGTGCCTGGCTTCAATAAGAAAACGCTGCTGGGAGTCCTCCAGCACCACGAACGCGAAGACGGAAGCGGCTATCCGCTGCAGGTAACAAAAGCAAAACTTCATCCATTTGCGGCCATGGTTGCCGTAGCTGATGTCTTTCATGCTATGACAGCAGAAAGGAAGTTCAGGAATAAACAATCGCCATACCGGGTGCTGGAGATGATGCACACTGAAGAATTCGGTAAACTGGATGCGGAATGCATCCGGCTGCTGCTGGCTGTGCTGATCGATCTCCGGCCGGGCAGAACGGTCCGCCTCAACAATGGAATGACGGGGACAGTGACGACACGTAACGAAGCGCAGCCGCTGCGTCCTCATATACAGCTGACCGGAGGGGAAAACCTCGATCTGCGGCAGCACGAAAATCTATACATCGAAGAGGCCTCCGTAGAAGGCAGAGAAGAAATGGAAGAAATCACATAACATCCTTACAACGGAAGCCGCCGTCAAACGGCGAAAAGAAACGCTTTGCCTGCAGTGTTCTTCAAACAGAGAGTGACTGGGACGCAAAAGTTTCTAATAAGTAAAAAACGCTGCCGATGATTCCAAAGGGATCGTCGGCAGCGTTTCGTGTAAGTATGGAAAAAAGGAACCGGCTCATGGCCGTGAATTTCCTCACGTCCACGGCCATGAGGGGGACGTTCTATTTTTGACATGATAGGAATGTATAAGTTTTCATACAGTGTGACGGCGGCTCCATTCGCTGCTCGGGAAGAAACAAAGAACGTTTTCTTCCCTCAAAAAGCTTGCAGCGCTTCCGCACGCCGTTCCGACCAAAAGGCGCTTTGCGCTTTTGTTC
>NZ_AUCK01000006.1 GCF_000429725.1 Alkalicoccus chagannorensis DSM 18086 | reverse complement strand
CTGATCAACTGTACCGAACGAGGGAGAACCGACGGTTCTGCCAGAAACGCAAAATCCGACTGAGCGGACCCAAGCTCGTGCGTCCGTCGAAAGAAACAAAAGAAGCAGCAAAGCATCAGGCCTAGCAAGATGCGTGTGAGCGTAATGCCGTGGAAGGGAAATTCGGCGAAGGCAAGCGCAGCTACGGACTAGGTCGTATTCAAGCACGTCGTCAAGATACTAGCGAAACCGTCATCTCGCTGCAAATCTTAAACCTGAACCTGGCGAAGGCCCTACGGAACCTTCCTGCTTGGTGTGTCGTTATCCTTCGCAAGCAAATGAAAGACAGTCGATCCATGATGTTTCCCTTTCAACAGTTGTTTTTATTCAAAAAGCCAGTTATTCAGTAACCCCTACTTATGTGAGTCAGTGATCTTGCGTTCTAGTTGTTTATTGAGCATAGGGAGATAATATTGATAAGTGATGGGAAGAGGTTACAAACTTGAGGTGATTTGAGGTAAACAGCCGAGTCAAGTTCTTATTCATGTGTAAATTCTTGTACTCTGATTTTATCCCTTCTCTAGGGGCATCGGGGAATGATGATTGAAGACGACCAACTTGCTGAACGAAAATACCGCCGATTCAGTTGGACGATATTTCAGGAGCTGAAGCAGCATCACGGTTTTCCAGAGTCCTATCGGTCCGTCTGAGTCTACATTCAGGAGCACCGCCCCTTATTGATGCTGCAGCGGATAAACAATATGAGCGGCTGGAGCATCCATCAGGGGGAGCTCAGATAGATTTCGGGCACATGAAAGCTGTGCAGTACGGAGAAAGACAAAATATCGAAGCGCTCCTTTTGAGCTGTCCTGATAGTAATTGCACGTTTGCACCACTCCCCTCAGAATATGCCGAGTGCTTTTTGAAAGGGTTGCAGCCTTTATTTGAACAGGCCGGAGGCATACCGAAAAAAACTGCGAATCAACAACCATTCCGCTGCCGTTGTTTCCGTCGGTCGAGGGTCGAGCCGGACGCACACCGATGCTTTTCTTGCTTTTCAGGCTCATTGTCGTTTTGAGGTTCAGGCGTGCAATCGAGCCAGCGAGCCAGCGATCATGAAAAAGGGCATGTAGAGAAAAGTCTGCTATGCCCGCCAGCGGTGGTTTGTGCCAGAGCCGGTGATGACGACTTTCACAGATTTAGCTGCCTGACTTCAACACGAGCTGTAGCAGGACCTAGAACGTCTCCATTATAAGAAACAGCATACACTTGCGTCCTTATGGCAATAGGAAGAGAAGCACCTGCTTAGGTTTCCAAACGACAGTATCCAATCAAACATACGGATACAGCCGTGGTGAATAAATATGGTAAATCCCTACTGGACGGAGAACAGGTGAGGATTCTGGGTGTTTCGGTGAAACGATCGCTTCGAGTGAAATCTTCCACATTCGTTCGTCTCAATGGAAATTAACATAAAAAGCAACTTTTTGAACGTTCTCATTTAAACGGTGCAATGACTACAACAAGATTGCTGTTTCAA
This sequence comes from Alkalicoccus chagannorensis DSM 18086, assembly GCF_000429725.1. Classification (GTDB taxonomy): domain Bacteria; phylum Bacillota; class Bacilli; order Bacillales; family Salisediminibacteriaceae; genus Alkalicoccus; species Alkalicoccus chagannorensis. The sequence continues at coordinate 169,203 of NZ_AUCK01000006.1, read as the reverse complement.
ATTGAAAAAAGCGCCATTAAGAGCGCTTTTAATTTCTAAGGTTTCTCATCATTTCTCTTTCCTCTTTCCTCTTCCCTCATCCCTATTCTTTTCTATCATCCTTCTTCTTTCTTCTTCATGACGCTGGTGCATCTCTTTTAATCTTTTTCGATGGTCGTCCAATACTTCTTTCATTTTCTTTATCTCTTTTTTATTTTCCTTATCCTTTTCCTCCATTTCTCGAATACGTTCTTCATTGGGGGAAAGTCGGCTCCGGGTGGGGTGCTCCACATCCACATGCTTGGATTGACTCTTATCGTCGTCTTTCTTATGAGTCATCTCATTCCTCCCCTTCCTACGGTAATACCTTGTCTTCTTTACTATTGCTCGTTTTCTTTATCAAGGTGAAAGAGTAAAGAGAAATCTGTTTCTTTCCGCCGTTGCTTCAATTTCTTCCGCTTCGCTTTCATATCTCTTCTTCTCCAGCTTTTCTCTCTCTTTTTCTCGTTCTTCTACGAACTTTTCGAAGCGCTCCAACGAATTTTCAATCGCATAATATTTGTTCTTAGACGGTTTCGTCATGGCTATCACTCCTTTCGAAGGATAAAGCATACGCCGACTTGATTGTAACCTTGAATATCGATGAGGTCATTCGAGAGACTCTTCTCCACTTACATCATGCTCGTTTCTATACCAACACTTATTCCCGATAGTTCTCTATTCTTCACAATCCTTTTTCAGGTTCCGCATCAACTGTTTATCTTCTTCATAGCGGTGTCGGATAAGGGCAAAGGAATCTCTATGGTACTCACGCTGTTTTCGAAGTTCTTTAAGCTCTTCCCTGTTTTTTTCGTCTTTCTTTTTCAATTCCTCAATACGTTCTCTGTTTGAAGATGTTTTATTACCATACCGCGGTACTCTCCTTGCTAACTCTGGTTGACCTCCATTTTCTTTCGGAGAAGTCATCCGAGAAGCTCCTCTGAAATTCTCCCATTCGTGCTCCAGGATACTCATTACGATCAGGCTCCAGTAGCTGCCGTCGACTTTGCGCACATCGCGGAGCCGGCCGTCCCGGGAGAAGCCGGCTTTTTCATAGCAGGCGATGGCGGGCGTATTGAAGTCATACACGCCGAGCCCTACGCGGTGCAGCTTCAGCTCGTCGAACGCGATACGGAGCATCTCCCGGAGCATCTTCGTCCCGATTCCTCTGCCCCGTCCTGCGTTGTCCCCGACGAGCACCTTGCCGATGCGTGCTGAGCCATTTTCTTTTTCAATCGCGCCGAGGGAAATGTGCCCGATGACGGCGTCGGTTTCCGCATCCAGTACGCTGTAAATCAGCCTGTCGGCGTTCGCTTTTTCTCCCGATTCCCGATACTCATCGAGCTGTTCTTCGGTCAGCGGATACGAAAACTGCGGGCCGCCCCACTGCACGAGAAAAGCCGGCGACTCGATCCACTCGATCAGTCGCTGCTGGTCCTTTTTTTGAAACGGTCGGAATCGGATGTCGCTCATACGTGATGTCTTCATTTCTTCTCTTTTCCGCCTCATCTTCTCAATCTTCTCATAGCGCTTGGCTTGCCTTTCTCTCATTTGTTTCATTGATTCTTGTATTAGATCCCGACTTTTTTGATTCGAATCTGTCATGTTTAACACACCTTCCTCTCCTGATGTTGTTCGTTAATAATATGTGCTCCCCCATTATTATCGTCCATGTCCGTAATCCACCTAGCCTCTCGAATAGACAGAAACATACGTTCTGTATTCATTTTATCACATCTCAATGATGAAAGGTAGAACTGCTGACACTGGGAGGGAAAACATTTATAGTTGAGACAAGAATGAACATCTTTCACACCAGTATCTCCGTTGAGAATTTGTGGTTCCGCAGAAAAGTTCAAAATCTACTGTCAGGAATTCAAAAACTGGAAGGAAGTGATGATAGTGATTAGAAACATCATCAAGAAGTTAATACAATCCATAATAATCAAGCCGGGCATCACCCGCCTCAAAACCGATGAGGAGTTCTATCGGCGAATGAAACAGAAGAAGAAAGAAATCGAAGCAGAAGACGAAGCAATGGCTGAAAACAAGTGTGACTAGAAATCAGATGCTCGTATAAGGAAAATCACCCCTTTTAAATGAAACAAATAATTCACGAAGATAAACAAGAAGAGGAACCCTGATACAATACTACTATATTCTCAAAAAAGGAACAGCTAATCAGGTATTAAAAGCTGTTCTTCTTTCGTTTAATAAAAATCAACATCGAGTTTTAACATAGCCATCAATAAAAATGGTATAATAATGTTAGCATAAAGTTTTACAACTCTCGTCGAAATAACCCACAAAGTTATTACGAAGCAAAGGGAGGTAGATTCATTTGTTGAAGATAAGAGATGAAAATGCTGGAAAGAAAAGACTTGAAGAAATTTTCAGGGAGAAAAGAAAAATAAACGAAAAGTACGAAAAGGCTAGACAAGAAGTAAGAGAAGAGTACGAAAGAAAGAGGCAAGAAAGGGAAAGGTATTTAAACGACTATTAAAACATGGAGCGCTTTAAACAAGCGCTCTTTTTTTATATTACCACGGACGTGTAACCGTCAAGTGTGAGTGGCTCTTACGTGGTTGTGGGGAACTCGTGCCTCTTCTCATGTTCGTGTTTCTCGTTCTTTTTTCACTAAAATAATATGACGACACCTTATTACAGAAGAGATTGATGTAATACACGTTTCCGTAATAAGTCGAAGGAACCTCTCCCATACATGATGGCTTTTTGCACTTTTAATCGATGCACATGCCCCTCCTCTACACCATTGCTCCACGGAAGAAGAACGGCATGACGAATCGCAACAGCATCATGGTTGAGTCTTCACAGAAAGCGCTGGATTCGAGGCAATCCATCCCAGGTTTCTATCTGAAGAAAAGAATCAAACAAGGTGTCGTCTTTTTTCACAAACATTTGACGAAAAGTCACTAGTAAGGTATGTATCGATGATGTCAAAGCCGCTTTGGAGGTTGCAGAGGATCATGCTGCGCCACTGGTTTCTCGTTTTCGTCTGAACATGCGTATAGCCTTCCTGACGGAGTATGTAATGCTGCATGTCCATGAGGGCTTTGGCAATCCCGCGTCTTCTATGCCCGGGTGCCACGCCGCCGAGCCAGCTGTAAAAGGTCCGCTCCTCCAGCGGATAGCCGACTTTGTAGCCGACGAGGGTGTCTCCTTCCTGCGCCGTGAGAAGAAGCAGCCCTTGTTTTCGTGCCATTTTCTCTGCAAGATCGTCGCTTCCTCCGAACACGTCCTGATGCAGCTGCTGCAGGTCGGCCAGAAGTGCTTCCTCCGGCATACCTCTGTACGTGTGATAGCGAAGGTGCATGCATGCCTCTCTTTCTCCTGCCTCGTTGGCAGGGGTCAGCTGTTTTTCACATGTGGCCACTTGGCCTGCCAGTTTTTTTCGATGCCCCGCCGGACATAGACAGAATAGAGGTCCGTCCCTGCTTGAAAGGCGGGTGTGGGGCGCCGCCGCAGATGAAGCAGATCTTCTACGCCGTGGGGAGCCGTCAGCTGCAGCTGATCATCGTCATGCAGTTTCACCCCGATGGCCGTCGCCGTCTCTGGAAAGCGGGCGATGGCATCTTCCGCGGACGTGTAGGGAGCGATGTCGTTCACTTCATGCATCCTTGCTTCATTTTTCACCGACCGGGGAACGTCGGGGCGGAGGGCGTACAGTTCGGCTTCGTATGCTTTCTCTATCGCTTCGCTCTGGTCCGTCGGGTCGAAATAAATGACGTCCACGTCTGCGATCGGTGTCCGATCCCTATACCCGTGCAGCGTGTCCCAGATTTTCGTTCGGACAAAACCGGCGCAGATCCAGCCGTCCGGCAGTTTCAGGCGGGCTGCCGTCCGGAGGATGTCCATCATCCAGGTGTCCTCTTCGATAATCCGGCGAACATCAGCTTCGTTCCTCAGCATGACTGCTCCTCTCTGGCTTGTGCTGGACCTCTTCCCACTCTGTCTCCAGGATACTCATTTCGATCAGGCTCCAGTAGCTGCCGTCGACTTTGCGTACGTCGCGGAGCCGGCCGTCCCGGGAGAAGCCGGCTTTTTCATAACAGGCGATGGCGGGTGTGTTGAAGTCATACACGCCGAGTCCCACCCGGTGCAGCTGCAGCTCGTCGAACGCGATACGGAGCATCTCCCGGATCATCTTCGTGCCGATTCCTCCGCCCCGTCCTGCGTTGTCCCCGACGAGCACCTTGCCGATGCGCGCCGATCCATTTTCTTTTTCGATCGCGCTGAGGGAAATGTGTCCAATGACGGCGTCGGTTTCCGCATCCAGCACGCTGTAAATGAGTCTGTCAGCGTTCTCCTTTTCTCCCGATTCCCGATACTCGTCGAGTTGTTCTTCGGTCAAAGGATACGTAAACTGTGGACCGCCCCACTGCACGAGAAAAGCCGGCGACTCGATCCAGTCGATCAGCCGCTGCTGGTCCTTTTTTTCAAACGGTCGGAATTGGATGCTGCTCATATAGGATACCTTCCTTTTTTAATAGAATACGGCATGCTGCCTGCGGCGTGCTTCTATGTAGTGCCGGTCCTGTATACCGCCCGCCGGACGCGTCTGCCGTTGGTTTAGGCATAGTGTATCATGCACGGAAGGGTTATGGGATTTTTTCCTATGTAGATGGGGTGCGGACGCTGCATGGAGGAAAAGCCTGTCGACTCGACGGGTCAACCTTGTCGACGGCTCCCTTCAACCTTGTTGCCCCACCGCAAAAGTCCGTCGACTCGTGGGAAAAGTCCGCCAAACGGCCGCTATCTCGCCAAAAGAAGCGAGAGGTACGTCGAGGTATGGCAGCAACCTTGTCGACTCACGACGAAACCCTGTCGCCTCGCTTCATACCAGTCCCCTCTCTCCAGTCTGGGCGCGGCGATGAAACGCCTGCACCTGTCATCCGATGCGGGCCCCTCCAGAAGAGCCGCCCACACAATACGAGGACTCCCGCCTGCATAAAAAACGAATAAAAATAGCCAATTCCTGCATTTCCTCCTATGTTTGGCGGCTGTTTTCAATAAAAAGACCGTTGTGGACCCGGTTCCATCCGCTTAGAAATAGGACGGATCCTTTCACGATTTTCTTTATTTCGCGGAGGCTGTTTGCTTCGTGCTTTCTCCATATCGGCCTATAATAAAAGGTACCAAAGGAGTTTTGGTGAGAGAACACGCGATGAATCATTATACTTTTAAATGTATTTTTTGAAGGAAGGAGCTGATGACTTTCTGCCCGACACTTTTTCTGGCCATGCCGCTTCGAGGTTGTCGTCGGCGTGGTGCCGAAAACACCCGCTTCAGGATTTCATATCCTTTTTTACCTTTTTACCGAGTCCGGACGTGATGCTCCGCTGCCAATGCCATCGATGATCGGCCGCTACGTTTTCTCCTTCCTCCTTTGGTCAAGGACCGTCCCTCGTTCGTGTAAGAAATGAGGAGGAAACGACAATGGAAGAGATGAACTTTTTAGTCCTCGCGACGCAATATATGTTTTGGGTCGGGTTTGTCGGTATGGCTGCTGGTACGTTGTTCTTCCTGGTAGAGCGGAACAGTCTGAGTCCGGAATACCGCTCCACTGCTACGGTTGCGGCGCTCGTGACGTTCGTCGCCGCTGTGCATTACTATTTCATGAAAGATGCTGTCGGTACTTCGGGGCTGATTTCGGAGATTGAAGGATTCCCGACCGAAATCCGGTATATCGACTGGCTCATTACGACGCCGCTGCTGCTGATCAAATTTCCGCTGCTGCTTGGGTTGAAAGGCCGAATCGGCGGGATTCTGTTGACGAAGCTGCTCGTGGCTGACGTGGTCATGATCGTCTCCGGTTATATCGGCGAAACGTCGATCAATGCCGCTGGAGACTTCACTCAGCTCGGGCTCTGGAGCTTCGTCCTCGGTACGCTCGCCTGGTTCTATATCATTTACCTGCTGTATACGAGTGTGACAACGGCCGCCAACGAGCGTCCGGCACCGATCCGCAAGGCGCTGCTCAACATGCGCCTGTTCATCCTGATCGGCTGGGCGATTTATCCGATCGGCTACGCCGTGACGCTGTTCTCTTCCGGCATCGAAGTGCAGCTCGTGCGGGAACTCATCTACAATTTTGCTGATTTGACGAACAAAGTCGGTTTCGGCCTCATCGCCTTCTTCGCGGTGAAGACGATGTCGATCATGGCCAAAAAAGGAACCTGATCTGCCCTGCGTCCTCCCGGCTTCCCTGTGTTTTCAGGGGGCTGGGGGGTTTTTACATATTATCCCTTCTGTGCTACGGTGTAGGTACGATGGTAGGACGGAAGGAAGGTGACAAGGATGAGTGATCCGAAGAGGGATAGGGAGAAGATGAAGCAGGAAGAGCATAAGAAGAACCGCCTCGGTGCGGCCAAGGATGCCGAGCAGCGCGGCAAAGCCGGGGCGCTGACGGAAATGGCGAACAGCTTCAGCTGGCTCGGGATGCTGATTGTGATTGCTTCGTTGGTCGGCGTCTTTCTGCTGATCAATCTGCTCTGATGTACGCTTCGTGAGCATCGTCATTTGCGCAGCGGAGCGGACGTGCTAAAGTAGAAGGCGGTGCAGGTCGTGCCCGGTTCGAAGAGGACCTGTTGCACGAACACCTGCGGACTATGGAAAAAGGTGGAGATGATGGTCATGAGCGAATCTGTTTCTTTTACAGCAGAAAGGAAAGTCACTCGGGAAGAATTCATGGAGCTGGCACAGAACGGCATGCGCGATCTGATGGATATCGAGCAGTACAAGCTGGTCGATGGCTACAAAGGGGAGGCGCTGTCTCATTTTGTGTACGACACGGCGACGCATGACTGCTTCCTGATTGATCTGCGGACGGCGTACGAACTGCTTGCGCTCTCCCTGGCGGGGGAAAATAAGCAGCAGGTGCTGTCGTCGCTGAAAAAAATCGCCTCTTCTGTATCCTGATCGACGACACGCCGCCTCCCTCCAGCTGGGGAGGCGGCGTTTTTTTGCAAGAACACCCGGCCCTTTTCCTGAAACGTTGCTGCGGGGGTATCCGTACAAGAGAGAAGCAGGCGTCCCATTCTTTTGGAACAGCACCAGGGCCTGCTTCGCAGGAAGCGGCCCGGAGCGACTATGATTTGACGAAAGGTGATGATACGATGCTGCAGATACTCGCAGGCGTTCTCCTCGTGTCGGGGACGGCGGCCTGGATCATCCAGGACCGGCGCCGGCTCCAAAAGAAGAACGCGATCCAGGAACCGTCCACGTCCAACGCGGACACCTCTTCGGAGAAGCGGCAGGCACTCACCGAATTTCAGAAAGGCCAGGGACGCGGAGGGCCCGGCGGTTCGTGACTCGACCTCTTTGACTCTTATCAGAGCACAAGCGCGCGACGCCGTCTTCCGCCTGTAACAACGTATGTACTTGTACGAACAGCACAAACGAACGCCCCCTGCGGAGGATGTCCGCAGGGGGCTGTTTCGTGCAGGACGGCCTGAGTGACACCGCTTCGGAGCTTCCCATCCCTAGCCGAGCGTCCTCTGCCTTATTTCGCTTTGAAGACGGTCGTAGCCAAGAGCAGGATGGCGATCGTCGTCACACTCAAGACGAGCACCATGATGTTCGCATCGGCCATCCGGTTCGCCTGCACCGCGTCATAGATCGCGATCGACAGCGTCTGTGTCTGCCCGGGAATATTGCCTGCCACCATGATGGTCGCACCGAATTCGCCCATGGCTCTGGCGAAACCGAGGACAATGCCCGCCATGATCCCGCGGTAGGAGAGGGGGAGCATGATCCTGCGGAAAATCTGCCACTGATTGGCGCCGTCCAGCTGCGCCGCTTCGAGGGTCCCTGGATGAATGGAATCGAAAGCGGCCTGCATCGGCCGGATGATCAACGGCAGCGCTGCAATCGACGCGGCGATGACGGCCGCCTGCCAGGTGAACAGGATCGAGGAACCGGTGATGCGTTCGAGGGCCGCTCCGAACCAGCTGTTCGTTCCGAGGGTCACCAGCAGGTAGTAGCCGACGACCGTCGGCGGAAGCACCAGCGGCAGCATCAGGATTAAGGAAAGAAGCTCGGTCCATCTGTTTTTATGAACGGTCACGAGCCAGGCAAACAAAATGCCGATTACGAAGGCCGCAGCGGTGGCGATGACGCTGACTTTCAACGAGAGGTACAGGGGAAATCCGATTAACTCCAGCATGCCTTACTCCTCGGGAAGGCGGAAACCATAGTCGTTCATGATGTCCTGGCCTTCATCTGAAAAAAGGTACTCGATAAACACTGCCGCGGCTTCCGGCTGCTCGCTCCGCGACGGAACCGCCAGCGCCTGCACAATCGGCTCGTGATCACCGGGATCGATCGGATCGTAGAGAAGGTCCGATTCGATGGAAAGCGCGAGCGCAACGATGCCGGCATCGACATTCCCCGATTCCGTGTACTGCAGGGTCTGCCGGATATTTTCACCATAGACGAGCTTGTCTTCGACCTCGTCCCAAATGCCCCACGTTTCCAGCGCCTGCTGCGCAGCTTCCCCGTAGGGCGCGTGCTCCGGATTGGCGATGGCAATGCGTTCGATGTCTTCCCCGGTAAGGTCTTCCACCGACAGCGCCTCTGCCGTGTTTCCATCGTGCATGATGCCGATCTGCCCGACAGCATAGCGCTGCTTGGATGCTTCGTCGACCGCATCCGCGTCGATCAGCCGGTCAATATACGATTCGTGCGCCGCAGCAAACACGTCGTAGGACGCCCCCTGCTCAATCTGGTGTGTCATCTGGCCGGTCGAACCAAAGGAAAAGGTCACGCCGATCCCCGTTTCCTCTTCGACCTCTTCGCCGAGGACGGTGAAGGCATGATATAAATCAGCCGCAGCTCCTACGTTGATCGTCTGCTCGGCTTCTTCCGAGGAGGCCGTTTCTTCCGTTTCTTCCGTTTCTGCTGCTTCGTTGCTGCACCCGACGGCGACCAGAAAGGCCATGCCGAGCCATGGTTGTCTCTGCTTCATGGACGGATCTCCTTACCAAATGTAGTGAATCCCTTGACCAGCGCCCCTCAGGGAAGGTCTGCCGGGGCGTCTTCAGTTGAAGCGCCGGCGGGCATGTTCCTTTATTGTACACCCTTTGGTTCTTCCTCTGCCAGCGCTGTTCCACGCAGAATCCCCCTCCGGGAGCGAGGCTTCCGAAGGGGGATCGTCGTTCGTGCTGCTCTGCTGTTTTCTTTGGACGTCCTTGCTCGGCTTACGCACACCGCTCCGCTTCCTCACAAGGGGTCGGTCTTCTTCCTTAGTGGCTGTCACCGGCGGCACTGCCCGGGGCCTCGTTTCCCTCTCCGTAGAACAGCGCCGCCGTGCGCTGATAGGCAGCCTGTTTCGGCGAGGGATACGCATGGAGGACGTCCCGAACGGCTTCCTGCTCGTGTTTGCCGGCCTGACGCTGAAGCTCCAGCGCCGCCTCCATCTCTTCCTGCTGCTGCTTGACGATCCGGCGCCGCGCGTCTTCCGACAGCCCATGCAGGGAATCGGAAAAACGAAGGAGGTACGCGTTAATGAAAGAATAAGAGGACTGCTTCCCCCTCATGGACATCCCTCCGTTCCGCAGCCGCCCGACGCTTGCTCCCCGCCGGACGACTGTCTTGTATGCTAAGACGATACCAGCTGCCTCCTGTCGGAACAACGAAACGGAGGGAAAAACATATTAGGATTCTAATCACCGGCGGCACACGTGAGGTAAAAGAAAAGAAGATCGAAAACCGCAGCTGCCTCCTGCTCCACCAGCTGTGCTACAGTAGAGGAAAGCATGCAGATGGAGGAATGATGATGGAGTCCAAGCAACTTGGAGCGGCTATTGTCGCTTCACGCAAGAAAAAAGGACTGTCCCAGAGACAGCTCGCGGCGGGTATCTGTACGCAGGGGGCGGTGTCGCAGCTAGAGAAAGGAACCATGCTGCCCCGGGTGGATACGTTGTACTACCTCGCCCTGCGCCTGGATCTGTCTCTCGGGTACTTGGTGGACGTGTTTCTCGACCCCGGACATCCAGAGCGTGCCACCTTCTCCGACAAGCTGGAGCATGCGGCGCAGGAAAGGCGGCATGACGTCGTTCTGAAAGAAATCGACGCCTTCCGGGCAGCGCACGACGTCACGGCATCCATGGGCTATTACCTGGACTGGTTCGAGGCAGTCAGCCGTGTGCACCAGGGCCTCTCTACGAGAAGAGAAGCGATTTCTACCCTCCGGGCGATGCTCGAGAAGGAAGAGGATATCGAGATGCGCCGGCATCACATCCATATCCGGGTGATGAACTCGCTGGCGAACCTGTACGGGAGTGACAACAATACCGAACAAAGCCTGTACTACTACGATAAGATCCTCGCACAGCACAGCATTCCGGAAGCGCCTGCCTACGAAGTGAATCAGGCAGTCTTTCACATCCGCGTCCTCTACAACAAAGCCAAAACGCTGCATGATGCCGGGCGATGGAACGAAGCGCTGGAAACGATTGAGGAAGGCATGACACGCGCGGTCGAGCAGGAAAACATGTCGCTGATCGGCCAGCTGTATCATTACCGCGGTGAATGCCTGCGCGCACTCGAGGCGCCGATGGAAGAGATCCGTGAATGCTACCAGCGTGCGCTGCTGTTTTTCGAACTGCTGGACAAAAAACAGTACAGCCGACTGCTCTGGGAACACCGCTCGGAATACCTCACGTAGAAAAGGCACGCTGTGTACGTCTACGTATGAAACGGCGATGCATGACGGTGTCTGTATGGAACTGCTTGCGCTCTCCCTGGCGGGGAAAACAAACAGCAGCAGATGGTGTCCTCCCTGAAAAAATTGCCTCTTGCGTTTCCTCATCGAATGAAGGCCAACGTTCAAAAGATGGTGCGATGTTATCGTTGTCAGATAGGGACACGGAGAGGTCGTTTCGCCGTTTTCCTGCTTATGGTAGACTGGAAATTCCAATATTTTTACATAAGAGGAGAGGGTTTCGATGAAAACGAGTGTCTTTGCGGCTTTTCTCACGGTAGGAACGGTGTTCAGCGTCACGGGATTGATCTTTCTCTTCTCGGGTCCGGCTTTCGGTTCGTCGATGGCCAACGACTGGCTGCAGCAACGAGGCTCCGCGGAGACGGAGAAATTCCTCGCACGCGTGCAGCATCATACGTTCAGCTTTCTGATTGCCGGCGGAATCTTCACGGTGGCTGGACTGGCTTCGCTGCTCACCGCAAGCTGGAAGCGGTTCTCCGGGCCAGGCTGATTCGCCGGAGCAGCCAGGATCTCAGTGGACAACAGGGGTATTCCCACAGCATAGGAGGGATAGGATGGTCTGGATCCGTACACAGAATGGAGAGAGCTTGATGCAGGTACGCGAGGTGACGGTGAAAGGAAGGCATCTGGAGGGAGTGATACGCAGAGGCTTTGTCGGCGAATGGAGCAAGTTCATCGGCAAATATGAATCCAAGGACAGAGCCCTTGCCGTCCTGCAGGAGCTGTACACGACACTGGAACAGCAGAACGGCAGCGGCGTCACCTTCACCATGCCGAAAGAATAACGGCATAACCCGCGAACAAAAGCGCAAAGCGCCTTTTGGTCGAAACGGCGTGCGGAAGCGCTGCAATCCTTTTGAGGGAAGAAGACGTTTTTATTTCTTCCCGTGCAGCGCATGGAGCCGCCGTCCCCCTGTATGAAAACTTATACATTCCTATCCTAAAAAAGTTACCAGCGTCCCTTCAATGTCGTACGGTAGGAAGCAGTGTTTCGAAAACGAGGCGGGTGATCACGAGGTTCATCACGAGCACGAACCCCTTCCTTCTTTTTCCGACAGCCTTTCGTCAGGCTGCTGCTGCTTTCTCTTCTTTTGCTTCTTTGATCCGCAGCAGCCAATCCACGAAAAACGTTAACAACGCGAGCGACAAAGCAATGCTCATGAAGTCATTGAAAAGGACGACGTAGATCCCGGCTGCAGCGAGGAAGAGAGCCAGCTTCCACAGAGTGTGATAGCGGACGAGGAAGCTGCTCAGCCATTCGACGAGAATCAAACCCGGGATAGAATAAAAGAATATAAGTCCGGCCAACAAAAACAAGAAAGAGGACCAGTGCTCCTCGAAGAATACCGCCGAGATCAGCGTGAACAAAAGAAGTGCTGCAATCATACTAACCAAAATCCGGTGCACGATGCTTCACCTGCCTCTGCTTTTTCTGTCTTGTTCTCATATTTTACGTATGGCGTGTGCCTTTCGTTTCCGGGAGGCACTCTTTTATGTTCCATATACCTTTTTTTCCTATTTCCCATCGTACTATCATGGAAAATAGTTTACAATAACAGGATACCCGAAAAACCGAAGGAGGTGCCAACCTTGACCGAATATTTTACATTGATTGCCGGTGTTTCTGCTATCAGTTTATATTTGATCTGCATGATGGATTTTCCACTCCGGCGCGGGCTCCATCTGCATGATCCATTTAACGGCATGTTCAAACTCGTCTACCTCTGCTATGCCTTCTTTTTTATCCTGCTTTCGATTTGTACGGCTGCCTTTTTGACGTACCATGTCGGCCTCGTGATGGGAATCATCCATCCTGCGATCGGCGTTATCTCCGGCATTGTCGTGCTGACGTTCTTCTTCTTTGCTACCTTGAACGTGGTCGAAGGCCGCTCCAAACGTGAAGCGATCCTCTTCTCACTGGCAGAGAAGCCGAATTCTGCCGCCTAATAAAAGCTGTAATGTTCAAAGCAGTGAATCAAACAACCCATCCTGCGGGATGACATACTGGAGGAAGATACCATGATGGGAGTCGATTCCGGCTTTTTCATCCTTGCGCTGATCCTTAGCGTAGGCTTGACATTCGTGACACGACCGATGATACATAACAAAAGTACACTTGAGGTGCTCGCCTTCGCTCACCTGCTCATGATCGGCGGGTTCGGCTTCGTGTTTCTCGCGGATCATCTGCTGCTCGGCATCTTCGGCTTAACGCTGTTCCTGACCGGCTTTCTGCTCGGAATCGGACACTTTCTTTCCAAGCCGGCCCGATGAAGGCGCCGATAAAACAGGAGCGTGCCCACGGATCCTGCGCCTCTCTTTTCTGAACCGCGGAACACCCGAACGTGATTCAGCACCACCACTTCCATGCTTGTTTATCCGCATCTGTTTCGCAGAAGCTGCCTCGATGGTCTATTTAGACCGAGGCAGCTTTTTTAGTGCTGGCCGGCAGACGGGATTTGGGCACGAATGGACAAGTCGACGTTGTCTGGTTGGATTAGGTCCATGCAACGAGGGATACAGGAAGCTGTCCCCTACTTCAACATCAACGGGGAACCCGGCGCCCGTTTTAGAAATTTTTCTGGAAATGTTGGAAAGGATGTAAGATAGGAAAAGGCCATTCGTCTAATAAGCAGAGGCAGATGGAGGGAGGACATGCTTATGGAAGAGGTGGAACAGTGGTTTCATGCTTACGGCGATGATATCTATCAGTACTTGATTTACTATACAGGTCATGCGGACGTGGATGATCTTGTGCAGGAGACCTTCCTTCGCGCATGGAAGAACCATCAACGTTTCAACCGGCATAGTTCGGTCAAAACGTGGCTGTTTTCGATTGCCCGTAATGCGGCCAAAGATCGGTTCAAAAAGAAGGAGCCCGCTATTCTCGATCAGGCTGCGATCGAACAAGTAACAGCAGCGGCGGATAGTGCAGAAGATGTATCTGTTGAAAAAGAGACGTATCAAGATATCGTCGCACAGATCTACACCCTTCCTAAACGCCAGCAGGAGATTGTGCTGCTTCGTGGCATCTCCGAGTTGAGTACCGAAGAAACAGCAGATGTTTTAGGAATGACGAAGACAGCCGTGTATGTAAACTTCCACCGCGGACTGAAGAAGCTGCGACAAGCCATGAACACTCATCCTGGAGGTGAACAGCATGAATAACAAGGATGTTTCCCGGATTCTTCGTTCCTTACCGAAACACACCATGACCTCCGAACAAAAAAAGCGTCTGCTTCATAACATCAAACAAGGAGGAGATTCTGATATGAGGATCCAAAAAAAGCAGAAATGGCGGGCTCCCCTCCTTTCTGCTGCAGCGATCCTACTGTTCGCTGGAATAACGTTCTTATTCGCTTCTTTGGTTGTACAGGAAGAGCATTATACAGCGATGGATGTATCCCTCAACCTGGCATCCGAAGAGTCGATCACAGAGGGTGGGACGTCTCTCGTTTATTCCTTGTCCAGAGCCGATACGGCTTCTTATGAAATGACTCAAATCGAGTCATTGATGGAGGACACATTGGACCTTGCTTCCTTCGAAGAAATTGACGAAGCTTCGGCAGAAGGACATCGCTTCCTCCTTTTTCACGCCGTAGATGAAGAAGACCGCTACTTTCTCGGCGGGGCGATCGGTCACGGGGATGCCATTATCGGCATGGAGGTCAGCCAGGTGACAGAAGACAACATGCACTCCTGGAACGGAGAAGATATCTTCACCCTATGGATCGAGGACCGCCATTATCAACATGCCCGGATGACCGCAGCCTGGTCTCCGACGTTTACGGTGGATGATTTTCATATTGAAGATCCGATCGAAATCGACCAATTCGAGCAGGAGGCAAACTGGATGATGGGGTATCAATCCTTCTCTTCCACAGAAGATCAAGTGGGGGAATATCCTTACGATTCGGAAGATGTGCCCTACTTGGAAGCGGACGTTTGTTCAGATGACCAGTGCGGCACGGTCCCCTACCCTCGAAATCCTCATGCCGGCTTCTCTGAAGGTTTCTGATCCCCGACCCACACTCGTGCCTGCCTGCAACTGAATCATGAACGCCCCTGGAGAGTATCCACTTCCAGGGGCGTTCCTAATGTCTTTTACCGGGATGCTGCGCCGGCTGCTAAAACGTCGTCCAACGGCTGCGCGGGTCGTCCCGGTACCCTTGATCCGGGATGTGGTCCTCATCGACGTAGCCGAGGTGAAGCAGGCCGACAATTTTTTCGTGCGACTCGATATCGAGAAACTCCCGCACCGCTTCTTCCCGCAGGTACGCATCGGTTTTCCAGCAGACGCCGAGCTTTCTTTCCCAGGCGAGCAGCTGAAAGTTTTGAATGAGCGCACAGACAGCGCCGACATTTTCTTCCCACTGCTTCACGGTCGGCCCCTCTGTCATGATGACGACCAAATACGCGGACGGCTTCATGAAGTGGAGCCGGCGTGACTCATCATCGCCTTCTACGATCTCCGCCATCGTATCGGCGAACGTTTCTCTCCGCTCCGGCGGGATGAAGAGAAACCGCCACGGCTCCCTCCTCCGGTGATTCGGCGCCCAGACGGCCGTATCGAGCAGCTCGAGGACGTCCTCTGCCGCTACTTCTTCCTCTTTATAATTTCTGCGTATTGTCCTTCGCTCTTTGATGATACGCTCCAGATTCGTCTGCTTCGACTCTTCCATGGTTGATCCTCCTCGTTACAGTGCTCCTACCTTCGAGGATGCCATGCGTAACGCCGTGATAGCAAAGATCGTGCTGGTACCGAGGAGTCTTTCCTGCACATGCTAGTACTCCAGAAAATCTACATTCGCTTCGTAGCGGCTGATGTGTTCCGCGGCTTCTATCAATGCAGCGTCGGCCTTTTCGGCTGCCTGCGGATCCAACTCTAACAGACGTCGTTCCTTCCAGCTGAAAGAAGCCGTCTTCGTAGGTCGTCTCCACTACATCGATTGCATGGTCTGTCTGCTCCTTCTCTTTAAAATAATCCAACATTTAGGAACATATACGGAGGCGAACAAGGAAATCTTAGAACTCCTCCGGCTCCATGGCTATATACTTCTTCACCGTATTTCTCGACATCTTCAATTTCTTAGCAATGGTATTAATTGAAAACATCGATTTTACAGCTTTAGAACTTCTGCATATTTCATGAATCTGCTCACTCCAATCTCCTCACCTTCAATAAAATAGGGTAGCCTATTGAAAGTGTCATATCTGTATGGAAATTGGTCAATCATATTTGTGGAGTGTTGCCCTCCCTTAATTGTGATAAATTGCTTATCTGGTTTATTGTTTACAGGATACCATTAAAAATAAAAAGTGCCGATGAACGGCACTTCGGTAATGTTAATTGGAATCTTTTTTATCTTCTTTTGCTTGTTTTTCTCGTTTTTCTTCATCTATCTTTTTCTGTTGTTCCAATACCATTTGATGAAACTCGTCGTCGTATTCAAGGCGTTTGATGCCGGGAACAACCATGATTGGTCTTTTTAATTTCTTTACGACAACTGCTCTACCCATTGTTATCCTCTCCTTCCATTCTCTTAAACCTAGGCATCAATGTTTGAAGCGCTTCCGTAGGAGCCAAGCATTCTTAATGGATATACGATGGTTAGGAACGACTTATCTTTATTTTTATCGTACATCTTTTCTCCTTTCGCGTCCAATGGGTCGCAGCGGATTTCGATCCGTTTCGCACCGAACGCCTCCTCGGCAAACGCGGTCACGCCGGCGACAGCCTCGGTCATATAGCCGTTGCCGCTGTAGCGCTCGTCGATCCAGTAACCGATTTCGACCTTCGGTACGTCCCAGTCCACGCGGTGCAGTCCGCTCGAACCGATGAATACCCCGTCCTCTTTGCGGAAGAGGAAGAGGCGGAAATCACTCCGTTCCTGATACCGGAGCGACGCCCGGCGCACCTCTGCCTCGCTTTCTTCCACGGTGTCATCCAACGGAATGTTCGGCAGCGACTCGGCCAGGCTTGCTTTGGATGCCTGCTTCGCCTCCCAGACCGTGCGACCGTCTCCCTGCATCGGCATCCGTATCAGCAGCCGCTCGGTATCAAAGCTGTCTGGAATGTCACGTAAAATGTCGTCCATCCTTATCCCTCCTATGGAAACAGCCACGGCTGGTAAAACAGGAAGCCTTTTTCCAGCTGTCTTCTCGTTAGTGTAGCCGCACCACCGTTGAAAGTAAACAGATCGATGGCAAAAAATACAATCCGATTGACTTTCTTTGGCGCCAGGCGTACGTTCAAGCTATACCGTTGATCACGAACGCTTGCTGAAACAACGGCCTGCAGAAGAAGAGAGGGGGGATTCGCGTTGGGATCGAAAAAGAAGAATCACCATAAACGACAATACGCAGTGATCGGCCTCGGCCGTTTCGGCGGGAGTGTGTGCCGGGAGCTGCACCGCATGGGGCATGAAGTGATGGCGATCGACATCGATCCGGAGAAAGTGGACAAATACAAAGGCTACTGTACGTATGCGGCCCGTCTGGACAGTACCGACGAAAAACAGCTGCACAGCATCGGTATCCGCAATTTTGAAGATGTCGTCGTTGCCATTGGAGACAACATCCAGGCGAGCATTCTGACGACCCTGCTGCTGAAGGAAGAGGGCGTGGCGAAGGTGTGGGCGAAAGCACAGAACAGCTATCACCAAAAAGTGCTTGATAAAATTGGGGCCGATGTTGTCGTCCATCCCGAGTTCGATATGGGGAAACGCATTGCCCACAACATCGTGTCGGACCGCGTCATCGACTACATCGATCTCTCCGACGACTACAGCATGGTGGAACTGCTGGCGACATCGAAAATCGACGGCGAGACGCTCGCCTCACTCGAATTGCGCGCCCGCTATGGCATTACGCTTATCGCCATCAAAGACGGGGAGAGCATGACTATCTCGCCACGGCCGGACGAGGCTATCAGAGAGGAGAATATCCTGCTCGTCATCGGCCACAACGACGACTTGGAACGTTTTGAAGAAAAAGAACTGTAAAAAACAGGATCCCGGCGGCGCAGGGATCCTGTTTCTGTTCCAATCACACGGCCGGAGACGCCACGCTACTGCTCTTCTTCAAAGGTGGCATCGTATTCCATGTCTTCTGGAGCGGGTGCTTCGGCAGGGGCAGGGATTTCACGCCGGGTGCTGAGCGCGACGACGGTGAGGAGAATCACAGCCATCCCGAGCACCTGGATCAGCGAGAGGACATCCCCGAGCAGCACACCGAACAGCGACGCGGTCACGGGTTCGACCATGGCTACCATCGCAGCAATCGTCGGCGTTGTCAGCCGGATTCCGTAAATATAGAAGATGAACGAAATGCCGGCTCCGACAACACCGAGCAGCACGAAAATCGGGAGATCATCGGACGTGAGCACCGCTGCCATCTGCCCGTGGTCACCGAGGGCGAACAGCACGATGCAGAACGTCGCAAACGCCACGGTCAGCGCTGTCTGCGGCTTGCCGAGGGGGGAGGCATTTTTGAACCCGAAGATGAAGAGCGTATAGCTCAATCCGGCAGCCAATCCGGCTGCGATACCGATGCCGCTGACGGCAATCGAAGCAGGGTTATACGCGCCGGTGAGCAGCACGATGCCGATCATCACACTCGTAATACATCCCCACTTGAACCAGGTGGAACGCTCCAGCTTCAAGGCAAACGACAGCAGCAGAACGAAAATCGGTGCCGTGTACATCAGCGTAGCTGCGATCGCGACACTCGAGGCCTGGATGCTGAAGTAATAAAAGCTGAAGTTCCCCGCAACACCCAAACCGGCGAGCGCCGACCATACATACAGCCTTGCCATCGGCTTCACATCCGGAAACGGCGTGGCCAGAAACCAAATGAAAAAGAAAAACAGACCGACCAGCCCCCGGTAAAATGAAATGACAATCGGATCCCATCCCCGGTTCATGAGGATATCGCCGATGCCGCCGCTGAGCCCCCAGCCGACTGCAGCCACCATGATCAAAATCACACCCGTAAATCGCATATTGGTCCTCCCTTGCTTCTCCCGTCCTGCTTTTCGCCCGGGAATCCAGCTTTTCTCCCTCGAAACGTCTTTCTTCGAGCAAGGAAACACATTCCTTTTCACACACGAATACAAACCACTTTTTTCCTCATTAAGCAAGAAAGTGCTGGCAGTCGGGTCTTATCATGGACGTCTGTCTCCTCCTTTTTTATTGTAGCCGACACGACGGGGTTTCGATAGAAGAACATCCGCATATTTGGAAGGAAAGCAGGAGGCGGGAGCTGGCATGCCCACCCGGGACGAAGCATACGCACGGAGGGCAGACGGACGCGCTCTATGCGGCTTGCCTTCTAGTACTTCCTTCTCGGCGAAGGCATGCTTTTCCGACGGTGCGCGTGCGGGCAGAATAGAAGCGCGCAGCACGCGACGCCGTCTCCCTCGATGAGAATCATCCCACAACGAAAAGCCGTATGCCATGCTCTTTTCAAGAGTGGCATACGGCCATGCAGATGCTTGGATACCTAAGGCGCTGGCGGCTTGAGGGTTGGGCTATATCTCTTCGGCGTACGCTTGTTCCGGCATTTTCGTCAGCACGACATAGAGGCTCGCTTTCCCCGTGCCGGTATTCGTGAAGCCGAACAGCGCATTCCCATCAAAATCAACCACGTCGTCCTCGGTCAGCTGCTGCTGCTGTTCATCGAGCTGCATCATCCCGGTCCCTTCCAGCACGAGCAGATACACCCTGGCCCCAGGATGGTTGTGTTGTGGCAGCACCTGGCCCGGCAGGAAGTTCAATCGGAACACGACGGTTTCTTCATTTTTCGAGAGCACCTGCTTTTTGAACGTTTTTTCACTGAATGCAGCATAGTCGCGCAGAGATTTAATTTTCATCGAGGTTCCTCCTTCCGTATCTTCCTCTTACTATCTCATGACCGGGCCCCTTCCGCCAGCAGAAATCAGATTGTCAGCTCGATCACGTTTCCTTCCGGGTCTTCGATGACGCTCTCATAATAGCCGTCGCCGGTCGTCCGCGGACCGCTCCGGAGCGGGTACCCGGCGTGTTCGATCTCGGCTGTCAGCGTATCCACGGCTTCCTGACTGCCGAGCGATATGGCGATATGCGCCCAGCCGGCAGTGTCTTCCCGGCCTTTCTGGTCGATATCCGCACGGCGCATGATTTCCAGCCGGGCACCGCCGTCGAACGTGAGGAAATAGGATTCAAATTGTTTCGCTTCGTTAGCATACTTTGCGCCGGCTTCGGCGTGGAAATACGTCTCGTAGAAGCGGCGGACCGCCTCCAGGTCATGAACCCAGACGGCAGCGTGTTCGATTCTCATCGGACCCCTCCTCTGTTACTTAATGACAAACCGGGTTTCGCTGTGGCCTTCCGGCGTCTTGTTCACTTCGAGCGTCGCCGGGAAGACGTTCTTCATCTCCTGGACGTGGGAGATGACGCCGATCAATCGGCCGGACTGCTGCAGGTCGATCAACGTGTCGATCACTTTATGCAGCGATTCTTCGTCCAAGGAGCCGAAGCCTTCGTCGATGAACATCGTATCGATCGTGATCCCGCCCTGATAGCTCTGGATGACATCCGACATGCCGAGTGCCATGCTGAGCGAGGCGTTGAATTTCTCGCCCCCGGAGAGGGTCTTCACGTCGCGGTTCTGGCCGGTGTAGGCGTCATAGACGTCGAGACTAAGCCCGCTCTGCTTGCCTCGGCTTTCCTGACGATCGCTGCGGACGAGGTGGAACTGGCCGTTCGTGATCCGGTGCAGCCGCTCGTTCGCCGCGGCGATGATCTGTTCGAGAAATTCGATCTGTACGTAGCGCTCGAAGGAGATTTTGCTGCTGTTCTGGCCGCGCACCATGTCATGCAGGTCGGCGAGGACACCGACGCGCTTCTCCTTTTCCTCGAGCTCCCCGATCATCTGCGTCATGCGCCCGCGCGCGTCACGAATCGTCTTTCCGAGCGTCTCGGCTTCGGTGAGCCGCTGCCGTGCTTCTTCGACCTGCTGCTCCAGCTTCGTCAGTTCCCCACTCATCGCCTCGAGGTCGACCGGCTGCTTCCCTGCCAGTGCTTGCTGCAGATCGGTCACCTGCTGCTGCACGGCGGCGCGGGTCGAGGCATACGTATCGAGTTCCTCTTTGAGCCGGTGCCGTGCTTCTTCCGGCAGCACGGCGGCTTGATAAGCTGCTTCTGAGGAGAAGCCGGCGCGGGTGACGGCTTCGGCGAACCGCTCTTCTGCCTGCTTCCGCTTCTCCCGGCTCTCCGCAAGCTGGGCGGCCGCCGCCTGCTGCGCGCTCTCCTGACCGGCTTCTTCCTGCGCGGTGCTGCTGTATTCTTTCTGTGCTGCCTCCCATGCCTCATCGAGCTCCTGTTTCTGCTGCTTCTTCCCTTCTACGGCGCTCTGCAGTGCTTCTTCCGTCTGAAGGTCTTCCGGAAGACGGCGCTGCTGCTCGTTGAAGGTGGATTCCGCCGCCGCATAGTCCAGCTGCAGCTGCTGGAGCGTCGCGGACGTCTCCTCCTGCTTCTCTTGGACACCGGTCACTGCCTCTTCCTGCTGCTCCAGCTGCTTACGTTTCGCTTTCAAGTCCTCAGCCGCTTTTTCCAGCCGGCGGACGGTTTCCTGTTTTTCTTTCGCTTCGGCTAACAGGGTTTGAAAGAGGCTGCCCGCTTCCTCCAGTGTCGTAAAGGAATAGTCCGTGAGCTCCCCGCGCAGGCGGGCTGTCTCTTCGGCTTTTGCCTGCAGTTCCGCCTCGGCGCGCACCGCTTCCTGCTGCGCCTGCTGCCAGCGGGTTCGCGCCTCTTCCAGTGCTTCCTCCTCCGGGACGTTCGCTGCGTTCTCCGCTTTATCCGGATGCTCGGTGCTCCCGCACACCGGGCAAGCTTCTCCGTCGTGGAGGTGGCCGGCGAGAACCGCGGCGCGTCCCTGAATCCACGCCTGCTCCATCGCTTCGAACGACGCCTTCTCTTGCTGCCCCTTCTCCTCTTTCATCTTCAGCTCGGTACGCAGGGTGTCGTCCCCTTTCGCCCGCTCCATGTACTGACGGAACGTCTTCCCCGTCTCGGACATTTCCCGCAGCGCCTCTCGTTCTGCTGGAAGGGTCTCCGTCTCCTGTTCCAGTCCGCGGATCTCCTGACGCAGGCCATTCGTGCTCTCCTGAAGCTTGGCGGCTTCTTCTTTTGCCTGCTGCAGGCGCTTCTCCTGTTGACTGATCTCCTTCTTCTTCGCAGCCAGCTCCTTCCGGCCTTTTTCCGCCTGCGCTGCGATAGGCAGCAGTTCCTCCAGCCGGCGCAGCGCTTCAGTCGTCTGATCGCGTTTCGGTTGTTTCCCCTGCTCGGCGGCGTGCACCTTCTCCGCCCGCTCCCGGCGAATGGCAGCCTGTTCTTTCCGTTTCTCCGCTTCTGCCGCGGCGGCGGTTTTCTCCTGCTCCACCTGGACTGCGTCCCGGCGGTACTGGTCAAACACCTCGATGGAGGCGGCCTGCCCGGCATCGGTGAGCTGCTTCTGCTTCTCGTCCATCGCCGGCTTTTGCTCTTCCAGCCTGCGGGCTTCGGCTTCTTTCTGGCGGAGCTGATCGAACTGCTGCTGAAGCTGTTTCGCTTCGTGATACGCCTCGTACTTCTTTTCATACGTTTCTTTTGCCTGATTCAACGCTCCGCGCCGCTCCTCGGCTGCCTGCTCATAGTACTGCCCTTCCTGCTCGAGCGCGTCAGCGACCTGCACCGGGCGGTAGGCTTCCTGCTGGAACACGTAGGTCAGCGCCGATGCTTCCCGATCGGGGACGGCTTCACGAACGTGGCTGATCTGCTGATCCAGATGCCCTTCCAGCAGCTTGTGCTCGCCTGCCGCTTCGTCCCGCTTCTCCTTCATCCGCTGGGAAAACCACTGGTACGGCTGCGTTTTGAAAATCTTCCGGAGAATTGCCTCTTTGTTGTCTGTTTCGGATGTGAGCAGTTTGCGGAATTCGCCCTGCGGCAGCATGACGATCTGCTTGAACTGGTCTTCCGTCAGACCGATGAGCTGCTTCACCTTCTCGTTGATCTCGCTCACGATCTGCCGGTCGACAACCGGGACCTCGCTGTCTTCCCGCTGTTCATAGAACTCGTATTTTTCCCCGGTCGCGCTCTTGTTGCCTTGTTTCACGTGGGACATCTGCCGCAGCACCCGGTAGCGCCTGCCGTGCAGCTCGAAAATAAACTCCACGCCGGTATGCATGTCATCCGGCGCGAACTGGCTCCGCATCATACGCGGCTCGCCGCGGTCTTCCCCGCTGGCACTGCCGAACAGCGCGAAGCAGATCCCGTCAAAGAGCGTCGTCTTGCCGGCGCCGGTTTTGCCGGAGACGACGAACAGCCGGTGGCCTTCCAGCTTGGAAAAATCGATCACTTCTTTGTCTTTGTATGGACCGAAAGCGGTCATCGTCAGTGTAATCGGCTTCATCGGCTCCGCTCCTCCTGTTCAAATTCGTCAAGCACATCCCGGAACACCGCTTCGGCGTCCTCCGACAACGCTTCTCCTTTCACTTCTTCATAAAAAGCACGGAAAAGCGTCAACCTGTCCATTTCCGCCCGTTCCGCTCTCGTCGCCGGCTGGTGCAGGCCGGCAGTGTCCATGACCTCCCGCTGCACGTGCATCGCATTCGGGAAGACCGAACGGATTTTCTCCATCGGGGAGAGCACTGGAGTGTCGTCGGTGAGCCGGACGAACACGTAATCGTCGCTCGCCGGAAGCTCGAGGAGTTCGTTCATCGTGCCGCGGATGACACGGATGTCGCGTCTCGGCGTCAACAGCCGTTTCTCGACAGTCACCGTTCCGTCAGCATCCAGCTCTACGACGAAAAAGCCTTTGTTGTGGTTTTCTTCCGAAGAAGAATATTTCAACGGGGACCCGGCGTAGCGGATCGTCTCGTTTCCGATATAGTGAGCCTGATGCAGGTGGCCGAGCGCCGTATAGTGAAACGGCGCAAAATGCTCGGCGGAGACGTGCTCGGCTCCGCCAATGGAGAGCGGCCGCTCCGAATCGCTCGTGTTCTCTTCGGCTTCGCCGTGCGGGGTGACGAACAGATGCCCGACGAACACGTGACGGGCGGACGGGTCCATCTGCTCCTGCATGAGGTTCGTCATTTTGCGGGCTGCCTCGTTATGGGTGCGGATCGTGTCATCTCCGGTCAGCTGGCGGATCTGGCTCGGGTCGGCGTACGGCAGAACATGAAAGTGCACCGCGCCGTGCTCATCGTGGAGCTGCACCGGCCTTGGGGTTGGCGACACCTGGCCAGTGACGAAGTAGCCCTTCGACTCCATGATGCCGCTCGCGAAATGAAGCCGGCTCGGGCTGTCGTGGTTGCCGGCAACGGCGATCACCGGCGTCTCCAGCTCCAGCACGATCGTCTCCAGCACTTGATTCAACAGTGTCACCGCCTCTGTCGGCGGCACCGCCCGATCGTAAAGGTCGCCTGCAATGATGACCGCGTCCGGCGCCTCTGCTTTCACCGCCTCGAGAAACTGATCCAGGATGTAGGCCTGGTCTTCGGTCATATACACGCCCTGCACGAGCTTGCCGAGATGCCAGTCGGCTGTATGAAATAATTTCAATCCTCTCACCCTCTCCTTCTGCTGCCTGTGTCTCCCCCCATTCTACTGTAGGAGGGAGGAAAAGGGAATCGTATGTTCTTATCGGAGACCTCCTTTTCTCGCGCAGCGAGGCTTCCACCTGTTACACTATAGGAAGTATTTGGGATTCTGGAGGAGGACGAATGGATGAAACGAGACGTGATTTTCTATGTGGTGATTGGGGTGGTGGTGGCTGGGAGCTCTCTTCTGCTGACCTACTTCGGGATCACCGGCATCAACCGACTCCTCCTGATCGGCCTCATTGCCGCGGTTATTACTTATACGAGCTACAAACTGCTGCGGCTCGATGCCGCCGATCGACGATGAGGACCCCTGATTTTGTACAATCCCCCTTGATTGTTAACCATTTAACATATAAGGTTAACTCAAGTTGTCTAAGGGCAGCTTGAATTTTATCATGGAGGGATACGATGGAAACATGGATGCGGCTGGCCGATAAAGCGATGGCTGGTGAAAGGCTGACGTCGAAGGAGGCTCACCGTGTGCTCGACTGTCCGGATGAGGACATTCTCATGCTGATGCATGCAGCCTTTCAAGTAAGGAAAACGTATTACGGACGGAAAGTGAAACTGAACATGATCATGAATGCGAAATCGGGGCTCTGTCCGGAAAACTGCGGCTACTGCGCGCAATCCTCGATTTCCACTGCCCCGATTGACGAATACCGCATGATGGACAAAAACAAGCTGCTCGAAGGGGCCAAGAAGGCGTATGAACTCGACGTCGGGACCTACTGTATCGTTGCCAGCGGGCGCGGCCCGACCAACCGGGAGCTAGAGCAGGTCGTCGATGCGGTAGAAGAGATCAAAGACACGTATGGCATGAAAATCTGTGCCTGTCTCGGTCTGTTGAAACCGGATCAGGCGGAACGGCTCAAGGAGGCCGGGGTCGACCGCTACAACCATAACGTGAACACGTCCGAGCGGCATCATGACCAGATTACGACCTCGCATACATACGACGATCGTATCGAGACCGTGGAACGGGTGAAAGGAGCATCCATGTCCCCCTGTTCCGGCGTGATCGTGGGCATGAAAGAAACGAGACAGGACGTCGTGGATATGGCCGAGAGCCTGAAGGCGCTGGATGCCGATTCGATTCCGGTCAACTTCCTGCACGCCATTGACGATACGCCGCTGGAAGGCGTCGAAGAGCTCGATCCGCTCTACTGCCTGAAGGTGCTGGCGCTCTTCCGCTTCATCAACCCGACGAAAGAAATCCGCGTCTCCGGCGGCCGGGAAGTGAATCTGCGGTCCCTGCAGCCACTCAGCCTGTATGCTGCGAATTCGGTGTTCGTCGGGGATTACTTGACGACTGCCGGTCAGGAAGACAGCGCAGATATCCGCATGCTGCAGGATGCCGGATTCGAGATTGAAACCGTGGACGAAATCAAAGCGGCCATGGCAGCGGAAGCAGCGCAGCGCTGACGAAGCTTCCTCTTCCTCTTCCCTCCTGCATGCCGCAGGGACTTTTAGCACCGTTTTTCCCATAGGATGGCGGTGCCTTTGTCTTTCCTGCTACACTGGAGGAAGTTTCTGTCATACATACGAGGAGGAACGAAAAAATGACCATACCGCACCGCTTGTATGCAGGAGGGCTCACCGCGCTTCTGTTAGCCACTACTGTTCTGCCGGCAGACGTGTCCGCTCAGTCCACGAAAGACCAGAACGCCTCGGTAACCGGCCTTGGGGGCGCCGTGTCGTCCGAAGACCCGGAGGCGACGCAGATCGGGATGGACATCCTCGATCAAGGGGGCAACGCGGTCGATGCCGCAGTCGCCACCGCGGCCGCGCAGGGCGTGACTCGTCCGTTTTCCGGCGGGATCGGCGGCGGCGGGATGATGCTGGTACATATGGAAGGGGAAGACGAACCAATTGTCATCGACAGCCGCTCGCAGGCGGCTTCCGCCTTTGATGAAACGACCTTCCGCAATCCGGCGGACGGCCTCGTTTATCCTTCTGCCGCCCGCATCAGCAGCGGCGCCTCTTTTGCTGTGCCCGGCACGGTGAAAAACTGGGAAACCGCCCTGGACGAATACGGCACGATGCCGCTCGCCGACGTGCTTGAGCCGGCAGCGGCGCTGGCGGAAGAAGGGTTTGCCGTCGATGATAACTACGTGCGGGAACTGCGCGAAAACGAGGATCGGTTCCGCCTGTTTGCCTCGACCGAGGATCTTTACTTCAATGAAAACGGAGAACTGCCAGAAGCCGGCGACACGGTGCAAAACCCCGACCTCGCAGCGGTTTACCGGGAGCTCGGCGACGAAGGGGCTGCTGCGTTTTATGAAGGGGCGCTCGCTGAAGCGGTCGTCGACACGGCTGCCAACCCGCCTCTCGTCAATCAGCCTGATTATGAAGCCGTCGATGAGGATTGGGAGACGTCCATCGGCATGCTGGAAGGCTCGGTGACGATGGAAGACATGCGCAGCTACGAGACCAGCACTCGTCCGGCTCTGTCATCGACCTACCGGGACTATGAGCTCTATGGCGCCGCGCCTCCCTCGAGTGGTGGCATCACGATCGGCCAGACGCTCAACATGATGGAAGGCGTGGACATCGGCGCGTCGAAAACCGACGGCTATCATACGTTCCTCGAGGCTTCCCGCCTGGCCTTTGCCGATCGGGACGAGTATATCGGGGATCCCGCCTTCACCGACGTTCCTATCAACGGGCTCCTCTCCGACGGCTTTGCCGAAGAGCGCCGCCGGCACATCGATCCGGAAGCAGCGACGATCGGCTACGCCGCCTACGGCGATCCGGCGCGCTACGAAGCCAATCCGTCCCTCCAGCCGGGCACAGAGTCACCACGAACCTTCGCCACCGATTTTTCTGGAGAAGACGGCGGAGAATGGGACCGCTCGGCGTTTCATCGACTGGATGGCGGAGCCGCGAGCAGCCCGGATGACGCCTCGTTCACTATTGAGAACAACCAGGGCGTCTTCTCGTTGAATCCGCCGAGAGGAGACCGGAGTACCTCCTACGGCCGAGCGGCAGCGACGATGGATCCGGTGGCCGATCCATCACTCACGACTTCGTTCCAGTTCAGCAACAGTACCGATGACCAGCGGCTGCGCTTCTGGCTGCAGGCGGACGTCTGGCAGTCCGGCAGTTCAATACCGGAGAATGGCTACGGGCTGGAGATCAACACTGGCAGCGGGAATGCTTCTTTTGTTCTTGCCGATGACGGTGATTTTTCACGGCCAACTACCATCAATCAGGCCGTCACCTCCGATACGCAGCAGCTCCGCTTCACCGTCGACGGTGATCAACTCGCTTTCCGCATCTGGGAAAATGGGGAGCCGGAGCCGGCTGCCTGGACTGGCACGCACACGCTCTCAGAGTCGGAACAAGTGCCGTATGACAAAGGCAATATGCTGTTCAGCGGCATTCATTTCAGCGGACAGAACAGCCAGGAATTCCGGTTTAACGAGATGAGCGTCGAATCAGCATCCGGTTCTATCGGTACCAGTGACGCCGACGCCTCGATCCAGAGCGTGACGGAACCAGAGGCGGACACGGCAGAGGCACAGCAGCAGGAAGAAGACGCGCAGCGCGAACGAGAGGCCGAAGAGCAGGCGCTGGATGCAGATGAATCCACGATTCACCTGTCCACCGCGGACGAAGACGGCAACGTGGTCGGCTACACGACGACCATCGTCTCTATCGGCGGCAGCGGCATCGTCGTGCCGGACGCGGGCTTCCTCCTGAACAATGCGATGTATACGCGTACGGCGAATGCACCAAGGACGAGCCCGAATGATCCGCGCGGCGGCATGCGAACCTTAAGCAGCATGGCTCCGACGCTCTTGATGAAAGACGGGGAACCTGCGCTTACCGTCGGGGCTCCGGGAAGCGGAACGATCCTGACGACCGTCACCCAGCTCCTCATGAGCTACGTCGATTTCGACCTCACCCTGCCGGAAGCGATCCGGGAGCCGCGCGTCAGCCAGCGGAACCGCTTCAACAGCAAGACGGATATCGAGCAGGAATATTGGAACAGCGAATTCGATGCGATGAAAGACGACTGGGAAGCGAGAGGGCATCGCTTTGACTCAAGGAAAGCGGAACAGGGCATCGGCGCGGTGACCGGTATTGAATTTCTGGATAACGGCCTCGTCCGCCCGGCCGCAGAAGAAATCCGCCGCGGCGGCGGAAGCGCCGCCGTCCAGTCACCGCTTGCCGGATCTACGTTTATCGACATCAACGGCCACTGGGCAGAGTTGGAAATCAGAGCGATGGTCGGGGCCGGGGTCATTCTCGGGCGCTCCGCGGACACTTTCGCTCCGCAGGCAGACGTGACCCGGGCGGAGTTTGCGACCCTTATCACCCGAGCGTTCGATCTCGAGGGAGAAGCTTCGGGAGACCAGCCTTTTGCTGATGTCGGAGGGGGTCAATGGTACACCGATTACATTGATGCGGCGTCCAGCGCCGGTATCGTCGAAGGGTCGACCACCTCGACCGGACGCACGTTCCAGCCGAATGCCACCATCACCCGCGAAGAAATGGCCGCCATGCTTGTACGTGCCGTCGAACGGGATACCGGCAGTACGCTTGCTGCCGGGGACCTGGCATTTACCGACAATAGCGAGATTGCTTCCTGGGCGGAAACCGATGTCGCTAAAGCCGCCGAAGCCGGACTGATCGAGGGTGATCCGAACGGAGCCTTCCAGCCGAAGGCGTCTGCCACCCGCGCGGAATCGGCCACGGTTTTCTTCCGCGCTCTACAACCATAATTGATAAAGGAGACAGCCATGCATCAACGACTGACACGATGGCAGTATGGGCTCGCCCTCCCGGCTTTGATTCTTGTCATGGGGATTGCAGTGTTTGATCCGGCCCTGCTGGAAGCGACGCTCGTGCGCGTGTATCTGCTGCTGAGCATCGGCGGGGCCTGCGTCCTGCAGTACCTGCGCCAGCACCGCCACTTTCATAAGCTCGGCGCTCCGCAGCAGAACCCGTACTCGGGATCAGCGCAGGAAGAATATACGCAGCATGAAGTACTCGATTCGGCGGAGCAGAAGCGCCGAGAGCAGCTGGATAATAAACATAAGCGCTGAGCACCTATCCTGCTATCCATGCAACATTATCTGTAGCTGCACAAAAGGATAAAATCAGGTACGAATAAAAATAATTTTATACGAGAAGCCATTCAATGGAGGGGTTTAAAATTATACCGTTAGTTTTTTGGAATCCTATTCCGAATCACACATTAAGCATCTCTGGAAAGCTTGGTGAATATGATGCAATGCAACTGTACTCTATAGTACAAGGACATGAGCTTCATATTGTTTTGGAAGATAATGATTATTTTTACTTGATTGATTATGAACGGCCTGAAATTCCTAATGAGGAAGGAATTGAGGGGGATGTCTATGCTGTTGTTCAAACTCCTGAACACATGCGATTTGATATAAAAAGCACTGCCGATGACAAGCTTAACGAAGTAGGAGTAACAGAGTACTATTGGCCTTTCTTTAAAATGGAGGATTCTTCCTTATTGGCATGGACCAGGGAGGCAGTGGGAATCTTTCTGCCACCAGAAAAAAAGGCGTACCATCATGTGTATGTTACCGAAAGTGATATAGTTGAAGTGATTGCAGATAGAGATCCGACAGTGACCATTCAAACCAAAAAATAGACATATACATAAATTCCCTCCGTCTTGAATGTATAGTACTGAGGGGGATTTATTTCAATCCATGAATAATATCATTCTAGATGTGAAATCACAGGTAATGGTAAAGGAAAGATTTAACTTCACAAGCAAGAACCCATTACTGCGGAAATCCGGGGGGATCACATGGTCGTTCGCCATTCCAGGTTCATCAAAATACTCATGATTACTCTGGGCATCATTGCAGCTGCACTCGTCGTTCCATACGAGCATTATATCGCTCCACATAGTCATTACATAGAGAATACCTTCACTTACCTCACCATTGGAGTGCTGGCAGGTCTCGTTCTCCTTACACTGTTGATCCCTAAACATCAGTCCGGGCTGCTCGTCACGTCGGTGCTTCTCTGCGTTCTCGTTCTGGCAGCCGGAAGTTATATGTGGGGGATACGGCCGTACACCATTCACTACATCGAGGTTCCAGAAAGAATGGAGATGCTGGACGACCACTTAGAAGAGACCTACCCGGAGAGAGATTGGGAGATGGAGCGGAGCCCACTCCCTGCGCATAGTGATTACATGATCTGGGTGACGTTCGAAGATGAACCTGACATCACGTATCACTACACCATGCGTGACAGCTTCGTCGAAGGAAAAGAAGAAATACACAGTACCAGCCGCACCCATTAACCAGAAGGGAAGCACGTGCCGATGTATATTGCCAACGATAAAAACAATCTCCTCCATCGCTTGGCGTACAAGCAGTGGAGGAGATGGTTGTTTGAAACGGCAAAAGTCTGTACAACGTACCAGAGGCTTCTCCGCTGAAGCCCCGCCCTTCTTCCTCACGCCTTCATGCAGGCAGCGAGCGTACCGGCCCAGCTTTTCGTAGAATCGCAGGTGAAATCCGGTGTCTGTGTCCAGGCGGCTGGCTCATAGCCGGGGAGCCAGCGGACGCCGATCGTCTTCATCCCAGCCCGGGCGCCGGCTTCGAAGTCCGCATCGCTGTCGCCGACGTAGACGGCTTCGTGCGCAGCGACACCGAGTTGATTCAGGGCGAGTTCCAGCCCTTCCGGATGCGGCTTTGGCGTGGCAACGTCGTCCCCGCTCACCTCCACGTCGATATACTCCCGCAGACCAAGAGCGTCGAGGGAGAGGTCGAGACTCCGCTGCGCCTTTCCGGTCACAATGCCAAGCAGCCACCCCTGTTCCTTCATGACCTGTACCAGCTCCGTCAGGGCAGGCTCCTGCTGCACGAACGCGGCGTGTTCACGCTCATATACGTCGTAGTAGGCTTCGATGGCTTCCTCCACCCGGGAATTCTCGAGGTTGTCCCGGATAATGCCTGTTTCCGACGGGCCGAACATCCCTCTTATGTCCGCTTCGCTTAACGACCGCTGATCAAAGGTTTCAAACACATGCTGGAACGCTTTGTAACACAGTGGAAGCGTGTCCGCCAGCGTGCCGTCAAAATCAAACAGTACTGCTTTCATGATTTTGCCTCCTCGATTTCAAGTATGAGGTCGTGCTTCATGTCGCACCATTCGTCAACGTTTGATGAATCACTTCTTCCAACTCGGGAACTCTTTCTTCCTGCACGGTGAGACCGTGTTTCAGCAGGTACGCCCTCGTCGTATCCGGCGCGTGGGAAAGCACGGCTTTCTGGTACGGCCGCTGCACTTCGCCGGGAACAGGATGCATCGGCAGCTGCTCGGCCGTCCAGAACAGCCGCCAGGAAGCGGTGATCTCGTCTTTCTCCATCATCGCAGACGCTTTTCCTTGTTCGATGAAGACGAGATAATCGGCCAGTTTTTTGATGTCGTCTACTTGATGAGAGGCGAGGAGCACCGTCTTACCTCCCCGGTCCATCCAGTTAAGCAGCAGATCGAGAAACTCCTGCCGGGCCGGTATATCCATCGCCGCCGTCGGTTCGTCCAGGATCAGCAGCGGCGTATTCTTCCCGATATTGAGTGCCAGGTTCAACTTCGTTTTTTCGCCGGGCGAGAGCTTTTGTACTTTTTGTTTCAACGGAATGTCCAGCCGAGAGACAACATCCTGAAATAATTCCTCTTCCCAGGACGCGTACAGGCCGGCGGTCATCTCCCGCAGCTTCTCTCCGGTAAACAGCTCCACTCCGTGCATCTGCTGCGACTGATAGGCGATATACCCCCGCCACGTTTCATCCTCTCCCGCCGTATCCAGGCCAAAAATCTCGGTACGCCCCTCATCCGGCTTTACGAGGTTCATCGCCATTTTAAACAACGTGCTTTTGCCTGCGCCGTTGCGTCCGACGACGGCCGTGATCGTCTCTTCCGGAAGCATCAGTTCATCCAGCTGGATGGTCATCCCGTCCACTTCTTTCTTTATGCCTGTCATTGCTAATGGTAGGCTCATGATGGTTCCTCCTCCAGCAGTTTCTGCACAATCTCGAGAATGTCCTCGTCATCTAAATCGTGCTGCCTCGCCGTGGTCACGGCTTTTCTCATCGTTTCAATCACGGCCTGGGCGGCGAGCGTCGTCTTTCGCTCGGCTTCTACTTCCGCCACGAACGTTCCGCGGCCCTGAGATGTTTCAATAAATCCATTCCCCTCCAGATTCTGATAGGCGCGACGGATTGTGATGGAACTGATCCCGAGGTCTTTCGCCAAAAAACGGATGGACGGCAGCGACTCTCCGGCAGGCAGCTTTCCGCTCGCGATCATGCTCTGAATCTGGCTTTCGATTTGGTAATAGATCGGCTCTCGTGATGTCTTGTCCAGTTCAATCGGAAGACTCATCCCGCTGCCTCCTTAAGAAAAATAATCGAGACGGTCCATCTGTTTCATAGCATGACGGTACCAGAGCCAGGTGCTCAAACCCGCTGCCAGCAGTGCTGCAGGAAGTGTGAGAAGGAGATAATGCTGTACCAGGTGCACGGTCCAGCCGAACACGCCCATGTCCATCCCCGGATAAAAGACCAGGTACAGCCCAAGGAAAAAACCGAGGATGATCAGCCATGATTTCAACAGCGTGAACCGCTTGATGCTATCCCCTGCGTCACTGGCCGCGAACAAGCCGCCGACAGACAGGTTGATACAGAGCCAGACGAGCAGCAGAACAACAAACTGGGACAGCGGCAGCACTTCTCTCAGGGCAGGAGAAACGACATAGGCGAGCACGAGCATCACCGACGTGCCGAGGAGAACCGCCAGCATGAACGTCAGAAACCGGCTCATGACAAGGACGGACTTAGAGATCGGCAGCTGTCTCAGCATCATCACATACGGAGAGGCATAGAGCCCGTCGTGTATTTTTTGGTACTGGATGTTCTTTGGTTTGACGACGACAATGATGGACAGCAGAAAAATGAATAAAAAGAAATCCAACAGAAAGGTCGGCTCTTGAAAATAAGATTCGACCGTGATCGCTAAAAAGAAGCCGTAAAACGTCGCCAGCACGGCCAGCAGCGCATAGTAGCCTTTTGCGATGGAGAGTTCAAAACCGGCGAGCCACCGTGCCTGATTCCACGTTTCCATAAGACATGTCCCCCTTTTCGAAAGAGCCCGCTAGACGAGTCTTCCTCTTTTTTGCTTTCCTTTTTCCATCCCCTTGCGTAAAAACAGATAAGAGAGGAGCAGCAGCATCGTGATCCCCAGTGTCTGACTCAACGATCCTGGATGGACGCCATCATATTGAATGATGTGAACGATGATAATGCCGAGCAGAATCCCTGTCACAAGGGGCACATTGACGATTCCTTTTCCCATGATACGACGCCTCCCTTTCCTTTACCGAATGCACACCGCATGGAACTGCTGCATCAACAATAAAGCGTTATACTGTGTATGTCTATATACACAGTATACACAGCGACTAGGAAACTGGCAAGTCCATTTTCTATCTTTTTCTCGGGAGCCGGACGTACGCCTGGATATCGATGATGGTCCTGCAGGTGGAAAGAAAAGAGGCCGAGTTCATCAAGAGCGGGCCGTGTGTCTGGAGCAAACACGAATACCCCCTCCACGTAAGGGGAGGGGGCATCAGGAGCGCTTTATTTTGAAGCATCGACACGCAGGAAGAGGCGTCACCTATTGCTGCGACTCCCCTTCTTCTGATTGTAAATGAACGCGGGCAGTTTCCTCTCCTTCCCGTATACGTTCAATAAGTTCATTCGACGGGGTATAGGCTTCACTTAACTCCAAAGCCGTCCCGGTCTCTTCCAGTACAGGCTCGTCGTTGATCACGCCATCTTTGATTTCATCAATTCTCACACGAAGGTGATGCTTCAAATCACCTGTCCCACGACTGATCAAGGCGTCCGTTTCTTGTGGAATCTGATCAAGCGCCGAGAGTTCTTGAACTTTTCCATACGAAAAAATCATACGGTTATATAGATCTTCACCTGCTGTCAAATTTTCTTCTAGCTCTTCTAACGATTGACTTAACAACATGTATGAACCGACTTGTGATATGGCAATATCCTGGACCAGTTGATCATGGGGTAACAATCCCCTCCCCACGTACGCACCTATCATGACGATGATCATCAATCCAAGGATAATGATTTTTGTCGTCCGCTTCATGCGTCCCCTTCTTTCTGTTCCGCTTCTGCCTCTCTTAAAACGGAAGCGATAAACGAGCTTTTGCTTTCTGTATAAGCCTGTCTGTCATGTGGGTGGGCAATAGCGGCGAGCTGTTTGATCTCCTCATACTGCTGCCGCACTTCAGGATGACGGAGCAGATAATCACGAAACAGCAGCTGTCGTCTCCAAGGTTCCGATTCCCATTCATAAACATGCAAGTGATGAGTCCCTGCCCGCCAGGTACCTTTTCGAAAAAAACGACGCTCGGGAAACGCCTCATGCTCGACGAACGTATAGCCAATGTTTTCGATCCGTGCCCGGTGCGTCTCGATTTTCTCCACGTTATCGACGCCTGCAGCGATATCGATCACCGGCTTGGCTCTCATGGCAGGGATCGCCGTACTACCGATGTGCTCGATGACCGCGGCACCTTTGAAGACAGCTTCCAGCGCCTCTTTTTCGCGAAGAAACATCTCTTTCCACGTCGGATCGTATGGGTGAAGCTTCACCTGTTCCATCTGTTTCTTCCTTTCCGTCCTTCCCCTGCTCTCTTTCTAAAACAATGCTTCTCTCTTGCTCGTCAATGTCACCCGGAACGGCAGCACCATCACCGTGATGACAAAAAAGAACACAGCAGCGCCGGTATACAGGAGAAACTCCCCGGTAACGGTCATATCTAATACAAACCGAAGGAGCACCATCGGCAGCCCAATGAGAAGCAGCACAGGAACCACGGTTTTCACATTGCTCTCCCGTGTGGCGTACTGTCTCTCTCCACAGTCTGGGCAGCGTCTCGTTATCGGCACTTTCAGCGCTTCCGTATAGGTCAAGGCATGATCGCAGTTGGTACACGTTGGCAGCTTCATCCTCGGTTCCCCCTTCAGAGTTGGTATGTTATATTGATTATAGCATTTTTTTACATATTTGGCACCAGTACATTCATTGAAAGACTCAGCAGAGCTGGTCGTAACGCGCTTCACTATGATTTCTCTCCCACGGCAGCAAACGAGCCCTCGACATGCAATCCGCTTCGTGTTACAATACCCCTACACAGTATAAGTATCGAAGGGAGGCTCCAGGATGGAATCAACGAAGAGCACGGTCCAGCCGAACAAGCAGCAGCTGCAGAACCGGCTGAAGCGGATTGAAGGCCAGGTGCGCGGTATTCATAACATGGTGGAGGAAGACCGCTACTGTGTGGACATTTTGAATCAGATTGCGGCGGTACAGTCTGCGATGAACAAAGTCTCTCTCGCTCTCTTAGAGGATCATTCGCACCACTGCGTAGCGAACGCGATCAAGGAGAACAAGGGCGAAGAGGCGATTGATGAGCTGATGGCCGTCATGCAGAAGATGATCAAATAAAGCAGAAGGGTTGCTTCACAGCATCTTCGTATCCTATCCTGAAACAAACTACCTTAAAGGAGATGAGCGGTATGGATAAAACACTCAAAGTAGAAGGAATGACGTGCGGGCACTGTGTTTCTGCGGTAGAAGGAAGCGTCGGCAGCCTGAGCGGTGTGGAAAGCGTCAAGGTGAATCTGGATCAGGGACAGGTCAACGTCTCGTATGATACAGCCCAAGTCTCCGAAGAAGCCATCAAGGAAGCGATTGACGACCAGGGATTCGACGTCGTATCCTGATGACGGAAGACAGGCCGGACGTGCCGCACGAGCGGAGACGGTACCGGCCTGATTTTTCACACATAGAATACATTACCGGGGTATAGTATATATCCGGATAAGGAGGGTTTCTTGTGGAAAAAGTGAATTTATCCGTCAGCGGCATGTCGTGTGCCTCCTGTGTAAACCGGGTCGAAAAATCGATCAAGAAGGTCGACGGCGTGGAAGAGGCGCAGGCGAACCTGGCTTCGCACAGTGCCCAGGTGCGAACGGACGGCTCGGTGTCGACCGAACAGCTGATTCAGGCAGTGGAGAAGCTCGGGTTCGGCGCGGAAATACAGGAAGATGAAGTCAAAGATCAGTCGGAAGAGCAGGAATCCGAGGCACAGTCGTTGAAGAAGAGCGTCTTTTGGAGTGCGATTGTGACGACGATTGTTCTGATTGGAAGCATTCCGCACATGATGCCGGGATGGGGAGCCTGGGTACCTGGGTTTCTCGCGAGTCCGTTTGTGCTTCTTGCACTGACGACCTACGTGCAGCTCGGACCGGGCCGCCGCTTCTATACGCAGAGCTACAAGGTGCTCAAGCACGGATCGGCGGACATGAACGTGCTCGTAGCGATGGGAACGACGTCGGCGTGGGTGTACAGCGGTGCGCTGACACTCTTCCCGGGGTATTTGACCGGGCTCGGATTTCCGAACGAGCTCTACTATGATGTAACGACCGTCATCACGACGCTGATCCTCGTCGGACGCTACCTCGAGGCGAAAGCGAAAGGCCAGACGTCGACGGCGATCAAGAAGCTGATGAACCTGCAGGCGAAAACGGCGCGCGTTGTGCGTGACGGCGAGCAGCAGGAAGTTCCGCTCGAAGAGGTGCAGATCGGCGATGAGCTTGTTGTCCGGCCGGGCGAGCGGATTCCGGTGGACGGAAGTGTCATCAAAGGCAGCTCTTCGGTCGATGAATCGATGCTGACCGGGGAGTCGCTCCCCGTGGAGAAGCAGGTCGATGATCCGGTGATCGGAGCGACGATCAACAAAGCCGGGAGCTTTACGATGACGGCGTCCAAAGTCGGAAAAGATACCGTTCTCTCCCAGATCATCCGCATGGTGAACGAAGCGCAGGGGTCGAAAGCGCCGATCCAGCGCATCGTCGATATCATCGCTGCCTACTTTGTCCCGGCGGTCGTCCTGATTGCGACGGCCAGTGCCTCTGTCTGGTTCTTCTTCGGACCGGAGCCGGCGACGATCATGGCGCTCACGACGTTCATCGCGGTGCTGATCATTGCCTGCCCGTGCGCCCTCGGCCTTGCGACACCGACCGCAATCATGGTCGGCACGGAAAAGGGCGCGGAAAACGGCATTCTGATCAAGGATGCGACGAGCCTGGAGCGCGTGAAAAAAGTCGATACGATCGTCTTTGATAAAACCGGCACCATCACGGAAGGGAAGCCGGTTGTGACTGACTTGATTCCAGCGGCAGGCATGTCGGAAGAAGAGCTGCTGCAGGTGACGGCCTCGGTGGAAAACAGCTCCGAGCATCCGCTCGGGGAAGCCATTGTCGCTGAAGCGAACGCGCGCGGCGCGAGCCTCTCCGAAGCGGAGCAGTTCCAGTCGATTACCGGCCACGGGCTGGAAGCCGTGCTGGATGGACGCCGGGTCTTGGTCGGTAACGAAAAGCTGATGCAGACGAACGGCATTGATGTCAGTGACCTGCTCCCGAACGCCTCCTCACTGGCGGAAGCTGGACGGACGCCGATGTTTGTCGGCGTCGACGGTGAAGCGGCAGGCCTGGTGGCCGTGGCGGATACGCTGAAGAAAGATGTGAAGCAGTCTGTGGAGCAGCTGCAGGACATGGGTGTCCGCGTGCTCATGCTTACCGGTGACCATAAGCAGACCGCAGCGGCGATTGCAAAAGAAGCCGGCATCGATGACTTCATTGCGGAAGTGCTGCCGGAGCACAAAGCAGATGAGATCCGTCGTCTGCAGGAGGAAGGACGCAATGTCGCGATGGTCGGAGACGGCATCAATGACGCTCCGGCGCTCGCGCAGGCCGACGTTGGTATCGCCATCGGCACAGGTACCGATGTGGCCATGGAAACGGCGAACATCACGCTGATCAAAGGGGATATCGCCAAGGTGGCGACGACGCTGCGGCTGTCGAAGACGACCATCCGCATGATCCACCAGAACCTCGGCTGGGCTTTCGGCTACAACGTCGTGCTGATCCCTGTTGCTGCAGGTGCCCTCTTCCCTTTCTTCGGCATCCTGCTCAATCCGATGCTCGCCGGACTCGCGATGGCGCTGAGCTCCGTCTCCGTCGTTCTCAACACCCTGCGGCTGCGGAAGTTCAAGTCTGCCGAAGCATAATAATAGAAAACACGCGCATGCCGGTATCGTCGGCATGCGCGTGTTTCATGTTGGCGGCGGACCGGCCGCTCGCCGATCCGATGGCTTCCCGCAAGTCCGGACAATTCACCGGAATTGTGACCAAGCTCCCGCGATATTCGGACATTTCACTGCCATTGTGACCAAGCCGCCCCTATATTCAGCCATTTCCTCAAACAGCGGTGCCCCCCTCCCTCCTAGACAAACGAACAAGCTGCGGCAGAAACCGCAGCTTGTTCGTTTGTCTTCTATTCTGTTTGCTGTTTCAGGACGTCGTGCCAGGAACCGAGAGCCGTGACGTCTTCTCCGGCTTCGGCGGCGCTTGCTTCGCAGAGAAAGCCGGGAGCCGTCGTCCCGTCGGCAAGTTCGATGGTGCCGATGCCGAGCGGGGCCGGGATCTGGGCCATGAGTTCCCCGAAGCGGCTTTTCGGCAGCTGCCACCGCTCTGCGTGGATGCTCCCGCCTCCGGTCGTGCTGCGAACGAGACCGGGCTTCGCCGGTTCGGTCGGCAGCTTGTACAGGTGATAGGCCGGAGCGGTCTGCACTTCTTCCTGAAACGTGCCGCCGAGTTCCTCGAGCTGCGGTGCCAGCGGATAGCCGCGCATGTGCAGCCCGCAGACGATCAGGTCCATCTTCTCGAGCTCCGCCTGCTCCCACCGGCGTCCGATATCGAAGAGCAGCCCCTCTTCCTCTGCGGTCGCAAAGAACGTCACGCCGAACGGCAGGTCTTTGTCCGCATCTCCAGCGGGCAGGGCCAGGGCGCTCAAATCGAGCAGGTTGCAGTGATTGGTGTAGGCACCCATCTTGGAATTCGTTCCGACGGGATCCTCGCGCACGTCTTCGCGGCTCCATGTGCCGCCGGTCGTCGGCATCATGAGCACCGCTCCCTGCAGCTCGTTTTTCGTTTTTTTCTTCTGCCGCGCGACGCGGTGCTGCGCTTGAAAAAGCGCGGCGGCGCTGTGCCGGCTGCCTTCTCCTGTCCGGAGGACCTGCTCTGTCACCTCATGCACAGCGCCGGGATTCGCTTCGGTGAACTCCCCGAGCGCGGCCCAGCGTTCCGCGACGAACGGACCGCTGTACAGCTCTTCGGCTACGGCCTGCATCTCCGAGGTGTCCAGCATCTGTACGTCGATCCCGAAGGACGACAACGCCTGCACCGCGCGATCCCACGCCTGCTGGTAGGCAGCCGCATACGGCCCGAAAAACGCTGGTGTTTCCTCCGGAATATAAATACAAGACGGTGCCGCTGGAACCGGTGGATCAAGCGGGCGGCTCCAGGCGTGGGCGGGATCGTGCTGCCGGGCGAGGCTGTCGAGCTGGTGGACGTCTTCGATCGTGTGGGTGAAGACGGTCACGCAGTCGAGGCTCTCGCAGGCGGGAACAACGCCGCGGGTGGACCAGGCGCCGAGGGACGATTTCCACCCGTAGAGGCCGTTGAGGGCGGCGGGCACCCGGCCGGAGCCCGCGGTATCGGTGCCGAGGGCGAACGGGACGTACCCGAGCGCCACGGCGACAGCAGAACCGGAGCTGGAGCCGCCGCTGATCAGCTCCGGCCGATGAGCGTTATGCGTCTCGCCGTACGGGCTTCGCGTGCCGACGAGTCCGGTGGCAAACTGATCGAGGTTCGTTTTGCCGACCGGGATCGCTCCAGCTTCGACGAGGCGGGCGACGACGGGCGCATGCTCCTCGGGGGTATAGGAATACGCTGGGGCGCCGGCGGTCGTCGGCATGCCGGCGACGTCGATGTTGTCTTTCACCGCGAAGGGGATCCCCCACAGGGGTGTCTCTTCCGGATCGCACGTGTGCAGCCGGTCGAGGTACGGCTGCATCGCTGCGAGCGTCGGTGGATGGATCCATACCTGCTCTTTGTCGAGGGCGGCTTCGGCCGCGAGCTCTCCAAGGACGGATTCCGGTGTCATTTTCTGCTGGGCGTACGCACGTCGCAACGTGTCGATGGTGTATTCCTTCATTTAACGGGAACCTCCTCGGTCTGGACAGCGCCGATCAGCTGGCCGGGCTGGACTTCGTCTCCTGGTTCTACCTCCACCTGCACGAGGCGGCCGGAAATCGGCGCATAGACAGGGAATTCCATTTTCATGCTTTCCTGAATCGCGACGACGTCCCCTTCTTCTACAAGGTCGCCGGCAGCGGCTTCCACCTTCCAGATGCTTCCCGGCATCGATGTTCGGACAGCTTCGGCGCCATCAGGAATGGTATTTTCCGGTTTTTCTTCCGTATCGGGCTGTTCCGATACATATTCAGCAATCCCCTGTTCCTTCCAGCGCATCCGTTCTTCCTGGAAGGCGTTGCTGCGGTGCTGTTTGAACGTCTGAATGCCTTCTTCATGTTCTTCGACGAAAGCGAGGTAGTCCTTCAGCGAGAACGTCGTGTGTTCGATATCGACATCGACTCGTCCGCGTGGGAAATCTTCGCGCAGCTGCAGCAGATCGTCTGCGCTGACCGGGTAAAATTCAATTTGGTCGAAGAAGCGCAGCAGCCATGGCTTCCCGTCGCGGAAACTGTTCGTCTGACGGTACCGGTTCCACATCTGGACGGTACGGCCGACAAACTGATAGCCGCCGGGGCCTTCCATGCCGTAAACGCAGAGGTACGAGCCGCCGATACCGACTGCGTTCTCCGGCGTCCACGTTCGTGCCGGGTTGTACTTCGTCGTAACGAGCCGCTGCCGTGGGTCGTACGGGACAGCCACCGGCGCACCGAGGTACACATCGCCGAGACCCATGACGAGATACTTCGCATCGAAGACGATGGTCTTGACGTCCTCTACGGAGTCGAGCCCGTTGATCCGGCGGATGAATTCCAGGTTATCCGGACACCACGGAGCGTCAGGCCGGACGTTTTTCGCGTAGCGTTCCGTCGCCAGCTGCGTCTGCGGGTCGTCCCAGGATAAAGGAAGGCGCACGATTCTGGATTCGATCTGGATTTCCTCGAGCGGTGGGAGCCCCTGATCGAGGTCTCTCAGCCACGCGGCGGCCTGTTTGACGCTCAGCTGCAGCGGGTCGATGCCGACCTGCAGGGAGCGGATGCCGGGCGTCAGCTCAATGACTGCGGGAGAAGCTTCGTTCTCGACCGCCTGCATGAGGGCATGCGCCTGGAAACGCAGCTTCAAATCGAGCTCCATGCCGCCGTACTCGACGAGCAGGTAGCGGTCCCCGCTGGCGCGGATGGTCATCGGGAAACGTCGTCCTTCTGTTTCCTCGACGAGCTTCGGATAATCCGGTGTGAGCGGCTCCGGCGTGGCCTGCAGCGTCGGCAGGGATTGATTCGGCACGTCCTTTAAGAAGGCTTCCTGGTCGAGCCGGAGCTGTTCGGCTTCTTCGAGCGTCATGAGCTGGAAGCGGACGTTGTCGCCGGGGGCGAGCTGGCCGAGCTTCCAGAACTCGGCGGAAGCAGTCGTCACCGGGCAGACGAAGCCGCCGAGACTCGGCCCGTCCGGACCAAGCAGGATCGGCATGTCTCCGGTCAAATCCAGCGTCCCGACCGCATAGGCATTATCGTGAATATTGGACGGGTGCAGGCCTGCTTCTCCGCCGTCTTCTCTTGCCCAGAGCGGAGCCGGTCCGATCAGACGGACGCCGGTTCGGGAACTGTTGAAGTGCACTTCGTATTCTGTTTCCTGCAGCTGGGTCAAATATTCCGGCTGCAGAAATTCTTCGGTACAGTGCGGTCCGGGGATCACCCCGATGGTCCACGTCGTCTCTGTCTGCGGCTGGGCACCAGCCGGAAGCGCCGGGGCCGGCGTGGCAGCCGGTGCAGCCAGACTGATGACATCGCCGGTCCGGAGCGCGCGGCCGCTGTGACCGCCGAACTGACCGAGCGTAAAGGTAGCGGCGCTGCCGAGCGTGAGCGGCACATCGAATCCTCCTGCGACAAGCAGGTATGTTCGCATGCCGGTACCGGCTTTCTTCAATTTAAGTGTGCTCCCCGCTTCCGCGGTAAACGGCACGTACGCAGCAACGGCCTCTCCGTCGAGCTCCGCGTTCATATCAGCGCCGGTCAGCACGGCGGTCACCGACGTTCGAAAGCGGTACGAACCTCCCTGCAGGGTCATTTCGATCCCCGGGGTCTCGTCGCTGTTGCCGAGGAGCGCATTGCCGATCCGGAAAGCAAGCGGATCCATGGCACCGCACGGCGGTACGCCGACGCCCCAGTAGCCGGTACGGCCCGGGTAGTCCTGAATCGTCGTCTGAACCCCGCCGTCGATCACTTCGATGGCCGGTTCTTCGTGGCGGATACTCTCCAGCAGCTTCGTGAACACGCCGCCTGCCTGGAAGCGCGCATCGTGCAGGACGTGCTGAATGTAGGCGGTGTTGGTCGTGATGCCGTAGATCTTCGTCTCGGCTAGAGCGCGATCCAGCTGCTGCAGGGCGTCTGCCCGCGTGTTCCCTTTTACGATCACCTTGGCCAGCATCGGATCGTAGAGCGTCGTCACTTCCACGCCATCCGTGAGCCACGTTTCATTTCGTGCCCGATCCGAGAATTGGACCCGGTCCACGAGACCCGCGCTCGGGCGGAAATCGTGGAAGCAGTCTTCGGCATAGATCCGGGCCTGGATGCTGTGGCCTGACGCTTCCGGCCGGCGCTGCTTCAGGTTCTGCAGTACGCCCGCCGCTTCTTCCACCATCCACTCGACCAGGTCGATGCCGAAGATTTCTTCGGTGACGCCGTGTTCGACCTGGAGCCGGGTGTTCATCTCCAGGAAGAAAAACTGCTGGCGGTCATCGTCATACAGAAATTCGACGGTGCCGGCAGAGCGGTAGCCGGCGGTGCGGGCGAGCGTCTCCGCACTCTCCAGCATGTCGGCGCGGACCTGTTCGGACAGCCCGGGGGCCGGGGTTTCTTCGATGACTTTCTGGTTGCGGCGCTGGGTGGAGCAGTCTCGCTCCATTAATGAAATGGTCTCGTCGCTCGTACCGAATATCTGGACCTCGATGTGACGCGCACGTTCAATGTAGGCTTCGAGAAACATGCCGCCGTCGGAAAAGTTGCTCTCGGCCAGGTGCAGCACGCTGTCATACGCATCGAGCAGTTCCTGTTCGCTGTAGCAGATGCGCATGCCGATGCCGCCACCGCCGGCGGTGCTTTTGAGCATGAGCGGGTAGCCGACGTCCTGTGCGAGCTGGACGGCTTCCTCTTTGCTGTTGAGCAGGTCAGTTCCTTCTAATAGAGGCACGTCCGCTTTCTGGGCAAGGTCACGGGCGGAGTGCTTCAGCCCGAACAAGGTCATATGCTCCGGATCCGGTCCGATGAAAACGAGGCCTTCTTTCCGGCATCGTTCGGCGAAGCCCGCATGTTCACTGAGAAAGCCGTAGCCTGGATGGATGGCTTCTGCACCGGTATCTTTGGCCGCCTGGATGATCTGCTTCTGGTCGAGATACGTCTCCTGCGCAGTACCTTCGCCGAGAAACACGGCTTCGTCGGCACCGCTGACGTGCAGACTGTCCTCGTCTGCTTTCGCGTAAACAGCAAC
The DNA here is from genome assembly GCF_000429725.1 of Alkalicoccus chagannorensis DSM 18086. Classification (GTDB taxonomy): domain Bacteria; phylum Bacillota; class Bacilli; order Bacillales; family Salisediminibacteriaceae; genus Alkalicoccus; species Alkalicoccus chagannorensis. Next base: position 125,150 of record NZ_AUCK01000006.1, on the reverse strand, counting down.
AGAGGCAATCTGCATCTTCTTCAGCGTCTTTTCGATCCGGCACGCTATCGCACCGCGGTTAGCAATGAGTACTTTCTGAAACATAGTCGAGCTCCTCCCGAAGATTGGTTTTTTAGGCGTCCCAGACGAGCAGTCTGAGTACGGTTGGATTGTAGCCGCTGCATGGGTTGTTCAGCTGCGGGCAGTTGCTGATGAGCACGGTGACTTCTTCTTTCGCTTGCATTTCCACGTATTTCCCCGGCCCGCTTAACCCGTCGGCAAAGGCAAGGCCGCCTTCCGGACTGACAGGAACGTTCATGAAAAAGTTGATGTTCGGCGCGAGGTCTCGTTTCGTGTAATGACCGCGCTGGCTCAGCTGATACATGAACGTGTCGCGGCAGTTGTGCATATCGAGCCGGTCGTGGTCGTAGCGGACGGTATTGCTCTGCGCGGAGCAGGCTCCGCCAAGGGTATCGTGACGTCCGACCGTGTCATCGACAATCTCGAGCAGGCTGCGGCCGGCTTCGGATTTGAGGACACTCCCAGTCGTCAAATAGACATTTTCCTGGGCGGCGATCGTCTGCACGGCGCTGTAGCGGTCTTCCGGCGTATTGGTTGGATAGAAAAGCGTATCCGCTGCCTGATTTCCTTCCACATCCACAATGCGGAAATACTGGCCGGGCTTCAGGTCGTACATCCAGCCTTCACCGGCGGGCAGGTCATATTGATAAACGGCGGTTTCTTCTGTTCGAATGGTCGCTGTATTCATGATAGAACCTCCTTGGTTGTGCGCTTGAGCTCGTGGTAATCGGCCGTATTTTCGCGGGCTCGTTTGTTTTCGCCGAGCGGATCGGGCCGGTCGATCTCTGGTGCGTCCACGGCAGTGAGGGTCACCGGCTGGGACGGGTACGTGTCCGCTGGATCGAACGGATGCGGGGTGTTCGAGAGCACGAGGATGACGTCCATGTCTGTCACGAACGTGATCTCGTCCCCGGCGCTGCTGTTGTCCGGGATGAACTGCATCGTCCCGTCTTCCTGGACCTGTACTTTGGAAAAGAAGTTGATGTTCGGTACGAGGTCCCTCGCGGTCAGGCCGTGACGGAACAGTTCCATCTGCAGGTTCTCTTCGCCGCAGCGGAGCCAGTCATTCAAATGCTCCTGATAAGACGTCGTGCCGTACCGCTTCTCGGTCGCAGCCCGCGTAGAGTAGCCTCCGATCGGATCGTGCCAGCCGACCGTGTCTTTCGTGATAAGGGCCATCGTGCGCCCGTTGTCACTCATCAGCTGGTGTCCTTCCGTCAAGTGCGACGTGTGCTGGGCCTTCAGTGTGTCCGGCATGTTGTACCGTTCGGCGTAAGGATGATCCGCTGCGTACAGCAGGGCGCTGACGTTCGCGCCGTCTCCCTCCGCCCGCAGCGTGACCTGCTTGCCTGCGGCGATTTTCTCTGACCATTTTGCTCCAGGACTCAACGTATGTTGATACATCGGTTATCCTCTCCTTTTAAAAAATAAAAAAGCCCGGGAGATCAGCAATGTGACCTCCCGGGCTTTTGTCCCTCCGTGTATACAGATGAGCATCTGTACGCTTTCTCTCGGACCTGCCCCGCTGAAACGTCGACGCGTGCAGCGGCGGAACCCTAGAAAGCTGATTTGATCTTCCCTCGTTGTGTGTCGGCATCTGTATGTGAAAGAAGACCAGTATGCGATTGGCTATGGGTCGTATTCTAACGGGCGGCGCCGGGCATATCTACAACCTTGTCAGAAAATGCGACAAACTTTCTGATAATTCTGTTTCAGGGATCTGCCGGTATCGAAGAGGGGCGGGCGGTCTGCTGCACGTCCGCTTTTTCCGTCGGAATGACGGTTCCCCTCTGTTCCGGCACGAGACGACGGACACATTATTTCGCGGCTGTGGTTGCAGCCGCGAATGAAAAGCTTGTACGGCAGGACGTTCTTCTTTGTATGAAGAAAGCAGGCTGCTCAGAGTCCGGAGGAGGAAACGGAGGCATCCATGCTCATCTGCTCATTCTCCTATTTTGTCCCATCTTTATTTTTAAAAAGTGCGAAGTGGATGGAGCGTGCTTCTGGTGCTGGCTGAGCCTGCTTTTAGCTGCCATAATTGTCAAAAAACTTTGTTAGATTTCGTGACGAGGTTGTTGATTCTCTTCGCAGAACTGCTCAACAATGGGCATCGTAGCACCAAGCAGAAAATTCTGATTTTACATTTCGAGGAGGAGACAAACAGTGACATCGACGAATGAAACTGGTTTGAAACGAACATTGACGCTCTGGCAGGTAGTATTTCTGGGGATGGCCTGGAATACGCCGATGATTTATTTTTCCGTGTACGGCGTAGCGGTGGAAGGTGCCAGCGGTTACTTGACGCCGGCCTATACGCTGGCGGTACTGGCGGTACTGCTGACGGGTGCCAGCTACGCAGTGATGGCGAAGAAGATTCCGATTTCGGGGTCGGCCTATACGTTTGCGAAGAAGGCGATCCACCCGAACGTCGGCTTTCTTGTCGGCTGGGTCCTGTTGTTGAACTATTTGTTCGCGCCAATCATTGCGGCGATCACGTTCGGTATCTTCCTTGGGGCGCAGTTCCCGGCGGTTCCAACGTTCGCCTGGGTGGCCCTGCTCGTCGGGGCACTGGCGTTCATTGCGATCATGGGCATCCGTTCTTCTGCTAATGTCAGCCGGGTGATTGTGCTGTCCCAGCTTGTTTTCCTTGTGGCGTTCATGACGATCCTGGTTGTGCAGATCACGCAGGGAACCGGTGCTGGAACGCTGCTGTCGACGACACCGTTCCTCAGTCCGGAACTGACGATTCCGATGGCGTTTGCTGGTGCATCCGTCGTGGTGTTCTCTTTCCTCGGCTTTGATACCATGACGACGCTGTCGGAGGAAACGATTGATTCGAAAAAAACCATTCCACGTGCCATCTTTATCATGATCGGCATTGTCGGTACGACGCACGTCGGTATTTCGTATTTCGGCCACCTGGCATATCCGGCGTTCACCTTCGCCAATCCGGATTCCGCTGCGATGGAACTGATGATGGTGGTCGGTGGTTCGGCACTGTCGGCTGTGTTTATCACCGTGCTGATTGCAGCGATTTTCGCGCAGGGACTCGCTTCTGTAACGGCTGCGTCCCGCCTGCTGTTTGTGATGGGCCGGGATGAGATCCTGCCGAAGCAGATTTTTGCAAAGCTGCATCCAACGAGAAAAACGCCGGTCAATAACATTATTATTATTTCTGTATTGTCTTTCGGTGCCTTGTTCATTCCGTTGGATACCGCGATGCTGTTCGTGAACTTCGGTGCTTTGACGACGTTCTTGTTTGTGAATCTATCGGTGATCAACCTGTACTTGAAGGAAAAAACGTCGTACAATTCGTCCTTCGCCTATCAGTTTGCAAATCTGTATACGCCGTTGTGCGGGGCCGGATTCATGATGCTGCTGATTTTCATGATTGATCCTTCGGCCATTATGGTGGGACTCGCCTGGACCTTTGCAGGCGTCGTGTACCTGCTGTATATGACGAACATGTTCTCCAAGCCGCTGCCGCAGATCAGCAGAAAGAAAACGGCACGCGTGAATTAAAAGGTATACCACTATTGTGTTTTGCAGCAGGAGAGCTTCCCATCGTGGAAGCTCTCCTTCGTTTGCGTAAAGGAAGCCGCAGCTGCTCTTGGGGGGAGACGGCGGTTGCCGCAAGTCCGGACAATTCACTGGAATTGTGACCGAGCTCTCTCCATGTTCGACCATTTCATCTGCATTGTGACCAAGCCGCCGCTATATTCGGCCATTTCCTTGATTCACCTCCTGCGGCGCCTCCGGCTTGCTTTTCGTCTGGCGCCTGCCGGACCTGCAAGCAAGCGCAGCGCGCAGATACTCGATGATGGGGTTCAGCAGCTGCCCGCGGGGGCGGCGGCGGTTGCCGCAAGTCCGGACAATTCACTGGAATTGTGACCGAGCTGCCTCCATGTTCGACCATTTCATCTGCATTGTGACCGAGCCGCCGCTATATTCGGCCATTTCACTAAAACAACCGATATCCTGAGGCGTCACTCTCGAAGAGAAAGCATCCATTCCTATCCATGAACAAAAGCGCAAAGCGCCTTTTGGTCGGAACGGCGTGCGGAAGCGCTGCAAGCTTTTCAAGGGAAGAACAGGTTCTACGTTCTTCCCGCGCAGCGTACGATGCCGCCGTCCCCTTGTATGAAAACTTATACATCCCTATCCATCAAAAAGAACCGCCCCACAAATAGGTGGGGCGGCTTCGCTCTATTCTTTCTCGTTCTCTTCCTTTTCTTTCTCTTCTTCCCCGCCGGCAGGCGTCTGCGCCTCTGCTTCCGGCTTGTCTTCCACGGCGACCGCAGTCGGCGTGGAAGCAGCTGGTCCCGAAGCCGTCTCTGGCTCGTCTTCGGTGGAGGAGCTTCCCTGCATCTGCTGGAAGGACTCGAACTTGCTCTTGAGTTCTTCTGCATTTTTTCCGGCAAAATCTTTGACGAGACCGGCGATGTCGAGGCCGGTTGCTTCTTTGACCGGCTCCTGCATGCCCATCAGGTTGCGGGCCACACTGCTGCCCATCGTGTTCATACCCTCGCCGCTGCCGCTGTCGATGACTTTGACAGAGTCGATATTGGAGAGTGGCTTCGCAAACTCGGCTGCCACCTGCGGCAGAATCTCGATGAGCTTCTCGCGGATGATGGCTTCGCCGTTTTCGGCCATCGCCTCAGCGAGCAGTCGACGTGCTTCGGCTTCGGCTTCACCCTTTTCGCGGATGATCTGCGCTTCGGCCTGACCTTCCCGGACTTTGATGTCAGCGGAGGCATTACCCTGCTCCCGCGTGACTTCCGCTTCGGCGCGCCCTTCTTCGATGCGTACCTGCGCGCGTGCTTCCTGCTCAATGCGGGACGCTTTCGCCTTCGCCTCGGCCGAAATCTCGTCCGATTTCGCCTTCGCTTCTGCTTTGCGCGTGGTTTCATGGTAATCTGCATCGAGCTTCGTACGGCGCACTTTGTTCTCTTCTTCTTCAAGTCGAACGGAGCGCTCGCGCTCCATGAACTGTGTATTGAGCTCTTCGTCTTTTACTTTCCGGTCGAGCACCGCTTTTTCCAGGTCATACGCCTGCTCGGATTTCGCACGTGCCCGCTCGGTATCTTCTTTAATCGACGCGGCACGGATGTCTTTTTCTTTCCGTGCTTCGGCTGTCGAAATCTCACTCTCGTACTCGCTCTTCTTCGCTTCTTCTTCCGTTTTCGCCTGGTTGATCCGCGTTTCACGAGTGCTCTCCGCCTCGGCGACTTCGGCTTCTTTTCGTACTTTGGCGATCTGCGGGCGGCCGAGGTTCTCAAGGTAGCCGTTCTCCTCATCCGCATCACGCAGGTCCGTCAGTGCCAGCGCCGTGATGTTGAAACCCATCCGGTCCAGCTGCGTCTGCGCCACCTCCGTCACCTGCTCGGCAAATCCTTCGCGATCGGCGTTGATCTGCTCGACGGACATCTTACTCAAAATCGCGCGCAGGTTCCCGTTCAGTACTTCCGAAATCTCGGTTTCGATCTCTTCCTGGTCCTTCCCGAGAAACTGCTCGGCGTAGTTGGCGATCCCCTTCAGATCATCCGCCACCTTCACCATGACCACCGCGTCCGCAATGATCGGTACGCCGCCTTCGGTATACACGCGAGGCGTCGTCAGCTTCTGCTGGAAGGAAGTCAAGTTGACCGGCGTCGCCGTCTGGAAACGCTTGAGCAGCACCCCGCCGCCACGGACAATCTTCATCGAACGACCTTCTTCATCACTGAAGATGTTCGACTCCTTCGTTTCATCGCCCAGATTCGGGCCGGTAATAATCAGCGCTTCGTTCGAACGTGCTGTACGGTAGCGGATTTTCATGAAAATATAGTACCCCACCACAACAAACAGCAGTACGACCAGCGCTATCGCTGCATAAATAAATCCCATCTTCTGTCACAGCCTTCCCTTATGTAATATCATGCCATCTTCTTCTACGGGCGTCCCTCCGGTCAAGTTCCCATTTCTTATAGGAAAATGTTATGCGGCAGGATCCGGCGTCCACATCATCTCCACCGAGATGAGCGGATACCCGTCAATCGGATCATCGAATTCCCGTAGGAAACGGAACCCCTTTGCTTCATAGAAACGGCGTCCGCTCCTGTTGTCTTTTTCCACATCCACGAACAGTTCCTGAAGCCCCTTCAGTTCGGCTTTGCCCGCCTCCAGCAGCGCGGAGCCGACACCTCGGCCTTGATGGTCCGGGTGAATGTAAAGGGCGCCGAGGCCGGCTTTCCCTTCCTGGTTCACGAAAGAGAAATTGGCGAAACCAATGACAGTGCCACCTTCCTCGGCCACGAGAAACAAGCTTTTTTCTCTCCGGCGTGCCAGCATGCTGTCACTGTAACCCTCGTTCAGAAACGAGATCCTTGCTGCTTCCGGAATCAAGCCGTCGTAAGTGTCATGCCACGTGACCGCCGCTACTTCCTGCACCGCGGCAGTGTCCTCTTGCTGCATCAGGCGGATTTGATAAGGCACCGCGCTCCCTCCCCGCTTTTCAAATGCTGGAAATACGAATATGCCTACTGTAGCACAGGCTCTAGCAGAATGAAATATGCCGGGAGTGAACCGTCTGCCGAATTTTCGGTTTTTTCTGTCGAAAAGACTTGAATATCGAACGAGACCCTGCTAATCTTTATATAACATATTAAATTAATCAGGATTATCAACATTGATGATCACGAGGAGGATTTTTACATGAAGAAATGGACCGCAGGCACGCTCGGCGGGCTTCTCCTGTTTGGGGCAGCACTTCCGGCAGCAGCAGAAGAGGAACGGGATGCATCCTACGAAGTCTGGCTCGCCGACCAAGGGACGGACAACATCCATATTTATAACGAACAGCACGAGGAAATCGACACGATTGATTTTGACGACATCGGCGCAGACCCGCACATGCTGCTTTTCGACGATCAGCATGAATATGCCTACGCGGCAAACATGGGCAGCGGCACCGTCTCGATCATCCACGGCGAGAGCCGCGAGGTCATCGGCACGATTGAAACGGATGAGGGCGCACACGCGGCCGTGCCGAATCCGAACAATGAAACGGTGCTCGTCGCCAACACGCCGGGAGAAAGCCTCTCCCAAATTTCTCTGGATCACGAAAACGGCGACTATGATGTCGTGCAGGAGCTGGATTTGACGGAAGTGGAATCTCTTCAGAATGAAGATGAATTCCCGGACCACCGGCCGATCTGCCTTGATTTTAACGCTGACGGATCGAAAGCATACGTCACCATCGGCGGCGGCGGCCTCGTTGTTGTCGACACCGACGAGCTCGAGGTGATCGAGCAGTTCGACCAAAACGACGTCCACCCGCACGGCTGTGGCACACTGCTGTCCCCGGACGGATCAGAAATGTATGCGAACTCCGGCTCGAACGATGACGGCTATTTCTACACGTTCGACACAGAAACAGATGAAATGACACATAAAGCGGACGCGGGCGGGCTCGACACCCACGGCAAATACTTCACGACAGACGGCCAGTACCTCTACACCGTCCACCGTGCCTCCGACAGCCTGACGGTCATTGATACCGAAACGAAAGACATCGTCGCCGAGCAGGACTACATCGGCGAAGCGCCGGACCTCGCCGTGACGTCTCCGGATAACAAATACTTTTACGTGAGTATGCGCGGACCGGATCCGGCGACCGGCACCCACGACATGGCCGGGAACACGCCGGGCATCTCCATCATTGATGTGGAAACACTGGAAGTCGCGGACACGATCGACTTCAGCGGCATCGACGGTACGGATCCGCACGGCATCGACATCCGCGTGCTGGATGCCGGCAGCCAGACGTACGACGACTATCAGTTTGAAGCCGCAGGCGAAGAACTGCCGGATACGGCAGCCGGCCTGCCGCTCTCCATCTGGATCGGCCTGGCAGCAGCCGGCCTTGGCGGAGCCCTCTTGATCGGCCGCCCGAAAAAAGCGTATTCCGCCTGATAAGGCAAACATCGTATTCCCCGACATGGCGTCGGAAGGACTCTTCCTTCCGGCGCCATGTTTTTCGTTTGTCGAGAATCGATCAGCAGGCTTCCGGCAAGCGGGCAGTCATGGCAGCTGGCCGGGAAATGTGCAGCAGACCGCGAAGCGCCGCTTTGGTCCGCTGAATGTCCACTCCCGTCCACTGAGTGACCGAGCTCCCCTCCTGAGTGACCGCCCAGCGCCGGTACGTCCGTTTTTCTCGTCTGAAAGACCGCTCCGTCCCTCCTTCCGTCCGCTCCCGGCGTCGGTACGACCGAAGAGTCTACCTGAATGACCGCCCGGCGCCAAAACGAAGAAAATTCCGGGCTCTCCTCTCCCCGCTGCTGAGGTCCTCACTCTTTTTTCCGGAAACCCCTTTCCCACCTTGCTCAATTATTCACAATAAACACGCTGCCTCTCCACTCCAAACACCGCCCGACTTTCAACGGCGGGCGGTGGGGAGAAAGCGGGCGGCGTTCATTTGAATTCCCCGCTCGGATGGATGATGTTCAAGCCTTTCTTACGCTTTGCCTCGCAGCGTCTCGATAAAATGGGCTAAAAACCGGTCCGCTTCCACCCCGAGACAGACACGGACATTCGGGGCTTCTTTCCAAAGGCCGCGGAAGTCGCAGATCGTCTGACCGTAGCTGAGCGGACTGACGGTCTCCACGGTGACATAGTGACGCTCGGTCTGAAGCAGCGTCGGATCGAGCACATAACCGACCGTCAGCGGATCATGCAGCGCGCAGCCGTCCGTACCGAAAAGATCCCGGCTGAACTCGCGGAACACGCCGGTGCTTTCGCGGACGAAGTTGTAATACGCCGTTCCTTCCAGCTGCTCGATGTGTTCCATCGTCAAGTAAGTCTGCAGCGTCACGTCCAGGCTGACGAGGGTGATGTCAGCCCCGGAGTGGAAGACGATCAAGGCGGCTTCGGCATCTGCATAAATGTTGAATTCGGCGTTCGGCAGCTTGTTGCCGCGGCCGGCTTCCGAGACGAGACCGCCCATGATGACGACTTCTTTCAGCCACTCCGCCACACGAGGTTCCCGGCGCAGGGCGAGGGCGAAGTTGGTGAGCGGTCCGACCAGGATGAGCGTCAGCTCCCCGCGGTGGCGCGATGCCTGTTCTATGATAAAATCCGGAGCAAAGCGGTCGTCATACGGCCACACCCCTTCCGCCTGAACGTCCGGGATGGCGCCGCCGATCCCATCTGCCCCGTGCACCTTGTACTCATGCTCTGCTTCCCGCAGCAGCGGCCGCTGGGCACCGGGGACGACGGGAATGTCGGTGCGGCCCATATGAGTGAGCACGCGCTTCGTGTTGGAGACGACCATCTCCAGCGGCACGTTGCCACAGACGGTCGTAATCCCTTGAACATCCAGCTCTCCGCTCTCCAGTCCGTACAGGATGGCAAGTGCGTCATCCACCCCTGTATCCACATCCAACATGACTTTCTTCATCCTACCCTCTCCTCTTCGACTCTGGTTCTGCCTTTTCAATGACGAACCCTTTGGCAAACGAGCGCAGAATCCGGATCAGCTCAAGGGTCATCGTATCGGAGTCCTTGTCGAATCCGTCGTTAATCCAGTCATACACGAGACCAGCTGTACCGTGGGCAATGTAGCGCCGGTACATCGCTGTGTTCAAGTCGGCATGATGGTGCGGGGCGAGGATGAACATCTGCTCCAGCACCTCTGCGATCGCTTCCGGCAGGTCGTGCTGGATGCCCGGCAGCGTATCGGACACGGTGTAGAGCTCGAACCAGCGCCTCTTTTCGTAAATGAAATGCATCAGCTCAAACGACCCCGCATGCATTTCCCCTGACTCGATCGCTGCGCCGAGCGTATAGCGGTTGACGGTCGTCTCCTGAACCTGGGTGCGGATGTCGTTTCGCAGTTCATCTGCAATCTCCTGACGGCTGTGATAGTACTGATAAAAGGTCGCCCGGTGGTAGCCGGCCTCTTCTACGATCTTGTTCACCGTCACACGGCTCCAGCCGCGGTCGTGCACCGCCTCGATCAGTGCCTCTTTTAAATGCCGTTTCGTCCTCTCGGTTTGATTCGTCATACGCGCGCCTCCTTATCGACAGATTGTCCGGAAGTGTCGATTTCCTCGACAAGCATGTAAGCCGTTTCATCGTTCTGGACTGCGTTCCTCTATATACTGAAAGTAGTACCATCATTATACTTCAAAAGGAGGAGTTCTGCATGGCACGTTTACAGGACAAAGTGATTCTCATTACCGGAGGGGCATCCGGACTCGGGCATGCAGCTGCTCAGAAAGCGGCTGCAGAAGGGGCGAAACTGTTTCTCGTCGACATGAACAAAGAGAAGCTGGAGGAAGTGCGTCAGGAGCTCACAAATACCGACGTGGAGACCGTCGTCGCCAACGTCACAAATGAAAAGGAAGTCAAAGCGTTTGTAGCAGATGCGGTAGAGCGGTTCGGACAGATTGACGGCTTCTTCAACAACGCCGGCATCGAAGGAAAACAAAATTTAACCGAAGACTACAGCAGCGAAGAATTCGCCAAAGTCGTCGACGTAAACATGAACGGCGTCTTTTTCGGCATGAAATACGTGCTTGCTGAAATGAAAAAACAAGGGTTCGGTTCGATCGTGAACGCGGCCTCCGTCGGCGGTATCCGCGGCGTCGGCAGTCAGTCCGGCTACGCCGCGAGTAAACACGGCGTCATCGGCCTGACCCGCAACTCCGGCGTGGAATACGGAGAGTTCGGTGTTCGCATCAACGCGATTGCACCGGGCGCGATCATGACGGACATGGTCAAAGGCTCCCTGAAGCAGATGGCCGGCGATGACTGGGAAACGTTCGGCGAGGATTTCGTTCAGGCCAACCCGTCCAAACGATTCGGAAAGCCGGAGGAAGTCGGCAGCCTCGTCTGCTACCTGCTTTCAGATGAATCCACGTTTATCAACGCCTCCGTCATCACAATCGACGGCGGTCAGTCGGCAAAATATTGATTCTTTTCAAGTGGAATCATCGTACAGGCCGTCTCCGAAGGTAAGACGGAAACAGCTGGAACATGTCTCGTCGGACCTTTCACGAAGGTGCCTCCCAGCATGGCATCCAACGCCTTCTCCATGATTCCCACTGCAAGCACGAAAGGCTGTCAGACGAGTGTCTGACAGCCTTTCGTTCGTTTCCAACGCCTGATTCCGGCCTTCGTGAGCGGAGATTTCTGCCGCTCAGCTCACGGTCTGCTCCCCTGACCAGGCGTGGTAGAACGCTTCGAATTCCGCAGCCGGCAGCGGCCGGCTGTAGACATAGCCCTGCACCTGATCGCACCCCATGCTGCGAAGCACGTCCAGCTGCGCCTCGTGTTCCACTCCTTCAGCCACGACGGTTTTATCCGTCTGGTGGGCAAAGCGGATGATGTTTTTCGTCATTTCGTAGATTTCTTTCTGCTCCAGGCGGTCGATAAAGTACTTATCAATCTTCAAAATATCGAAGGGGATTTCCCCGATGGTCATGAGCGAGTTGTAACCGGTGCCGAAGTCATCAATCGAGACTTTGAAGCCTTTATGCTGGAATCCTTCCAGCGACTGGAGCAGCTCCTGATTCTTATCCGAGAAAACCCGCTCCGTGATCTCGATTTCCACACTGGAACCGCCGATCCGCTTTTCCGTGAAGATCCACTCCACCCAGTTCGCAAAATGGACATTCGCCAGCTCCTTCGCGGTCATGTTGATGCCGCACTCCACTTCGATTCCCCGCTCCTGCCACTCCATGATCTGCTGCGTGGCTCCGTCGAGGACAAACTTGGTGATGTCATCAATAAATCCCGTCTGTTCGGCTACTTCGATGAACACGTTCGGCGCGACAAACTTTTTGTCCCCGCGGTCCCAGCGGATGAGCACTTCTGCTCCCGTAACCTTGTTCTGCTTCAAATCAATTTTCGGCTGATAGACGAGGAAAAATTCCCGGCGGCGAATGGCTTCCATCAGCCCGCCGGTAATCTCCTGCATCTCCCGGCGCTGTTCGGCCAGATACTCATTGTAGTAGTAGAGCCCCGACTGCTGCGGTCCGCCCTGTTCGTGGGCGATCCGGACTTTGTTGTAGACTTCTTCCGGATGTTCGTCCTTTCCTTCGAATGGATAGATGCCGATTTTCAAGGACACCATGAACTGGAATCCGTCCAGCTGCACCGGATGCTCATACTGCTGCAAAAGCTCTTCCAGCTCCCGCTTGCATGCCGGCTCCGTGACGACAATCAGTTCATCCACCCCGTAGGAGTAGACCGTCCCTTCCCCGAACCGATCCGTCAAGTCACCGATGATCTGTGTCACAACTTTCGTGCGGATCGTCCGGTGCACGTACTTCTCGATGTCGTCGATGTTGTTCAGTTTGATCGATACGAGGTCGAAGGATGTCTTGCTCGCAATGCGCTCCTCCAGGTGTTCAAATAGTTTTTTTGTATTGTACACGCCGGTGAAAGGATTCTTATAGCTCTTGTGCAGCGCGTCCTTTTTTCTGCGGTGCATCAAGGAGAAAATATAGCCGGTGAATCCTCCAATGAACGTGAAAATCCCGAGGCGCAGCACCCAGTTCGCAACCGGCTGCATCACCTCTGCCGATACGCTCAGCGGCATCAGTGGTCCGAAGGCGAGGCCTGCGATCAACCCGGCAGCCACACCGCCGCGGATGTTCCAATAATAAGCCGACAAAATGATCGGTATGTAAGTCAGCTGCAGATACGAAGTATTCGTCCCGTCCGTTTGATACACGAGGTACACCAGCAGGATCACCATCGCAGCGACGACACCCAACCGCTGCACGTGTTGTTCTTTTTCCATGTCCACTCCCCCAACCAAGCATTTAGAACCACAACGTAAGTTGGTTCTCTGTTTCCGGTCTATACCTCCATCCTGCTGAAAATAAACCGGAAACACGCTATTCATAAGGTATTCAGGAATAATCCATGTTGATTTTCCAAACATTCGACAGAAAATAAAGGACTTTTGACTCTAATACAAAAGTTGGTATGTGTGATTTTTGAAGGAAAAATGTCGTGCTTTACGCAAAGTGCTCGAAGCTGCTGATTCCTTCTTATGAATCTTCTTTTGTTTCACGAAACATCGACTTCTACCATTTTCGGATACAGAAGCGGGTCGGTCTGCTGGGATTTTGCGCCGCTTCATTAGGTAAAGGGGGGCGGCTTTCCATCACAGGCGGGTCTCCTCGCGGAATTTTTGAGCCACGCTGCTTTTTTTGAGACAGTTCGCAGCACATTTGAGCTTCTTTCATCTGCAATGCCGCCGCTTCCTGCCACTTTTGAGACAAGCAGCGGACGGATCCGCCCGAGAGAGGAAATAATCTCCTCAAAAAACGAAAAACCGACGCTGCCGTAGTATCAGCAGGCCGGTCATTTCCATATAGAGTTTCTGGCCTGTCAGCTGAAAAGTTCGATCCCGGTCACGGTGAAAAAAGCGATGACGACGCCGCAGAGAAAGATCGAGAGCAGCGACGAAAGAAACAGCCGGGCTTTATCCATGTCGGCTACCTTGCCGACAACCCCGACAGCCCAGGCGCCGATCAGCGGAGTGGCGAGCAGCACATATAAAAAACCGCGGTCTCTCATCCGGCGGCTGAATTTCGAATCGGCCATACGAAGGAGCCAGCGGTGCATCCAGTTGATTTTCGTCATGAGGCTGTAGCAGTAAACGAGGAACGGGATGGTAACAAAATTACCGAAGGTCCCCCATAAAACGGCCGAGACCGGATCGAGCCCCATTCCAATCGCCGCAGGCACTGCCAGGTAAATTTCGAAGATTGGCAGGAACCCGAGCAGCCACGCCGTTGCACTCATCACAATGTAATCCCACATCACCGCACCTCCTCTATGATTTCGTTCTTTTTAAAAACTAACGAACGGTCGGTAGTCTTTTTAGTGTATACTAGAAGGAGCATTGTTGTAAAGAGAGGTGCCTCCATGTCTACCAAAGAGAAGATCGTCCTGGCTGCGGTCGATTTGTTTACGCAGCACGGCTATGAAGCGGCGTCGATGGCCCAGATCGCTTCGGCTGCCGGTATTAAAAAACCTTCCATTTACGCTCATTACGAAAGCAAGCTCGCTATCTTTGAAGATGCGCTGCGTCTCGTGACGGACCACTATGAATCCTTAATCCGCGAGGCGGAGCTGCACGCATCCGGGCGTCCGCCGCTCGACCGGCTGTATGTCATGCTGGAGAATCAGCTGGAAGCCTATTTTTCCGACACGAAGTACCTGCGGTTCCTGCAGTCGTTCATGCTGCTCCCGGCGCCCAGTGTCGCCGAGCTCGTCCAGGATGCTGTCGATCGGGGTAATGTGAAATTGGGAAGGATCGTTTCCCAGGTGGCAGAAGAAGCCCATGCAGACGGGACGCTCGACCCGGAAATCAGCGCGCACGAGCTGGAACTCGCCTACTTCGCTCTGATGGACGGCATCATGAACGCGACCGACCGCCGCTGGGTGGAAAATGCCGAAGCACGACAGGAACTGCTGCAGACAACATGGCGCATTTTCGAAAAAGGGCTGCGGCCGTAAACGTTCACGGTTAACATTGGCAGAATACGGGAATAGCATAAGAAGAAGTATATTTTCATCCGTGCGAATGATAATCGAGGATGTGATAGGATGACCGGTCTGTTCTCTACCGCGTTTTGGGAAATTTCCATCGTCCTGCTGAGTGTCGTTGTCCTGTCGGCTGTCTCTCTTGCTGCCATGGTCGCTTTTTTGAGAGGGATGGGCCTGATTCGGTCGAAAAACCACGCAGCCCCTCCCGACGAGATGAAGCCACCGGAGAAGAAAGAACGGTAATCGCCCGGGATGGCAGCCCGGATCCAATGGCAGGAACCACGCCGGAAGCAGAGACGCTTCCGGCGTGGTTTTGTGTGCGGAGAAGCTGATGTCCTCCTGCCGCTTTCCTGTCACGAGGCTTATTCTACATAGTGAAAAATAGGGCTTCGATCTACAGGTGTGCATTCGTTGATGCTGACGGCTTCACTCCTTCTTGGTTGTCACCTTGTAAATCCCTAAAATGAGCAGAGCAGCGGGGGCTGTCAACGTAGAAAGATACATCGTCCCACCGAAGAGGGCGGGCAGACCAAGGGCCAGCGCCAGTGCAAAAACGGGATACACGAAAATATAGAGAAAGGCGTCTTTACTCATCATCCTTATCGTCTCCTTTCTATTCTATTTTTTTCTTATACCTTCTTACCTTATATAGGACAGACAATAGAAACAGGGCAATCAGCGCCCAATAATACCATTCCACTGCACATCGCTCCTTTATGGCGGTCGGCTTATCCGCGAATCACGGATACCGTTTAACGGAAATGCATCGGCATTCCGATGGATCGATCCAGGATCCTCTTCGTCGTTATTTACACTTTTTGCTATATTCAAACCAAAGCTCTTCCCATCCGTCACGACAGGTCTCCCTGAAACGCGCTCCATGAAGGGAAATGCCGTGCTGCGCGAACTTTTTTATTTTTTTGCAACGATGCTGCCTGCTCATGCATCTAATAGACAGCGAACGAAAGGGGGAAGCACATGCAACCGACAAAAAAACTGGTGCGCGAGCTGCGCCGGGGCCGCTGGGATCGCCTCCTGGACTGGATGGAGACGAAAGAAACGATGCTCTTCCGGCTCGGGGCCAGCCGCCTGAAGCGCACCGAAGACATAGAAGATGCGCTGCATAATGCGATTGTCCAGGCTGTCGAGAAGATCGAGCAGCTGCGGGAGCCGGCCTACTTTGAAACGTGGTTTATCCGGATCTACCTCCATGAATGCACCGCCGTTTATCGGCGGAATACCTCGGTCCCGATGAATGAAGCAGTTCAGTCCCGGGCCGCTGTGCAGGAAGAAGGCTTCGGCCAAGTGGAACTCGCAGATATGCTGGAGCCGCTGGAGCCCGAGGAACGCGACTGGCTGCTGCTGCAATACACCGGCGGCTATACGTACGAAGAGATTGCCGCAGCGTACCAGACGAGTGCTTCCGCCGTAAAATCGAAAGTGCACCGCGCCAGAGCAGCGATCCGGCAGCAGGAAGCACGTGCCTATGACAGTCAGACGAGAGAGAAAGGAGGATCCGGACAATGACGACCAACAATCACCGGAACGAAACGGAGCGACTGCCGGAGCTGGATGCCGCGCTGCATCACGTAGAGGTTCCCTCCGGATGGCGCAGCCGCGTCGAAGCCCGTACGGCCAAATCTCTCCCTCGTCCTCGACGTTTCTGGAAACCGATCAGTCTCGCGGCAGCAGCGATTGCCGGGATTGGTACGGCCGCGGCAGCCGGCGGCTGGCAGCCGATGGACTTGTTCTTCGACGAGTACCAAGACGAGCAGGTCGACCAGCGGGAAGCTCTGCTCGAATCCGAATGGGGTGAACCACTCGCGATCGAATCGGAATCGGAAGAGGTGACAATCACTATCACCGGTGCCGTCGCGGACACAGATGCTACCTGGCTGTATTACGAAATGGAGGGTGCCGGCGAAGCCGATTTGATGCAGCCGGAGCATTTCCACGTCGATGAGGAGACTGTGTTTGAAGAGGAAGTGATCGGCTCGCCTGTTACCGGCAGGTTGACGATCGACGAGACCGAAGACGCGACGTCCGGCAGACTGGAGCTGCCGCCTGTCGGAGCAGCAGAAGCCGAACTGACTCTGACGCTCGATCAGCTCCAGGATGATTTTATAGAACCGGATACCGTCGTGGAAGGAGACTGGTCCTGGACCGTACCAATTACCCGGCATGAACGAAGCATGGAACCCCTGGATCAGGACGTATCCTGGAACGGGCATGATTTCCGCTTTACGGCACTGGAATACGGTCCCACCTCGGTCGAACTTCATTTCGAACAGCGGCTGCAGGACGAGACGCTCGCCGTCGAGTTTGATGCGCTGCGGATCAACGGCCGTGAGCTGGAGTCCCCGCTTTTCGCTGTCCAGGATTTCGTGGAAGAGGATGGCTTTGCGCCTACCTCCGCCGTGTTCGAGCCCGTGGTAGACCTGGATGTCTCCGGAGCGCTGGAGCTGGTGCCGGGGCACTCCATCCTCTGGGAAGACGTCGATACGTTCATCCCATGGGACGACACCTCGGAGACGCTCTCCTGGGAGGTGGAAGGTCACGAGGTCACGGCTTCTCTCTCAAAAGAAGAGAATGGCGCTTCGGTGCGCATCCAGGAAGACCCCGATCCGGATCGGGCCTATGAGATCCTTGAATATGATGTCAGGCTGGAAGGAATGCAGCAGGCAGGAAGCAGCGCCTCCCCGTTTATCGTCGACGCCGATGGCCAGCGGTGGGAAGAGGAGATGTATTGGATGCTCTCCGAATTAGACGATTCCCGCATCCTTTCCTACGAATCGGAGATGCAGTTTGAAGAAGCACCGGAAGGAACATCCGAATCGGGGGTGCAGCTGAACGGCTACCGAAAGCTGGAAACTCACGACGACGTCATACCTGTGCGGGACTAACACTTCAACATAAGAAACGGAGGTGAGCAGATGACGAGTATAGGTGTTTCAGGGATCCTGCTGATTGGGACTGTCGTTCTTGTGATGATCGGCTGTCTGTCGCTCGTTCTCTATCTTGTTCTAAAAAAATGAAAGGCTGCCAAGCAAAAAACGCTTCCGATGATCCAGAACGGGTCCTCGGAAGCGTTTTTGTGTAAATGAAAAAATCCAGGCCTCAGCGATCCGCTCCTCCGGCGGCTGCACCGGCAGCCGTAAACCGGAAGGGTTTGGGTAACAGACGGTTGGATCGTTTGGATTGGAGGGCAAGCGGCTCCATCGCTGGATGACCGCTCGTTCTCTCTGAGTGACCGTTCCTTCGTGCTGAACGTCCGCCGGGCCCTGCTGAATGACCGCCCAGCGCCTGAACGTCCGCTCTTCTCTCCAGAGTGTCCGCCCGCTCCCGCTGAGTGTCCGCCCACGTTCGCCGAACATCCGAGCGGCTCCCGCGAGTGTCCGCTCCGCAGCAGATGCCCAGATCCTCCCCAGATCCACCAACTCCGATCAAAACCTCCGACTCCCTCTTTTTCCGTGGCTGCCGCTGCACCCGGGGACCAGAGGTGCTTGGGGATATAGGCTCTAATTACGTGCACGCAAGGAAGCTTCTGTGCTGTCACAGACGGTTCGGACCCACGGAAGTTCCTGTCCAAGCACAACTCAGTCTCTGTCCGTTGCAGCCCATTGCTTTTTCTCCTCTTGCTTTCTTCGATGAAATACGTTACTATCGTTTCAATGCTAATGATTTTGATAATTTGATGGAGGGGGGATGTCGTTGTATTATGGTCGATCGGATCACCCGGATGTACGCGCGCGCCGGCAGCGCCAGCCTGAGAACCTGAATGCAGAGGCTGCCGCCGTCACGACGAGCCTGTACCGGGCTGCGCAGCAGCTGCGGCTGCAGGCGGAGCGGGAAGTCCTCACCTCGAGAGGATTGTCGTGGACAACCTTTTCCATGCTGTATGACCTATGGATGTTCGGGGCGATGGAGACTTCGGAGCTGGCCGCCTCGGCCGGGGTATCGAAAGCCACGGTGAGCAATGCGATGAAGACACTCGAGAAACATGCATACTGCGTTCGGCGCCGGGATGTCCGGGATCGTCGGCGCACCTTCGTGGAGCTGACGGAAACAGGCACCGAAACGATCGCCTCCGTGCTGCCGGCCTTTCATGAAGTGGAAAAACAATTCGCCTCTCCCTTAACCGGAGAGGAGCAGGAAATACTGGCCGGGCTGCTGACGCGGCTCGGGCAGGATGCGCATGGACGAAGGATGGAGTAGGGGCTGTGTCCCTGTAACAGAGAGCCGGCGGTGCTGGAAGCCGGTACACACACAGCATCCGAAGTACGTCTTCCGAGCGTTCCGCACATTGCGGACGGCCGCCGCCGTTACCGGCAGGAGAGGAAGCTTCTGTTTCAATGAAGGTGGTACCGCGCAGGACGTCTGCGCCCTTCAGAGACAGGGGCTTATTTTGTTGTTACAGGAGGAGAAAAAGAATGAAGAAACAAGAACAATTAACCCACGCCCAGCAGAAGCAGCTTCAGGAGCAGCTGGAGGTGCTTACTCAGGGTGCCGCCGAGATCATCCCGGATGACGCGCTCGCAGAAAAAATCGCCGCCTCACTGCTCGAAGACCGGCCGCTGCGCGTGAAGCTCGGTTTGGATCCGTCCGCGCCGGACGTGCATCTCGGTCATACGGTCGTACTGCAGAAGCTGCGGCAATTTCAGGATTTCGGTCATCAAGTACAGCTGCTGATCGGGGATTTCACCGGCCGCATCGGGGATCCGACCGGCAAATCCACCGCACGGGCCCCACTGTCCGAAGAAGAGGTGAAAGCGAATGCCGCCACGTACACGGCGCAGTTCGGCAAGGTACTCGATGCGTCGAAGCTGGCCGTCTTTTTCAATTCGTCCTGGCTGGCCAAGCTCCAGTTTGAGGAGGTCATCCAGCTTGCCGGCCAGATCACCGTCGCCCGCCTGCTGGAGCGGGACGACTTCGACGAGCGGACGGCGCTCGGCAAGCCGATTGCGCTGCATGAATTTTTCTACCCGGTGATGCAGGGCTACGATTCCGTCGTTCTCGAATCAGATGTTGAGCTCGGCGGCACGGATCAGCATTACAACACGCTGATGGGACGTCATTTCCAGGAGCGCCTCGGCAGAGAAAAGCAGGCCGTCCTGCTGCTGCCGCTATTGGAAGGCCTCGACGGTCAGGAAAAAATGTCGAAGTCCAAAAAGAATTACATCGGCATCGATGACGCGCCGGCGGACATGTTCGGCAAGACGATGTCCATTCCGGATGCTTTGATGATGAAATACTGGACGCTCGCCACCGATGCGGGCCCCGATGAAGTGGCAGCGGTGGAAGCCGGCCTGGCCGATGGCTCCCTTCACCCTCGGGCTGCCAAAGCAGCACTTGCCGGTCGGATCACTACGATGTACCACGGCAGAGACGCAGCCGAACAGGCAGAAGCGCAGTTTAACACCGTCTTTCAGAATCACGGGCGGCCCAACGACATTCCAGAGCATCTTTGGGAAGGCGATGCTTCTGTCCCGCTCCCGCAGCTGCTCGCCGATACCGGCATGCTCGCTTCCCGGACAGAAGCCCGCCGGATGATCGAAAACCGCGGAGTCCGTATAGATGGAGAGACGATGCCCTCCCCTGATACGTCAGTGAACCTCCGTGACGGCATGCTCCTGCAGGTAGGTCGTCGACGCTTTCTCACTCTCCGACTTAGAGAATAAACGAGATTGTTCGGCGCCGGCGAGGGGCAGGTTGTCGATGAAGCGGATCCACCGTAACGAGGTCGGAGCCTTCTCCATGCTGGAGAGGGCCCCGGTTTGTCATGTAAACGGATTGCCAAAGAGTGGAATCAGCACGAACACACTCAGCGCCAAGCCTGCAGCGGCGATCAGTAGGTACAGTATGCTTCTGTTCATCCAGCACCTCCCATTCCTTTTTTGAGCTCGCTCGTTTATTTTATTATTTTTTTACAAATAAGGAAGATAAAACATTCCACGTTAGTCCTGTGTTTTTGGCGTTTCGGTTTTTCTTTTCCGGGCATAGAATATATACTGGCAGATCTCCGTTTCCAATCAGGATCGATCACCAAAATGAATGCAGGAGGTGCTTGCCGTTGTTCGCTCTCGTCATACTGTCGAATCTGATTATTGCCGTCTCGATTGTCGTCGTCTGGGTATTCCGGTTTGATAATATCGTCAAGGAGTTCCAGGAGTATAACCTGCCGCCGCTTGTGCGGAACATGGTCGGTGCGGCAAAAATGGTGCTCTCTACGCTGCTTGTTGCCGGACTGTGGTTTCCCGTGCTCATCCCGGTGCCCGCGCTGATGATGGCTTTCCTGATGGGATGCGCCCAGGCAGCGCACGCCAAAGTCAAAAACCCGCTCTCGAAACGTATTCCGTCCTTGGTGCTCCTGCTGCTCTCCTTGTTCTCCGCCGCTGCCGTCTGGTTCATGTAAACAGGTTCATCCTTTTTCCTCTCGAAAGCAGCATGTATGTATTCCTATACAGCAAAAAGGGATCGTTCCATGTCATCATGGTAACGATCCCTTCAGCTTTCTTCTTGATGTTGTCTCATTGCGTCTTTCCTCCTTTGTCTCCATTCGCTGAGCGGATCTCCACGATCAGGTAAGCGGATTGCCGAACAACGGCGCCAGGGCAAAGAGCACGAACGTGACACTTCCGATCGACCAGATAGCGTATTTCAGTCTTGCAGCCATGAAGTTTCCTCCTTTCTTTCGATTCCTTTCTTCCTGCGGGCAGCATGCCGTCTTGATTTATCCATTACTTCCCTGTTTCCCTCTTTCATCTACTGTATAACCAGACGTTTGGACTCAGTTTTCATCAATAGCGAACCTTTGATGCAGACCTTGGACGGACACATGACAACCGGAGTCCCGGCGGGAGGCGTTTTCGCCGGCCTCTTCTGGGGAAAAGGTCTGTAGGAGGTGTTCGCATGCACCAGATGAACGAAATGTTTTTCGGGGGCGGCTGGTTGATGAACCTGTTCTGGCTGCTCGTGGCAGCCCTGATCATTGCTGGTATCGTCCTGCTGATCAAAGCCATCGCTTCCGCCGGCGATCAAGGAACTTCAGCGCCGCCTGAACAGGAATACCCGAAAGAAGAGAGCAGGAAAATCCTCGAGGAACGCTACGCACGCGGCGAGATCAACGAAGAAGAATTCGAACGAAAAAAAGCGAAGCTCCGGGAATAAATCCCGGGCTTCGCTTTTGTCATGCAGTATCAGAGCGGCTCTCGATTTCGACAAGACGCCGCTCCCTGCTTTACGACCGTCGTTCACGGTCGAGAAACGCGGCCAGCTGGGTATCGTGATGCTCATCGTGGTCGGCAAACATCGTCACAAGCAGCTGCCTGTTCCACGCCTCGTCGGATCCGCGGACTGAGAACGTCACGTCTTCCCCGATGCCTGTAAATGCCTGGCGCACCTCTTCTCTCGTATCCAGGAACTGCTCCATCACCCAGGAAGCAGAGCGGCCTTCGAGTGAGGCAAGCGCCGCCTGATTGAACACATCATCATGCGGAAAAGGTGGCAGGACCGCCCCTTCCTGCACCGCCGGCAGCATCGAATCCAGTAAATACCGGTCCCAGTAGTACAGGTGTCCGATGATGTCGCGCGGGGACCACTTCCCCGGTGTATACGGGCGGCGCAGCGTCTGCTCCGGATAAGCAGACAGCTCCTTTACCCGCGCTTCCATCGCCTGCAGTCGTTCGATCGTCATCGCACTCCCTCCTTCTTTTTTTCAGTATATCACGCAAACCTGCTGGACAAACAGGTCGAATCCCTCTATACTTATATACAATACTATATAACCATAGAACAAAAGGAGGTGCCGCGGTGAAGCCTGCCTTTGATGAGAAGAAGCCGATTTTCCTTCAGATCAAAGAACAGCTGGAAGATCAAATTGTCGACGGCCGCATTCAGGAGCATGAACAGATTCCTTCGACGACGCAGATGGTCCAATTTTATCAAGTGAATCACCTGACGATTGCGAAGGGTATGAATCAGCTGGCGGACGAAGGGATTATTTACAAGAAACGGGGTGTCGGAATGTTTGTAGCGGAAGGTGCACGGGAGGTGCTGCGGCAGCGGCGCCGGGATCAGTTTTCGGAGATGTATATTCAGCCGATGATGCAGGAGGCGGAGAAGCTCGGGCTCTCAAGCGGGGAGCTGCGCAGGATGATCGACGAATGGAAAGGAGGCGGAACGTCATGACGATGAAGGTAGAACTGAACGATGTCAGCTGGCGTACGAAGAAAACGACGGTGATCGAAGATGTCACGATGACGCTGGAACCGGGCATGACGTACGGGCTGCTCGGCCGCAACGGAGCCGGGAAGACGTCCCTGCTTGCTCTGATCGCTTCCTACATGCAGCCGACGTCCGGGACGATCCGGATCGACGGAGAAAATCCTTTTGAGAACGAGCGCCTTGCTCCGCACGTCTGTTTTCTATTCAACGCGGATTACAGCGAGGAAGATGGCCCGGCCTCGGAATACCTCGAGGCTGCTGCGAGATACCGTCCAAACTTTGACCAGGCTTACGCCGAAGAGCTCGCCGCCTTGTTTGAACTGCCGCTCGACGTGCCGGTGCAGAAGCTCTCCAGCGGTCTGCAGGCGTCGCTCGAAGCCGTAATCGGGCTCGCCGTGCGGGCGCCAGTGACGCTGCTGGACGAGGTGTATGCCGGGATGGATGCACCAAACAGAACGAGGCTGTACGACGCGGTCGTCGAAGACCAGGCGCGCCACCCTCGGATCATCGTCCTCTCCACCCACCTCGTATCGGAAATGGAGTATCTGCTCGATCACGTGTGCCTGCTTCACGAAGGGCGGCTGCTCGCAGATGAACCGGCGGCGTCCTTTACGGCACGCGGCGTGACAGTGACTGGAGAAGCAGCTGCGGTGGACGCCTTCGTCTTGGACCGGGAGATTCTTCACACGAAAGAACTCGGAGGGACGAAGCAGGTACTCGTCACCGGACCCCTTGCGGAGGAGGAGCGGCAAGCAGCAGCGGAAGCCGGTCTGACGCTCGGCAGTGTATCGATGCAGGATCTTTTCATTCATCTCACAACGAAAGAAGGTGCTTCCCATGCCTGAACGACTGCCTGTACGCCGTATGCTCACAGCAGATGCGGTCAACATCCAGTTCCGCTGGTCCCTCTGGTTTGTGCTGATTATGTATCCGATCCTCGCTTTTCTGGAGGCAGAATTATTCTTCGCCACCAACCTGCCGGACGATCTCTCGTTCCGCTCTTTTCTCGTCGAACCAGGGAAAATCTACATGCTCATCATCGGCATCATTTTTCCTCTCGCCTACTTCCGCTTCTTCTTATCGCAGGGGCTGACGCGGAGAGTGTTCTATCAGGCAAACACGGCAGCGGCAGCGATCGTCAGCACCGCGCTGATCGTGACGCTCTTTCTCCTGTCCTGGGTACTGCAGCTTCTCTTCGGCTTCGCAGACGGCTGGCTGACTGCCGGTGCCGCGCCGTTTCCAGGGCTCCCGGATACGGCTCTCGTCCAAGTCGGCGCGGCCTCGCTCGTCTTCTTCCAGTATTACATGGTCGGCTGGCTCATTCCCGCCTGCTTTCTCCGGGGAGGCGGCTGGATGGGTGCTGCTTCGATCGTCGGCGGGCTTCTCTTCATGTCCGCCACAGACAGCCTGATGCAGCAGGCATCCCTTTATCCTGCGGAACTGCTGGTACCGGCTGGGGACCTCTCCCTCTCCCCTTGGGTCGTCGGTCTGCTGCAGGGCGTGCTGACCGCAGCGCTCTTGGCTGCTGTATGGATCGTTCTCCGGCGCATGCCGCTGAAAGCAGGGTGACACCTGCTCCTCCCTCTCCCGCCGGTCTTCTGATCGGCGGGATTTTTCATTGGAGAATGATTCTCCAGGACTCCCCCTTGAAGTTGAAACAGACCCTTGCAAAAAAAGGAAATAAAAGGTATAATAGATTGAAGTAGAATGGATAAGTATCAGCCATATACAATCTGAATGGAGGAGGGATGTTTTATGCTATTGCAAACAGAAGAAGTAGATCACATCATAGAACATAAGGAGATGCTGCTATGGAACCAACGTCCTTCACATTGTATTTGGAGACAGAGAGGCTGATTGTAAGACCACTGGAAAACGAGGATTTCCACCTATGGGAAGAAGGATTTAATGAAAGATTACCGGCTCAGTACAAGTATGACAGTGAAAAACTGAACTTGAGTGAATGGACACAGAACATGTTTGATGAAGTCGTGCTTCATCATCGGCATCTCGCTGAACGAGATGAACAGTACGTGCTGGCGGTTTTTACGAAAACACCATTTCGTCACATCGGCATGGTTGAACTTGCCACCATCTTACGAAGAGAGTTTCAATGGGGTTCAATCAGTTATTTGATTCACAATCAATTCTGGCACCATGGGTATGGAAGAGAAGCTGTGAAAGCGGGAGTGGACATCGCTTTTCAAAAGCTGGACTACCATCGAATCGAAGCACATATTGCGCCAGATAACCTTCCTTCTATTCGATTAGCGGAAGATGTCGGATTAAGATTCGAATGTACGAGAGAGCATTTTTTGTATGAGTTTGATCAGTGGAACGACAATAGCATTTTCTTTTTAAATGCACCGTCCGTTTTATCCTAAGAACAAAATAACGAAAACAGCAGGGCCGTTTCTATGGGAACGACCCTGCTGTTTTCATCTATAGAGATGAACGTATCCGATGGCAGCGGTGCTGTCAGGAGGCTTCCCTCCGGTGCTGCGGCACAGCACGCTGGTAGTACCGGGCCAGCTGGACAGCCCGCCGCTCCTGCAATTTGACGATGGTCAATACCCCAGCAGCTGTGAACATTAATAGGAGAAAAAACTGAAACGACTGCGGAACGTACTCGACGAAAACAACAAATGAAAAAAACGGGACGGCGAACATCAATTGAATCAGGTTGAACTCGCCCATCATGCCAGCATGCTCCGTGAACATGATGAACAGCGTTGGGGCTGTTAAAGCAATGGCCGCAGCAAGCCAGATCATCCAGCTTTTCATCCCGATCCACCGGCAGTAGGAACGCATCGACCCTCTCTCCTCTCTCGTGTCCTTCGTTCATTTTTCAGAATTATAGCACATATCGAAACCCGTGTCTCTCTTCTCCCGGAGTCCATAGAAAAGCATGATGTCCATTCCGCTGCTGAGGCATGCCTGCAGTGATGTGTTCCCTGTTATGATTCATATCGCTGCGGGATGACGTTCAAGGGATCCGACCTTTCCCACATCCGGACAGCGTCACATGGGAGCCGTCAGAAACCGGTCAGAGACATGCAGCCGGACGGGAGAGGATACCACTGCTCCCGCCCGCCTTGCCGGCAATCCGCTTCTGATGCTCAGCACTTCGATCCTTTTAACGGGATCCTGCCGCTTTCCGGCGTACCATTGGCGTGATAGCCCCCAGTACTTCTTCCGTCACGTACCGGGCGATCGCCGGTGCTGCCGTGACTCCTGGCGAATCAATGCCTGCAACATGAATGAAGTGTGGATGCTCTTTCGACTGCTGAATGTAGAAATCATCCTGGTTGATCGTCGATCGGATGCCGGCGTAACGACGGATGACATGCTGGTACGGAACGAACTTCATCATCCGTTCAATTTCACTGCGGATCAGCTTCTCCCCTTCTTCCGTAAACGGATTATCCTCTGTCGACTTCTGCAGCACGCTGGTTGGTCCGAGTCGGGTCGTGCCGTCCGGCTGCGGGATGATCAGAATACCTTTACTCTGCTTCGTCGGAATCGGGTAGAGGATGTGGCTTGTCCATCCTTTTGCCTCTGGACCGAGTACGAGGTATTCTCCGCGGTGCGGACGCATCTCGTATGGCACCTCTTCCTCCACCATGGAAGCAATGCGAACATTCCCCGCTCCTGCAGCATTGATGAGAAAGCGCGTGTCGATCGTTTCTCCAGAGGCTAGATGCAGTCGGAACCCTTCTCCCTTTTGGTCAATGGCCGTCACTTCCTGATTCATTTTCACTACGGCGCCCTGCGCTTCCGCTTCGGCAGCAGCGCGTGTTGTAAGCGCCGCCGTGTCAGCTGTGAGCGCGGAGGTCATTTCCAGCCCGGCCAAAACGTCGGGATGAAGCATCGGCTCTTTTTTGAAAAGCTCTTTTCTTGTGAGAAGATTCACATCATCCAATCCACGTGCAGCGGCTTCCTCCTTCAGTTTCTCCAGCTTTCCCACTTCTGCATCGGACCTTGCGAGCAGCAGGGCTCCCCCTCGGAACACAGGCAGCTTCCATGCCTCTGCCGCTTCATGGTGCCGGAGGTTTCCTTCGGCAGCAAGCTGTGCCTTCAAGGATCCTTTATCCGGAGGAACCATTAACGGCGGATGAACGAGGGCACTATTATGCGTCGTCTGTACCTGCGACAATTTTTCCCCTTTTTCCAAAAGCAGCGTCCGACCTTCGTGCTGTGCGAGTTCGAGAGCAGTGAACGTACCGGTGGCACCACCGCCGATGATCGTGTAATCGAACATACTGTCTCATCCTTTGTAAAATGTGGGATCAGCTTCACCGCAGTTCAGCTGTACGTTCATTATACATAGGTTGCATATCTATCGCCAAAGGAGACGCTTTCACATTCCCCTTACCGGCTCTTCCTCCAGGTTCTCCATCAGCATTGACCACCAGCGAAGAGCGCTTTTTCGTCGGAACGGCGGGCGACGCCGTCTTCTATTTTATTAGAAACGAAACACAAAACCCTCTGCTCCAGCATCGAGAGCAGAGGGTTCATGATCATTTATGCGTCTGCTCCACGTCGGGCGGGAAATTGCAGGACGGTCCGCGTCAGAACGGCCAGCACATAGACGGCACTGATGCCGGTCCATGCCGGGAGCAGCGGCTCGTGAAGGACAAGAAACACGCCGTAGCCGGCCAGCGGCAGCGTCAGCACAAAAAAACTCAGTTTCAGGAGCACACGATAGACGAGTTTTCGTTTAAACAATGTTGCTATCAGCAGCGCATAGGCCCCACCGGCAAAGCCGAACATCAATACACTGAAAAAGAAGAGTGCAAAATAAATCGTGAGAAAATACACGACGGCCAGGCCGAACGGCATATTGGCCAGCTCCCCGGCTGAAGCGCCTAAGAAAAACACTCCATAAACGATCGTGACCAGCATCGTAATCGCTGTCAGCTGCCAGAGGGCATCGCCGATACTCATCCGGTTCAGCGTAAACACGGCCCGTTTGACCGGCATCAAGGCGGTGGCCTTTAATTGAATCATCCATTTCTTCATGACACGTATCCCCGTTTCTCCTCATACTCCTATGCGAGTATACCGCAGTCTCCTCGATCTATGCTACCGGAGCGGAAGGTGTCAAAGAAATGTTGAAAAGAAGCGCACGTTCCTGCCGTCTGTATCAGTAGTTGCTCGGTGCTGCACAGCAATGCACGCTGGAGAACAACCTCCAGCGTGCATTATTGCGGCCTGTTTATGGATGCAGGCGTGGTACGGCTATCTGCGGACGAGGAGTGATTATTTCCCGGGAAATACCCGCATCCGCGCTGCTTCCCTCGGCTGTTCAAGGGCATAACAGGCTCTCCCGAAAGCAGCTAATCGCCGACTTCTGCCCGAGGGAGTGCATGCATCCCATGCCGTTATAAAGGCCCGAGCAGCCGCTCCCGCTCTGCTTCGAGTCTTTCGATCGTCTGCTGGACAGCGAGTCGGTCTTCCGGCTCTGCCGGCACTTCCACTTCGAGCTTCTTCTGCTCGGTCATCATCTGTTCTGTCAGCTCACGCACTTTTTCCTGATCTTCGGGTGCCAGGCTGGCCGTGCGCTTCTTCAGTTCCACTTCATCCATGACGTACCCCTCCTTTTACCTGCCTCTTCCCCTTCTCCTTGTTTTAAAAACAGTCTAGTTCCGCAGAATAATGAAGATCAGGTACACGATGTAGACAAGTGCGAGCAGGATGCCTTCTTTACGGGATAGACGTCTGCCTGTCATGGTAAATAGAAGCAGCAGCCCCGAAACAGCCAGAAGCAGGACAATGTCGCTGACCAGGTAGCGCTGCACCGGTAGCGGTGTGATGACCGCGGACACGCCAAGCACGAAAAAGATGTTGAATATATTGCTGCCGACAAGATTCCCGACCGCCATATCCGTCTCTTTTCTCCATGCCGCGATGAGCGAGGCGGCCAGCTCCGGCAGCGATGTTCCGACAGCGGCAATCGTCAGCCCTGCCAGGGTACTGCTCATGCCGAATGCTTCAGCTGCTCCGATAGCGCCGCGGACAAGCGCCTCTCCCCCTGCCACTAAAAGCACAATACCCAGTCCCATGAACAGCAGAGATTTCGTCCAGCTTCCAGCCACCGGCTCTGCGGTCGTCGTCAACCGATGCTGCCGGGCACTCTCAAGGACGTAGGCGAGAAATACCGTGAAGAACAACAGCAGCAGCAGTCCATCGCTGCGGCTGATCATTGCTTCCGTATCATGAAGGGGCATATCAAGCATCATGACAAGCAGAACCACGCCTGCCAGGATGGTAAAAGGGATCTCTTTTCTTATGACTGCTTCTTTCACGACAAGGGCGGTCACGACTGCTGTGAGTCCTGCAATCAAAGTGATATTCACCACGTTGCTGCCGATCACGTTGCCGACAGCGACATCCGGTTCGCCGCCGAAAGCGGCCATGATACTGACTGCCGCTTCTGGAGAGCTTGTCCCGAAAGCGACCACCGTCAAGCCAATCAGCATCGGCGGAATCCGGAAGCGTGCCGCTGTATCTGACGCACCTCTCACAAACAAATCTGCTCCGATAATCAATAGCACGAACCCGACTGCCAGCAGCAGATACATCATCAGCACCACCCCCTTCTCCTTTCCTTTTTTTACCTTCTTCTTTGTCGTCCTTTCTGTCACAAAGGTTTCATGTCAGAAAGGGACTAAAACCTTGCAGGAGAGGGAATAGAACGAAGACAATACGGTTCATTCCCGAGAAAGGAAGGTTCAAGATGAAAGCTTACGTAATCTATGTCCTGCTCGCAGCCTTTCTCTTCTTTGCGCTCGGAGCGCTCGCTTTTCAACTGACGATGATGCCCGGTCTGCAAGGCGGTGCCGGTGCTCTTTATTTCCTTACAGCAGTCGGTCTCGGCGTGCTGCTGCTCGTCTCGCTCCGGCTGGCCCTGCTGCACCGGAATACGACGGCGGTACGCTTCCATGCGTATCAGGCGCTGCTGTTCGGTTCCCTCGGTGCTGTCCTGTACCTGCTGACGTTCCCGCTGGGCTGGTTCATCATCCTGCCGCTGCTTTTTCTAATCGGTATTTCCTGGATGGAAGTCCGCCGCGGCTGATCAAAGGAGGATGGTCATGTTTCTGCTTGCGGTTCTCTTTCTTATCGCCGGTGCCTGGCTTCTTATCCGCATTGGTGTGAAGCGGTTGTTCCATATTCAAGAAGCCGATGCCGGCTTTTTCGGTGAAGCTGTCTCCCCTGCTCACCAGCGGATCCGGCTTCTCTGCAGTATGCTGTACCTGCTCCTGGGGGCGGGACTTCTCCTCGCCCTGCTGGACCTTTCCATTCTCCCCTGGCTCCTGTACGGATTGGCCGGGGTCGTTGTTTTTGACGGAGCCGCCCGCATGATTTTTGACCGCCGCAGTCACGAACCACAGCGGGCTGCACTGACGCTCATCGATGTCGTCCTGATCGTCGCAGCTATTCTCTTCGGCATCTCTCAGCTGCCGTCGTAACAGGAACCCCGCCTTATACCATCAAACGGCGCTGGAAGGGAATCCTTCCAGCGCCGTTTGTATGTCTGCCTTCTCGTTCGAGACCATGCTTAGTTTTTGATATCGGGATTGCTGTGCATCGGTTCATACGGCTTCGTCGTAAACCGCAGACCGGCGAGTACCACGATCGTCACCACGGTAAAGACAGCGAATGCGGTGAAGCCTTCTTCGAGGAAAAAGGCACGGTAGGCCATCGCACCGAAAACACCGCCGAAAATCGGACCGAGAATCGGGATTGGTGCATATCCCCAGTTGGAATCACGCTTTCCTGGAATAGGCAGCAGGGCATGAGCAATACGCGGACCGAGGTCACGAGCAGGGTTAATCGCATACCCCGTCGGTCCACCAAGCGAAAGACCAATCGCCGTAATCAGGAAACCGACGATGAGCGGGTTCAATCCTTCGGTAAATTCATTGGCACCAATGAACAACAGTCCACTGACAAGCACTGCCGTACCGATAAACTCGGACAAGAAGTTGGAAAAGCGGTTCGGAATTGCCGGATCTGTTGCAAACACACCCAGCTTCACATCCGGATCCTGCGTTTCTTTAAAGTGATCTTTGAAGTGTGCGTACACGATCATACCACCGATAATGGCACCGACAACCTGCGAAGCAATGTAGCCGGGAACGAGCGCCCAGTCAAATTCCCCGACAGAAGCAAATCCTAGCGTCACGGCCGGGTTGATGTGGGCGTCCGAGAACTGCCCGACTGCATAGACAGCGAGTGCAACGGCAAATCCCCAACCGAAGGCAACGACAATCCAGCCGCCTCCCTGTGCCTTGGATTTCTCCAGGTTCACGTTCGCAACGACACCCGCACCGAAAATAATCAACAGCATCGTTCCGATAATTTCTGCAACATACACGGACATACAATCTCCTCCTCTGAATTGGCGGCCAAAACCACACAGCGCATGGGTATAAAAAACGCGCACAGCAGACAGATCCTGCGTGGATCTATCTCTCTGTGCGCGGCACACTCCGAGTCTCGGCCTGATTATTAACTTGGTTATGATACTATCACTTCCTGAAAGCGTTGTCAAAGAACCGTCGATAAATAGTACTTTAAAACTATTTTTGCTCAAACTGGCATAGTACTTGTTTAAACACACGGCTGAGCGTGAATAGCTCCCATACAAACGAATTCAAAGGGGGCTTTATCATGGCAGATCAAGAAGGCTGGAGCGATAAAATCAAAGGAAAAGTGAGCAAAATCAAAGGCGAAGTTAAAGATCAGGTCGGAAACGCCACAGAAGATAAAGACATGGAACGTGACGGCAAGAAAGATAAAGCCAAGGGAGAATTCCAGGACCAGTCCGGCGAAGCGAAAAACAAGAAGAAAGACTAAACGGACAGCCTGCTCCTTTTCAGGAACACAGGCAATCGCACCACCAGAGGCCGTCTCCCCTTTCGGGAGGCGGCCTCTGCGTGCGTCAGCGTGCCGTGCCGCTGCCTTCGCAGACGGACGGAAGCGTGAAAGCATGCGTACGGAGAGCAGGCGCTGGGCCCGCCGCTCTGGCGTCTCGGCCTCTTGACCGGCAGAAACCGTGTCGACTCGACAGGCAAAGCATGTCGCCCGCCGCCTCCACCCTCGACGCCCCGCGGAAAAAGTCCGTCGCCCCGGAGAAAAAGCGCGCCAAACGGCTTCCACCCCGCCATACGAGGCGAGAGGTACGTCGAGGTCTGCCCGCATCCCTGTCGATGCACGCCGAAACCCTGCCACCACGCAGCTTCTCCCGTCTTCGCCCCTGCTTTTAGGAAATTGCTCTCCTGTCCGGAAACAAAATCACGGATCTCCTGTTGGTCGAAACGGCACGCGCCGTCTCCCTCGATGAGACCGTATAGATTGTTATCACCAAAGAAAAATCACGCCAGACAGGATGTCTGACGTGATTCATTGGGACAGGAGGGCCTGCTGCAGCCCTCTTGTCCTGCTTGTTTATTCCCCTGCGGCATCGCGTCCGGCACTGATCAGCAGCAGCACGGCGGCGATGGCGTGGAGGAACCAGCCGACCACCGGAATCCAGGCGAGCAGCGAGGTGACAATACCGAAGACACTCGGCAGCTTGCCGGTGCGGAACGTCAAGGCGATCAACAGCGTCACAATGTGCAGCGTCAACGCAATCCCGAGGGCGGAATAGCCGCTGAAAACGACGATACTGCCACCGATGAACGGGAGCGCCAGCAGCGCTTCATAGCCTCCGGAGAGAAATTTCGCAAATGCAGATAGTTTCATGAGACGTCTCCTTTCAGTCCATTCACTGTCTCCATGATATACCCGATTCTGCGATATTTCATGCGTACAATCGTCATTCCATGTGCCCGGTCGCCTCTTTTACTTGCTGCCAGGAGCGCATCACGTGCTCATCCTTATACTCGAGCAAGGTTCCGTCGGAGAGCTCGATGACGAACGTTTCCCCGGTCCAGGCGACATCATACTGATAATTCATAGATGCCATTTCTATTCTCAGCATTGCCTCCTCTGCCTCTTCAGGAAGTTCCGCTTCCTCTGCGTCCATCCATGCTGCTTCTGTGGTCATTAGATGGTGATGGAGATCTCTCAGTGCATCTCCAGCCGGGACGGGGAGTTCTGCCCGCTCCTGGGCCAAAAAGACCGAATCTCTATCCTCAAACAATACAATGGAGGCCGAATCCGGTTCGAGGTCCGCCCGAAACTCATACAGCTGTTTCACTTCGGTACCGTATCCATCCGGAAGCTCAAAAACCTCGTTGGAATCAGCAAGGGAAGCATAGTTCGCCTCTGAAGAAAGATCCAGATAGATCAACGTCCCTTCCTGCTCCGCTTCCGCCGCCAGCAGGTGCATGTCCGGTTCGAAGGAAACGTCATCAGTAATTGGATCGGCTTCTTCTATCAACGGCAGCAACAACCGCTCCATTACCTCCGTATCGTCACTGGACCTCGTAAATTCCGTATAGCGCTCCAGAAGGTAATCTGAACCGTCTCCCGCTCCCTCTTCCCAGGCGACGTGGTCCACATCATCAACATGATCCATCTCCACCAGGGTCGCCTGCTGTTCGGTAGATGGAAACTGACCCATCAGCAGGACGGCGAGAATGAGCGTGGCTGCCGCTCCTGCCGCGGCGATCCAGAACGTCGGTCGTCTCCGCTGTTCCGGCTCTCCCAGCCTCGCTTCGATCTTTTTCCACGTCGCTTCTTTTGCTTTCGGGTCTCTTGGCAGCTGCTGCAGGTGCTTCCATGGTTCACGATGTTTCATGATCGCTCTCCTCCTCCCGGGTGTATCCGTACTCCTCCAGCTGGCGTACCGCCCGCTGCAGCGTCACCTTCACTCTGCCTTCTTTCCAGCCGAGAACGTCGGCTGTCTCTTTCACGGAGAATCCATACACCCGCCGCAGCAGCAGACATTCGCGCTGGGGACGCTTGAGCCGCTGGATGTCCTGCTCCACTTCCTCGAGCCGCTCCGAAGCCACGGCCCGCTCCTCTGGATTGCTCCCGCTTCCGCTCACCTGCAGGCCCGCCTCCAGCTTCACATACTGCCATGGCTTTCGGCGGCGCATATAATCAATCGTCGTGTTTCTTGCAATCGCAATCAGCCACGTCCGCACCGCACTGTCTCCGCGCCGATGCTCCAGCGAGCGGTAGGCTTTCACGAACGTTTCCTGCGTTAAATCCTCTGCCAGCGGATGATCCCGCACCAGCATTCGGATGTAGGAATAGACCGCATCACTCTCCTCACGGTACATTTGTTCAAATGACGACACCGGACTCCCTCCTCTCTGCTGTTCTAACCCTTAGACGCACCTTCATGCAAAAAGTAACACTTCCCCTGAAATTTCTGTATCATAGCAGGCAGAACCCCCGGAAAGGATGATCGCATGAAGCTCTCTATGTACCCCGTCGACCGACATAACTTCCGCAGCATCGCGGCCCTCACCGTCGCCAGCTCCCAGGAAACCCTCATCGAAAACAACGCTCTCTCCATGCTCGAAGCCTGGTGGGAACCCGAATTCGACTGGCACTGCTTCGGCCTCTATCTCGATGATACCCCAGCCGGCTTCGTCATGGCCGGTGCCTGGGAAGAAACTAAAAAAGAAGTGTGGCTCGACCGCTTCATGATCGACGTCCGCTTCCAGGGCCGCGGCCTCGCCGGCCCACTCCTTCAAACCGCAGTCACAGGCATCCAGCAGCACTGGCCTGCAGACACCATCATCCTGAGCATCCACCCCGACAACACCCGGGCCCGCCGCTTCTACGAAAAACACGGCTTCCACTTCACCGGCGAACGCGACCCCGACTTCGACGAAGACATCATGACCCTCTCCCTGAGCTGAAAAGGATGCTGCGCTCGCCCCTGTCTTCCTTCCGGGCCACGTGCTGATATTCCTTCTCCCCGAAGGAGCGCATGCCAACACGAGCCGCATCCATCGTAACCCGGATCCGGCTTCCCATTGCACCGCCCTCAGTCCCGCAATGGCTGTCTACATACAAAACGCTTCCGACGATCCATGCAGGATCATCGGAAGCGTGTTTACGTATGCGGCACGTTTTGAACCCGGCGTTCGATTTCCTGTCGCCGTTTCTGAGGAATACGCACGTAGATCGAACAGACAGGCCGACTATGCTTTCAGCCGGCGGTAGACGCTCTTTAACGGACGATGGATGCCGGTTTTCTTTATCGCGGCCACACTTCCCTGCCAGGCCGCGGCCATGCTGGTCCGGATCCATCTGTCTGTATAAGGCTTCTGCTTTTGGAGCTTCACCCGCAGCGGCGGTTTCCCTTGCAGCAGCCGGTCGGCGGTCCGGGCCTGCCGACGGTATCCGGCCTCCTGCCATTCGGCTTTCAGGATGTCCAGCGCGGCGAATTTCATGTCCTGATAAACGAAGTAGCAGGATGGATCAAGCCAATGCACCGCCTCCGTCTGCTCTGTTAACCTCTCCACAGCAAGCGGGGTTTCCTGCACCGTTTGGATGCCATAGAGGCGCAGGGTACCGCTGGAGCGGACCACGCACTCCTCCAGTGGAATGTTTTCCGCGAGCAGCCTTTCTTTCAGCCGTCGGACCTCTTGATTGAAAGAGATTGATGCATACGGCAGCCCATCGTTAAGGAACCGCAGCGACGTCCGATTCAGCACGAGGTCGGCGAGCTGCACCGTCTCCTGCTGGTTGTCTGTAATATGAATACAGTCGTTGCCCATCGGAAACAAGGTCCGGATGTCTGCCTTCATCTGAACGATTTCTTCCAGCTCGGCTCCTTCGAGGATATAGATGGTCAGCGGCCGATCCGGATCATGGCAGGAGTCGACCTTCGGCTGGATCCCTGCATACCGGTCCTCCAGACTCCCAATCCAATCCGCGTGCGGGTAGATCTGGGTCATGAGGTGTTTGACCGCCCGGTAGTTTAACCAGACTTCCTGTTTGTAGACGATGCTGCATGTCTGTGCCATGACTGCTTCTATGTTTTCGTTGCGGATACCCGAAGCCCGCGGCCAGTTACAGGCAAAATAGGTGCCGGGCTTCTTCCGGCAGTATTCGGTAAGGAGAAAATCGAGGTCCGCTTCCTCTACTTGATGGCGACGAAAAAAAGCCGCATCATACACCGGCCCCTGCTCCTCCGTCCGCTGCACCGGTACCGTCAAGCCGAAATAGGCAGCTGCTGCTGCTTCATAGCCATCCCCCAGTACCGCACCGCTCCGGCTCAGACAGAGGGGCTCTGCCGCCACCGGCCAGCCGTTCTCCCGCATACCTTCAATGATGGCATGAAAATGGTGCAGCTCGCTCTCTATACCGCTATCGGGTATTCCTTTTACCAGCTGCAGATGGTTCCGGTAGATCCGCTGAAAAAAGGGCAGATCGTACCCCTTCTCCCGGTAGTCGATATAGTTGATTTTCAGCACGAGATCAAGCCGGTCTGCCGTGATGCATGCAGCAGCCGGCAGCCTCCCCAGACCATGCTCCCCCTCTTCTGCTCTCTTTTTCCATCCCTCTTGTACTTCGTGAACCGGCATTGCCATGCCTTCCCCTCCTTTTTCTGATCCGCCCCCCAGCGGAACTGACTGTACGCCCGGCGCCGTCCTTGTCATGCACGGCGCCTCTTCCTCACGTTCGATCTGCCTGAGCACTGACGTTACGGCACTTTCCGCGATGGAAGACGATGATGGCTTTCCCAATAGTCTTACATCGTATATAATCTAAGCCATCTATATACGGCTTTAGTTACATCATTTTAACATGATATTTTTCGCATTATTCTGCATTCAGCAGTTTTACACAATGAATGGACTTCCGTCATACTGCTTGGATAGGTGTTTCATAATTTAGCTCTTTCGACTCGTTCTATGAAGTGTACTGCTTATGCATTTCGTCTATCTTTCGGAGGCTGGAGCCGCGCTTCGGCAGGGTTTCCAGCAGATCGTGCAGGTATGCATCGATATGCAG
The DNA here is from genome assembly GCF_000429725.1 of Alkalicoccus chagannorensis DSM 18086. GTDB lineage: Bacteria > Bacillota > Bacilli > Bacillales > Salisediminibacteriaceae > Alkalicoccus > Alkalicoccus chagannorensis. The sequence goes on along the minus strand of NZ_AUCK01000006.1, from coordinate 88,391 downwards.
CCTGTTCGCCTGAGCCGTATGAACGAAGGAATAGTGGAGGACAAGCCCCTTGGCAAGCGTGCGCCGCAAACGAATGAAAAACGTCACAGAAATGAATCTTCTCCCCAACATTTATTTAGAACCGAAAAAAAGCACCCCGCGGTTCACGGAGTGCTTCAGCATTATTCTGCTTCTGGGTTGAACGTATGCTTGGCAAGTTCCAGGTCGAGCATCTCGAGGGCGTGGCTGTCTGATTTCATTCGTTTAATCCGCTGGATCAGCGTATCAAAGGAAGCTTCTTCTTCCACCTGCTCATCGATGAACCAGTTGAGGAACGTCATGACAGCGTGCTCCCGCTCGTCCAGCGCCAGATCGGCCAGATCATAAATTCGTCTTGTCACTTCACGCTCGTGATCGAAAGAGTCCTCGAATGTCTGAAGCACGGTGTCGAACGTGTTGCTCGGTTCCGGCATTCCCTGAATCACCGCGCGCTCTCCCATATCATTAATGAAGTTGTAGAACTTCATTGCATGGAAACGCTCTTCCTCCGCCTGCACCAGATAAAAATTGGCGAAGCCGTCGAGGCTCTCCCCGGAGCAGTATGCCGCTGTCGCCAGGTAGACGTGGGCAGAATAAAATTCGTAGTTCATTTGATCGTTCAACGCTTTGGTTAATTTTTCGCTTAACATAGATGGTGCCTCCTACTAGTGGTTTTCTCTCTCATACATGTCCCGCAGCACAGCCAGCGCCTCTTCCTGTATCACCGCGGTTTCCCGCGCAGAAAGGACCGCCTGCTGTGCTTCAAGGACCGAAGCCACGGCTTCCGCTTCCAAAAGAACGGCGGCGGCCACACTCCCGGTGCGGCTCTTCCCGCCTTTTCAGTGCAGCAGTACGCGCTTGTCTTCCTTCAGCTGCCCGAGAATAAAACGGGCCGCCCGACGAACTTCAGCCGGATCCGTCGGCCCACCATTGATCAGCGCAAAGGAATGGACGCCGTGTATCGCCTCTGCTCCGGGGACCGGGGCCTCCGCTTCGGCGCGGAGGTCCACGATATCATCCGGCTGTACGTCTGTCGCATCGGCGGCGGCTTCTGTTTCGGAAGACAGAAACAGCCGCTGCAACAGGAACTCCGTATGCATGCTATCCCTCCCGGAACATTCTCCCTATAGTATAACACGGAAGAACTGGCAGAAGCAGGGGATGTGCCTGCTGCCGCTATTACCGGAAGCCTTTCAAGCTCCTGCAGCAAGCAGGCTGGAGCGGTGCTCCCCTCGACGTCCCTCCATCGATATATCGATGCTAACACAACATCCTCTCCTTCCACGGCGGGAAGGAGAGGATGCGCGGGTGTCTATTGTCCTAAAAGGAAGCTTCTCTATTGGTTATTCGTCGAGGAACCCATTCTCTTCCAGGTAGGTTCTCGCTACTTCATCGACGCTCTCATCTTCGATATCCACTTGATAGTTCAGCTCCATCATCGTCTCGGTCGTCAGCTCCTGGGAAAGCGGTTCGAGAATGTCTTCGATTTCCGGATACTCTTCATACACTTCAGTACTCATCGAGACCGCCGCATGGTAGGACGGGAAGAACTGCTGGTCATCTTCGAGGTTGAAGAGGTCGTACTCTTCAATCCGGCTGTCTGTCGCATGGCCCATCGCAGAGTCTACTTCGCCGTCGGCCAGCGCTTCGTAGTTCAGCCCGTACGTCATTTCACTAACCTGTCCGCTGCCGAATTCAAAGCCGTAGAGCTCTTCGACACCCGGAAGTCCGTCGTCCCGGTTGCCGAACTCCGCATCCGTAGCGAAGGTCATTTCTTCCGGGTTGTCATTGACGTGCTCAGCCAGATCGGAAATCGATTCGATGCCGAACTCTTCGCCGTCTTCCTGCGTCATCATCAGCGTGTAGGTATTATCGATGTCCGACATGTTCGTCCAGGTGATGCCCTGCTCGGCATCAATCTCACTGATCGCTTCAAACGCCTCATCGCCATCCGCGATCGGCTCTTCATCGTTGTACGTGATCAGACCGGTACCGGTATATTCCCACGTCACTTCCACCTCACCGGATTCGAGCGCTTGGCGCAGTGCGGTAGAGCCCATGTTATCGACCATATCGACTTCAAAATCGTTGTCTTCCAGCATGATTTCTGCCATTTTTGCCAGAATGAACTGCTCGGTGAAGTTCTTCGCACCGACTGTCACTTCGCGGTCTTCTCCGCCGCATGCGGACAGCATCACGGCTCCACCTAGTACTGCAGATAGTCCCATCATTTTCTTTTTCATCTTCATCATCCTCCCTGTAAGTTACGCCGCGGCTGCGGCTGCTTTCTGTGCTTTTCTTATGCCTTTCGGTACCAGGAACAGCTGCAGGAAGCGGAAGAACTGGTCCGCCGTTATCGCAAGCAGGGTCACTGGCACGGCACCGGAGATCAAGTACGTATTATCGAAGAGCTGGATGCCGGTAAAGATCCAGACCCCGAGTCCGCCCCCGCCGATCAGATAGGCGAGCGCCGTCGTACCGATATTCAGCACGATGGCGGTCCGGATCCCGGCGATCATCGAGCTTGCCGCCATCGGCAGCTCGATTTTGAATAAAATCTGTGCCGGTGTCATCCCCATCCCTGTCGCAGCATCTTTGGCTGCCGGATCGACAGATTTCAGTCCGGCGATCGTATTCTGCAGAATCGGCAGGAGCGAATAGACGTACAGCGCGAAAATCGCTGCCTGGATGCCGATACCGAAAAAGCCCATCGCCAGCGCCAGAATCGCAAGACTCGGAATCGTCTGCCCGAGGTTCGCTGTATTAACGACAATCCACTCATATTTACGGAATTTCGGACGCGTGAGCAGGATGCCGGCTGGAATGGCGGTAGCTAGCGCCATGGATGAGGAAATGAGCACGATCTGCAGGTGCCGGCCGAGCAGCCCGAGAAACTGATCCGGGTTCTCCAGCAGCTGGGAAAACAAGTTGTTGCTGATGGTCCACCAGAAGAAGGCGGCAATCAGTACCCAGAACGTGATTTTCACCACCCAGGCTATGAACGCTTTTGTATTCACTGGTCATCCCCCTTTCTTCACGCGGTTATCTCCCGCACGAAAGCTTCAATATGCTCCACGCTCACTGGCCCGTTCGTCGTGCCGTCTTCCCCTTCCACATACACGTACTGCCGGGAAGGGTGCAGCAGGTGGGCCAGTACATGACGAAGCGAATCATGCGGGTGAAATACTTTGCCGTCCGGGCTTCCTTCCACCGCCGGCAGATCGAGTGTCGCCTGCAGGTCCTTCACTTGATAAAGGTTGAGGCTCTTTAGCACGCTGTCTTCGCCGACAAATTCAGAGACGAAGTCGTTCACCGGACGGTTCAACAGCTCAGCCGGCCGATCAAACTGCTGAATCTCTCCATCTTTGAGCAGCACGATTTTATCCGCGAGTTTGATCGCTTCATCAATATCATGGCTGACGAAGAGAATCGTCTTCTTCAGCTTCTTCTGAATATCCATGAACTCTTCTTGAATCCGGCTTCGGATAATCGGGTCGAGCGCTCCGAACGGTTCGTCCATCAGCATCACCGGTGGATCCGCTGCAAGCGCGCGTGCGACACCAATCCGCTGCTGCTGCCCGCCGGACAGTTCATGCGGAAAGCTGCCGCGGTAGTTCTCCGGCGGCATCCCGATTAAATCCATCAAGTAGTCGAAACGCTCGGCTCTCTTTTCTTTGGACCAGCCGAGCAGGTTCGGTACGACCATGACGTTCTCTTCAATCGTCATGTTCGGAAACAGGCCATTGCTCTGAATGACGTAGCCGATTTCCCGGCGCATGTCGATTTTATTCAGATCATGAATGTTCTTGCCTTCCACGGCAATACTGCCTTCGGTGATGTCTTCCAGCTGATTGACCATCCGCAGCAGCGTCGTTTTCCCGCACCCGGAAGGCCCGAGAAGGACGACGAATTCCCCGTGCTCGATCGTCAGGGACACATCATCGATCGCCTTGACTCCGCCTGGATATGTTTTGGATACGTTCGTAAACTCAATCATGGCACTCCTCCTGCGTCGTTAAATCCCTTTTGGTGAGAACTTCACTTGTATCTTCTTCAATCCGAAATCGGCCGCAATCGCTAAGATCGAAATCGCAATCGCGCCGGCCAGGACCATGTTCTGGTTCCCACGGGAGATGCCCATATCAATCAGCACCCCGAGTCCGCCGGAGCCGATAAAGGCGGCGATGGCCCCGATACCAATACTCAGCACGGTTGCCGTCCGGACGCCGGCCATAATGAGCGGCATCCCGTTTGGAATCTCGACTTTCCACAGCCGCTGCAGCGTCGTCATTCCGATCCCTTTCGCCGCATCGCGGATGTTCGGATCGACATTGTTGATCGCCGTATACGTGTTGCGGATGATCGGCAGCTGCGAGTAGAGAATCAGCGCAATTACTGCCGGCAGAAACCCGATTCCCTGACCGATCGTAGAGAGGATCGGAATCATCACGCCAAACAGCGCAATGCTTGGAATAGTCAAGATAATCGAAGCAGCCTGCAGCACCGTCGAAGCGAGCTGTTCGTTCGTCGTTAAGTAAATCCCGAGCGGCACGCCGATCAGCACTGCGATGGTCAAACTGACGCCGAGCAGCTGCATATGTTCTATCGTGTGCGCAAAAATATCGGCATAGTTACGGCCGAGATAGTCTAAAAAATCCATCATACACCTCACTCCTTTCTCCCATGACGTGCAGTCACCCTGCCCTCTGCCTGGCTCGACTCGAGGACAAGTGCGTATTTAAATGAAAAGACACAAAAATAGAGAGGAAAAACACACTAAGCCCAGGTTAGTGTTACTTTCCTCTCTACTCTAGTAACTATTCTTCATCATAGGTCATTCGCGTCTGGAAGTAAAATCCGTATAGAGGGCATAAATCGGAATAATCACGCTTCTCTCCGGATACAGCCCGTCTGGGTATCACCTACCTTGAGTTATCTCGCTTGTACGGCTACAATGAGAGCGCACCCACGATTAGAGGAGGAAAAAAGAATGAGCCTGGACCGATTTATGGAGAAAGTAGAAACCAGTCCCGTCATTGCCGGGATCAAAGACGAAAAGGCCCTCGAGCAGGCGCTTGCTTCGGACTGTGAGGCGGTGTTTATCCTGCGTTCCTCATTGATGAGCGTCTCGGATTATGTAAGCCGGATCAAAGCAGCCGGCAAGTATGCGTTCGTCCATGTTGATCTGATGGAAGGCACCTCCTCCAAAGAAATCGTCCTCGAATACCTGGAGGCGATGACCGACGCGGACGGCATTATCAGCACGAAAGCCCAGATGGTCAAGCAGGCACGAAAATACGGATTCATCACAATCCACCGCTTCTTTTTGATGGATTCCATGTCCTACCACAGCATTGATAAACAAATTTTACATTCCGAACCGGACTTCATCGAAATCTGCCCCGGCGTGATGGCGAAAACCATCGGCTGGGTAAAGGAAAAAACCGATATCCCCATTCTGGCAAGCGGTCTTGTCTGCGATAAAGAAGACGTCGTTGCCGCGCTCGGCGGAGGCGCACTTGCTGTTTCTTCCACCAACACCGACGTGTGGAAATTGTAAGCTGCTCTCGTACCTTCAGAAGAAAATTTTCTTATGAAGTCGCAAAAATAGCAATAAAAAAGAAAAATTTCTGCATTTCGCTTGTTTTCTTTCCGGGTTCATATTACGATGTTGCTGAATAGCGACTGGAGAGGAGGAACACGATTGGATTCATTCGAACAGGAAATTACGAGCTTCCACATGGGGTTCTTCCGACTCGATGGGAAGACGGCTGTCGTCACCGGAGGCAGTTCCGGACTCGGCCAGGGATTCGCCCTGGCGCTGGCGAAAGCCGGAGCGGACATCTTCATCGTTTCTCTCGATGAGGACGAAGACCGGACGAAACAATTGATTGAAGCAGAAGGCGTCCGCTGCCACGTCATGACCGCCGATATTACGAAAGACGGCGTCTGCCGCGCCGTCGTCGATGAATGCCTCGACGTCTTCGGACAGCTTGATATTCTCATGAATAACGCCGGCATCAACCTGAATGAAAAAGACGTCACGAAGTACACCCGCCTGCAGTGGGATAAGATGGTCTCGGTGAATCTGACCGCCCCGTTTGAACTGGCCAGTGAAGCAGCGAAACATATGATCGAAAAGCGGAGCGGGAAGATCATCAACACGTGCTCCCTCTTTTCCTTCCTCGGCGGACGCTGGTCCCCTGCGTACGCAGCGACCAAGCACGGCCTTGCCGGCTTCACGAAGGCGTACTGCGATGAACTCGCCGAATTCAACATTCAAGTCAACGGCATCGCCCCCGGCTACTTTGCGACCGATGTCACGAAAGCAACCCGGGAGGATCCGGCTGCCAACGACCGGATTCTCGACCACATTCCAGCTGCGCGCTGGGGTCAGATCCTCGATTTGATGGGGACCGTCGTCTACCTGGCCTCCGATGCCTCGAACTACGTCAATGGAACGATTGTTACCGTCGACGGCGGTTACCTTGTCCGATAACTTTTCTACAAAGGAGCGTATGCTATGACGACCGATACACTGAACGACCTTAAAAAAATCCTCCGGCCCGAGCAGGTGACGACCGATCAGGAGGAGCTGTATGATGCCTCTGCCGACCGCTACAAAAAATATGCGAAAGTGAAAAATGTCCTCGATGTACCCGCGCCGACCGCCATCGTCTACCCGACGTCGGCGGAGGAAACGGCCGAGCTGCTCGCCTACTGTAACGACAACAACATCAACGTCATTCCCCGGAGCGGAAAAACGGCCACAGAAGGCGGCCTCGAAAACTGGAAAGACCACACGCTCGTCATCGACGGCTCGAAGATGGATGACATTGTGAAGATTGACACGTACAACATGCAGGCGACCGTCCAGGCAGGGGTCCCGCTGCAGATATTGGAAGACAAGCTCCGCGAGCTCGGGTACACAACCGGCCACTCCCCGCAGTCGAAGCCGGTAGCCCAAATGGGCGGGCTCGTCTCCACCCGGAGCATCGGCCAGTTCTCGACGTTCTACGGCGCGATCGAAGACATGGTCGTCGGCCTCGAATGCGTATTTCCAGACGGCCACATCTCCCGTATTAAAAATGTGCCGCGCCGTTCCGGTGGTCCGGATATCCGGCATATCGCCATCGGGAATGAAGGCGCCCTCTGCTACATTACGGAAGTGACCGTGAAGATATTCAAATTTTATCCGGAAAACCATTCCTTCTACGGGTACCTTGTCGATAATGTCGACGACGGGTTGAAAGTCCTCCGCGAAGTAATGGTGAACGGCTACAAGCCGTCCGTCGCCAGACTGTACTCTCCGCAGGATGCGCGTCAGCACTTCAGCCACTTTTACAAGGAACAGTGCGTGCTGATCTTCATGAACGAAGGGCCCAAAGGGATCGTCGAGGCAACGAACGCAGCCGTCGAAGAAGCCGTGGAGAAGTTCCAGTCGAGCATCGTGGAACAAGTGGACTCCTCACTCATCGAAACGTGGTTCAACAACCTGAACTGGGATCAGAGCCGTATCGAAAAAGAGTTCCGCGACATGGCGGAAAACAATACGCACGACGGCTTTACGACCGAAGTGTCCGGCGACTGGGAAAGCATCAGCCGCATTTATCACAACGTGATGGCGCGGATCGAAAAAGAATTCGACCGCTATGATGATTTGACGATGCTCGGCGGTCACTCGTCCCACAGCTACCTGAACGGGACGAACATGTACTTCGTCTATAACTATGAAATCAACTGTGCTCCAGAGGATGAGCTGCTCACGTACCACCATCCGATCCATGAGATCATCATCGAGGAAACGTTGAAAGCAGGCGGCTCGATGTGCCACCATCACGGTATCGGCAAATACCGCTCCGAGTGGACGAAGGACGAGCACGGCTCTGCCTATTATATGCTGGAAGGGCTGAAGCAGGTCTTCGATCCAAAAGGAACGATGAACCACGGCACCATCTTCCCGCAGGAAGCAGAAATCAAGAAATATATCCGCGACTAATACAGCAGCGGGGTGTCTCCTTCGACAGGGAGACACCCCAAACCTGTCTCAAACAGGACGGCACCCTGCCGCACGCCGGCTGGATAGAAAGGATGGATACACGATGACCTATATCATGGGAATCGATAATGGATCGCAGAGCACGAAGGTGGTCCTTTTTGATACGCAGGGACGGGAATATGCGTCGGGCTCCTGCCAGCTCCGGACACCGCTGACGCCGGAACCGGGCATGGTCGTGCACCCGGAGGAGGATCTGTGGGACAGTCTGCAGCAGGCCGTCGCAGCATGTCTGGAGGATTTCACCGGAGACCGGGAGGCGATTGCCGCCATCGGACTGTGCACGATCCGGAGCTGCCGGGTACTGCTGCAGGCGGACGGATCGCTGGCACAGCCCGTGCTCAGCTGGATGGACGAGCGCCTCGCTGCCCCGTACCGGCACGAAGACGACCGGGTCGCCTACGTCACGAGCACTTCCGGGTACCTCGGCCTCCGCCTCACCGGGGAGAAAAAGGATACGTATGCCAACTACGAAGTAAACTGGCCGCTCGACCGCCGGACGATGAACTGGAGTAATGAAGCGCAGGTGCTCAAAGACAACGGCGTGACGCGGAACATGCTGTTCGATCTCGTCCAGCCGGGAGAAGCGCTCGGCACGCTGAAGCCCGAGCTTGCCGAGCAGTTCGGCCTTCCACAGAATCTTCCCGTCGTCGCTACCGCGAACGATAAAGCCGTGGAAGTGCTCGGCAGCGGCGTCAGCAAGGAAACGACAGCGATGATCTCGCTCGGCACTTTCATTTCAGCCATGGTGTACCGGAAAGAGGATTTCTCCGGAGCTTCGCAGTTCTTCCCAACGCTCGCAGCAGAACCATTCCGCTACGTATACGAGTCCAACGGCATCCGCCGCGGCATGTGGACGGTCAGCTGGTTCAAACAGCTGCTCGGAGCCGAACTGACGGCCGGAGCCCGCGACGATGAGTCGGAAGAGGATGTGCTGAACCGGCGGGCAGAAGCTGTCCCTGCAGGAAGCGGCGGCCTCATCACCGTCCTCGACTGGCTCGCCTCCCCTGCCCTGCCGTACCGCCGGGGCATGATGATCGGCTTTGATGAACGCCATACAGCGGGGCACATGTACCGCTCGATTCTCGAAGCGATTGCGTTTGATATGAAAAACAACCTCGATGCGCTGCTCGAGGAAAGCGGCGGCCGTCTCGAAGCGCTCGTCATCGCCGGCGGCGGTGCCCGGAGTGAAGTGATGATGCAGATTCTCGCCGATGTGTTCGGCCTGCCCGCCAGCCGGCGGAAAGCGAAAAGCAGCGCCTGCCTCGGATCAGCGATCAGTGCTTCTGTCTACCTGGGCCTCTATGACACCTTCCACGACGCCCAGGATCAGATGATCACGACAGAGGCGGTGTTTCACCCGAATCACGAGCGCCATCAGTTCTACACGGAGATGAACGAGCAGGTGGTCCGGCACGCCCGCTCCTATACCGATCCCCTTCTGGAGAAGGCCCATGCGCTCTTTCGCTGAAGTGGTGCACGACGTATACTGGAAGGTAGATGCGAAGGGGGAGGAAGCCGATGCTGACGCTTAGAACCGATCATTTGACGAAGCTGGAAAAACAGGTGCATGAACAGCTGATGGCCGCACTCGACGAGGAGAATGCCTTGACGATTGTCCGGGCGGCCGAATTCTGCAGCGTCTCTCCATCCAAAATTTCCAAGCTCGTCCGCAAGCTCGGTTTTGATGGATTCAAACAGTATAAGCGCTATTTCAGCGGCTCCGAAGAAACACCGCGCACCGCACCTTCCAGCGAAGTCCGCCGGCTGCTGCAGTATTTGGAGCACTACGATGCCAAGCCGGCAGCGGACTTCGTCGAGGTCTTCCGCCGCTTTCCGAAAGTGATGCTCTTCGGCCTCGGGCCCTCCCACCTTGCTGCGGAATACTTCAGTTACAAGCTGCGCACCGTGACGGATCAGAACATTCTCGTCACGCACCACGAAGACTACGCCGGCCAGCTTGCCGGAGATGGCATGCTGCTGATCATCTTTTCGGTCACCGGGACTTTCACCTCCTTTGAGCCGCTGATCCAGCAGGTGCACCGCCGCGGCGGCCAGGTGATGTTCATCCTGGAGGAGCCGATCAACACACGGGACTCCAGCGCCGACTACATTTTCCAACTCTCCTCCTTTCCACAGGAACCAACGCTGCAGCCGTTTGAAAAAACCCGTACTATTTTCTTCATCTTCATGGAGGAAGTCATCGCCCGACTGCGTCAAGGAGCCGAGCAATGAGCACGAGGACGAGTGACAAGGCTGCTGCTCGTTTTCCATCAGAAATCTCTATCCCGTCGGATTGACCGGCGGGATTTTTCATATGGAACCACGTCTGTTGATTACCCATTTATTAGGAAAATATGTATTGAGTGCAGCGGCTGCGGTTTTTCTTTCTTTGCCTGACATGGAGAAAGCTTTCAGCTTCCCCCTAAGAACCCCAGGGAGGTCTTCCAGCTTTCTTTTTCAACAGGCGTCTCAAAAGAACACCTTGCCACTGCGACATGTTTCGATGACAAGGAAGAAAGAATGCAGGATCCTCCTTTTTCACAACGAAAGGCCGTTTTTTCTAAGTAAAAAAGACTTTTAGTGGAGATAATGGATAATAATAGATATGTTTAAGCCGAAAGAAACATCACACCGCAAAGACGCTGTAGAGGGTTGTTTTCAGCTGGCCCCCTTTGCGCGGAGTTCGCATGGAAGTGGTGCCCATAGGTCGAAATGACATACGCCGACTTGCAATAGAAGCCCGCGCTTCTTGTCGTAAGCGCAGGGAACGAAGCCGCCGTCTCCCTCTCTGCGATGAAGTGGGACAAAAGATTATCTGTTTTCTATGGTAAGCGTCAAGCTGGCCGTTCTTCGTCCCTGCCGCTGGTCCGGCAGAAACCTAGTCGCCTCGACAGGCAAAGCATGTCGCCCGGGCCCTTCAACCTCGTCGCCCCGCGGCAAAAGGCCGTCGCCCCGGAGAAAAAGCCCGCCAGAAGGCTCCAACCCCGCCACACGAGGGAAGAGGTACGTCGAGGTATGCACGCAGCCCTGTCGACTCACACCGAAACCCCGCCACCACGCAGCACCTTCCTCCTCTCTGCAGAAGAAAATGCAGCTCGGAACGGATGACGTTCACTGAAAAGAGACGTTTATTCTTTGAAGCGGACACAGCCACCGCCTTCTTGTATGAGAACTTATACATTCTTAAACGTTGAGAAAAAGTATTGCAGCTTTTTTTAGAACAAGGGCGGCGCGCAGCCGGCGACTCCGAGAGGATCAGGACGATTCGAAGATCCGGCTGCCGGAGGCAGACTAGCTGAGAGAGTCCCCTCCGGAAAGCGTCCGGCGGAAGCAGAGCGTCACTCCGTATTCCAAATAAGAAGCTCTTTCTGTTTTTTATAAAAGCGCTGTTAAAGCTTGATGTTGTTATTTGATGAAAGTAGCGATAGGCGGTGACGCTCAAGGGATACGCGCCGTCCGCACATCCTCCTTCGCTTCGCGAGGGATTGTTGAGGACAAGCCCCTGAGCAAGCGTCCGCCGAAAGCGGATGAAATCAACAACGAACGATAACATAGACTTTATAAAAAACAACAGATATTATTTGGAGGATATTGGTTAATCAACAGACGTGATATGGAACATCCTTTTCGTTGGTTTTAGAAGGCTGGCTGATCCTTCCTCTCCAACACCCGCTTAAAGCTGGTTCGAATTTTTCGAAAATTATTTCCCCTGCATTTATTGACGAATGTCTATGTATGACTTACAGTGGCATTAACACAAATAAAGGAATGTAATCCCGATAATAGGAATTAACGAACGAAAGGAGGTTTTCCACGTGCGATCCCTTCATGAGAAAGAGCAAGTCCAATGGAAACGGGATGCCGACGAGTTGATGGTACCGGAGCGCATCGGTTCTTTTCGCGTGCATCCGCTCAGCTTCAGCCGCAGCATCCTTCGGAGAGTCCACCGCAGCCAGTGGCAGCTGACACGGACGGTCTTCGATCTCGATGAGAGTGGCAACGGGGATCTCGTGTACCGGATCGAAGCGGAAGGAAGCGTGTTTCACTTCATCCTGTTCTCCCATGAAATCATCGAAGAAGAACGCAGTGACCGGGTTGTTTCTGACAAATGGGACATGACCTGCGCCTTGTCCGAAGGCGAATTCTCTGCGGAAAAACTTGAGCGGCTGCGCAGGCAGCTGCCGAAACAGGAAGGCGGCAGAGGAGAAATACAGGATCTCGTCTGGTCGAGAGCGAACCGCAGCTCCCGCGTGTTTGATGACGTAGCTGCCCTTCTCGCCGACGGGCAGCAGCCGAACGGAGAACTGCTGAGCCAGACCGGCTACCTCGTGCGGAGCACTGCTTTTTATGCGAACGGAAAATTCGGGCTTGCCCCTTTTCAGAAGCTGTCGCAGGATCATCCTTTCGCCGGAGCTTTCCGGGCACAGATGTTCACGGCCTATCTGCTCCGGCAGGCTTCCTTTGATATCGTCGAACACCTGGCTTCCTGCAAACATGCGGATGCCGTTCCTTTAAGCCAGGAATGGAAGCGCTATCTCGGTGTCGGAAATGCAACAGGACTCGGCATGGTCCCTTTTTTGATGTATCATCCAAAGCTGATTCACCGCTGGATTGATATGCGGGAAGAAGCCGTCTCCCGCGTGAAGAACATGCCGATGACGACCGAACAGACCGACGCCTTCCGACGCTGGCTGAAGCATTCCCTGGCGTACTTCCGGGAATACAACGTCCACGGCAAAGGCGTGTTCCTCTCTCCCGAGCAGATGACGGAAGAATGCTTGACCGCCATCTACGCACTCGAGGATATGGAGAAGACGATGCCGCCGGAGACGCTCTACTGGGGCACCTACATGGAAATGGTCAAGCCGGCCCTGACCGCGGAAGGCGAAGAATGGATTCACTCGCTGCTGATGGAAGTGAACCTCGACAAGCTGCTCGACCTTGAAGAACGGAGTGTCGTGGAAGAAACGTACGATTTCGAGCCAACCATGAGGGTTGAAACGCTTATCCACATTATTGAAAGCGATTACAGATGGGTGTTTGATTTTGATTTTCACGATAAGAAGAGCCAGCACTACTTCTGGTTCCGTTCCCGAGAAAAAGAAGAACCTCGTATCGGGGTCTGCGGCCGGGACGAAGGAGAAGAGAAGGCGCTCCGGCTCGATTACGCCAGGCAGACCCAGCAGGTCTACGCCGCGCTTAAACAGGAACCGCCGACACGGACGGCAGCCGCTTTTGTCCGGGACTACCCGCACTTCAAGCCGATGATCAAACGCATGCAGTCGCTCACCGACTCGCCTTACGGGGAAATTCACGGCAACCTGCTCGGGGAAAACCTCATCCCGCTATACCTGCTCCGGTGCAAGCTGTCGATGTTCGGCGCGGAGCGGTTCAGTCCGAAATCGAACGAGTGGGTCCGCGTGACCTTATTCCAGGGGGCACCCACGATGGAAAAGCTGCAGAACGACTTTCGAGAAGACTGGATTCTACCATTACTACCCGATCAAGGAGGAATCACACATGGCACTCGCTGACGAAACCGTCATTATCGATGGACTGGAACTGAGCAACTGGGACCGCGATTTTCTGCTGGACCTGCATAAAGGGGGTGTCACCTGCGTCCACGCCTGCTGCGGATTGTGGGAAAACGCCCGCGAAACGTTGAGTAAGATCGGAGAGTGGAACCGTTTCTTCGATGAGAACAAAGATCTGGTCATGCAGGTGCACACCGGAGGAGACATTCTGAAAGCGAAAGCAGCAGGAAAAGTCGGGGTCATTCTCGGCACGCAGAACACGTCCTTGATCGAAGACGAACTCGCTTTGATTCCGGTCTTCAACCAGCTCGGCATCAAGATTATGCAGCTCACCTACAACAATCAAAACCTCGTCGGCAGCAGCTGCTACGAGGAGAGAGACAGCGGGCTGACCCGCTTTGGTAAAAATGTCATCGATGCGATGAACAGAGAGGGCGTCGTCATCGACCTGTCTCATTGCGGCACGCAGACAACACTCGATGCGATTCACTATTCGAGCCGGCCCGTCGCGATCACCCATGCCAACCCGGATTGGATGTACCCGTCGAAACGGAATAAATCGAAGGAAATTCTCACCGCTCTCCGCGACAACGGTGGGATGCTCGGTTTGTGTGCCTACCCGCATCTAATCAATGGAGAAAACACGACGCTGCAGGAATTCTCCCAGCTGATCAAAGAAACCGTCGATTTTATGGGGGCCGACCAAGTCGCACTCGGAACCGACTTGACACTGAACATGTCCGAAGACTTCCTCCAGTGGATGCGCATGGGCAGATGGACACACGAAACGAACTACGGGGCAGGCTCAGCTGCCAATCCGGGCTGGCCGGAGTGGCCTTCCTGGTTCCAGACGCCTGCAGACTTCCCGAATATCCTGGCCGGATTATCGGAACAGGGGATGTCCGAGGCCGAGGTGCATGCCGTTGCCGGCAGAAACTGGCTGCACTTTTTCACTGATGGATTCGAACCCAACAAGGAGGAATGATGTATGTGGGTGACCCAACCGGAGCTGATTTCCCACATCAAAAAAGTCATGGAAGCTTGTCGTGTCCCGTCCGGATGTATCGATGACGCTGCGGAACTGGCAGCCTGGGGAGAAATCATGGGCCTCGGCGGATTGAAGGATGTCTATGCCCATCTATCCAGACTGGAACAATCCAGCTCCCCTTTGCTTCATCACGTGGCACACCACACCTTGGATGGCAATAAAAACAGCGCCCTGATCATTTCCAGGCTCATTTTTGATGAATTGATGTGCAGCGCTTCCGTCAGCCACGGGGAACCAGTTGCGCTTACCCGGTGCCTGCCGTCGATGTCCATGATGGAGAACGTCAGCCGGGCTGCCAAAAAAGGCTACCAGGCGGAAATCTATATCCCCGGCGCGTATCCGGAGGTGCACGTGATGACAGCGCTGCATCAAGACGACATCCGCGCTTTCACCCTGCGCCTCTCCGAAGTCAATAAGCACCTGTTTCAGCGGGGGGTCTCCTCCCTGCTGAACATGGCGGAAAACAACCAAGAGACGCAGACGAGAATTCAGCATCTCAACGCCAAAGCACCTGCGCTCTTTTTGACCTCAAAAGACATGAAACTGAAGCAAAGAAAGGCCGACGATAAAGGGATCAACGTCGACCGCTGGTTATGGAACGTGCTCGGCGAAAAAGGGAATCAATCACTCGTATAACAGAAAGGGGAATGCACGATGTCTGTCACTCAAACACAGGAAACCCTAAAGCAGTATATTAATGGGGAATGGATTGCTCCAACCGATGCCTCCACGCCCGTGATCAACCCGGCCACGAAAGAGGTCATCGCCTATACCGGTCAGGGCAGCGACGAAGATATCACCCGGGCCATCGAGGCCGCGCATGCTGCTTCGTTCACCTGGAAAAAAACCGCTTCGCCCCAGCGCGGCGCCTATTTAAAGGCCGCCGGCGCGATTCTACTCGAGCGCAAGCAGGAATTTGCGATTTCGATCGTTCGGGAAATGGGCAAAACCTACGCGGAAGCGATGAAAGAAGTCGAATTCTCCGCCGGGATCCTCCAGTTCTACGGGGAAGAAGGACGACGATTAACCGGAAAGGTCATCGCCTCCGACATGCCGAACATTCAGATTGAAACAAAACCGGAACCGCTCGGCGTCGTGCTCGCCGTCACGCCGTGGAACTTCCCGCTGTCCATCCCATGCTGGAAATCTGCTCCCGCGCTGGTAAGCGGCAACACCGTCCTGCTGAAGACGTCGTCTGAAACGCCGCAGACAGCAGCCAAGCTGATGGAAGTATTTGAAGAAGCCGGACTACCTGCAGGCGTGATCAATCACCTGATGGTCCCTGGACGAAAGGTCTCCTCGATCGTCGAACATGAACACGTGCAGGCCGTCTCTTTCACCGGATCGAATGCTGTCGGCGAAAAAATCCATGAGGCTGCCAGCCGGAAGCAGAAACGGGTCCACCTTGAAATGGGCGGGAAAAATCCGCTTCTCGTCATGGAAGATGCCGATATTACCGAGGCAGTGGACCTCGCTGTCAAAGGCGGCTTCGGTCAAGCCGGCCAGGCATGTACTGCGACCGGCCGGGTGATCGTGCACGAAAGCATCAAAGACGATTTCCTTCATAAGCTGGTGGAAGAAACGGAGAAGATGACGATTGGCAACGGCATGGAAGATGGAATCACCATGGGACCGCAGGTGAACCAGCAGGAGCTCGACTCTACCTTGGAGCTGATCAACAGCGCGCCAAAGGAAGGCGCCCAAATTGTTACAGGAGGCAGCCAGCTGACGGAAGACGAGTACGCCTACGGCTTTTACGTCGCTCCTACCGTGATTGACGGAGTGACGCGGGACATGCGCATCGCCCAGGAAGAAGTTTTCGGACCGGTGATTGCCGTCATGACCGCCACGTCCATTGATGACGCCATCGAGCTGGCGAATGCCACCGACTACGGGTTGACCGCATCGATCTGCACGAAAAACATCGACTACATGACACAGGCATTCAACGACATCGAAGCCGGCCTCGTCAAAGCGAACATGCCGACGACAGGAACCTTCTTCCAGGCGCCTTTCGGTGGATATAAAGCGTCCGGTCTCGGTACGTTTAAGGAGCTCGGTCGAGAAGCACTCGACTTCTACAATCAGTATAAAACCCGGTATATCAAGGCGTATTGATGGCCAATCTCCCTGTGCTAAAATAGACATCAGCCAAATGACAGGGAGCGTGAGACGATGACCGGCAACACAACGACTTCTTCCACCGTACTGAAAGCGATCCAGCTGCTGAACTATTTAAATGAATCCCAGGGACCCAAGGGCGTGAACGACATCAGCAGCGCCCTTGGTTTCTCCACCACCATCGTGCACCGGCTGCTGTCGACACTCAAAATGGAAAACATGGTGTTCCAGGATCCACAGACGAAGAAGTATTCCCTCGGGACGCTGTTTCTCGACTATGCCAACAAAATCTTGATCGACCTGCCGGTAGCCTCGGTGATTGAACCAATTCTGCAGGATCTGCGGGATCTCACGAATGAAACGGTCGGCTTCTACGTACCGAAAGGACCAGTCCGCATCTGTGCGATTGAAATCGAAAGCAAGCAGGAGATTCGACGGTCGGTCGGAATCGGCAAGCGGCTTCCGCTCTATAAAGGGGCTACCGGACGCGCCATTCTCGCTTTTATGCCCGAAGACCGAAAAGAGCAGATCGTCAGCAACCTGCCAGAGAGCGAACGGGCCGAAGTGGAACGTCGTCTCGTGTTAACGAAGCAGACCGGCTATGCGCTGAACGAGGAGGAGATCAATCAGAATGTCGCCGCCTTGTCCGCGCCTGTGTACGACCCCCAGGACCGCGTAATCGGGGCTATCTCGATCTCTGGACCGATGTTCCGCTGGAATGAACAGACGATGCAGCCGCATATCGACGACCTGCTTCAAGCTGCTAAAAAAGTCACGGAAGAGATGTAGGGGCACCCTTACATCTCTTCCTGATGGAAAGACGGGATAGCATGCCAACCTCTGTTTCGAGGATAATGACTCACCGGTGATTGCGTTCAGCGGTGGCGTCTTCTGAGCCGCAGCAGAACCGATCTATCCCTTCATGGAACTGCCACCGATCTTCTCCGGCACAGAGAGCCGCACGGTGGAAGCGGCAGCACCAGCTCTGGCACAGAGCTTCCTGCACTGGGGATTTCTCGCCTGGGCCATCCTCGGGACACTCAGCACCATGATTCTGATGTATGCCCATTATCAGAAGGGCATGCCGTGGAAACCGAGATCGATCCTCTATCCGATTCGATTCAAGGGCAACAACACAAAAAAACCCCTCTGCAAGGGTTGGAAAAGCAGAGGGGTGATACGGCATCCCGTCCACAGGGATGCCGTACTTTTTTGGTTGGAAGCAGATTAACGCTTCGAGAACTGTGGAGAACGACGAGCGGCCTTGAGACCGTACTTCTTACGCTCTTAACTAAAGCCGTTTTTCCCCAATTTCAGGATGGTTTATAAACGTTGTCATGATGGGCTTTATTAGTTTTTTCTGTTTCATGGAGTTTCGCCCGTTTTTTCTATTTGTGAGTTAATTAGTGAGTTAGTAAATGAGTTGCTGGGCAGGCAATAGCGAACGGAATTTAATTAGAATGTCCATCAGTTAATAGTTAAGGCTTCATATCCAGCTGCTTCTTTATGAATTTCGTGGTTTATACACGGCATGTTATTCGATATCTGATAGCTTTTTAACCATGATAACTAATCCGTTAGGAGATTCGTATTCATTTAATTTAGAATAGCCATTTTTTTCGTAAAAACCTGTTATCTTTTCATTATCCTCACATTCTAAATATAATATCCTACCTCCCATTAGTTTGTACGCTTCTTTGACTTTTTTCTGAGCTAGTTCTAATATATCTGACCCAGACGCAGCTCCAGCTTCTTTCGCAACTTGGCTGTAATTCTTACCTAATTGTCCTAATAGATAACTTTTTATTTGATAGTTTCTTTGTTCGGTTTTGTGACCTTGCCCCATTAATCTTTTTCTTACCGATGTAGGAAACTTCTGATATTGCTTTTTAGGAATTACTAAAGGTTTGTTAGCAATAGAGAAATAACCGGCCAAAAAAAATTTCCCCTGATATCTCGAAAGAACCAAATATGTACGCGATAGATCCATTCTTTGAAATTCAATAGCTTTTTCTTTGATAAAATGTTCTACATCTTTTGCGCCAACAGCAGAAATGGTTGGAAGAGTCTCAAATGAAAAGAGGAGATTTTTTATCTCCTCTTCTGTTCTTTCTGATTCAATTAAATCTCCTAAAGAAACTACTTGTAGAACCATTATTTATCCTCATCCCAAAGTGAATCCATAATAAAATCAATATCTTCTTTGCTGGTTACGTTTTCAGTTCTTTGATAGATAACGTGATTCACTTTCTTAGAATTCTCAATGGCATTGATAAGTTTCGAACCCGCTTTTGTATTGAATTTGAATTCCGTCTCAAAACTTTTAGTGGCCATTATTATCACTCATTTCGTTTTTTAATAAGAACCAGTCCGTTGATTACTTACCTACTTTATACCACAAGCGATATTAACAAAACAAGAGCTTTGCTAAACGAGGCGTGTTTTTTTAGATTTCTTCATTCATTTTTTCTGTAATAGCTTCTGATAGTAACGTTTCTATCCTGTGCCGGTTTCGGATGTAAGCATCCAGATCCCAGCCAGCCTGGGCCGCTGCGTCTCGATCATTTAACTTACTTCCTCCCTGCTGCCCTTCTTTCACAGGGTGGCGATACTTAGCCGCCAGGAACGCCACATCTTCTTTCTTCAGTTCCTTGAGTGCCGTATACAGCCACCTGCGCCATTTTTCTTCGTGCTCTTCTAGATATTCGCTGTTCGTGTCGTAGTAGCCCCAGCGCCCCAGCAAAAGGCGGGCAAAACGGTTTTTCTGTGGTGGTCCATGTAGCATATTTACACCCCTAAACTTGAAATGATGTCTTCAATACTTCGATCTATCGCGTTCCGATCGTCAACTTGAAAACCGAATCTTCTATTAACGGCATCCTCGATCTCTTCGATGTTCTCGATCACATCCGCTTCCAGTTCATAATAAGGAGCCTGTTCCTCCTGGTTGATGTATTTACTTTTTAAGTAATAGCGTTGATTCTGTGTAAGGCTGCGCAGGTACGCCTGGAAATACTGCCGCTTGCTTCTCAGGATCTCCCCTGTCCGCTTCATCTCTGCCTCCGCATCGAGCATGTCTGCTACTTCATCTTCCACGCGGAAAGCAACGGTGATAAGTGCCGGATTATCTCCTCCGACCTCCTGGATCCGTGTGGTCATGGACTGTCCTTCATAAAACTGATCACTCAGTTTCCCACTCCGGACCTGGTTGCGTCTCACTTTCCTATCGATCAGCATATACTCCCGGATCAGTGCCTGTTCTTCTTCGTTCAACGTTCGCATGAACAACACCCCTTTTCAGAATCAACACCCCTTTCAGGGGGAGACTGCCCACAGCGGGGCAGCCTTTTTTCTGCTTACGCCTCAAGCCCTTCTTTTCTTAGTCGTCTTATTTCTTTACTGTCGCGGTACTTCTGACTGTGGGGATCGATGGCTCTTGCGACTTCCCGACCATCAATCTCAATCCCCGTTTCTTTCTGCAGGATTGCCATGAGCACATCACGCTGTTGTCGCAGTTCCTGCGTCTGGGCCTGCAGTTCCTCCAGCACAGACCCACCGCCTGCGTTCGGCAGCTGATGCGGACGTTTGGATCGGCCGTTCTTCTCGATGTCTTTGCCGGCCAGTGCCAGCAGCTTCTGCGCTTCGGATGCTCTACTCGGATCTGTTGGTATAACGTACTCTGCATGGCCGCCCTCGCCCAATCTGGTGATCATCTCATCCTGTATCAGCCCGCCTGTGGCAAAGCCTTTCGGATTGACCGGCGTACCGTCACGGCGTACCTCATAATGGACGTGCGGTCCGGTACTGGCTCCCGTAGAGCCGACCAGGCCGACGACATCGCCGCGGCTGACGCTCTGCCCGGCACGTACCAGGTTCCGGCTGTTGTGGGCGTAAATGTGATCGTAAACACCGGAGCGCACCGTGACATAGTTACCAAAGCCTGTGCCGCGGTTACCGGCAAAGCTGACGATGCCGCCGCCTTGGGCTGGTATCGGTGTGCCTGTAGGAGCCGCATAGTCCACACCATTGTGCATCCGGCGGTCTCCGGTGATTGGGTGTGTTCGCATCCCGAACGGGCTTGTCATTCTAAATCCGGAAAAGCTCGGGGATCCGGGACCGACTTCAGACTGCGCTCCCTGCAGCTTCTCCTCCACAGCGGAGCGGAACGCATCAAACGATCCGCGCATAACGCCGCCGGCAAAGTCATCTGCTTCAGGCATATCTACGCCTGTAAACTCCATCACCTTCTCAAATAACTTACTAGGCGCTTCCAGGAGCCAGCCGACAGCGTTACTGGCAAGATCGGTCATGTTCTCCCATCCGCTCTGGGCGGTGTCTTTCACCCAGCTGAAGGCTCGACCGATGCCGGACTCATATCCGGGCAGCCCCATGCCTTCCGTCAGGAGCCGTTCTGTCTTGCGGTTCGGCAGGACGCTGGATCCTTTCGGCAGGTTCAGCAGCTCTGCACCTTCCTGCCCGAGTATGGTGTAACCCTGCCCTGGAATGTGGGCCAGCTCTCGGCCTTTCTCCCCGACCACAGCAGGTCCGCCTGGGTGATCCTCTGTGCCTGTCGCGTACTGAGGCACGCTGATCGTTGGTACTCGCAGACTCACGCCAATCGTAGACAGCAGGCTGTTCATTCCGCCTACCACGTTATTGACCCCATCCTCCAACGTGGATCCGATACTATTGGCAAACGACTTGACCCCGCTGGTGGCTCGGCTGGCCATGTTGCTGATGCCGTCACCGATCCGCCCAGGTAAATCACGGGCCGCAGAAACCATATCATCAAAGCGCTCGGAGATATTGTCACGGATGTCACGGCCAACGTCGAAGAAGCTATCCTTCATCACGTTGAACCGCCGGACAGCCTCGCGGCGCATATCCAGCACACGACCGATGGTATTATCATACATGCGCTGCATCGCCTCGCGCATGTTGTCACGGATTCTTGTGTTAATACTGGAGAAGCGATTACGCATGCTCGTGAGCCGTTCCACGGATCCATCTCTCATTCTGCCGATAAAACCAGTTACGAGGTTACGTAGCCGATCAATCTGATCCGAGAAGTTTTCTCGTAATCCACCAGCCATGGAAAGCGCATTGCTGACAAAATCCGACAAGAACTCTCGAACAATCTCAAAACCGCCGAAGAAAATGCGTTTGACTCCCTCAAGCATCGCATCGATATCGCCTGTAAAAAGGCCGGCGAAAATCTCAATGATGCCCATGATTGTATTGGTGGCCACCTGGATGATCGTAGATATTGCCCCCCAAACCGTCTGGAAGGTCATCTCTATGGCCGGCATGATTTTTTCTACGTAATCCCAGATCCGCTCTAGCATCCACGATATTCCGGTCCATATGTTCTCAGCTGCTTCTTGGATCATCTCGCCGTTTTCATCCCAAAATTCCCGAAGTGTGCCGATAAATTCCCGAAAATCGGCAACGACATCATCCACAAGATTCTTTATTACTTCGACGACCGACTGAAAGACGTCCTGTGCACCCTCGATGGCGCCGGAAAGCCGCTCTCTAAAGGTCTCGGAGTTTTGATAGGCCATGATAAAAGCAGCTGTCAAGCCGGCAACGGCTGCCACAATTAATCCAACCGGTCCCGTTACAGCTACTAATGCGATTCTTAACACGTTAAAAATTCCGCCGACACGGCCAACCCACATAAACATCTGTCCAAGTTGGGTGATGACCGGCCCGATCACGCGCATGAGTGTGCCTAACACGAGCAGCAGAGGGCCCATGACGGCCGTTACCCCTGCCGCGATGCCTATATAGGCTTGTGCCGAACCGGAAAGCTCACGCCACCATTTCACCACCGTGCGGATCTTCTCTTCCACCTGGTCAAAAGCGTTCGACATCGTTTCTTGAATATCCGGCATGTTGTTTAGGATCCAGTCCAGCATCTGCTGAAAGTGTGGCATCAATTCCAGTCCAATCTGCTGCGTCACCTGCCCCAGGGATCGCCGGATCACGTCCATGGAATCCTGGAACTCCTGCGCCTGCTCAAAGTCCTGTTCGTCCATCCGTAAGCCTAACTCGTCCATCATGTCGGCTGCTTCTTCCATAGACAACGAACCATCCTGCAGGGCTGGGAGTAACTGCCGGCCTAACGTGCTTCCGAACAGCTCCCCAGCCAGTCGTGCCTGGTCCTGCTCGTTCGTCATTTCAGACAGAGATTGAATCGACTTAGCAAACGCTTCCTCCGTGTCTACCGTTCCATTCTCCACATCTTCCATGCTGATCCCCAGCTCTTCCAGGGCCTCCTGGTAGTTCTCGTTTCCGGCGCGGGCTTCCCCCATACGCTGATTCACGCGCTGCAGGGCTTGTTCCATCTGCCCGTGTGCGATCCCATTCTGAGAGGCCCAGAACTCCATATCCTGATAGAAATCAGTAGACACGCCCATGCGGATGGAACTTTTCGCGATTTCATCCGCGTTCTCCGTCACACGACCAGTAAGCGCGAACAGCCCGCCGGCTGCACCTGCAGCAGCGGCACCCATACCGGCAACAACGCCGGTCCAGATAGCGCCAACCGTTTGTACCTTCTCTCCGGCTTCTCCGATCCGATCACCGGCCTCACTGATCGCCTCCCCGGATTGCGTCCAGGCACTCTCGGCGATTTCCTGCTCCCGCCGCATGTTCTCGAGCTCCACTGTGGCGTCTTCCACATAACGCGTAAGATTATTAAGCTCCGCCGTCTGCTTGTTGTACTCCTGAGCGGCACGTTCAGCCTGCCTGGAGCCTTCCCCATGCTTTTCTACCATTTCCTCGTACCGTTCACCTGCGGCCTCTGTCACGGCTTCCTGCACTTCGAGTTTCTCGTTTAATCCGTCTAACCGGGTTTCGTATTTCCCGAGCGACTGATCCGCACGATCAAACTCGGACATGTTGGCCCGCATCTGTGTGTTTACAGTACGAAGTTGATCTTTCAACCCTGTCAGCCCGCGCTCGGCCTGCATAGCGTCCACACTCAAACCTATGGTTAAACCTTGTATACGATCGGACATGATCTCTACCTCCTTTCTCTTTTTTCTATTAAGCCTTCATGAACCAGAGCTTCACGTAAATGAAGCATGAGCGGCTTCTGTTGCGCCCGAAACGCTTCTTTTCCTGCCGGGTAGCGGTACGGCTTGTTCTGCAGTTTCGCCTTATAGAACGCTTCACACTGCGCTACCTCGACAGGATGGGAAAGCCGGTAGTGCTCTAGGAACGATTTCACAAATTGATACGCGCCCAGCTCTTTTTTCGGGGGCGTTCCCTGATCCAGCCGGTAGAACCAGGTGAGCAGGTTCTCGATTTCCCGGCGCTCTCTTGTGTTGAGTTTCTTCTTGTTTTCTGCCATTATGATCACCCCCTCTCACGCTGGAGAAGAGGTTACTTCTCCAGCGCTTTTTGTGTTGTCCGTTTCACTTTCGAGCTTCGGAGATCCGGGAGCTTCTGCAGCTTTTCCGTGATGTCCGATTCTTCGGGGATCTCGATTTTCTCCACCTCGATCACATAATCTTTCCCTTCTACTGGACGAAGGCGTCCAAAACTATGGCCTACCTTGGCGAAAATAACGTAAGCTCCCTGTACTTGTAGGGGGCGCTTCGGATCTATTCTCCCAAAACCACCCCGACCGGGGAGGCCCAGTTCCAGTTCCCGTGAACGTACCCGCGCCTTCACATTCTCCTTTCTTGATTTTTCCGTTTTGTATTGGTTCAGTTCCACATCGTAAAAATCAACGGTTGCCCCGGTGTGCACATGTGCTACTTTAAAGGACACTTTCCCTATTTCAGAAATAGGCTTCAGCGTGGCTTTATATCTCAGAGCAGGCTGCTTCCGTCGTTTACGCAGTTTTTTCTCAATGTTGAACATCCTGACATCCCCCTTTACATATTCAGATCGCGATAGATTTTTTTCATGTCATGCGCCTGGTCTTGGTTTTTCACCATGCGGATCAGGCTGGCCTTGTATTTCTTGAGCAACCTCCGCGCGTCTCCATAACGACGAGCACGGCGACTGGTCGGCTTTTTCATCAGCTCTGCTCCTGTGCTGTCAGCATCAACAAACTTTCGTTGATCGTTCATGTCAGAATACTGATAAATACGCCCCTGGAGCAGATGCTCGATTTTCACAGCTTCTACCCGGTCCTGTGCCAACCTCTGCAGTTTCTGGAGCGCGGGGGCAGCCTTCTTCTCGAAATCTTCAACGGCTTTCACAAGCTGCTTCTCGGCTTCCTCGCGTGCTTGTTTTGCTTCTGCTTTCTCAATCTCGTAATTGCTTTTTACTTTGTCCTGCTCTTCCTCCGACAATTGATACTTGCGATGAATATTGAATTTAATTTCCTGATCCAGATACCGCTCCCGACCTTCGAGCCAATCCAGCTCTTCCGGAGAACTCGGTGTCTTAATCGCCTCTTTTACCTCGCGCAGCTCCTCCCGTAGCGGAATTTCCTTAATCAATTCTTTTTCTTTTTCCGCCACCATCTCAGCAGCCGCTCTCGTTTGTTCATAGAATCGTTCCATGCTCTAACTCCCCTTCATTATTTATATTTGTTGATGGCTTCTTTTTGTTTAGACCGCTTTTTGTTCTTACTCTGGATCTGCTTTAGGAACGCTTTTTTCTCTCCGATTTTTTCCGTGAACTCGGTATCTACCACCGCGCGCACTCCCTCCACTACCGTAGGGTAATGTCGGTTCTCTTTTCTGGCTGCCGTTCTCGAAGCCCCTGCAAAAAGACCGAATAGCGAATTGCCATCCTTTCTGATCCGCTTCCCGGTCTCCTGCTCTTCAAGTTCTACAGCAGATTTCACATTACGCCTTGGGTCCGGGCGGCGATGGTTGGCCTGCAGATTGTTCGGCTTCGGCGTGTTCTGGTTCTCTGTTTCGTTGCGGCTCATTCTAATAGGTATTAGCATGTTTCCATCTCCTCTTTTAATTAAAATCTTGCGAGTATCGGATTGGCGTGACACTCTCCGGTCGCGTTCCTTCTTCCTCAATGTTTTTTGCAATAGCAGCCTGAATAGCTTGGCGCTTGAATCCATTCAAGCTTCTCCACATATGCGATCTGTATATCGTTACTTCTTTTATTTCTCCGTCTACATCCACTTCAACGGTATAAACATTTCTCATAAACATACCAAATCACCCTTTTTTATTTGATTAAATTCATAATTCAGCTGCTGTCACCCGTTCGGTTGATAGTGTTTGATCAGCCTTGCCAGCAGGTATTTCCTGCCGTGCTCCACTTCCTCCGCTGTCAGCTCCCCCTGCATGAATGCCAGGGCCAGCCGCCTCTCCTCGATCATGAAAAAGTGGTGTCGGTGCGTCACCTCGGAAAAAGGGATATCGTGATCAGCGCACCAATGCTGGAACTGGAGCTCCTCTTTCTCGTCTGAAAACATCGCATCACCTCCTAAAAGCGTTCATGGCGGGTAGGGAGGGCTCCGGCCTAAATCATTTTTTTGGATAATACACCCCTCTCACCGTTCTCCATAACGCACAAAAAGATCAAATCCCTGGACCCGGGGAGTCAAAAATTTTGAAAATTATTTTTGTCACACTCCCAACGGATCCATCACTTCCATTTCCACATCTCTTTTCAGTCCGGCTTTCTTGCCGAGTTTAAATTTCCAATTCAGATCCGTCCGAGACTTCGGAGAGAAGCCAGCTGCTTCCATCGCTCCTTTCATCGCTCCATTCGAGACATAGAAACCGATGTTGCTGTACTGGAATCGATGCTTCAATCCATAAGAAGTGATGTGATCCGTATAATTTTTTACGGTGTGCGGTTCCAGGCACTCCCGGATCCAGACCTTAAGCGCGTCCTGCTGTTCCTCCGTCAACAATTCGTATTGTTCCGGCTGGTTCACATCTTCAAGTCCTGTCTCTCCTGCTCGTCGTCTCATCCCGATCCATCCTTTCTATTTATAGGTTGTATTCTTTCATCGCTTCTTGGTAATGAACCTGCAACCGCTGCAGTGCATAGTCTTTCTTTTCTTCTGCCGTGTACTTGTCGTACTTCACAGAGTAGCAATAAGCAGGCGTTGCACCGGGGAGAACATGGCTCTCAATCTCCCTCACCTCGATCTCCTGATCCTCGCAGAGATCCAGGAAGTTGTTCAGCGCATCCGCTGCCGCCTGGCTCTCTGTTGATTCAAACGTTTTTACTCGCACAGCATCTATATTCATCATTGGTTCATCCCTTTCTGTTTTGTTTGGGTGTGGTTCAAAGTCTCATCGGATTCAGATAAATTAATAAGAATTAATGAAGTAAAAAAAGGTCGGCTCTTACTCCCCCAAGGCTTCAAGCCATTTAATTAATTAGAATTAACTTCTGCCCATGTTCTTTTTTCTATTTTTCTCTATAGGCAGATGAGTAAAAACACTGCAGACCTAGAGCCTATTTTCTGTGAGGGAACATAGAGATTTCATTAATTCTAATTAATTTTTAACGGGAAAGCCTACAGCGCCAAGGCTTAGAGGAATTAATCGCTTGTTATCGTTAATTAATTCTCATTAATTCCAACGGAGGAAGAGAGAAGAGGGCAGGATATCAGCCGCCAAAATCCCTCTCTACTCCGAGCAGTCGTGGATTGTAGTTCCTTCTTATATCCTCTTTTATCTTCAGTCCTTCAAACATCACCTTATTGTCCGTGCCATTGAATTTTTTAAATCCCTTAGAAACGAGAAGCTGCATGAACGCTCTTTTGCCCATCACGATATCCCCGTTAATCTTGCAATGATACTGGTAGTACTCATACAGTGTTTTCGCTTCATCTCGAGCCAGCAAAGCGACATGACAATACTCATCGAAGAAAGGCTTAACAAGATCCATTTCATTTCTGTATTCGTCGGTTGCTTCCTTTACGCTCTCCGGCTCTTCCAGTCCTTCTCTGAGCCACATATGGTATCCCTCAATAGCCCAGTTCAAGATACCTGGAAGCTCCCTCTCCAGCTTTTCGCCGAGCTGTGGATCCTTCTTTTTCCCTGAGAAGTTTTGATTGAATGGTATCCTGCGGATCCGTCGCCATATCCCCTCATCCGTTCCTTTTATGATGGGTTTATGGTTGGTAAGGAACCATATTTTAAACTCAGGCAGGAATTCAAAATATTCTTCTCTTAGAAAGCGGGCCGCTATTTTATCTCCACCCGTCAGCTGCTTTACCTTTGATTCTGCCAACTCCTGCCCTCTTTCAGACTCAATGGCTGCTACAAAACGAGCTTTATCTAAACGGGCGATATCGTTATTGATGCCGCTCTCGTATTTTTTACTTATGAAAGTATCGGCGTTTGTTTGTTTCGCATAATCACCCAGGATGCTTTGAATCGCTGAGATGAAACGGCTTTTTCCGTTCGAGCCTTCCCCGGTTAAAAAGAACATCACTTGTTCCTTCGTCTCGCCTGTCAGAGAATAGCCGATAGCTTTCTGAACAAAATGAATTAAATCCTCGTCGGGTTCTTTCGATTCTTCGTAGACGAACACTTCCCTCAAGAAACTCTGCCACCTGGGCGCTGTTGCCTCTTGATCGAAAGTAATATCTGCATACTGCGTTAATAAATTGTCTTCAGAATGAGGAAGCAGCTTGCCGTTTTTTAAGTGCAGCGTTCCGTTTGCAACGTTCAGGAGAAGATTATTCTTATCCAACTCTTCGTTAGTGATCGTGAGGAGCGGCTTTGCATCTTGAAGGCTGTTCGTTCTCACGTTTCGGCCCTCGCATTTCTTAGCCCATTTCATGATCTCATCGACTTCTTCTTTTGTTTCAGCACTGAGCGCGAGCTCTGTAATCGATCGGAGCGTTTCGTTTGTCAATTTCTCAACCTGGCCTCTACGATCAGAGCCCCACCGCTTCCCATCCCAGACATACCAGCCTTTACCATGGATATACAGCAGCTTTTTTTGATTGTAGTAAGCGATGCGCTCACCGTTTCCCAGCTCCGTCAGTGGGAACCTCGGGTGTTCAGTGCCAACCTCTAAATTCAGAGGGTTGTAGAGGTGGGTTAACGTATCGGACTCCTTTATAACCATCTCAAAATCCTCTTCCAATGCTTCATCACACTTCTTCTTTACAGCATCGTCCTGCTTACAGAGATCCTTCATTGCTGTATACGAGGGAAGTTTATTTACTGGTGTGTTTGGTTTCGCTCCTTCGTCCAGGTGTCCGAAACGATGAATCCTGACGAGATCGAAGCTGTTGCATAGACGCCCCGAGGTTGGATCCGTACCGTGATTAGAGTAAGCAAACAGTCCATCATCGTAAACGACGAGGCCGCCGGTAGTAGACCCCTCCTTAAATGTGTAGCGCCCGGTCTTTGTCTCTTCATAAACATCAGAGAGATACGTTTCTATGGCTTCTTCAACGGAATAAATTTGGCAGAAAGCGCCGATAGGGTTGGGTTTTTCTAAGGGATTCTCCGCTCGATCCGCTTTCTTTCTGCCGACACTCTCCATTTCTTTCTCATGTAACGGCCAGGACGAACGATCTTGCCAGTCATCATAATAATCTGAAGTGAATCCTTCAGGATCCAGCCATGCAGCGTCCGTGTGGCTTGCATGAAAATCTCCATCCCAGGGGGTAGAAGGCCAGTACATAAGACGTTCAGGGCTGTGAGTAGAAGAATCAAAATTAGATGCACCGATCATCTCTGCCAGTTTACGGCTGATTGCTTCAGCCTTCACTGGATCGGCAGGCTCTGTCATCGGAAACACTAGCCTGCACCGGGGTTTTTCCGGCGTGTGTTTATGGGTGGTGTAGAGCACATAGGCGTAACCGAGGTTATCCGCTTTCCATATAAGCTCTTTTAAACTTTTAACGCTGTCTGCATCTAAGGTGATAAGCTGCCTTTGCTGTACCTGGTCCTTTTTTCTTCGTTCTTTGGAGAAGGTGGCTCCGACAAAACCGCCGACATCTTTAATGTTGTCCTGACTTTCTTTCTTCATATTGTGGTACTCCTCGACACTCTCACCGGTCCGAGAAGTCCTGTATAACCTTTCTGCGAAATCAGACCAAGACTCTTCTACTTTCTGCCACTTTGTAGAGTTTCTACTGGATCCTACGGTGAAAGAAACCGCGCCATCATGCTCCATGGTGATCCCTTCTTCTTTACCTAACACAGTATTACTGACCTCCACGCTCATCACCTCCTGCCGTCTCTGCCTGTCTGTCCATACTGTCTGCTGCTCCCTCTGTGGTACCCTGCTTCTTCGGCACAGGAGAGGAGCACTGGTCTCTGTCTGCTGTATACAATTTTGGTCCTCCCCTCCTGCGAAATATCCGGAAAAAGCTTTCTATTTCACACCATAATTGTTATAATGAAGTTACTCTTTGTAATTCATTTGAATTTTCGCCGTGCGGGTTCCCTCCGTGCGGCTTTTTCGTGTTCTACGCCAGCACTGCATCGGTTATTCCTCCTCTTTTATCTCCTGCTCCATTTCTTCCAACCTTTCATTAAGCAGCTCCACATCACGCGCGATTTCCGTAATCCACACGTCCATGCTCTTGGCAGTTCCGTTTAATCGGGGTTGTAGCAGACCTTCACGGATCATGTGGGCGGACGCTTCCGGTTGCTCGGATAGCTTCTGGATCTCTTCTTGATGGATCGCATTGATCCCGAGAAGCGGCTCCAGTGCGGACTTCATTCTCATAACATCCTCCATTACTTCATTGATCTGCTCCCATTTGTTTTGTTCAGTCATTGTTAATTCCTCCTAATTTTTATTTCTGGGAAAGATTCCGTGCTTTCTTTTCCGCCCAGGCGCTGATCTGTGGTCTGCTGTTCGAGTAGTGCCGTGCCTGATACCAGAAAAACGCGATTAGCTCATGTGTCGGCATGTGATCACCTCCCCTGCATAGAATCAATTCCTTCTCTCAATGCCTGCCCAGGCTCTTGTTAATACGTGATTTTCTTCCCCTGCAAGAACTTGTGAATATCCTGGATGTCTATTAAAGGCTTGCTGTTAATCTGGATGAGCGGCAGCCCTTCCTCAATGAGGGATTGCAGTGTGTTGTATGAAACGCCGATATAGGACGCTGCTTCTTTCTTTGTCATAAACTGCTTATGCCCCGCATCCTGTTTTGCCTGCTGGTAAGCATCGGCCGCCAATTCATAGAAGAGAGAGTAATACTGCTCTTTCCACTCTTCTGGGATCGGGAGGCTGATCGTGGCCTGCTGGTCCTTATTCATGATTTCACCTCCTCTCTCGGATCTATGTCCTCATAAACCAATTGAAAAAGCTCATCAAAATCAACATTCAAGATATCGCATATTAGTTTTGATGTTTTCGGACTTGGATTCCTTTTACCCTTAGTCATTTGGAAAACCATAAAATATGAAATACCTGACACCCTAGAAAATTCTCGTTTTGAGTATCCGTTCATCACTAAAAGTTTTTCAAAAAAAGCTGGATCTTTTATTACGACACCCATTGATTAACACCCCTTTCTATAATATCTATTGGATATATTATTATTATTACAGATATCGGATATAAAAGTCAACAAATTATTTCTATTAGATATCAAATAGTATATAATGGGTGTATGAAGTCAGGAGGAGGTGTGAAAATGGAAGAGTTGAGTGAAAAAGATGTGGAGAGCATGAGTTTTGGGGAAGTGCTTTATTTCTACAGGAAGAAAAAATCTCTAACTATGCAACAGTTAGCTAGAGAGGTCGAGGTTTCACAGTCATATATATCTAATTTAGAAAACGGAAAGCGGAAGGATCCTTCTTATGAGGTCATGTTTTCTTTGGCAGATAAGCTGGATATCAACCCCTACACCTTAATAGAGAAAGTTGCTTCTAAAGAGACCGGATCCTCGAAACCCCAGGCCTCTCTACAAAAAGAGATTAATGATTTTGAAGCTGAACAGGGGTACGACACTCTAAAAGAGTTAAAAAATATTCTGTCTGATGATTATGTTATGCATCTAGACTCAGAAAATGAGTCTTCTACTCAATACGTTTTTTCTGTTCATTTAAATGGTCACCGATTAAATGATGATGAAAGGAAACGTCTGTTAAAAGTTGCAGAACTAATGTTTCCGCAATACACATCAAACGAAAATAAATAAAAACCCCTTCTCTATCGCCTGCCCAGCAACAGAAAGGGGAATGTTTTTATGGCTCGTATAGAAGAATACAAAAAGAAAGATGGAAAGAAATATTACCGTGTGAAAGTCTATGTCGGTTATGATCCGCATACTGGAAGGCAGCGGCAGACCACACGGAGTGGATTTAAAACGAAGAAAGAAGCAAAAATAGCCGCTTCCCGTATGGAAGTGGATACGGCAGATTACGGAATATCTTCTGGAGGGAATCCCTCTTTCCGTGAAGTGTATGAGGAATGGTTCCAACAGAACCGCCTGCAAATTAAGCCCACAACGGCTTACACAAAGCAGCGTCTGTTCAAACGTATCTTAGGGGATATGGGAGACTGGAGAATCAAAAAGATTGAACGGCGGGACTGTCAGCGCCTTGTGAACAGATGGGCGCAGCAGTTGAAATCCTTTCGTGATTACAAAGTTCAGGCGAACCTGGTGTTTAAGTATGCCGTGAAGATGAACATCATTAAGGTGAACCCGATGGAACATATCATGATGCCGAAACTTGATGTTTCTGACATGGAGGAAAAAGAGAATTTTTTCACCAAACAGCAGCTTCATACGTTCCTGAATCACTTGAAGGGATCGGAGGAGGAAAGCAGGCAGAAAGTTCATCTGATGTTTCGTATGCTCGCCTATACGGGAGTACGGAAAGGAGAACTCCAGGGGCTCCACTGGTCGGATGTGGACCTGAAGGAAAAAACCATCCGTGTGAATAAAACACTGGCTTTTGTAGACAGCAAGAAAGTTGTTATTCCCACAAAGACACAGGCCTCGATCCGGACGGTCAGCCTGGATGATGAAACGGTGCGGCTGCTTCACATATGGAGGAAACAGCAGATGCAGTGGTACATGCGCCTCGGTCTGCGTTTTCAAAAAGCGGAAGAACAGCCCGTATTTACGAACTTTCACTATTCCACCCAGAGGATGGATTACTGCAAACTGTCATATTTAAACGAAACCCTGCAGCGGATATCTAAAGAGCTGCCGGATCTGCCCCGGATCGGCGTGCACGGATTTCGTCATACGCACGCCAGCCTGTTGTTTGAAGCGGGCTTATCTATAAAGGATGTGCAGGTGCGCCTGGGCCATAAAGATATTCATACCACTATGAACACGTACACGCATGTCACCCCGGATCGGAAAGATACCACAGCGGCTGCTTTTCAACAGTTCATGGACGGGTAAAAAATCGCTTTTTCAACCAATAGTGAGTTAATTAGTGAGTTAGTACAGCAAAAACAGAAAAAACCCCTCTGCCGGGTTGGGGAGCAGAGGGGCTGAAAAGCTTGATATGAAAGGCTTTTTAACGCTTCGAGAACTGAGGAGAACGACGAGCGGCCTTGAGACCGTACTTCTTACGCTCTTTCCCACGAGGGTCACGAGTGAGGTAGCCTGCTTTTTTGAGTGACGGACGGAATTCCGGATCCGCTTGAAGCAGCGCGCGTGCAACACCGTGACGGATTGCGCCGGCCTGGCCTGTGTAGCCGCCGCCGTTTACGTTTACGTGTACATCGTACGTGCCTTCTGTCTGTGTTTCAGCCAGTGGCTGCTTTGCAATTACTTTGAGTGTCTCGAGGTCGAAATACTCGTCGATGCTGCGCTTGTTGATGACGATGCTGCCGTCACCAGGTACGAGCCGCACGCGTGCGACAGAGTTCTTACGACGACCTGTTCCTGCATATTGAACTTGTGCCAAGAGAAGTCCCTCCTTCGAAATTATCCGCGTAGTTCGTACGCTTCTGGTTTTTGTGCTGCGTGAGGATGCTCACTGCCTGCATACACGTGCAGTTTTTTGCCTGTCTGGCGTCCGAGTGGTCCTTTTGGAAGCATTCCTTTGATGGAAAGCTCCAGCAGACGCTCCGGCTTTTCGCGGCGCATGTCGCCGGCGGAAGTCGCCTTCAGGGAGCCTGGGTAGCGGCTGTGACGGTAGTAGTACTTGTCCTGAAATTTGTTTCCTGTCATTTCAATCTTTTCTGCGTTGATGATGATCACGTTGTCACCTGTGTCCACGTGTGGGGTGAACGTCGGCTTGTGCTTGCCGCGCAGGATTGATGCAACCTCGGAAGACAGACGACCGAGTGTCTGGCCTGCTGCGTCGACAACGTACCATTTGCGTTCTACGGATTCTGCATTTGCCATATATGTTGTACGCATTTGTTGATTTCCCTCCTAAATCTGACTATCCAAAAACTGTACTGTCGTATCGATCGATTCCGTACCCGGGGCTAGTGGGCATAAGAATACCGTTAACCATCATATAATACGTTACGCCTGGTGTCAATACGAAAACACACTCGGAGCCGTTGTTTTTTATTTTTTTTCGTGCCGGACCTGCTGCCTACAGGTCCGGGCGCTGCTGCAGGTGCTGTTCCAGCTCCGAGGAATCGTAGAAAACACGGGAAAGATACAGCCCATGGCCCGGGGCTGTCTTCGGCGCCTGCGTGCGGTCCTTCGCCTCCATCAGGGCCGGCATGTCTTCCGGCTTCCATTCGCCGAAACCGACAGCCAGGAGCGTCCCGGTCATGATCCGAACCATTTGATACAAGAAGCCGCTCCCGGCAAAACGGAGCACCCACGACGTCCCGTCCTGGTAAATATCCACCGCGTACATCGTGCGCACTTTATCTGCGACATCCGTCCGCGGAGAAGACAGGCTGGAGAAGTCGTGCCTTCCAAGCCAGTGTGCGGCTGCCTGACGCATCCTGGCAGCATCAGGGGTTTCCCTCAGCTGCAGCCGGTAATGCCGCTGAAATACATCGTGTGGCGCGCCTGTGGTCATTCTGTACACGTATTCTTTGCCGACCGTGTCGTAACGCGCATGCAGCCCCTCTGCTTCGACCGCCCGGTGCACGTAAATATCGTCCGGCAGCAGGCCATTGAGCGCCCGCGGCCACCGCTCCAGCGGAATCTGCAGCGGCGTATCAAAGTGAACCGGCTGGCTCAGGGCATGGACGCCGGTATCGGTCCGGCCGGACGCCGTGGATGGCCAGCTGTCTGCTTTGTGCATCCGGGCCAGCGCCCGCTCCACTTCCTGCTGGACCGTCCGGGCATCCGGCTGCTTCTGATAGCCCCGGAACCCGCTTCCGTCGTACGACAGATAGATCATGATGCGCATTGTCTCTTCCTCCTTACCAGAATCTCGTCCACACGGCGAACAGCCCGTAGCAGGCAAAAACCAGCAGTGCTGCGGTATCCCGGCGGTGCCATGTCATCACACGGAACCGGGTTCTCCCCTTGCCGCCTTCATACCCCCTTGCCTCCATCGCGTCGGCAAGGTCCTCGGCTCTTCGAAAGGACTGGGCAAAGAGCGGCACGAGGACCGGCGTGAAGGACTGAATTCTCTTCCATAAAGATCCCTGGCTGAAGGAGGCGCCTCGTGCGGACTGGGCCTTGATGATGCGCTCGGTTTCCTCCAGGAGGGTCGGAATGAACCGGAGGGCGATCGACATCATCAGCGCGAGCTCATGGACGGGGACGCGCAGACGCTTGAGCGGGTGCAGGAGCCGTTCCATCGCGTCGGTCAGATCCACCGGGGTCGTTGTGAGTGTAAGCATGACGGCAAACGTCACGAGCAGGGCGAGCCTGCCTGCCAGCAGGGCGCCTGTCGCTACGCCTCCACTATAGATGGAGAGCCAGCCGGCAGAGACGAGCTCGGTGCCTTCGTTCGTGATCAGGGCGTGCATGAGAAATGTCAGCACAATGATGATCAGGATGAGGCGCATGCCCTTCCAGAAGAAGCGGAAGGAGATGCCGGTGATCAGAAAAGCCCCGGCGACCAGGACGGCAGCTGCTCCGAGAGAGGCCGGGTGCGCTGAGACGAACACGAGGGACATGAACAGCACGACAAGGATGAGTTTGCTGCGCGGGTCCATACGGTGGACGAGCGAGTCTCCAGGAATGTACTGGCCGGCAATGACGGCATATTTCATCGTGCGTGCCTCCAGTACCGCTGGAGCGCGGTCGCCAGCTCCGTCTCGGTGAGCACCGGTCCGTCCAGGTGGATGCCTTCCTGCTGCAGCCGGTGGACGATCTGCAGCGTTTCCGGCGGTGTTAAGGACGCTTCCTGCAGCTGCTGCTGTGACTGGAACACCTCCGCCGGGGGTCCCTGCATATGCAGCCGACCTTCATGCAGAATCGTCGCCACATCAGCGTAGGCAGCAATGTGCTCCATGTGATGGGTGACAAAGACGAGCGTCCGCTCCGGTTTTTCGCGGCACCAGTCCGTAAACAGCTGCATCATCTCTTCCCGGCCGCGCGGGTCGAGGCCGGCTGTCGGCTCATCGAGAAGGAGCAGCTTCGGCTCGAGTGCCAGGACGCCGGCTGCTGCGGCACGGCGCATCTGCCCCCCGGAGAGGGCGAAAGGGGTCCGGTGATGCAGGTCTGCGGAAAGGCCGGTCCGGGCGAGCGCTTCGAGGGCGCGTGCTTTCGCTTCGGCTTTCGGCACACCGTGGTTGAGCGGACCGAACATCACGTCTTGGAGCACCGTTTCTTCAAACAGCTGATGCTCGGGAAACTGAAACACCATGCCGGTCTCCGCCCGCAGCGTATGCAGGTCCCGGCTTTTGGAATCCGGCCGGACGGTGTGGCGTCCGACCGTCACCGTGCCCGTCGTCGGCTTCTCCAGCGCGTTGAACAGCTGCAGGAGCGTCGATTTACCGGATCCGGTGGCACCAGCCAGCGCATGAACCTTCCCGGATGCAAACGTCACGGTGAGCTCCTGTAGGGCTTCGTGGACAAAAGGCGTATCCGGCTGGTACGTATACCCTGCCTGCTTTACTTCGATCTGCACAGCGCACTCACCAGCTCTTCCTGTGACATCGTATGCCGAAAGGCGGCATCCTCTTTCCGAAGCGAAGCGGAAATCCGCACCGGCAGCGGCGGCCGCAGTCCCGCGGCTTCCAGCACATCCGCTTCTGCATAAACGTTTCTCGGAGACCCGTCGAGAACGATGTGGCCGTCCTGCAGCACGAGCACCCGGTCTGCTTCTGCGGCTTCCTCCATCTCATGCGTAACGCTGAGCACCGTCACGGAGCTGTCCTCAGCGAGCTGCCGGATGACATGACGCATGTCTACCCGTCCTTCTGGATCAAGCATCGACGTCGCTTCATCCAGAATGATGAGTTCCGGCCGCAGGGCGGTCACCCCCGCCAGAGCGACGCGCTGTTTCTGGCCGCCGGAAAGGCGGTGCGGTTCCCTGTCCTCAAAGCCGTCCAGACCGAACCGGGTGATGGCCGCAGCCACCCGCTCCTGCATCTCCTCCGTCGGAATCCCGGCATTCTCCAGACCGAAGGCGATATCGTCCGCAACCGTCGGGGCGACAATTTGATTGTCGGGATGCTGGAAGACCATGCCGGCCCGGCGGCGGAGCTGCGGCTGTGTCGTTTTCTCTGCCGGATTGAACCCGCACGTGCGGACGGTCCCCGTGCTTGGCTGGACAAATCCATTCAGGCACTTCGCCAGCGTGGACTTTCCAGAGCCGTTATGCCCGGTGACTGCGGTGAAACTGCCTTTTTCCAACGTCAGATTGATGCCGTGCAGCACGTCGGTGCCGTCGTACCCTGCCCGGACATCGTTCATTTCCACTACTGCTTCCATTGCCTGTGCCGCCTCGCTTTCGTAGAACACGGAATGTTTTTCCCTCCTGGAAACAAAAGGCCGCATCTCCGAATGACCGGATAAAGCCATTGCCTGCTGTCGAGAAAACCAGGTGCTGCTCCTGACTGGGACGGGGATCGCCTTACGCAGGCCAAAACACGTCGGTCCGCTCCAGTTTCGAGCCGAACCACCGCGAAAAGCAGGAAGCCCTCGTACGAAGACCGAGCCGCTCTCTTCCTCGATAGCAGCGAGAACCTGACTATAACAGACCAAATGCGCAAAGCGCCTTTTGGTCGGAACGGCGTGCGGCACCGCTGCAGGCTTTTGAGGGAAGAAGACGTTTTTGTTTCTTCCCGCGCAGCGCATGAAGCCGCCGTCTCCTTGTATGAAAACTTATGCTTTCTTAAACTATGGCTATGTTAAAGCCTAGTGTTGTTATAGCAAAAGTACGCCTGCGGCTCTTTTTTCTTCGCTTGCCGCGGAGATTTCCTTCCGCTCTCCCTCCCTTACGACCGGGAGGATCTTCACGCTTTCTTTATCCGCAGGCGTCTCGAAAAAGAGCCTGGGCCTGCTCCGTTTCATAAACGTTTCTTTTCTTTCAGAAGGACGCAGCGAAGACCGGCGGACGCCTGTGGAAGAAGGAGATCGGAAGATCCCGCAGGGCGTCAGACCGAGGAAGCTGGAGATTTCCTCCACGGCAAGCCTGCCGAGTTGCAGCGGCGTTTTCTGTCATTATCAACAATAAACAATCACAGAGCTTAAACTATAAAAAAAAGGGCGCCGATCCGCCGCTGATACATCAGCTTTGGTGCCGCCCCTTAAAAGAACTTGTGCTTACACAAGCTCGATGATTGCCATTTCAGCGCCGTCTCCCTTACGTGGTCCCAGCTTCATTACGCGGGTATAACCACCCTGACGGTCTTCATAGCGCTTTGCGACGTCGTCGAAAAGCTTCTGGATCGCGTCTTGTCCTGTTTCCTCGTCCGCTACTTCTTTACGGACGAATGCCGCTGCCTGACGGCGGGCATGCAGGTCTCCACGCTTTCCGAGCGTGATCATTTTCTCCACAACAGAACGAATTTCCTTTGCTTTCGGCTCTGTCGTTTCGATACGCTCATTGATGATCAGATCAGTAGTCAGGTCACGCAGAAGTGCTTTACGGGCACTGCTGTCGCGTCCAAGCTTACGATATCCCATGAGTCATTTCCCTCCTTCACAAATACCATCGGTACTCCGATGCATCAGTCTTCTTTGCGCAGGCCGAGGTTGAGTTCGTGCAGCTTTTCCTGGACTTCCTCGAGGGATTTACGTCCGAGGTTGCGCACTTTCATCATGTCCTCTTCCGACTTTTGAGTCAGCTCCTGCACCGTGTTGATTCCTGCCCGCTTGAGGCAGTTATAGGAACGGACAGAGAGATCCAGTTCTTCAATCGTCATTTCCAGAACTTTTTCTTTCTGGTCCTCTTCTTTTTCCACCATGATCTCTGCATGCTGTGCCTGATCGGTCAGCCCGACAAAAATGTTCAGGTGCTCGGTCAGGATTTTCGCACTGAGAGAGACAGCTTCTTCCGGACGGATGCTCCCGTCTGTCCAGACATCGAGCGTCAGCTTATCAAAATTGGTAATCTGACCTACTCGGGTGTTTTCCACCTGGTAGTTCGCACGCGATACCGGAGTAAAGATGGAGTCAACAGGAATGACGCCGATTGGCAGATCTCCCGTGTTGTTTCCTTCCGCCGGCACATAGCCGCGGCCGCGCTTCGCTGTCACTTTCATCTGGAACTGCGCGCCTTTGGAGAGGGTTGCGATATGAAGATCCGGGTTGAGGATCTCGACGTCACTGTCGTGCGTAATGTCCGCGGCAGTAACCGTTCCTTCGCCCGTTGCATCGATCTCAATCGTTTTCTCTTCATCAGAGTAAATTTTGAGCGCCAGCTGTTTCAGGTGAAGGATGATGGTTGTTACATCCTCCACGACCCCTTCGATGGTGGAGAACTCATGCAGGACACCATTGAACTGCACGGATGTCACCGCTGCTCCCGGCAGAGAGGAGAGCATGATGCGGCGCAGGGAGTTCCCCAGCGTTGTTCCATATCCACGTTCCAGAGGTTCTACGACGAATTTTCCGTACGTTTGATCGTCGCTTAATTCGACCGTTTCTATCTTCGGCTTCTCTATCTCGATCATTCAACTAACCCTCCTTCAAAACGTCGAAACCCCGGCTGGGCAGTACCGCAGCCGGAATCCCTCACTGGGCACACTTGACTTGTTACAGCTTCGACAAGGGTCCGCTGCAGGAGCGGACCAGCAGTAGAGCGGATTATACGCGGCGACGTTTTGGTGGACGGCAGCCGTTGTGTGGAACCGGCGTTACGTCACGGATCATGCTGACTTCAAGACCTGCAGCCTGCAGAGAGCGGATAGCCGCTTCACGGCCTGCACCAGGGCCTTTAACAGAAACTTCAACTTCCTTCATGCCATGTTCCATTGCAGCTTTGGATGCTGCTTCCGCTGCTGTCTGTGCAGCAAACGGAGTGGACTTACGAGAGCCTTTGAAACCAAGGCCGCCGGCACTTGCCCAGGAGATCGCGTTTCCTTGAGTGTCAGTGATCGTTACGATCGTGTTGTTGAACGTAGAACGAATGTGTGCAATACCGGTCTCTATATTCTTACGCTGACGACGCTTTGCGCGTGTTGTTTTTGGCTTAGCCATAAATTAACGCAGCCTCCTTTACTTTTTCTTGTTCGCGACAGTACGACGAGGTCCTTTACGTGTACGTGCGTTGTTCTTCGTCTTCTGACCGCGTGTCGGCAGACCCCGACGGTGACGGATACCGCGGTAGGATCCGATTTCGATCAGACGCTTGATGTTGAGGGAGACTTCACGACGGAGATCCCCTTCTACCTTGATGTTGTCTACTACACCACGGATTTTACCGAGCTCATCTTCCGTGAGATCACGGACGCGTGTGCTCGCATCTACACCTGCTTCTTCCAGTACTTCGGCAGCACGGGTCTTTCCGATCCCGTAGATATACGTGAGAGATACGACAACCCGCTTATCGCGTGGAATGTCGACACCAGCTACTCGTGCCATAGTTTACACCTCCTGTTAGTTAGCCTTGCTTCTGCTTGTGCTTTGGATTTTCGCAAATTACCATGACGGTTCCTTTACGTCGGATAACTTTGCACTTTTCGCAAATGGGTTTGACGGATGGTCTTACCTTCATGCTCTTTACCTCCTTGATCATTCGGAGTAACGATTTTAGAATCGATGCTTATTTATAACGATACGTAATTCGACCGCGGGTCAGATCATACGGAGATAATTCAACGGTGACCTTGTCCCCCGGAAGAATACGGATATAGTGCATACGGATTTTGCCGGATACGTGCGCCAGAATCTTGTGGCCGTTTTCCAGCTCTACGCGGAACATCGCGTTCGGCAGCGGTTCAATGACCGTGCCTTCTACTTCGATAACATCATCTTTGGCCATGAATTTACTCCCCTTCCTTCAGTAAATTATCGTTGATATAGGATGAAATTGCAAAACGCAGTTTCGCATTGGTGACACGACCTGTTTCTATTATACTGTTCTTTACTTCGGAGGCAATGATATAACTTCGCTCTATATGCTGCAGGTTCTTTCTCTTCGGGCGGTCGACCTTCCTTTTATCGCCATCGGCAATCAGGACAAACCGGTCGTCCAGCACCTTAATGATGCAGGCGAATTGATCTTTGTCTCTTCCGTGAAGAATCCGCACGAGCTCACCGGCCTGCGGAACCGAATCAGGATCTTTCATAATTGTTGGATGACCACCTTTTTGATCTGTCAGCGGATTGTCGTCAACACTTCATATCCTGTCTCGACAATAGCAATAGTGTGTTCAAAGTGTGCACACCTAGAACCGTCCGATGTCACCACTGTCCAGTTATCCGGCAGCGTTTTGACATGCCGGCGTCCTGCGTTGATCATCGGTTCGACTGCGAGCACCATTCCCGGCTCCAGCTTCGGCCCTTTTCCCGGTGGACCGAAGTGGGGCACCGGCGGATCCTCATGGAGGTCCCGCCCGACCCCGTGACCGACATATTCTCTGACAACAGAGAAGCCGGCTGCCTCGGCGTGCTGCTGCACGGCGTGGGAAATATCCGACAGGCTGGCTCCTGGTGCGGCCATGCGGAGACCCTCGTAAAGAGAACCTTCCGTCACGTCCAGCAGGCGCTGCTCTTCGTCGGAAATGTGTCCGACAGCGTACGTCCAGGCTGAATCTCCGTGGAAACCTTCATACTCCGCACCGATGTCGATACTAATGATGTCACCGTCTTCGAGGGTGCGGGCGCCGGGTATTCCGTGTACCAATTCTTCATTTACTGAAGTACAGATGCTTCCTGTAAATCCATGATAGCCATAGAAGGATGGGACAGCATCACAGCTGCGGATAAAAGCATCAGCCGCTTCGTTGAGCTGCTGGGTTGTTATGCCCGGCTGAATCTGCTCTTCCAGCATCTGATGGGTACGGGCTACAATCCGGCCCGCTTCACGCATCAAATCAAGCTCATCCGCGCTTTTGCGGATGATCATGTACGATCTCCCTGAAGGATGCTGTCTACATCAGCGAATACCTGATCGATATCCTGCTGTCCATCCACGTTTCGAAGGTATCCCTTTTCTTCATAGAAGTCCACGAGGGGCTTCGCCTGTTCCAGGTTCACTTCCAAACGCTTGTCGACGGTCTCCGGCTTATCGTCCTCACGCTGAATGAGGTCGCTGCCATCCTTGTCGCACTTGCCTTCTGTCTTCGGCGGATTGTAAATCTCA
Source organism: Alkalicoccus chagannorensis DSM 18086 (assembly GCF_000429725.1). Lineage (GTDB taxonomy): Bacteria > Bacillota > Bacilli > Bacillales > Salisediminibacteriaceae > Alkalicoccus > Alkalicoccus chagannorensis. The sequence goes on along the minus strand of NZ_AUCK01000006.1, from coordinate 46,094 downwards.
TGGTACGCAGCACCGCAATCCGGACAGATCCAGCGCCCAGTCAGACGCTTGAACAGATCGTCCTTCGGTACTTTGATATACAGGACATGGTCCAGTCTGCGACCGAGATCATCGAGCATTTCTTCCAGCGCAGAGGCCTGGGCCGGTGTTCGTGGGAAGCCGTCGAGAAGGAAGCCTTCTTTGCAGTCATCTTCACTCAGGCGCTCCCGCACAATACCGACTGTCACTTCATCCGGAACGAGGGCTCCCTCGTCCATAAAGGACTTCGCTTTCATGCCAAGCTCTGTGCCGTTCTTAATTGCTGCTCGGAACATATCCCCTGTAGAGATATGTGGAATGTGATATTTTTCTACGATTTTTTCTGCCTGTGTGCCTTTACCGGCTCCCGGAAGTCCCATAAGGATTAGATTCATTGCTCTATTACCTCCATCAGTCTTTGACGCCCAACTACTTGATAAACCCTTTGTAGGAGCGTTTGATAAGTTGACTCTCTATCTGTTTCATCGTGTCAAGCGATACAGCGACAACGATCAGCAGACCGGTTCCTCCCAGCTGCACACTCTGCGGCAGCCCCGCCGCTTCATTGAAGAAGACCGGCATGGTGGCTACGACTGCAAGGAATAAAGCCCCGACGAAAGTCAATCGATAGAGGATCGCCAAAATGTGCTCCTGCGTGGCTTTGCCCGGACGTATACCGGGGATATAACCGCCCTGTTTCTTCAGGTTGTCTGCCATTTGTTCCGGATTAACCTGAACAAACGTATAGAAATACGTGAACCCGATGATGAGCATGGCAAATACGACCATGCCGAACGGCTGCGTATAATCAAAGTTCCGCTGAATCCACCCGGCAATGGTGCCAGTGTCCCCAAAGAAACCGGCTACCGTTGGTGGAAAGATGAAAAGCGACATGGCGAAAATGACCGGGATGACTCCGGCAGAGTTGACCTTGAGCGGCAGGTGGGAAGTCTGAACTTCCTGCTGCTTTCCGTCAACCAATCGTTTTGCATATTGAACAGGAATTTTTCTGAGGGCCTGCTGGACAAAAATGACTCCTACTACGATCGCCAGCAGCGCCAGCAGAATCAGCAGCACAGCGACGATGTTTAAAAACAAGGCATCTCCTGCGCCTTCGAATTGAGTTACGTAGATTTGGGTAACTCCATTCGGAATCCCAGCAGCAATCCCAGCAAAGATAAGAATTGAGATCCCGTTCCCTACTCCGCTTTCCGTAATTTGTTCCCCGAGCCAGAGCAGAAAGGCCGTTCCGCTGGTCAGCGTCAGTGCGATCAGCAGATACGTCTGAACGCCCGGGTCCGGTACGAGCTCCGGAAAAAGGTTGTTAAAGCCGATAGACATGCCAAGGGCTTGAATGAACGCGATCACAATCGTCCCGTATCTTGTCACTTGTGCTAGTTTCTTACGACCTGCCTCGCCCTGTCTCGACCACTCGGCAAACTTCGGGATCACATCCATCTTGAGAAGCTGCACAATAATCGATGCGGTGATATAGGGCATGATTCCTGTCGCAAAAATCGAGAAACGCTCGAGGGCACCGCCGCCGAAGGCATCAAGAAAGCCAAAGGCGTTCATGTCCCCGCCGAAGTCCAGCTGAGATGCGTCGACTCCGGGGGCGGGGATATGGGCACCGATTCGAAAGACGATTAATATCGCTAGGGTGAAGAGGATTTTTCTCCTCAAGTCACCCACTCGAAAGATATCGGAGATCGTCCGGAACATTAAACCACCTCGGCAGTCCCGCCAGCAGCCTCAATTGCGCTTTTTGCTGATGCAGAAAACTTTGCAGCTTTCACCGTCAGCTTGCGCTCCAATGTTCCGTTTCCTAGAATTTTAATTCCGTCGCGTTCTTTTTTCACAACGCCGGATTCTACCAGCAGAGCTGGTGTAACCTCTGTGCCGTCTTCGAAACGGTTGAGGGTTTCCAGGTTCACAACTGCGTACTCAGCGCGGTTCGGATTCTGGAAGCCACGCTTCGGCAGACGGCGGAAGATTGGCATCTGTCCACCTTCAAATCCTGGTCGTACGCCACCGCCGGAGCGGGCGTTCTGACCCTTCGTACCGCGGCCTGCAGTTTTACCGTTACCAGAACCGATTCCTCGACCCACACGGTTGCGTGCTTTGCGGGAACCAGCAGCAGGCTTAAGTTCGTGAAGTTGCATGAATGACACCTCCTTATTCAGTAGATTAGAATTTATGCGTCAATCTCACGTACGGAGACGAGATGAGCAACTTTATTGACCATTCCACGCATTGCTGCGTTGTCCTCTTTGACAACCGTACTGTTCGTCTTACCGAGACCGAGCGTTTTCACTGTAACGCGCTGGTCTTCCGGACGTCCGATCAGGCTGCGTGTGAGGGTGATTTCTAATTTCTTAGCCATGACAATCCCTCCTTAACCTTGCAACTCTTCGACAGATTTGCCGCGTAGTCTAGCAACTTGCTCCGGGCTCTTCAGGCTTTCAAGACCCTGGATGGTTGCACGCACCATGTTAATCGGGTTGTTGGATCCGAGGGACTTAGACAGGATGTCGCCTACTCCGGCAAGTTCCAGTACCGCACGGACAGGTCCGCCTGCGATAACTCCAGTACCTTCGGCTGCCGGCTTCAGGAGTACGCTTCCTGCGCCGAATTCGCCTGTGATCAAGTGAGGGATCGTTGTACCAGTCATCGGCACCTTCACGAGGTTTTTCTTACCTTCTTCGATCGCCTTACGGATCGCTTCCGGTACCTCCAGTGCCTTGCCCATACCGAAACCAACATGACCGTTCTTATCGCCTACAACAACGAGCGCTGCAAAGCGGAAGCGGCGTCCACCTTTTACCACTTTCGCGACACGGTTGACGGTGACAACTCTTTCTTCAATTTCCAGCTTGCTTGCATCGATACGCAATGTGTTACCCTCCTTTTTTTCTATGATTAAAACTTGAGACCAGCTTCGCGGGCTGCGTCTGCAAGCTCCTGTACTCGTCCGTGGTAGAGATAGCCTCCACGGTCAAAAACGACCGTTTCAGTATCATGCTTTTTCGCACGGTTCGCTACGAGTTCACCTACTTGGCGGGCTGCTTCCCGGTTGCTTCCGTTTTCCAGGTTCAGTTCATTATCTAAGCTGGACGCGCTGGCGATAGTTACGCCTTCCACATCGTTGATGAGCTGCGCGTAGATGTGCTTATTAGAACGGAAAACGTTCAGACGGGGACGTTCAGCTGTGCCGGTGATCGTACGACGAACATGCGCGTGACGCTTTTTACGAATCGCGTTCTTCGAAGTCTTCGTGATCATCGAACGTCATTCCTTTCTTTCCGTTGTATTAGATCAGGTATTACTTACCTGTCTTCCCTTCCTTCATGCGGATACGCTCACCTTCGTAGCGGATTCCTTTGCCTTTATACGGCTCTGGGATACGTACGGAACGGATATTGGAAGCAAGTGCACCAACGCGCTCCTTGTCGATTCCCTTTACCGTGATCTGCGTGTTGGAAGGTACTTCGATTTCAAGGTCATCGTCTGCGACGAACTCTACCGGGTGGGAGAGGCCGACGTTCAGTACAACCTTGTTTCCTGTCTTCTGAGCGCGGTAACCGACACCGACGAGCTCCAGCTTCTTTTCGAAGCCGCTGTTAACGCCGTCGATCATGTTGCTCAACAGGCTGCGCATCGTGCCGTGCAGGGAACGGTGTTCCTTGTGGTCGGACGGGCGCTCAAATGTGATGATGCTTTCATCAATGTTGACTTTGATATCCGGGTGGAATTCGCGTGTTAGTTCGCCTTTCGGCCCCTTAACAACAGCGGTGTTTCCGTCGAATTTCACTTCAACACCGGATGGAATTTCGATTGGTTTCAGACCAACTCGTGACATACGTGACACCTCCGTTCTTTTGTGTTTTTCTTACCAGACGTATGCGAGTACTTCGCCGCCGACCTGCTTTTGACGGGCTTCTTTATCAGTAATCACACCGCTTGAAGAAGAGATGATGGCGATTCCGAGTCCGCCGAGGACACGTGGAATTTCATCAGACTTTGCGTAGACGCGCAGACCAGGCTTGCTGATCTTCTTCAGGCCGGTGATGACTTTTTCGTTGTCAGCTCCGTACTTGAGGAACAGGCGCAGGATGCCCTGCTTGCTGTCCTCGATTGCTTCGTAGTCGCGGATATAACCCTCACGCTTGAGGATGTCTGCGATTTCTTTCTTAATGTTCGAAGCCGGGAGTTCCAGGCTTGTGTGACGAACCATGTTAGCGTTACGAATGCGTGTGAGCATATCCGAAATAGGATCTGTCATGACCATAGTAGTTACCTCCTTCCCTATTAAGCGGTATTACCAGCTAGCTTTTTTGACGCCCGGAATTTGACCTCTGTGTGCAAGTTCACGGAAGCAGATACGGCAGAGCTTGAACTTACGCATAACACTGTGGGGGCGTCCGCAGCGTTCACAACGCGAGTACTCCTGAACCGCAAACTTCTTTGTGCGCTTCTGTTTCGCGACCATTGATTTTTTCGCCAAGGTCTTCACTCCTCTCTTCTGTCAGAGTTTTATTTTTGGAACGGCATGCCGAACTTCGTCAGCAGCTCTCGTGCTTCTTCGTCTGTCTCAGCCGTTGTAACAACAACAATGTCCATTCCTCGTACCTTGTCGACGTTGTCGTAGTTGATTTCCGGGAAAATCAGCTGTTCTTTGACCCCGAGCGTGTAGTTGCCGCGACCGTCGAATGCTTTGTTTGAAACACCGCGGAAGTCACGTACACGTGGAAGGGAAACGGAAATCAGCTTGTCCAGGAAGTCGTACATGCGCTCACCGCGGAGCGTTACTTTCGCACCGATCGGCATGCCTTCACGTACTTTAAATCCGGCAATGGACTTCTTCGCCTTTGTGATAACCGGCTTTTGACCAGTGATTTCTGTCAGTTCCTCGACTGCTTTATCAAGCACTTTCGAGTTCTGGACAGCGTCACCAACCCCCATGTTCACCACGATCTTTTCGATCTCTGGTACTTCCATCACGGAGGAATAATTGAATTTATCTTTCAGCGCAGGAGTGATCTCCTGGTTGTATTGTTCCTTGAGACGATTCATTGAGTGGACCTCCTTTCAGCAGCTGGCAGCTTACTTATCAAGCGCTTCGCCAGATTTTTTCGCGATACGGATTTTTTTGCCGTCTTCGACCTTGAAACCGACGCGTGTCGGCTCGTTCGTAGATGGATCAACCACCATCACGTTGGACACGTGAATCGGCGCTTCTTGGTTAAGAATACCGCCCTGTGGATTTGACTGAGATGGTTTAGCGTGCTTCTTCACCATGTTTACGCCTTCTACGAGTACACGGGACTGGGCAGGGATGGCTTGAAGAATCTTACCTTCCTTACCTTTGTCTTTGCCGGAGATGACTTTAACGGTATCTCCCTGCTTGACGTGCAGTTTGTTTTGGGACATGAGGGAACCTCCTCTTTACTTCAGATCGTGATATCGATGAAACGGGAATTACAATACTTCCGGCGCAAGAGAAACGATCTTCATGAACTTGTTCTCACGCAGTTCACGTGCAACCGGTCCGAAGATACGTGTTCCTCGCGGTCCTTTGTCATCGCGGATGATAACAGCAGCATTTTCGTCAAACTTGATATAAGATCCATCGTTACGGCGTGCTCCGCTCTTCGAACGAACGATTACCGCGCGTACAACTTCACCCTTCTTGACAACGCCGCCCGGTGTTGCCTGCTTTACGGCAACAACGATGACATCACCAATGTTCGCAGTTTTACGGCCTGTTCCACCCAGTACTTTAATGCACTGCACTTCACGGGCACCAGAGTTGTCGGCTACTTTTAGACGGCTTTCCTGTTGAATCATTGATTCCTTGACCTCCCTTCAGTTGAAAATGTCGATTTAGATAACGACTGCCTCTTCTACTACTTCGACAAGGCGGAATCGCTTATCCTTCGATAGCGGTCGGGTTTCCATGATACGTACAACGTCGTTCACCTTCGCTGTATTGTTTTCATCATGTGCCTTGAACTTCTTGGAATATTTAACGCGCTTACCGTAAAGCGGGTGCATCTTGTACGTTTCAACAACGACCGTAATGGTCTTGTCCATCTTGTCTGATGTCACACGCCCGACGTAGCTCTTACGATTATTTCGTTCTGCCACGGTGCATCCTCCTCTCAGGACTATTCGCTCGTGATACCGAGTTCACGTTCGCGTAATACTGTCTTCGCTCGTGCAATCGCCTTCTTCACTTCACGAATGCGGGCTGGATTATCCAGCTGCCCAGTCGCAAGCTGAAAGCGAAGGTTGAAAAGCTCTTCTTTCAGAGAAGATGCTTTCTGTTCGATTTCTGCAGTGGTAAGGCTGCGGATTTCATTAGCTTTCATTTGCGTCACCACCCACTTCTTCACGTTTAATCACTTTCGTCCTGATCGGGAGCTTGTGAGATGCAAGACGCAGTGCTTCTCGGGCTACATCTTCAGGTACCCCGGCAATTTCAAACATCACTTTCCCTGGCTTTACAACAGCTACCCATCCTTCAGGAGCACCTTTACCGGAACCCATTCGGACTTCAAGAGGCTTTGCTGTATAAGGCTTGTCCGGGAAAATTTTAATCCATACTTTACCGCCACGCTTCATATAGCGGGTCATCGCAATTCGCGCAGCTTCGATCTGACGGTTGGTGATCCAGGAGGCTTCTACTGCCTGCAGACCGTATTCACCGAATGAAACTTCTGTGCCGCCTTTCGCTCGTCCGCGCATCTTGCCGCGGTGTTCTCGACGGTACTTCACACGTTTAGGCATTAGCATGATTTATTCTCCTCCTTCCTCTTCGGTTATTCCTTTCGTTGGAAGGACTTCTCCTTTGTAGATCCACGACTTGACGCCGATTTTACCGTACGTTGTATCTGCTTCTGCAGTACCGTAGTCGATGTCTGCACGCAGTGTGTGGAGAGGAACAGTTCCTTCGCTGTAAGTTTCGGAACGAGCAATGTCAGCTCCGCCCAGTCGGCCGGAAACTTGTGTTTTGATACCTTGTGCACCGGAGCGCATTGTACGCTGCATCGACTGCTTCATCGCACGACGGAAAGAAATACGAGCTTCCAGCTGTCGGGCAATGTTTTGAGATACGAGCGTTGCGTCCATGTCCGGCTTTTTGATTTCGTTGATGTTGATGTGGACACGCTTGCCTGTCATCTGGTTCAGGGCTTTACGGATGTTTTCCACTTCCGAACCGCCTTTACCGATAACCATACCAGGCTTAGCAGTGTTGATTGTCACGTTCACGCGGTTAGCCGCACGTTCGATTTCAATCGCAGAAATAGATGCTTCGCTCAAACGCTTCTGCAGGTTCTCACGGATACGGATGTCTTCATGAAGAAGATCAGCAAAGTCTTTTTCTGCGTACCACTTGGATTCCCAGTCGCGGATAACGCCGACACGCAGTCCGTTAGGATTTATTTTCTGACCCACACTTATCCCTCCTTCTTTTCTGTTAGAACAACTGTAATGTGGCTTGTACGTTTGTTGATTCGGCTCGCGCGTCCCTGTGCTCTTGGACGGAACCTTTTCAGTGTAACTCCCTCATCTACGTAGACCTGATCGACGACAAGGTTATCCGGCTCCATTTCGTAGTTGTGCTCTGCGTTTGCAATAGCAGAGTTCAGGAGCTTTTCAACTACTGGAGAAGATCTTTTGTTCGTATGGTTCAGGATGGAAATCGCTTCGCCGACTTCCTTTCCGCGGATGAGGTCTACAACGAGACGAGCTTTACGCGGTGCGATACGAACCTGTTTAGCAACTGCCTTCGCTTCCATGATCAGTACCTCCTCTCTCTACTTCTTGTTCTTTATCGTTTCGTTTTTCGATCTGAAGCATGGCCTTTGTACGTACGCGTTGGTGCAAATTCACCAAGCTTGTGTCCAACCATGTCTTCCTGTACATAAACAGGCACGTGCTTACGTCCGTCATAAACAGCGATCGTGTGCCCGATAAACTGTGGGAAAATCGTAGAACGGCGAGACCAGGTTTTGATCACTTTTTTGTTGTTCGTATCACCCTGCTCTTCCACCTTCTTCATGAGGTGGTCGTCGACGAAAGGTCCCTTTTTTAAGCTGCGACCCATGATAGTACCTCCCTTCGCGATTGCGCTACGGTTCTCGAGGAGAACCGTAGATCAACCCCGTGTTTTATTTCTTTTTCTTTTTGCGTCCGCGGACAATATACTTGTTGGACTCTTTGTTTCGGTTTCGTGTCTTGTAACCAAGTGTCGGCTTGCCCCATGGAGACATTGGAGATGGCATACCGATTGGTGCTTTACCTTCACCACCACCGTGTGGGTGATCGTTCGGGTTCATAACGGAACCACGTACGGTTGGACGACGGTTCATCCAGCGCTTACGTCCGGCTTTACCGATCGTGACGAGCTCATGCTCGATGTTGCCGACCTGGCCGATTGTCGCACGGCATGTGCCGAGGATGAGACGAGTTTCGCCGGAACGAAGACGTACGAGCACGTACTTTTCTTCACGACCGAGAACCTGTGCTTCTGCACCAGCAGAGCGTACAAGCTGTCCGCCTTTTCCTGGACGAAGCTCGATGTTGTGGATCACGGTACCAACTGGGATGTCCTTCAGCTGAAGAGCATTTCCGGTTTTGATATCCGCTTCGGATCCGGACATGATTTCCTGACCGACTTTCAGGTTCTTCGGTGCAAGAATGTAGCGCTTCTCCCCATCAACGTAGTTGATCAGTGCGATGTTCGCAGTACGGTTTGGATCGTATTCGATCGTAGCAACGCGGCCTGGAATTCCATCTTTGTCACGCTTGAAATCAATGATACGGTATTGACGCTTATGACCGCCGCCGTGGTGGCGTGTCGTAATACGTCCCTGGTTGTTACGGCCGGCACGCTTGGAAAGCGGTGCGAGCAGTGATCTTTCAGGAGAGTCTGTTGTCAGCTCCTGAAAATCAAGCGACGTCATAAAACGACGGCCGTTTGTAATCGGTTTGTACTTTTTGATTGCCATGAGTATTTCCCTCCTTACGTAGAAAGATTATTCTTCAAAAAACTCAAGATCCCGGCTTTCAGGAGTGAGCTGGACGATCGCTTTCTTGCGCTTGCGGGTATAACCGCTGTAGCGGCCAAAACGCTTGAATTTCCCTTTATAGTTCATTGTGTTGACACTCGCTACCTCAACGCCGAAGATTTCTTCGACTGCGTTGCGGATCTGGTGCTTTGTTGCGCTTGGGATTACTTCGAACGTGTACTTCTTCTCAGCCATTAGATCAGCAGAACGCTCAGTAATGATCGGGCGCTTCACAATATCTCGTACGTTTGCCATTATGCAAGCACCTCCTCTACCTGTTTCACAGCTTCTTGTGTGATGACAAGCTTCTCGTGTGTGAGAAGGTCAAGTACATTCACGCCGGATGCTGTTACTGTTAGTACTCCAGGGAGATTGCGGGCAGAAAGAGCAACAGCTTCGTCTTGATCGGCTGTTACGATCAGTGTCTTCGTGTCTGCGGAGAGACTGGCGAGAACTGCTTTCATTTCCTTTGTCTTTGGAGATTCAAAATTCAACTCTTCCACTACGCGGATGTTATCCTCGCTCACTTTGGAGGAAAGAGCAGATTTTAGTGCAAGACGACGCTGCTTCTTTGGCAGCTTGTAGCCGTAGCTTCGTGGTGTAGGACCGAAAGTCACTCCACCGCCGACCCAGATTGGGGAACGAGTCGAACCGTGACGCGCACGGCCTGTTCCTTTCTGACGCCATGGCTTCTGTCCACCGCCGCGGCGTTCCGAGCGGTCTTTTGCTTTATGCGTACCTTGACGACGGGACGCCTGCTGCATGATTACTGCTTCATAAAGAACACTTTCATTTGGTTCAATGCCGAATACACCTTCTGCAAGTTCGATGTCACCGGCTTGTGAGCCATCCTGTTTAAACAATGTCACTTTTGGCATCGGGGGCTCCTCCTTTCTTTTTCAGGTTTATTTCTGCTTTACAGCTGACTGAACAGATACAAAGCTCTTCTTCGCACCAGGGATATTCCCTTTTACAAGAAGGACGTTACGCTCTGTGTCCACTTTAACAACCTCAAGGTTCTGGATTGTTACCGTTTCGCCGCCCATGCGTCCTGGAAGCAGCTTACCCGGTCGTACGTGGTTCGGGTCAATCGGACCCATGGAACCTGGGGAACGGTGGTAGTGGGAACCGTGTGTCATTGGGCCTGTAGCCTGGTTGTGACGCTTGATTGCACCAGCAAATCCTTTACCTTTGCTCTGGCCGGTAACATCTACAATGTCACCTTCTGCAAAAACGTCTACTTTCCATTCCTGACCAACTTCCACATCAGTTGTATCAGCGTCGCGGATTTCCTTCACGAAGCGCTTAGGGGCTGTGTCTGCTTTGCCGGCATGGCCCTTCTCCGGTTTGTTCTGTGCGCTTGGCTTCTTGTCAAAGCCGCCGATCTGTACTGCTTCGTACCCGTCGCTTTCTTCTGTCTTCTTCTGAAGAACGACGTTCGACTCTGCCTGAATGACAGTCACTGGCACTGCTTCACCGGATTCAGAGAATACCTGCGTCATACCGAGCTTCTTGCCTAAGATTCCTTTGGTCATCCGTCACACCTCCTGTTAATAATTTATTTAATCATTTATATAATAAGAAACAATTACAGCTTGATTTCAATGTCAACGCCGGATGGGAGATCCAGACGCATCAGTGCATCGACTGTCTGCGGCGTAGGATCAACAATGTCGATCAGACGCTTGTGCGTACGCATTTCAAACTGCTCACGAGCATCCTTGTACTTGTGTACCGCACGAAGAACAGTGTAGATAGAACGTTCTGTAGGAAGCGGGACCGGCCCTGCTACTCCTGCACCTGAACGTTTTGCAGTTTCCACGATTTTCTCAGCGGACTGATCAAGTACGCGGTGGTCGTACGCTTTCAGTCGAATACGGATCTTTTGCTTTGCCATTTGATTACCTCCTTTTTCGCCCATTTTATAAATAGACTTGCTCCCTGAAAATTTCCCATGCACTCAGCCCATGGCAAAGGGGCCGGGTGTATCGGCAACCTTTCAGATCAAAGCCTGTCTGTGACCAACATGAAATAGTATACAGGAAACGCAATGCTCACGCAACGGTTTTCTGCTTTATTCACGGTCACACTTTGAATAGTATACAAGCTGCGGGTGCTGATTTCAAGGGGTTTTTTTGAATCTGGCTACATTTCTTACATGCATAATTTTCTGTCAAATATTGTGCTTCCTTTTTGACGCTCCTGTGGTGGCTTTATGGGGGACACATCGTTCTGAGGTGCCCCCCTTCTCCCCCTTGGGAATACGTGCCGGCTTCCCTTCTCCATGATGCCCTAATTCTATAGTAGAAACTCGTCAGCGGGTGTAGTGAAGCTGCACAAGAAGCGGGGCGAACAAGTACACGGGTGCCTCTTCACCGAGCTCCTGCTGCAGCGTGAGAATGTCGCCTTTCACGCCGGCAAACAGATTCATCGCCTCCAGCGGAATCCCGTCGTATTTGATATCCACGAGGCGGTCTCCCGTCAGATCGACGACGCTGAAATGAATACCGGCGAAGCCGCCTTCGTTTTCTGCCACCTTTTCTCCACCAGCATCGTAAATAGTAGAGTACTGACGCTTGAGGTTCCACAGGTTCATCTCGTAGGACGCCTGCTTTTTACCATCGGCATCAAAAAGGTGATACCGCTGCTTCCACCCTGCCTCTTTCTGCAGCGTATACAGAAGCGCTTCGGCGTTCGTTACCACCAGCCGTTTCGCGAGCCACCGGCGCAGACCAATCAAGTGCAGGAGAAAGGTTCCCGCCTTTTTCCAGCCGTGCACGTCCTCCCTTACAACGGCTACGGCCTCTCCCTGCATCGTGAAGAATACATACTCTTTGAGCCAGTGGACGAAAGGAACAAGGATCAGCCGATGCTGATCCTGAAATGCCGCGGGCCTCTCCGGTACCTGCAGCCGGATGTTTGCAGCACGCCGCCGCGCTGTCAGAGCCAGAATGATGGAAACCGGAATACTGAAAGGCAGTGCGAGTGCCGGATACCAGTGCTGAAAAGCCGGCCAGTTCAATATGTAGAGAATGAATACGAGCCCGATCGTCCCTGCTGCCTCTAAACCTGTGAGCAGGATATGTGTCCGGGCTTTTCGTTCATAAAAAGACTGGATATCCATTCTTATCACCCCTGCACCGTTTACGGGCGAAAAGCCGTACGGGTTCCCCTTCGTTTACCTTTCCAATCCAATCACGTGCTGCTGCACCGACTACCATCTTCCATGCAGCACGCGGCGCCGTCTACCCGAACCACCACCTTAAGCTATAGAAAAAATCCCACCCGGATAACCGGATGGGATGTTGTAATCGAGAGAATTACTCGATGATTTGAGAAACAACGCCTGCGCCTACGGTACGGCCACCCTCACGGATAGAGAACTTCGTACCGTCCTCGATCGCGATTGGAGAGATCAGTTCAACTGTCATCTCTACGTTGTCACCAGGCATAACCATTTCCACGCCTTCCGGCAGGTTCGTAACACCAGTTACGTCTGTAGTACGGAAGTAGAACTGTGGGCGGTAGTTGTTGAAGAATGGCGTGTGACGGCCACCTTCTTCTTTAGAAAGAACATACACTTCCGCTTTGAACTTTGTGTGTGGAGTGATGGTACCCGGCTTCGCGAGAACCTGACCACGGTTGATGTCGTCACGGGACACACCACGAAGGAGTGCACCGATGTTGTCGCCTGCTTCTGCATAGTCAAGAAGCTTACGGAACATTTCAACACCTGTTACAGTAGTTTTCGCCGGCTTTTCAGAAAGACCGATGATTTCTACTTCGTCACCAACGTTAAGCTGGCCACGCTCAACACGGCCTGTTGCAACTGTACCACGGCCTGTGATGGAGAATACGTCCTCAACTGGCATCATGAAAGGCTTGTCCTTGTCACGGTCCGGTGTTGGAATGTAGTCGTCAACAGACTGCATGAGGTCTACAATCGCCTGCTCGTGCTCTGCGTTACCTTCAAGAGCGAGCAGTGCAGAACCTTTTACTACTGGAATGTCGTCGCCAGGGAAGTCGTACTCGGAAAGAAGTTCACGTACTTCCATTTCAACGAGCTCAAGCAGCTCTTCATCGTCAACCTGGTCTGTCTTGTTCAGGAATACAACGATGGATGGTACACCAACCTGACGGGAAAGCAGGATGTGCTCACGCGTCTGTGGCATTGGGCCGTCCGCTGCAGATACAACGAGAATCGCGCCGTCCATCTGTGCTGCACCAGTGATCATATTCTTTACATAGTCCGCGTGACCTGGGCAGTCCACGTGTGCATAGTGACGGGAATCCGTCTCGTACTCTACGTGTGCAGTGGAGATAGTGATTCCACGCTCACGCTCTTCTGGTGCACCGTCGATCTGGTCGTACGCCATAGCAGTACCTTTACCAGAGTTTTTGTGCAGGACGTACGTGATTGCCGCAGTCAGTGTTGTTTTCCCGTGGTCAACGTGTCCAATAGTACCAATGTTGGCATGCGTTTTGGAACGATCAAATTTTTGTTTTGCCATGATCGAAATCCTCCTTACATATAGTTAAGATTTTTTATTTCAACTTGAAAGGTGAAGCCGGAGCTTCCACCTTTACAAGCTTACAACAAATTGCATCGAGTGACAATCAACTTTCTTTTACTGACCGGATGACTTTTTTACGATTTCTTCAGAGATGCTCTTTGGCACTTCCTCGTAATGGTCGAAGTGCATCGTGTACTGTCCGCGGCCCTGTGTGTTGGAACGCAGGGACGTCGCGTAACCGAACATTTCGGATAGTGGAACCATCGCTCGGACAACTTGTGCGTTGCCGCGTGCTTCCATACCTTCGACGCGTCCACGACGGGATGTTACGTCACCCATGATGTCCCCCATGTATTCCTCTGGGATGACAACTTCTACCTTCATGATCGGCTCAAGCAGTACCGGCTTACACTTGCCTTTTGCTTCTTTGAGCGCAAGGGAAGCTGCCACTTTAAAGGCCATCTCGTTGGAGTCTACATCGTGGTAGGATCCATCATAAAGACGAGCTTTTACGTCTACTACCGGATAGCCTGCAAGCATACCGTTGTCCAGTGATTCACGGACACCCTGCTCAACAGAGCCGATATATTCACGTGGAACAACACCACCGACGATGTTGTCGACAAATTCAAATCCGCCGCCTTCATCGTTTGGTGAGAATTCGATCCATACGTGACCGAACTGACCGCGTCCACCGGACTGACGTACGAATTTACCTTCGCACTTGGCAGCTTCACGGATCGTTTCACGGTAGGAAACCTGAGGTGCACCGACGTTCGCGCCTACTTTGAATTCACGCTTCAGACGGTCAACGATGATGTCGAGGTGAAGTTCACCCATACCACCGATGATAGTCTGGCCTGTTTCTTCATCTGTATGCGTGCGGAAAGTCGGGTCTTCCTCTGCCAGCTTGGCCAGTGCCATACCCATCTTGTCCTGGTCTGCTTTGGAAGCAGGCTCAACAGAAAGGTGGATGACCGGCTCAGGGAAGTCCATGGATTCAAGAATAACGACATTCTTTTCATCACAAAGCGTATCCCCTGTTCCTGTATCCTTGAGACCAACGCCCGCTGCAATATCCCCGGAGTAGCATGTCGGGATCTCTTCACGGTGGTTCGCGTGCATCTGCAGGATACGTCCCATACGCTCACGCTTATCTTTCGTTGCGTTTTTCACGTAGGAACCAGCATCAACAGTACCGGAGTAAACACGGAAGAAAGTAAGCTTACCAACGAACGGATCGGTTGCAACTTTAAATGCAAGTGCAGAGAACGGTTCGCTGTCGTCCGACCTGCGGACAACTTCTTCTTCTGTACCAGGGATGTGACCTTTGATTGCTTCTACATCCGTCGGCGCAGGAAGATATTCTACTACAGCGTCCATCAGAAGCTGTACCCCTTTGTTCTTAAATGCGGAACCGCATAGAACCGGGTAGAATTCTACGTTACACGTTGCAGTACGGATCGCCTGCTTCAATGCATCGGTGCTGATTTCTTCCCCTTCAAGGTAAGACATCATCAGCTCTTCATCGAGATCAGATACGGATTCAATCAGCTTGTCACGGTACTCTTCGGCCTGAGCTCTGTACTCTTCCGGAATTTCACGTGCTTCACTTCTTGTACCCAGATCATCCAGATAGAAGAATGCCTGCATGTCAATCAGATCAATGATACCTTCGAAATCATCTTCCGCCCCGATTGGCAGCTGAACAGCTGCTGCATTCGCACCAAGACGCTTGGAAAGAGTACCGAGGGAATAAATGAAGTCCGCTCCTACTTTGTCCATCTTGTTGACGAATACGATTCGAGGAACACCGTATGTTGTCGCCTGACGCCATACAGTTTCTGTCTGCGGCTCTACGCCGGACTGGGCGTCGAGTACGGCAACGGCACCATCAAGTACGCGCAGGGAACGTTCAACCTCAACGGTGAAGTCGACGTGTCCAGGTGTATCGATGATGTTGATACGGTGATCTCTCCACTGTGCGGTCGTTGCTGCAGACGTGATGGTAATGCCACGTTCCTGCTCCTGCTCCATCCAGTCCATCTGGGAGCCGCCGTCGTGGGTTTCACCAATCTTATGAATACGTCCTGTGTAGAAAAGAATACGTTCGGTCGCAGTGGTCTTACCTGCGTCAATATGAGCCATAATCCCGATATTACGTGTCTTCTCTAAGGAGAACTCTCTTGGCATGTGTCTTTCTCCTTCCTGTAACTCTAGATAATTGCGCTGAAAGACGGAGAGCGCTGCTCCCCGTTTTCAGGCAGTACAGTATTCTACCAGCGGTAATGGGCGAATGCTTTATTGGCTTCTGCCATCTTGTGCGTTTCTTCGCGCTTCTTCACCGCTGCACCTGTATTGTTTGCTGCATCGAGGATCTCGTTTGCAAGACGCTCTTCCATCGTTTTCTCACCACGGAGACGAGCGTAGTTCACGAGCCAGCGCAGACCGAGCGTCGTGCGGCGGTCCGGCTTCACTTCGATTGGTACCTGGTAGTTTGCACCACCGACACGGCGTGCTTTTACTTCCAGAACCGGCATGATGTTCTTGAGTGCTTCTTCGAATACTTCCTGAGGATCCTTACCGGATCGTTCACGGACGAGATCGAATGCATTATAAAGCGATTTCTGTGCAACTCCTTTTTTCCCATCGATCATGATACGGTTGATCAGGCGGGTAACGAGTTTACTCTTATAGATAGGATCTGCTAATACATCGCGGCGTGGTACTGGTCCTTTACGAGGCATTAAGGTCCCTCCTTTCAGTCATAATGAAAAGCTGATTTATTTCTTGGCTTTCTTTGTGCCGTACTTGGAACGGCTCTGTTTACGTCCTTCAACGCCGGCAGTGTCAAGCGCACCGCGTACGATGTGGTAACGTACACCCGGAAGGTCCTTTACACGGCCTCCACGGATTAGAACAACACTGTGCTCCTGCAGGTTGTGACCGATACCAGGGATATAGGCAGTAACCTCAATCTGGTTGGTCAGACGCACACGCGCATATTTACGCAGGGCCGAGTTCGGCTTCTTCGGCGTCATAGTACCAACCCGCGTGCAGACTCCGCGCTTTTGCGGAGAATCCTCGTCTGTCTGGTGCTTCTTGTAGCTGTTGTAGCCTTTGTTCAGCGCCGGGGAGTCGGATTTCTGCAGCTTGGACTTACGTCCTTTTTTAACCAGCTGGTTAATTGTTGGCATGGATGGTTCCTCCTTTCGTAGTAAAATGCAAGCCCACTGGTCCAGGTGGTTCACACTTGGGTAAAGAGAAAGTTTTTGCCGTGCTGATGGGCGCAGCAAAAACTCTTTTTACTTTTTAATGGCAACTATTGCTGCGTTCACGTCGATACCGCAGGCTTTTCCGAGCTTCTGCATCGAGTCGACGTAGCCGACCGGTACAGATCCGGTTTCTGCCAGGGTCAACACTTTGTGAAGAATGTCGCGGCTCGCGTCTTCTGCAACAATAAGTTCTTTGACCTGTTCGCTTTCCAGTGCTTTTAACGTTTGCTTCGTGCCGACGACCTTTTCGTCCGCCTGGGCTACTTTTTCATAAGACATGAGGATCCTCCAAAGCAACAGGTATTTGGCACACTTAGATATAGTACCACCGGGTCCAGAGAGTGTCAACCATTTCCGGAAAGAAAATCAGCCGGCACTCCCGCTCCCGGAATAATCCCGCCGGGCGCACCCGGCGGGAACGTATTACTCTTCTTCAGGAACTGTTACTTCTTCCAGTACTTCCTTGTCCTGCGATGCATGTTTATCCACATGCTGCATCTGACGGTAGCGCTGCATGCCGGTACCGGCAGGAACGAGCTTACCGATGATGACGTTCTCCTTCAGACCGACGAGCTCATCGCGCTTTCCTTTGATGGCTGCATCGGTGAGTACCCGCGTCGTCTCCTGGAAGGAGGCTGCGGACAAGAAGGAGTCCGTTTCGAGAGATGCTTTCGTGATACCGAGAAGTACCGGAAGTCCGGTTGCTGGACGTCCACCTTTAATGAGGATGTCCTTGTTTACTTCGTTGAACTGATGGATTTCCACCAGGGATCCCGGCAGTACCGTGGTATCTCCGGCGTCAATCACGCGGACTTTCCGCATCATCTGACGGACCATGACTTCGACGTGCTTGTCGCCGATTTCAACACCCTGCATACGGTATACCTTCTGCACTTCACGCAGCAGGTATTCCTGCACACCCTGGACACCGGAAACAGTCAGAAGTTCTTTCGGATCGATCGAACCTTCTGTGAGTTCCTGCCCGGGATGGACGTTGTCGCCGATGTCAACTTTGAAACGGGCCTGTGCGAGCGCGGTGTACGTCCGGCTCTCAATACGGCTCTGTACGACAATTTCTTTCTTGTCGGAAGCTTCCCGGATGTCGGTCACTTGACCGTCAATCTCGGAAATGATCGCCTGTCCTTTCGGATTACGCGCTTCAAATACTTCCTGGATACGCGGCAGACCCTGGGTGATGTCGTCTCCGGCAACCCCGCCTGTGTGGAACGTACGCATCGTCAGCTGAGTACCCGGCTCACCGATCGACTGGGCTGCGATGATACCGACGGCTTCGCCGACTTCCACTTCTGCTCCTGTCGCCAGGTTACGTCCGTAACATTTCTTACAGGAACCGTGACGTGTATCACAGGTGAAGACGGAACGGATGCGGACCGTTTTGACTCCTGCGTCTTCAATGATTTTCGCTGTGTCTTCAAACATTTCTTCGTTACGCGGTGCCAGCAGTTCGCCGGTTTCCGGATGATACACATTCTGGAACGCTACACGGCCGACGAGACGGTCGTAAAGCGGTTCAATGACTTCGGCGCCTTCCTGGATCGCACTGACGTCCAGTCCACGGTCTGTGCCGCAGTCGTCTTCGCGTACGATCACGTCCTGGGCAACATCGACAAGACGGCGTGTCAGATAACCAGAGTCGGCTGTCTTCAGTGCCGTATCGGCAAGACCTTTACGCGCACCGTGTGTGGAAATAAAGTACTCGAGTACGGTCAGACCTTCACGGAAACTGGACTTGATCGGAAGCTCAATGATTCGTCCGGATGGATTCGCCATCAGCCCGCGCATTCCCGCAAGCTGTGTGAAGTTCGAGGCGTTACCCCGGGCACCAGAGTCACTCATCATGAAGATCGGGTTCGTCTTATCGAGTGTTCCGAGAAGCTTCTGCTGAATGACATCTTTGGCCTCGCCCCAGATCTCAATGACCTTGCCGTATCGTTCCTCTTCGGTGATAAGACCGCGTCGGAACTGCTTGCTCACCTTGGATACTCTCTCTTCAGCCTCGTCGAGGATTTCCTGCTTGTCCTCGAGTACGACGATGTCGGAGACCCCGATGGTGATTCCGGCTTTCGTGGAGTAATAGAAACCAAGATCCTTCATCTTATCGAGCATGACGGATGTTTCGGAAATCTTAAATTTCTTGAAGACCTCTGCGATAATATCGCCGAGGAAGCCTTTCTTAAACGGCGGTACGATATCTCGTTCTTCGTATAATTTTTTGATGTCGGTATCCGGTGTAACGAAATACTGTTCCGGCGTTTCGATCTCCAGGTTCCCTGCTGTCGGTTCGTTGACATACGGGAACGATTGCGGGAGGATCTCGTTGAAAATTACCTTACCGACGGATGTCAGCATCAGATGGTCGCTGAATTCACTGCGGAAGTTCGATTTGTTGATCGACTGTACCGGCAGTGCGATACGCGTATGCAGATGCACGTAGCCGTTCTGGTACGCGTTCAGCACTTCATCCGGATGATGGAAGATGCTTCCTTCTCCGACGGCGCCTGCGCGCTCCAGTGTCAGGTAGTAGTTACCGAGAACCATATCCTGGGATGGCGTTACAACCGGCTTGCCGTCCTTCGGGTTCAGAATGTTCTGGGCTGCGAGCATCAGCAGACGGGATTCCGCCTGTGCTTCGGCAGAGAGCGGTACGTGTACCGCCATCTGGTCCCCGTCAAAGTCTGCGTTGTAGGCAGTACATACGAGCGGGTGCAGCTTGATGGCACGTCCTTCGACGAGTGTCGGTTCGAACGCCTGAATACCGAGACGGTGCAGTGTCGGTGCACGGTTAAGCAGAACTGGATGCTCTTTGATGACAGCTTCCAGCACGTCCCATACTTCCGGATTCACGCGCTCTACTTTGCGCTTGGCACTTTTAATGTTGTGAGCCAGTCCTTTGCTGACGAGCTCTTTCATGACGAACGGCTTGAACAGCTCGAGCGCCATTTCCTTCGGCAGTCCGCACTGATACATCTTCAGGCTCGGCCCGACGACGATAACCGAACGGCCGGAGTAGTCTACACGCTTTCCGAGCAGGTTCTGACGGAATCGTCCCTGCTTACCTTTAAGCATGTGAGAAAGAGATTTCAGTGGACGGTTACCCGGTCCAGTAACCGGCCGGCCGCGTCGTCCGTTGTCGATCAGGGCGTCTACGGCTTCCTGCAGCATCCGCTTTTCGTTCTGGACGATGATACTCGGCGCACCGAGATCAAGCAGACGCTTCAGGCGGTTGTTTCTGTTGATGACCCGTCGATACAGATCGTTCAGATCCGAGGTGGCGAAACGGCCACCGTCCAGCTGGACCATCGGACGGATTTCCGGTGGAATTACCGGGAGCACGTCGAGAACCATCCAGCTCGGATCGTTGTCGGAATGACGGAAAGCCTCCAGCACTTCGAGACGTTTGATCGCACGGGTTCTGCGCTGTCCCTGTGCTGTTTCAAGCTCTTCTTTCAGCATGTTGGCTTCTTTATCCAGGTCGATATCTTCCAGCAGTTTACGGATCGCTTCCGCGCCCATGCCTGCAGAGAAAGAACGGCCGTACTTGTCGTAATAGCTGCGGTATTCCTTCTCGGAAAGCAGCTGCTTCACCTCAAGCGGTGTATCGCCCGGGTCCGTTACTACGTAGGAAGCGAAATAGATCACTTCTTCAAGGGAACGTGGCGACATGTCCAGTACAAGGCCCATACGGCTCGGAATTCCTTTGAAGTACCAGATGTGCGACACCGGAGCAGCAAGTTCAATGTGTCCCATGCGCTCGCGGCGGACCTTGGCGCGGGTGACTTCCACCCCGCACCGGTCACACACAACGCCTTTGTAACGGACGCGCTTATATTTACCGCAGTGGCATTCCCAGTCTTTTGTCGGTCCGAAAATACGTTCACAGAACAGACCGTCTTTTTCCGGCTTCAGCGTACGGTAGTTGATCGTCTCCGGCTTTTTTACTTCGCCGCGGGACCAGGAACGGATCTTATCGGAAGAAGCAAGACCGATTTTCATATACTCAAAATTATTTACATCTATCAAGGGGCCAACCTCCCTTTCAGCAATTCAAGTTCGCCGGTTACGCGTTCGATTCTTCGCTCGTCTCCAGGTTCAGGTTCAGCTTGTCGCTTCCCTGTTCCTCGTCTTCATCCAGTTCCAGCATGTCGATTTCTTCGTCATTGCTGGAGAGCATCTTCACGTCCATACCAAGACTCTGCAGCTCTTTGATCAGTACTTTAAACGATTCCGGTACACCCGGCTCCGGTACATTTTCTCCTTTAACAATCGCTTCATACGTCTTCACACGGCCGATGGTGTCATCGGATTTGACGGTGAGGATTTCCTGAAGCGTGTAGGCAGCGCCGTAGGCTTCGAGTGCCCAGACTTCCATTTCACCGAAACGCTGACCACCGAACTGCGCCTTACCACCAAGCGGCTGCTGGGTAACAAGGGAATACGGGCCGGTCGAACGGGCATGGAGCTTGTCGTCTACCATGTGTGCCAGCTTGATCATATACATCACGCCGACAGAAACACGGCTGTCAAACGGCTCTCCGGTACGGCCGTCGTAAAGGACGGTTTTTCCGTCGCGGGCCATGCCTGCTTCTTCGATCGTGGACCAGACATCGTCCTCGTCCGCTCCGTCAAATACAGGTGTTGCGATGTGCATGTTTAGCTGACGTGCTGCCATTCCCATGTGCATCTCCAGTACCTGACCGATGTTCATTCGGGAAGGAACACCGAGCGGGTTCAGCATGATGTCGATTGGTGTACCGTCCGGCAGATACGGCATATCTTCTTCCGGAAGGATTTTCGAAATAACACCTTTGTTTCCGTGACGGCCGGCCATCTTATCGCCTTCGTGAATCTTACGCTTCTGCACGATGTAGACACGCACAAGCTGATTCACGCCGGGCGGCAGTTCGTCGCCGTCTTCACGGTTGAAGATTTTTACGTCCAGCACGATGCCGTCGCCGCCGTGCGGAGCACGCAGGGAGGTATCCCGTACTTCACGCGCTTTTTCACCGAAGATCGCGTGGAGGAGGCGCTCTTCTGCGCTCAGTTCCGTAACACCCTTCGGCGTCACCTTACCGACGAGAATATCGCTGTCTTTCACTTCTGCACCAACGCGGATAATCCCACGTTCGTCCAGATTGCGGAGCGCATCGTCCCCGACGTTCGGGATGTCTCGCGTGATTTCCTCCGGCCCGAGCTTCGTATCACGGGACTCGGATTCGTACTCCTCGATGTGGATTGACGTATAGACATCATCTTTCACGAGTCGTTCACTTAGGATAATCGCATCCTCGTAGTTGTACCCGTCCCATGTCATGAAGCCGACGAGCACATTCTGGCCGAGTGCCATTTCCCCTTTTTCCATGGATGAACCGTCAGCGAGGATTTCGCCTTTCTCGACGATCATGCCTTCAGCCACGATTGGACGCTGGTTGTAGCATGTCCCCTGGTTGGAACGCTCAAACTTGGTCATGCTGTAGCGCTTGACGTTGCCTTCCACTTCGCTTCCTTCGATTTCCTTGATTTCACGGACATCGACGAAGTCGGCGCTGACTTTTTCAACTCGACCCGGCTGCAGAGCAACGATCGCAGCACCGGAGTCTTTAGCGGATACGTACTCCATGCCGGTTCCGACGAGCGGAGAGCGCGGCTCGAGGAGCGGTACCGCCTGGCGCTGCATGTTTGCTCCCATCAGGGCACGGTTGGAGTCGTCATTTTCCAGAAACGGAATACACGCGGTCGCAGCGGAAACAACCTGTTTTGGCGACACGTCCATGTAGTCGACGCGGTCGCGGGCAACAATGATGTTTTCACCACGGAAGCGGCAGATGATGTTTTCATCCACGAAACGGCCTTCTTCATCCAGCTTCGCATTCGCCTGGGCTACCACGTAGTTGTCCTCTTCGTCTGCGGTCAGGTAGTCGACCTGTCTTGTTACGATCGCCTGATCATGATCCACGCGACGGTACGGAGACTCGATGAAACCGAACTTGTTCACCTTTGCAAAGGAGGACAGGGAGTTGATCAGCCCGATGTTCGGTCCTTCCGGCGTTTCGATCGGACACATACGCCCGTAGTGGGAGTAGTGTACGTCACGCACTTCAAAGCCGGCACGTTCACGAGTCAGTCCGCCGGGTCCGAGAGCAGAGAGACGGCGCTTATGCGTAAGCTCGGCCAGTGGATTCGTCTGGTCCATGAACTGCGAAAGCTGGGAGCTGCCGAAGAACTCTTTGATGGACGCGATTACCGGGCGGATGTTGATGAGCGCCTGCGGTGTGATCGAACCAGTGTCCTGGATGGACATCCGTTCACGGACGACACGCTCCATACGGGAGAGCCCGATGCGGAACTGGTTCTGCAGCAGCTCACCGACAGAACGCAGACGACGGTTGCCGAGATGGTCGATATCGTCTGTGTTGCCGACACCGTGAAGCAGATTGAAGAAGTAGCTGATGGAAGAAATAATGTCTGCCGGCGTGATGTTTTTGATGCTCGTGTCGATTTCGCCATTGGCGATCACGCGGATCGGCATCGGCTCATCGTAGTTGTTGTGCGAATAAATCATCACGGACTGCAGATCGACTTCTTCATCATCGATGACGCCGCCCTGAAGCGTATAGCGTGTGAAGCCGACGCCGTTTTCGAAGTAAGGAATGAGGCGGTCGAGCACACGTCGGTCGATCGTCGTCCCTTCTTCTGCCAGCACTTCTCCTGTTTCCGGATCTGCCAGTGTTTCAGCAAGTCGTTGGTTGAAGAGGCGGTTTTTAATATGAAGCTTTTTGTTCATCTTGTAACGACCGACATTTGCCAGGTCATACCGCTTCGGATCGAAGAAGCGGGACTCCAGCAGACTCTTGGCACTGTCTACTGTCGGCGGTTCACCAGGGCGCAGGCGCTCGTAGATCTCGAGCAGCGCTTTTTCGGAACCATCGGTATTATCTTTATCCAGCGTGTTACGCAGGAATTCATCTTCACCAAGAAGATCAATGATTTCTTGATCAGAGCCGAATCCCAGTGCGCGCAGCAGTACCGTCACCGGAATTTTCCGCGTGCGGTCAATACGAACGTAAACGACGTCCTTTGCATCCATTTCCAGTTCCAGCCATGCACCGCGGTTAGGAATAACCGTGGTTGTAAAGCCTTTTTTGCCGTTTTTATCGTACTTTTCGCTGAAGTATACGCTTGGGGAACGGACAAGCTGGGAAACAATTACCCGCTCGGCACCGTTGATCACAAACGTACCTGTGTCTGTCATGAGTGGGAAATCACCCATGAATACTTCCTGCTCTTTCACTTCGCCGGTTTCCTTATTAATCAGGCGTACCTTGACACGAAGCGGAGCGGAATACGTGACATCGCGCTCTTTTGATTCGTCTACGGGATACTTAGGCTCCCCTAAGCTGTAACCCACGAACTCCAATCGGAGATTTCCAGTGAAATCCTCAATCGGGGAAATGTCCTGGAACATTTCCTGAATACCTTCATCAAGAAACCATTCATAAGAAGCCGTCTGAATTTCAATCAAGTTCGGAAGGTCCTGCACTTCATTGATCCGGGCGTAACTTCTTCTCTGGCGGTGGCGTCCATACTGAACTAGTTGACCTGTCAACTCATTCACCCCTCAAACCTAACGTTTTTATCATCAAAAGACATGTGAATGCCTTTGACTGACAGCGTGCTGACTCTATTCTCATTGGATGTCTGGATTGCCAATGTCAAAAAGGAAGGATATAATGAAGCATCGATACGGTGTGATTGATGGTTCAAAACAAAGAAAAAAAGGGTTCAACGTCTCAGCACTACTCCGAAGACATTACATCGTTTGTACGAAATCACCCTTTTTCCCTCACTTACTCTATTTTCAACTATAGACATTGGCCGGACGACAATAAGGGCGTAAGAGTCCTATTGTCATATTCATACGCATTAAATAACAATAACACAGCGGCTTACAAGCGTCAATGCTTTTCTGCCCTGAAGATAAAGTACCCTTTCTCCTTCGCCGGTACCGTGACGCTGAAGCCGAGTTCTTCGAGCTTTTTCTTCGTGGACGGCGCTCCCTGCTTCTTCTGAATGACAACCGTCAGCGTTCCACCCGGTTTCAACACGTCCCAGGCCTGCTCATACAGACGGAATACAACCTGCTTTCCAGCGCGGATCGGCGGATTGGTCATCACCGCTGCGTAGGATGCCGGCGCTTCTCCTTCCAGCAGGTCCTGCTGGCGCACTTCGGTGTTTGGACAGTGGTTGAGAATGGTGTTTTCCGAGGCGAGCATGACGGAGCGTTCATTCACGTCGATCATGTGCACGGTGCGTTCCGGATACTGCTGGGCGATGGAGATGCCGATCGGTCCCCAGCCGCAGCCGGCGTCGAGAAATGCTCCTTCCACTTCCGGGGCTTCGAACGATTCAATCAACAGCCGGGAACCTTCATCCAGTCCACCTTTGGAAAACACGCCGTGATCCACTTGATACGTCTGCTCCACTCCTGCTGCGGATACACGGAGTTCGCGGCGGCTGCTCCGCTTCTCCGGTCTGGACGAATAATAATGATCTGTCATGGTGCTTCCTTCCTTTCCACCGCGGACGAGCCCTGCGGTGTCGTGTCATTGTACCTTCTCCACGTGCCTGCAGCAGCTGATCCAGCGCCTCCGGTACGTGGTCCATCGTTTTTCCGCGCCGAGCGCACGGAGCGGCGGATCCGCCGCCTTCTTCCCTTCCCTGAGAAGAAAAAAAGCCCGCTCCGGATGATCCAGAGCGGGCTGCAGAGATGAAAGAACGACTTACTTAAGCTCGATCTTCGCTCCAGCTTCTTCAAGCTGAGACTTCATCTGGTCTGCATCTTCTTTCTCTACGCCTTCTTTGATTGCAGATGGCGCGCCGTCAACAAGTGCTTTCGCTTCTTTCAGGCCGAGACCCGTAAGTTCACGAACAACCTTGATAACGCCGATCTTGGAAGAACCAGCATCTTCGAGTACTACGTCGAATTCTGTCTGCTCTTCTTCTGCTGCTTCTCCAGCGCCTGCTACCGCTACCGGTGCTGCTGCTGTTACACCAAATTCTTCTTCAATTGCTTTAACAAGATCGTTCAGTTCCAGTACGGACATTTCTTTTACCGCATCGATGATCTCTTGATTCGTCATGATTATATTCCTCCTGTTGGTAATATTATGAGGCGATTACGCGCTCTGCCTTAGGCGCTCTCTTCTTCCTTCTGGTCGGCAACAGCCTTTGTTGCGATCGCAAGTCCGCGGATTGGCGCCTGCAGGACGTTGGCGAGCATGGAAAGGAGTCCTTCCTGAGATGGAAGATTTGCCAATGCTTTTACCTTATCGAGGCTTGCGTACTCTCCTTCGATAACGCCGGCTTTCAGCTCCAGAGCTTCATGGTCCTTTGCGAAATCGTTGAGGATTTTCGCCGGCAGTACGACATCATCGTAGCCGAATGCAATTGCGTTCGGGCCTGTCAGATGCTCGTCCAGCTCCGTCAGATCAGCTGCTTCTGTTGCACGGCGGACCATCGTGTTTTTGTACACTTTGAAGTCGATACCGGCATCGCGCATCTGCTGACGCAGTTCCGTTACTTCCGCAACGTTCAGTCCACGGTAGTCCACGACGATCGCTGCCTGGCTTTCTTTCAGTTTCGTAGTGATTTCATTCACTACTCCCTGCTTTTGTTCGATCACTGTACTCATGTTGACACCTCCTGTAGTGAAAGGATTCATACCTGCGTCTTCGGTGCAGAGCATAGAAAAAGCCTCCACATCCGCAGACATGGAGGCAGGCGTATATAGGCCTTCTCCGAGAAGAAGGAGCATTCCGCTGCAAACCTCGGCAGGATATTTAAGCCTCGCGGCACCTGCTGTCTACGGTATGATCTGTTTTATTCACAACTAACAGTATAACCCGCCGTTCAGGCGAAGTCAACTACAGTTTAAATTCGTTAGTGGAGACTTTTACGCTCGGCCCCATCGTTGCTGCAACCGATACGTTACGGATGTAGGTACCTTTTGCTGCTGCAGGCTTTGCTTTAACAATCGTATCCATCATTGCACGGAGGTTGTCTTCGAGCTTGTCCGCTCCAAAAGAAGCTTTTCCGATTGGTACGTGGATGTTTCCGGTCTTATCAACACGGTACTCCACCTTACCTGCTTTGATTTCTTCGATCGCCTTCGTAACTTCAAACGTTACGGTGCCTGTTTTCGGGTTCGGCATCAGACCACGTGGTCCGAGTACACGGCCGAGCTTACCAACCTGAGCCATCATGTCCGGCGTTGCAACAACAACGTCGAAATCCATCCAGCCCTGGGTTACCTGGTTGATGAGGTCTTCCTCACCGACGAAGTCTGCTCCTGCTTCTTCCGCTTCCTTCGCCTTCTCACCTTTTGCAAATACTGCTACCCGCTGTGTCTTCCCTGTACCATGCGGCAGTACTACCGCGCCGCGGATCTGCTGGTCCGCTTTCTTCGGGTCCACACCAAGGCGTGCAGCAAGCTCAATTGTCTCATCAAAGTTCGCTTTTGCCGTCTGCTTTACTACGTCTGCAGCGTCTGCAGGCGTGTAGGCTTTTTCACGGTCAACGAGCTTGAGTGCATCTTCGTATTTCTTGCTTACTTTTACAGCCAATGTGATTTCCTCCTCATTGTGGTTTTAGCGGTTATACCTCCCACTAATAAAGGTTGCGAACCTGCAGGGCAGGCAGGACACAGAGTCCATTTACTCGCAACCTTTTCAGGTCTTTATGACCTACTCTTCAATCGTGATTCCCATGCTGCGTGCAGTACCTTCTACCATACGCATTGCAGCATCAACATCCGCTGCGTTCAGGTCGGGCATCTTTGTTTCCGCGATTTCACGTACCTGATCCCGCTTGACGGAAGCGACTTTGTTCTTGTGAGGCTCGCCGGAACCGGATTCGACTCCTGCGGCTTTCTTCAGAAGAACTGCAGCCGGCGGAGTTTTCGTAATGAATGTAAAGGAACGGTCTTCAAATACTGTAATTTCTACAGGAATGATCAGACCAGCTTGTTCCTGCGTCTCCGCGTTGAACTCTTTACAGAATCCCATGATATTTATACCTGCCTGACCCAATGCTGGGCCGACCGGCGGCGCTGGGTTGGCTTTACCAGCTGGAATTTGCAGTTTTACAACCTTAATGACCTTCTTTGCCACGCGACACACCTCCTTAAGTCCGTGATGTGGTAGACGAGCTGTCTGCTCTCCCACTCAAAAAAACCTGCGTATCCGCAGGAAGAACGTGAACAGCAATGTCCACGTTCCATAGCAACATTCAAATTCTATCACTATCCGCCCTGATTGACAAGACGTATCAGAGAATGAATTTTATATTTTTTCTACCTGCGTGAAGTCCAGCTCCACCGGTGTCTCCCGGCCGAACATGTTTACATGGACTTTAAGCTTCTGCTTTTCGGCAGAAATATCTTCGATCGTGCCTGTAAAGTCGGCGAACGGCCCTTCTTTTACTTTGACCGCTTCCTTCAGATCAAAGTTGACTTCCTGCTTCGGTGTTGTGACACCCATCTGACGCAGGATGGCGTCCACTTCATCCGGCAGCAGCGGCGTCGGTTTCGAACCGGCGCCGGAGGAACCGACAAAGCCTGTCACCCCCGGCGTATTCCGGACCACGTACCAGGAGTCGTCCGTCATCACCATTTCTACGATGACATAGCCTGGAAACACCTTTTTCGTGACCTGCTTGCTTTTGCCGTTCTTCACTTCGGTCTCTTCTTCTACAGGGACGAGAACGCGGAAAATCTTATCCACCATATCCATTGATTCAACGCGTTTTTCCAGGTTTGTTTTTACTTTGTTTTCATAGCCGGAATACGTGTGTACTACATACCAATTTTTCTCCATAGTTGGTCAGGGCGGCCCTGTCTTCCCTCCTTTTAACTGCACATAATGATCAGCCGGTGATTAGTTCCAGCAGTGATGAAATTACAAAATCTGAGATTGCAAAGAAAATGGAAATAAAAATAACCGTTGCCACAACGACCCCGGTGTACTTCCGCAGCTCCTTCGCTGTCGGCCAGGTGACCCGCTTCATCTCGGTGCCTACTTCTTTCAGAAACTTCACCGGGCTCTTCGTCTTTTTCGCTTCTTCCGCCATGTTAACACCCCCGTGCTCACTTACTTTGTTTCTGCATGCATCGTATGACAGCCGCACCGGCTGCAGTATTTCTTTATGCGTAATCGTCTGTCCTGATCAGCGGTAGTTTTTACTGTCGTGTAGTTTCGTGCGTGACAAGTGCTGCAGGCGAGAGATACCTTCATCGGGACTCTCCCCTTTCTGAATCGGTACTTCTACATACTAATTGAACTTATCACAGCTCTGCCCGGCATGTCAATGCGCGTTCCGGCTTGTGCCGCCCGTCATACGGACGCTGCTGCAGGCATTTTCCCCCTGTCGGCCGGCGCAGGCTTGTTAAGGGAAGAAAGGGTTCCTCCTTCTTCCCGTGCAGCGCATGAAGCCGTCGCCTTCTTGTTATGAGAACTTATACATTCCTATACTACGAAAAAAACTGCCCCGCAGCCCGCAGGCTGGAGACAGTTGATGCTGAAGCGTTTGTGAATCATCAGGAGAGCTTGACTTCCTTGAGCTCGACGTACCGTTCCAGCTTCCGCTTCACCCGCTGCAGGGCGTTGTCGATCGATTTTACGTGACGCTTCAAATCATCCGACATCTCCTGGTAGGTCCGTCCCTCCAGGTACTGCAGCAGGACTTCCCGTTCGAGTCCGCTTAAGATCTCATCCATTTTCAGCCCGGCGTGCTGCAGCGCCTCCCGGTTGATCAGCACTTCCTCCGGGTCCATACCGCTGTGTCCGCAGAGCATGTCGATCATGGTTGGATCCGATCCGTCTTCGTACATTGGTTTATCGAGAGAAACGTAGGAATTGAGCGGTATGTGTTTTTGTCTTGTGGCCATTTTAATCGCGGTCAGAATCTGACGGGTGATACACAGTTCTGCAAACACGCGGAAGGACGACTGCTTGTTGCCGCGGTAATCGCGGACCGCTTTATACAGACCGATCATGCCTTCCTGAACAATGTCGTCCTGATCAGCACCGATCAGGAAGTACGAACGGGCTCTCATTCTCACAAAGCCGCGGTATTTCGTAATCAGAAAATCCAGCGCCCCGGTGTCACCTTCCCGGACATAATCCACCAGCACTTCATCTGCAATACCTTCATACTTATGCTGGATTGATTCGGTATTTCGTACGTTAACAGCCACCGCGATCCCTCCGACCCGTCTGACGTATGAACAGCGTCCGGCACACAGCCTGCTGCAGAGGGTCGTCTGTAGAGACGACGCCTTTCTACCAATATTATACTAGGCAGAAGGCGGGAAAGCAAGGTGTTACCGCTTTCCTCTGCGCCATTTTTCAAATAATTCAGCCATTTCTTCCGAGATCGGCAGTTTCGTTTTGGCTTTCACCCGCTTCGTTTTTTCTACGTCCACCGCGATGCCTTTTTCGATCTGCTCCATCTCTGTGCGCAGCTCCCTGGCCGATTTCCGGTAGGCGCCGCTTGCAAAAATGACCCGCTGTTCCACGAAGTCGGACGTCGCGACATAAATCTGCCGGTCGATCCGCTTCGTCTCATTGACGAGGCGTTCGATGCATTCATCTGCCGTCTCTTTTTCCTTCGTGTACAACACGCGAAGGTCGAACTGCTCGTACTTTTTGCCGAGTCCGGGCACCATGTGCGCATCGAAAATGATCGTCACTTCCGTCCCGGTGTAGGCCTGGTATTCAGCCATCTTTTCGATCAGATGATCGCGCGCACTCTCCAGGTCGTTCTCCTGCAGCTGCTTGAGTTCCGGCCAGTCCCCAATGATGTTGTAGCCATCTACAAAAAGAAGGCTTTTCATGATCTACGCCTCCCCGGATGGGCTGCGCTGCCGGAGCACTTCGTACATTAACAACGAAGCTGCCACCGAGGCATTCAGCGAGGTGACCTGTCCGAGCAGCGGAATCCGCACGAGGAAATCGCATTTCTCCCGGACGAGCCGGCTCATGCCTTTTCCTTCGCTGCCGATAACGAGGCCGAGCGGCATATCAAAGTCCGCATCACGGAAATCCTGGTCACCTGAAGCGTCAGTGCCGGCAAACCAGAGTCCCTGTTCTTTCAGTGCGTCCATCGTCTTGCCGATATTCGTCACCCGGGCGACCGGGACATACTCCACCGCGCCGGCCGATGCTTTCGCCACTGTCTGCGTCAAGGCAGCCGAGCGACGCTTTGGAATGATGACACCGTGGGCACCCGAGGCATCGGCGGTCCGCAGAATCGAACCGAGGTTGTGCGGATCCTCCAGTTCATCGAGCACGAGGAAAAACGGGTGCTCTCCGCGCTCATGGGCACGGGCAAACAAGTCATCGACGTCGGCATACTCATAGGCAGCCAGATATGCAGCTACACCTTGATGAGGAAGGCCGTCTGCAAGCTGGTCGAGCTTCTTCTTCGGTACATGCTGCACTTGGATCTTCCCTTTTTTCGCTTCCCGGATCACGGCATCCGCTTTTACGGCCCCTTCGGCTACGAGTACTTTATGCACCGTACGCGATCCGCGCAGCGCTTCGAGCACCGGGTTCTTTCCAACAACGAAATCTTCCTGTTCAGCCATGGGTCTTCCCCTCCTTTCCCTCTACAAAATGGAAGCAGGCAGCAACGATCTCGTCGAGGCGCTCCTCCTGCTCGGTTACATACAAATAGCCGATCAAGGCTTCAAAACTGGTACTGTCTGCGTACGTCGCGCGGTTCGTGTTTTTCGGTATCGTACCGGACTTCGCATTCCGGCCGCGCCGCAGCACGTTCTCTTCCCTCTCCAGCAGCATGCCGCGTTCCCGCAGGTGGGCGAGCATCTTCGACTGGGCTTTCGCCGATACGTAGTGCGTGGCTTCTTTATGCAGTCGGTTCGGCCGCACCTGCCCCTGGGAGAGAAGCCGGTAGCGGACGTACGTATCAAAAACACCGTCCCCCATGTAGGCGAGGGCCAGCCCGTTCAGCTGGCCCGGCTCCTGAATCGTTTTGCCGAGACGCATCAGTGCTGCCCCCGCTTCCACCGGGTTCCCTGCGCCGTATCCTCCAGGAGGATCCCTTCGTT
Organism: Alkalicoccus chagannorensis DSM 18086; assembly: GCF_000429725.1. GTDB lineage: Bacteria > Bacillota > Bacilli > Bacillales > Salisediminibacteriaceae > Alkalicoccus > Alkalicoccus chagannorensis. The sequence continues at coordinate 14,071 of NZ_AUCK01000006.1, read as the reverse complement.
CTTCAACTGGTCGCGGATCTCGTCGGCACGGGCAAAATCACGGTCCCGGCGCGCCTGCTCCCGCTCCTGGATGAGCCGGTCAACGTCTTCATCGAGCAGCTCCTCTTCCCGGGAAGGATCGATGCCGAGGACGTAGCCCATGTCTTCCAACTGATCGATGAACGCACGCAGGACAGCGGTCGAGGACTGCTTCTCGTTGAGATACGTATTCGCCTGACGTACGAGATCGAAGGTGACCGAGGCGGCATTCGCGCTGTTGAAGTCGTCATCCATCGCTTCGATGAACCGGTCGCGGTGATCTTCAATCAGCTTGAGCCACTGCTCCTGATTTCCGCCGAGGTCCGCGCTTGCCTGCAGCCGGTGCTTCAGGTTCTCGTAGGCCTCTTTGATGCGGTCAAGGCTGCTCGCTGCGCTCGTCAGCTGCTCGTCGCTGAAATTGATCGGGCTGCGGTAGTGGGCATTGACGATAAAGAAGCGGACCACTTCGGGGTCAAACGTACGGATGATGTCGTGGACGAGAATGAAGTTGCCGAGCGATTTCGACATCTTTTCATTATCGACATTGATGTAGCCGTTATGGATCCAGTAGTTGGCCATCCGCTTCTCGTTGAGCGCTTCTGATTGGGCGATTTCATTTTCATGGTGCGGAAAGGAGAGATCCTGGCCGCCGGCGTGAATATCGATCGTATCTCCGAGATACTTCTTCACCATGGCCGAGCACTCGATGTGCCAGCCCGGCCGTCCTTCGCCCCACGGACTCTCCCAGGCGATTTCTTTCTCTTTCGCCGCTTTCCAGAGTACGAAGTCGAGCGGATCCTCTTTCTTGTCGCCGACTTCAATCCGGGCCCCTGCCTGCAGGTCGTCGATCGACTGATGAGACAGCTGCCCGTAGTCGTCGAATTTCCGGGTGCGGAAATAGACATCCCCCTGTGATTCATAGGCATACCCTTTATCGATGAGGCGGTGGATAAAGTCGATGATCTCCGGCATGGTCTCCGTCACGCGGGGGTGCCGGTCTGCCTGCTTCACGCCGAGCGCTCCGGTATCTTCGTGAAAAGCGGCGATGAATTTTTCTGCGATTTCCATCACGTCTTCGCCCATCTCTTCAGCTGCTTTGATGATCTTGTCGTCCACGTCGGTGAAGTTGGACACGTAGTCGACGTCATAGCCGCGGTATTCAAAGTAGCGGCGCACCATATCAAAGACGACAGCCGGACGCGCATTCCCGATATGAATGTAGTTATAGACGGTCGGCCCGCAGACATACATCGATATTCTGCCGGGCTCGATCGGTTCGAATACTTCTTTCTTTCTTGTCAGGGTATTATAAAGCTGTATCGTCATGCTGTATCCACCTAGCCTTTCTCTGCCTTCTCTCTGCGGAGTTCTTCCACGTCCTCCTGCAGGCGTATCATGTCATGTTCCAGCTGCCGGAACTTGTCGGCTACCGGGTCAGGGAGGTTGATATGATCCAGATCATCCCCGACTTTTACCCCGTCCTGAACGACGATGCGGCCGGGAATACCGACGACCGTCGCATTCGGCGGGACTTCTTTCAGAACGACCGAGCCGGCTCCGATCCGCGCGTTGCGGCCGATCCGCATCGAGCCGAGCACTTTCGCCCCGGATGCTACCAGCACGTGGTCCTCCAGCGTCGGATGCCGCTTCCCTTTTTCTTTTCCCGTACCACCGAGCGTAACGCCTTGAAAGATCGTGACGCAGTCCCCGATCTCACACGTCTCCCCGATGACCACGCCCATGCCGTGATCGATGAAGAGCCGCTGACCGATTCTTGCTCCCGGATGAATTTCGATTCCGGTGATAAACCGGCTTACCTGCGAAAGAAATCGCGCAAAGAAATACAGTTTCTTCTTCCATAAAGCGTGAGCCGCCCGGTGCGCCCAGATGGCATGCACACCGGAATAGGTGAGTATCACCTCAATCCGGTTCCGTGCTGCCGGGTCCCGCTCCAGTACAACGTCCACATCATTTTTTAACGTCCGGAACAATCCAGATCCCTCCTCTCTCCTTCTAAAACCGAGGCCAACTCGCGGAGCGCTGATTGGCCGACAGCGGCGTACGGTGCCGCCGTCTTCTTCCAAAAAAAAACGTCTCCGTGCCCCGAAGGACACAGAGACGCTTGATCAGCGCGGTTCCACTCTGCTTGAAGCAGCCGGCAGCTGCTTCCACTTTTCCCCGAGCGGCTGCCATGTAGAACGGGTGCATTTCCGCCGGCGGTGCATAAATCCCTTCCAGCCTGTGGGGATTCTCTCTGGGATGTCCGGCCGGGCGTACTTCTTCCGTCGGCAGCAGCTATTCGGTTGCGTTATGCCTGGTGCAGCAGCTGATCGATGCGGGCAATGACCGTCTCCCGGCCGAGCAGCACGATCGTCTTCTGCAGATCCGGTCCATGCTTCTGACCGGTAACAGCGACGCGGACCGGCATGAACAACTTCTTGCCTTTATGTCCCGTTTCCTTCTGCACGGTCTTCAGTGACGCTTTAATATCATCTGTCGTCCAGGTATCGAGTTGTTCCAGCTCCGCTTTGAATGCGGCCAGGACTTCCGGCACCTGTTCTTCCTGCAGTACTTCCTGTGCCTCTTCATTATAATCGATTTTTTCCCGGAAAAACAACTCTGTCAGCTCCACAATCTCTGCCCCGCAGCTCATTTTCTCCTGGTGCAGCTTAATGAGGTCAGCAGCCCATTCTTCCTGCTCCTCCGAGCGGGCTTCCGGCAGGCGTCCCGCGCGGACGAGATGCGGCATCGCGAGCGCCACGACCCGGTCCGGATCCGCTTCTTTCATGTACTGGTTGTTCATCCACTCCAGCTTCTGCGTATCGAACACAGCCGGAGAATTGATGACACGGTCCAGCGTGAACTGCTCCTGCAGCTCCTCTACCGTCATCAGCTCCTCTTCCCCGCCTGGAGACCAGCCGAGCAGCGCGATGAAGTTCACGATCGCCTCCGGCAGATAACCAAGATCGCGGTACTGCTCCACGAACTGGATAATCGACTCATCCCGCTTGCTCATCTTCTGCTTATCCGCATTGAGGATCAGCGATGCATGAGCGAACACCGGCACATCGAATCCGAGCGCTTCGTAGAGAAGCACCTGATTCGGGGTGTTGGACAGATGCTCTTCCCCGCGGATGACATGGCTGATCTGCATGAGGTGATCATCAATAACCACCGCGAAATTATATGTCGGAATCCCATCCTGGCGCTGGATAACAAAGTCGCCGATCCCGTCCGAATCAAAGGTCACATCGCCCCGCACCTGGTCCGGTACATGGATCTCCTGTCCTTTTGGAACAAGAAAGCGGACGACCGGCCGGCGGCCTTCAGCTTCATACGCACGCTTTTCTTCCTCCGTCAGGTTCCGGTCGCGTCCGCTGTACTGCGGTGTTTCGCCGCGGGCCCGCTGTGCTTCCCGCTCTTCTTCGAGCTCTTCCTGCGTCATATAGCAGTGGAAGGCCTTTCCTTCCTGGAGCAATCGGTCAATGTACTGCTGGTACGTATCCAGCCGGTCCATGCTCTTATACGGCCCGTATGGACCCCCTTTGTCGACACTTTCATCCCAGTCGAGCCCGAGCCAGGTCAAGCTGTCCATCAGCTTTTCCGTTGCCGTATCAACATTGCGGGCCTGATCGGTATCTTCGATGCGGAGGACGAAAGACCCTCCGTGGTGCCGGGCAAATAAGTAGTTGAACAGCGCGGAGCGCGCGCCGCCGATATGCAGGTGCCCTGTCGGACTCGGAGCAAACCGCACGCGGATCGTTTCTGTCATGGCTATCTCTCCTTCTGAAAAATCCTCTTTGGTCTATATTGTACACGATGCGGCGCGCTGCGCCCACCGCCGTTTCAGTCGATCGGTACGAGCAGGATGACGGCCTGGGCGGCAATCCCTTCCCCGCGTCCGGTAAAACCGAGCTTCTCTGTCGTCGTCGCCTTCACGTTCACCCGGGAAGGGTCCGCTTCCAGCAGCTCCGCAATCCGGCGCTGCATCGGCTGAATATACGGGGCCATTTTCGGCTTTTCGGCCATGATCGTGCAGTCCACGTTCCCGAGGATGTAGCCGTGCTGTTTCACCAGGTCCCAGACGTGGGAAAGCAGCTTCTGGGAATCAGCGTCTTTGAACGCCGGATCGGTATCCGGAAAATGCCGGCCGATATCCCCCTCTCCGATGGCGCCAAGCGCAGCATCTGCGATCGTATGCAGCAGCACATCGGCGTCGGAGTGGCCGAGCAGCCCTTTCTCATAAGGAATATCAATGCCGCCGAGAAGCAGCGGCCGGCCTTCTGTCAGCTGGTGCACGTCAAATCCCTGACCAATTCTCATGTCGTTCTCCCTCCCTGCTGCCGGTGTTTCAGGACAGCTTCTGCGAAAAGCAGATCCTCCGGCGTCGTCACTTTAAAATTTTCGTAGCTCCCCTGCACCATGCGGACCCGTCCGCCGTGCCATTCCACGAGGCTGGCGTCGTCGGTTCCCGTGTAGGAAGCCGCCGCCGCTGCCTCATGTGCTCCCCGGATGACGCTGTCATGGAAAGCCTGCGGCGTCTGTGCAGCCCAGAGCCGTGAACGGTCGGTTGTTTTCGTAATCGACCCGTCTTCCACTTCTTTAATCGTATCTTTGACCGGCGCTCCGAGAATCGCACCGCCATGAAGCGCCGCTGCTTCCGCGAGCCGGTGCAGCTCCCCGCTCTGTACGAACGGACGCGCAGCATCGTGGATCATGACCACTGCACGCGGGTCATTTTCCCGCAGCTGCTGCAGCCCGGCTGCGACACTGTCCTGCCGCTCCCGGCCGCCGGTCGTAATGACCGCCTTGCTGCCGGTTTCCCATTCCCGCAGCAGCTCACGGATCTCCTCGGTTTCCTGATCGTTGACGACCAGCTGAATGTGCCGGCACAGCGAATCCCCCTCAAATACACGGATCGTGTGTATAAGAAGGGGAGTCCCGGCAATCGATAGAAACTGTTTGTTTTTTCCGGCCTGCATCCGCTTGCCCTGTCCGGCGGCCAGAAGAATAACGCTGTATGCCTTCATGATAAAACGTCCTTTATGTCCGGTCGGTCTACTGTGCCTTTACGACTGCTTTCGGTTTCGCAAAAATCATCCGTCCGGCTGATGTCTGCAGTACGCTCGTCACGACGACGTCAATCGTACTGCCGATATGACTCTTTCCTTCCTCCACGACGATCATGGTCCCGTCATCGAGGTAGGCGATGCCCTGATTCTGTTCTTTGCCGTCTTTGATGATCTGGACGGCCATTTCTTCTCCCGGGAGGACGACCGGCTTGACGGCGTTGGCCAGATCGTTGATGTTGAGGACGGCCACCCCCTGGAGATCACACACTTTGTTCAGGTTGAAATCGTTGGTGACGACAAATCCGTCGAGCAGCTTGGCGAGCTTGACGAGCTTGCTGTCCACTTCCTGAATATCGTCAAAATCCCCTTCGTAAATCTCCACGTTGACGTCGAGTTCTTTCTGGATTTTGTTCAGGATATCGAGGCCGCGCCGACCCCGGTTGCGCTTCAGGACGTCGGACGAGTCCGCAATGTGCTGCAGCTCTTCTAAAACGAACTCCGGAATGAGCAGTGTTCCCTCGATAAACCCTGTCTGACAGATGTCTGCAATTCTGCCGTCAATGATGACACTCGTATCCAGCAGCTTCAGCTTCGGTTCTTTCGTCTCTTCCGCTGCGGATTCATCCTCGCCGGCTTTCTTCTTCGAGGCTCCCCGGCCGAGCGGAAGCAGCGCCATCAGTTCATCGCGTTTCTGCAGGCCGATCCGGAAGCCGATATACCCGAAGAAAAGCGTGAGAAGAATCGGCAGTATCGAGCTGACGACGGGGATTTCCATGCTCATCAGTGCTACGGTAATCAAAAAAGCAAGAGCCAGGCCGATAAACAGCCCCATCGTGCCAAAGAACAAATCGGTTACCGGGTGTTTCATGAGCGATTCTTCCACATAGCGGATCAGCCCGACAATGTTGTCAGCGAACCAGTACAGAGACATAAATAAAATAACTGCACCTATCAGCGCACCGGTCACTTCATGGGCCACCCATGCTGGAATATCGTCAAATGGAAGTGTCATGATCAACTCCGGCATAAATAAATAACCGAGCACACCACCGATAAATAGAATGACTGCGAGGACAACCTTATGCAGCATGCCGTCACCTCCTTTTTTCCTGAAATATGCAGAAGCACATCTTTTTTTCACCTTATCACCGGGTATGACCTCTGTCAATTTAAAATAATCTTACATTATAAGCCGAGAAAACGCTATCGTCAACAGAGAATCCGAAAAAAGGAGTGCCGATTATATGTGTCGATCAATGAACAGCTGTTCCTGAATCCGGGTCAGTCCATCCTTGATTTTACGTGCCCGGGCTTCGCCGATGCCGTCGACTTCGTCCAGGTCATCCGTGGAGGCCCGCGTTATCTGCGGCAGTTCATCGTACGCTTGGACGAGGTTGTCCACCACCATGACCGGCAGCCTTGGAATCTTGTTCAGGATTCGATAGCCGCGCGGGTAGAGCGCGTACTCGGAGAGGTTCACAATGCGGCCGTAGCCGAGCAGCTTGACGATCACGTTGTCATCCAGCAGCTCCTCATTGGAGAGACGCTTCAGCTTCTTCAGCGTTTCTTTCGGGCTCTGCGAGGCATCCTTCATGTAGTCTTTGATCAGCAGCAGCGCTTCCTGCTCCGTGTTGGTCACGAGCTCTTCCAGCTGCATGGATATGAGGCGGCCTTCGTCTCCAAGTTCGTTGACGTAGTTGAGGATCTCCCCTTTGATCCGGAGCACCATCTCCACGCGGTGCATGACCTGAGAGACTTCCTGGAAGGTCACCAGCTCTTCAAATTCCAATGCGCCGAGGTTCGTCATGCTCTGATCCAGTACGGACTGGTATTTCTCCAGCGTCTGGATCGCCTGATTCGCTTTCGTCAAAATGACGCCGATATCCTTGAGGGCATAGCGGTATTCCCCCTGATACAGGGTGATCACATTTCTCCGCTGGGAAATGGAAATAACGAGGTTGCCGGTCTGGCGTGCAACACGCTGGGCGGTCCGGTGTCGGATCCCGGTTTCAGTCGAGCCGATCGAATTCTCCGGCACGAGCTGGGTGTTGGCGTACAGGATGCGGCTTCCATCCTCACTGAGGATGATCGCTCCGTCCATTTTGGCCAGCTCGTACAAGTACGCGGGTGAAAAATCCGTATTGATGAAAAAACCGCCGTTCACCAAATCCATCATTTCATTGTTGTAACCGAGGACGATCAGCCCGCCGGTGTTGGCGCGCAGGACGTTGTCAATGCCTTCACGCAGCGCTGTTCCCGGACAGACAAGCTGCAGGACATCGTTGATAAAGTTGTCATCATAGTTCGAACGGGGCTGTTCCACTGGTCTTCCCTCCTAACGTCACATCGAGTGCTTCACCGACGGTCTTCACCCCGACGACTTGAATGTTGGACGGCGGCTGCCATCCTTCTAAACATTTACTTGGTACAATCACCCGGGTGAAGCCGAGTTTGGCTGCTTCCTGTACCCGCTGCTCAATCCTGGAGACACGCCGGACTTCGCCGGTCAGGCCGACTTCGCCGATGATGACATCGCCGGGTTCCGTCGAAGCATCCCGGAAGCTCGAAGCAATCGCGGTGGTGACGGCGAGGTCAATCGACGGCTCGTCCAGCTTGACGCCGCCGGCAACTTTGACGTAGGCATCCTGGTTCTGCAGCATCATGCCGACCCGTTTTTCCAGTACCGCCATGATCAGGGAAATACGGTTCTGGTCGACGCCCGTTGCCATGCGGCGCGGGTTGCCAAAGCTGGTCGGGGAAATCAGGGCCTGGATCTCGACCAGCACCGTCCGAGTGCCTTCCAGCGAGGCGACGACAGCTGAGCCCGCGGCGCCGGCGGACCGTTCTTCGAGAAAAATTTCCGACGGATTCAGCACTTCTTCCAGGCCGCTCTCTTTCATTTCAAAAATGCCGATTTCGTTCGTCGAGCCGAAGCGGTTTTTCACCGCCCGGAGAATCCGGTACGTATGGTGCTGCTCCCCCTCGAAGTAGAGCACGGTGTCCACCATGTGCTCCAGGATCCGCGGACCCGCGATGGAGCCCTGCTTCGTAACGTGACCGACGAGGAAAACAGCAATGCCGCGTGTTTTGGCAATGCGCATGAACGCCGAGGTCCCTTCCCGCACCTGAGAGACACTTCCCGGTGCGCTGGAGACGTCCTCCTGGTGGATCGTCTGGATGGAATCGATGATGACGAGGGAAGGATCGATTTCTTCGATCACCTTCTCAATCACTGCCACGTCGGTTTCGGCAAGGACGAGCAGCTGATCTTCTTCAATGCCGAGCCGGTCGGCACGAAGTTTCGTCTGCTTCACCGACTCCTCGCCGGAAATGTAGAGAATTCGCTTCTGGGTCCGGGCAATGGCTGCCGACACTTGAAGGAGGAGGGTTGATTTCCCGATCCCGGGATCTCCGCCTACGAGAACGAGGGACCCTGGCACGATCCCGCCTCCGAGCACCCGGTTCAGTTCGTCGATGTTCGTGCTCGTCCGCTTCTCGTCCTGCCGGTCGATGCTCGTGATCGGCTCCGGTTTTACCTGTCTCGGGCCGTCGGAAGTAACGAAGCTGCGCCGCTTCGCGGACGGGTCCGCCACCCTCTCTTCCACCAAGGTGTTAAAAGCATGGCATCCCGGGCATTTGCCCATCCACTTCGCTGATTCATACCCGCACTCCTGACATACAAATTTCGTTTTCTGCTTAGCCATAGCGTCCTCCTTCCCGATTGCTCCTATATTTGTCTAGTTTACCATGCCGGTCCGCTGTTTATGTACAGGTAAGCCTGTTCTCTTTGCAGAATCAGCAAAAAAGCAGAGGCCCGTCTCAAAAGGCTGTTGAGACGGGCCTGACATTCATGCCGGGAAAAAGGTGCAGAAGCCTGGGTCACCATGTCCGGCAGAAACGATATCGACGAGAGGTCTTCCATCCATGCCGGGGCTTTTCCCTGGCTGCATGGCTGCATAACGCCGTGATGCTGCTCTTCTATCTGCGTGCTGGTGGAACCGCGCCCGGCAAACCGGACGCACGCCCATCAGGATTTCGCTGCTTCTTCTGTCGTAGAGACGTAAAACTCGCCGTCGCGGATACCGAGTTTGACTTTCTGCCCTTTGGCAATGCTGCCTTTCAGCATCTCCTCGGACAGACGGTCTTCCACTTCTTTTTGAAGGGCACGGCGGAGTGGTCTCGCGCCGTATTCCGGATCAAAGCCTTCATCCGCAATTTTCGCCTTCGCCGCGTCTGTCAGTTCAAAGTCAATGCCTTGTTCTTTCAAACGCTTCTTCAGCTCGTTTGCCATCAAGGAGACAATCTGCTTGATATGCTGCTTTTCCAGCGAGTGGAAGACGATCGTTTCATCAATTCGGTTCAGGAACTCTGGACGGAACGCTTTTTTCAGCTCATCCATGACTTTGCTCTTCATGTCCTGATGTTCCTGGCCGCCGCGCTGGGCGGTAAAGCCGACGCTCTTTTCGCGGCGCAGTACGTCTGCCCCGACGTTGGACGTCATGATGATGGCCGTGTTTCGGAAGTCGACGCGGCGTCCTTTGGAATCCGTGAGGAAACCATCTTCGAGCACCTGGAGAAGAATGTTGAATACTTCCGGGTGCGCCTTCTCGATCTCATCCAGCAGAATCACGGAGTACGGCTTGCGGCGGATTTTTTCCGTCAGCTGGCCGCCCTCTTCGTGTCCGACATACCCTGGTGGTGAACCGACAAGCCGGCTCGTCGTATGCTTCTCCATGTACTCGGACATGTCGATCCGCACGATGGCATCTTCATCCCCGAAGAGGGATTCCGCTACGGCGCGGGCCAGCTCGGTTTTACCGACACCGGTAGGACCGAGGAAGATAAACGAGCCGATCGGACGTTTCGGGTCCTTCAGTCCGGCACGGGCACGGCGGACGGCTTTGGAGACGGCCGTGACAGCTTCATCCTGGCCGATGACACGGTTGTGCAGAATCTCTTCCATACGGAGCAGACGGTCGGTTTCCTCTTCCGCCAGCTTGCTTACAGGAATACCAGTCCAGGTGGCAACAACCGCGGCGATATCTTCGATCGTTACTTCGGAATCTTCCTGTCCCTGCTTTTCTTTCCATTTGTTCTTCAAGGAATCGAGCTCTTCGCGCAGCTTCTGTTCACTGTCGCGGAGTGAAGCGGCTTTTTCGAATTCCTGGCTCTGCACGGCTGCATCTTTTTCCTTCCGCAGTTCATCGAGCTCCTGTTCTTTCTCTTTCAGATTCGGTGGAGCTGTGTAGGAACGCAGCCGCACTTTTGACCCCGCCTCATCAATCAAGTCAATCGCTTTGTCCGGGAGGAACCGGTCTGAGATATAACGGTCGGATAGTTTTACCGCTGCGTCAATCGCGTCATCGGTGATGGATACCCGATGGTGTGCTTCATAACGGTCGCGCAGGCCTCCGAGAATCTGGATAGATTCGTCGACTGTCGGTTCGTTTACCTGAATCGGCTGGAACCGGCGCTCTAAAGCGGAGTCCTTTTCGATATATTTGCGGTATTCGTCCATCGTCGTCGCACCGATACACTGGAGTTCCCCGCGTGCGAGTGACGGCTTCAGGATATTGGAAGCATCGATCGCACCTTCCGCTCCACCGGCACCGATCAGAGTATGCAGCTCATCGATGAAGAGAATGACGTTGTTTGCCTGACGGATTTCTTCCATCACCTTTTTCAAACGGTCCTCGAATTCCCCTCGGTATTTCGTACCCGCAACGACAGTTCCCATATCCAAGGTCATGACGCGCTTGTTACGGAGGATCTCCGGCACTTCGTTGTTAATGATCTGCTGGGCCAGTCCTTCTGCAATCGCGGTTTTACCGACACCAGGCTCACCGATCAGAACCGGGTTGTTCTTCGTACGGCGGCTCAGAATCTGAATGACACGTTCAATTTCGGTCGCACGGCCGATGACCGGGTCAATCTGCTCTTCCTTGGCAATCGCCGTCAGGTCACGCGCCAGGCTGTCCAGCGTCGGGGTACTTGCACTGGAGGCACTGCCTCCGGATGCCTGCTGCTGGCCGCCGTTATTTTCGCTGCTTCCGAGCAGCTGCAGCACCTGCTGGCGGGCCTTATTCAGGCTGACGCCGAGGTTGTTCAGCACCCGTGCTGCGACTCCTTCCCCTTCGCGGATCAGCCCGAGCAGAATGTGCTCGGTGCCGACGTAGGAGTGGCCGAGTTTACGTGCTTCATCCATCGACAGTTCAATGACTTTCTTCGCACGAGGGGTGTAGTGTACCTGCTGGCTCACTTCTTCTCCACGTCCGATAAGGTTCTCTACTTCTGTCTGGATCTTGTCCGAACCGAGACCGAGACCGGTAAGCGCCTTGGCTGCAATACCTTCTCCTTCTCGCACGAGTCCGAGAAGAATGTGTTCTGTTCCTATATTATTATGCGCAAGTCTGGATGCTTCTTCCTGTGCCAGGGCGAGCACTTTCTGCGCTCGTTCTGTAAATCGTCCAAACATCATTCGTCGCCACCTCCATCAGATTCTTCCTGTGTTGTTTCCATCAAAAGCCTTTCACGAATCAGTGCAGCTCTGCGCTGATCTCTCTCTTCGGCTTCCAGGGACATGCCTGCATACTGCTGCAGAAACCCGGGCTGGGTCATCACCATCAGCTCGTTCAGAATCTCTGCCCCGACTTCGGGCAGAATCCCGAGATCGATCCCGAGCCTCACGTCAGAGAGCCGCTCCATCGCTTCTTTCGATTCCATCCGTCTGCTGTAGGACAGAATCCCGTAGGAACGGTAGACCCGGTCTTCAAGCTGATTCAGTGAATGCTCCTGCAGCTGCCGGCGGGCATCCCGTTCATGCTGAATGAGCTGTGTTACTACGTGCTTCAAATCTTTAATGATATCCTCTTCTGCGTTTCCGAGCGTTTTCTGGTTCGATATCTGATACAGACTGCCGAGTGCTTCACTGCCTTCGCCATAAATCCCCCGCACAACGAGACCGAGCTGGTTGATCGCAGGAATAATGCGGTTCAGCTGGTTGGTAATCACAAGTCCGGGAAGATGCATCATCACAGAGGAACGGAGGCCGGTGCCGACATTCGTCGGACAGCTCGTTAAGTATCCGCGCCTTTCATCAAAAGCAAGGTCCAGCTTGCTTTCCATCCAGTCATCGATCGTGTTGGCCGCCTTCAATCCTTCTTCCAGCTGTAGTCCGGATAACAGACACTGCGTCCGGAAGTGATCCTCTTCATTCACCATAATACTAATCGATTCATCCTCACTCAGCAGAACCCCGCGGTGCTGGTTCTCCCGGGCAAGGTTTGGACTGATCAAATGCTTTTCTACGAGAATACGTTTTTCATTCCCTGCGAGGCTCTGCATCGGCAGCATGGAAAAGGTACCGAAGCGCCGGTGGGAACGCTGATCGAAATGATCAGCAGTACCTGTGTACACCGATTGCAGCTGTTCTTCTGCGGCCACGAGCGGGAACGGAACATTCTCCAGATTCCGCGCCAGGCGGATCCTCGTACTAATGACGATATCAGCATCCGGCCCCTCGTTTTTCATCCATGGACTCACTGCCTCCTGCATAAAGGAACGAAGCGTCATGATGCACCGCCTCCCTTCTCTTTCAGGGACTCTTCCAGCCCGCGGATTTTGTCCCGGAGCGAAGCAGCTTCCTCAAATTCTTCCTCTTCGATTTTCTGCTGCATCTGCTGTCTCAGTGACTCAAGCTCCCGGTAGACGTGCATGTCCTCGCCTTTTCGCTTCGGCACTTTGCCGGTATGCTGGGTGCTTCCATGAATCCGCTGGAAAACCGGATCGAGTTTCTCATCAAACTGTTCATAGCAGTCTGCGCAGCCAAAACGCCCGACCTCTGCAAAACGCCGGTACGTCATTCCGCACGTACCGCACTTCAGCTCCGGCCTGCGCTGCCTTGCCTGCCTCGTTCCTTCCTGCTTCGTCTGCTTGCCCTGGCCGGAGTCCAGCAGACCGGAAAGCAGCTGATGAATGGAAAAGCTTTTTCCTCCCGGAAGGTAGTCTCCTTTATCTTTCGCACAGACACCGCAGAGGTGTACTTCTGTTTTTTCGCCGTTGATAATTTTCGTAAAATGAAGCGAAGCTTCCCGCTCCTCGCATTCTTGACAGAGCATGCCGTACTCCTCCCTTCATTCAATCAGACGTTTTAAATTTAAGGGTGCGAAGCATGGCTGTCATCAGTCTTGCACGGAACTGATCTCTCGCCGGCAGCGGGGCCGCAAGTACTTCCCTGTCCATGACCGCTTTCATCAGCTTCGCTTCCCGGTCTGTTACTGCTTCTTCTTCATACAGACGTTGAATCATATTTTCTGCAGCCGGCTGGGTCATACTAATCCCGACAAGGTCCATCAGCTGCTCATACAAATCCCTCTGGTGGTCGAGGGACACTTTAATAATACGGATATATCCACCGCCGCCGCGTTTACTTTCAACCACGTAGCCCTTTTCTTCAGTAAACCGCGTTCGAATGACATAATTAATCTGGGACGGAACACAGTCGAACTGGTCCGCCAGCTCACTTCTCTTTACTTCGATAAGCGGCTTCTCATTTCCTTCTATAATCTGCTTTAAATACTGCTCAATTACATCTGATATATTTCTCATCGCATCCCCCTCCCCGTCATCCGCTCAGCTTCCGGCAGTATACGCAGATTCTGACTTTGACTATATTTGACTATAACTTCATTATAACGAAAATGCGGGATTCTGCAACACATTCGGTTTATAAAAATGAGTGTGCATGGGGAAGGACCGTTGTGTACTATTCCACAATCCGTACATTGTTAATCATCAAATTATCGGTTTCCAAAAGAAAAGTGAACTTCCCGCAGCGAAGCAGGACGACGCCTTCTTTAGATGAGAATATAGACCTTTGGCTGAAAGCAAAAAAAGACCGCTGCACCGCCCTTCCGGGCGGCCCAACGGCCTTCGGTATCCAGCAGCGTCCTACTTTCGCAGGGGGAGAGCCCCCAACTATC